>JBEKPY010000084.1:0-26994 GCA_049520275.1 Bryobacteraceae bacterium
TTTGAAGAGAGCAGCCTTCTGCTCGACCAACTGGCCGCGGTCACGGTAGACCCCAAACAAGTAGAACGGCACGCCGAAGCCCTCGGCCGCGAGGTCGCCGACGACGAAAAACAAGACGTCACGCCCATGGAGCAGACCCCCCTGCCGCCGACCTTGTATCTGGGAATCGACGGAACGGGCATTCCGGTTCGCGCCGCGGAGTTAGTGGGCCGTTCCGGCAAACAAGCCGATGGTACTGCAAAGACAAGGGAGGTCAAGCTCTGCACCGTCTGGAGCGCCGAGGCTCGTGACGAGGAAGGCCATCCGATGCGAGACCGGGGCTCCGTCTCCTACTCGGCGGCCATCGAGAGTGCGGCCACACCCGATGTCAGCCAGGTCCGCTCCGAATTCACCGAGAGAGTCCTGCGGGAAACCAGCCGCCGCCGGTTCTGTCAGGCCGAGCGCGCGGTCGTGATCGGCGACGGCGCACCGTGGATCTGGAACATCGCACAAGAACTGTTCCCCAAAGCGATCCGGATCGTCGACCGCTTCCACGTCAAACAACATCTCAGCGACCTGTCCAAGGCTCTCCATCCGGCTCATCCTGCCCGGGCCCGGCTATGGGCGCAGCACCGGCACGACCAACTGGACGATGTGAAACTTGCCGCACTGCTGGGTGCGTTGCGCCCCTTTATGAACTCTTCCGATGAGGCTCGCAAGTGCTATAATATCACTACATTCGCCGCAACCGCCACCGAATGCGTTATCCGCGTTTCCATCAGATGGGCCTCTGCACTTCCTCCGGCGTGGTCGAGGCTGGTTGCAAACTCGCCATCGGCACACGACTCAAACGGGCCGGAATGCACTGGACGGTACCTGGCTCCAACGCAATCATTAGTCGGCCATGCTTCCACCACTTTCTTGTCGTGCACCCCAACCAGCTTCACCGACTGAAAGGGGGAGTGTCGCGGCAAAGTAGAAAGTTCCGGTTTCTGCGGATCGCCAGATCCGATTGCCCTGGCGACTTGGCCTGCCATTCCCACGGCCAGCCAGCATTTTGCATCGCGCCCACCCGTCAAGGCTCCCCTTCGGTGCACCAACCTGGCGCGACCTTGACGGGACCCGGCCGCGATGCACTGAGCGATCTCCGGCCAGGAGGGAATGGCAGGCGCTGTCCTGCGCAAGCCGTCGCCAAGCGGAACTTTCTACTTTGCCGGACCGGAACTTTCTATTCTGCTCCGACACGACTGAAAGGGTCCCCACGCGGGAGCTGGGTGTGATATCTTGTTGCCCGTATGAACAGCATGGACTTCAACCGCCGTGCGTTTCTTATTGGAAGCGCGGCGGCCCTAACCCAGGCGAGCGCTCGTGCCAGCGCCCCAGTCGGCCATGATGCGGCGAATGCGGCCGCCCAGCGAAGCTACGATCTGAACCGCAACTGGCTCTTCCTTCCGCACGGTGGCAAGGATGCCCTCGAACCCGGCTTCGACGATGCTAAATCAGAGCATATTACGCTGCCGCACGCCAACGCGCGTCTGTCGTGGCACAGTCTCGATGATCGCGCCTATGAGTTCGTGTCGGTCTACCGCCGGCATTTTAGCGCGGCCCCCGCATGGCGCGGCAAGCGTGTGTTTGCCGACTTCGACGGCGTAATGACGGCCGCCATCGCGGTGATCAACGGCCACGCCTTTTCGGAGTTCCAGGGCGGCTACACGCCCTTCTCTGTGGAACTGACCGATCACCTGCAGTGGGATGCCGGAAACGTGCTCGCGGTCCGCGTGGATTCCACCGAGCGCGCGGATATTCCCCCGTTTGGCGGCCGCATCGACTACCTCACCTTCGGCGGAATCTACCGCGACGTGCGCCTGCGCGTGGTGCCGAAGACGTTCATCGCGAATGTTTTCGCCAAGCCTGTTCGAGTGCTTCAGCCCGACCGCGGTCTGGTGGTGCGCTGCTGGATGGACGGGCCGGTTTCCGATGGGGCGAAGCTGCGCGTCGAACTGCGCGACGGGAAGACCATCCTCGCCTCGCAGGAATCCGCGGTGGACGTCTCCCGGAAAGACTACCAGGAGGTGACTATCGACCGCGCCGGTGAGGTTGAGCTCTGGGACCTGCAGCATCCGAAGTTGTACGAGGTCCACGTGAAGTTGACCAACGCGGACGGATCACACGACGAGTACGCCACCCGCGCCGGCTTCCGCGAGGCGCGCTTCACGCCGGCCGGGTTTATGCTGAACGGGCAACACGTGAAACTGCGTGGTCTGAATCGTCATCAGACCTTTCCTTTCGTAGGCGGGGCCATGCCCGCGCGTGTGCAGCGCCGCGACGCCGACATCCTGAGGCGCGAGCTCAAGATCAACCTGGTCAGGACGTCCCACTATCCGCAGTCGCCGCCGTTTCTGGACCGCTGCGACGAGGTCGGCTTGCTGGTTCTCGAAGAGATTCCCGGCTGGCAGCACATCGGCGACAAGAGCTGGCAGGATCTGGCGGTGCGCAATGTCGGCGACATGATCCGGCGGGACTGGAACCATCCGTCCATCATTCTCTGGGGCGTTCGCATCAACGAATCCCAGGACGATCACGGTTTCTACACGCGCACGAACCAGCTCGCGCACTCGCTGGACGCAACCAGGCAGACCGGCGGCATTCGTTACCTGTACGATTCGGAGCTGCTCGAAGACGTCTTCACCATGAACGACTTCGGGTTCCCGTTGCGCCCGCCGAATCACCCCTTGTACCTGAACACGGAATTCAACGGGCACATGTTTTCCACGAAGAGTTTCGACCAGGTGGAGCGGGTGGCCGAACACACGCTTCGTCATGCCCGCGTCCACAACCAGCTCGCCTCGGACGACCGCTATGCCGGCGGCATCGCCTGGTGCGCCTTCGACTACAACACCCACGGCAACTTCGGCTCCGGCGACCGCATCTGCTACCACGGGGTCAGCGACATCTTCCGCATTCCCAAAGCGGCGGCCGGGTTCTACAAATCGCAGTGCGATCCGGACGAGGAGATTGTGATCGAGCCGGGATTCTTCTGGTCGCAGGGGGACCGCTCCACCGCGGGTGGATTGGGAATCGTGCCCATCTGCTCCAACTGCGATCATCTGAAGGTGTACGTCGGGGACGTGCTGCAGGCCGAAGCGGACCCGGACCGGACCACCTACGGCCATCTGAAGCATCCGCCGTTTCTGGTGAGAATCACGGACGAGCCGGCATGGGGCGATCTCAGGATTGAGGGCTACCTGGCCGGCAAGCTGGTGAAGACGATGACGCTCTCCGGCGCGGGCGTGGACGCGGCGCTGCACGTGGAGCCGGACGACCGCGAACTTCTCGGGGATGGCCGCGATGCCACCCGGGTGGTCCTCCGCGTGACCGACGAGTTCGGCAACACCCGGCGCATGTCCAGCGGCGCCGTGCAGCTCACTCTCACCGGGCCGGGCGAGATCATCGGCGACAACCCATTCGCACTGAGCGGCGGGGTGGGCGCCATGTGGGTCAGAGCGAAGGAAGGCGTTGGAGTGATCCGGCTGAAGGCCGAACTCCCCTGGCTGAAAGCCCAGCACGTGGAGATTGCGGTGCGCACCGCCGAACGGGAGCTGGTGTAGCGGCCAATCACCACGATGCTGCAAGCTGGCTGAAACCTTGTGGGGCTTGAAAGCTGCGGCCGATCATCAATGGGCCCACCGCGAGAATTGCCCCGGAACAGCGGCGGTAATCAACCGCCGCGCAGGAATCCATCCTGCCCCACATTGAAGGCGGTGGTTTTATTCGGTGATCGTGACAATGCGGTCCGCGGCGACATCCTTCAGAACGGTGTGCTGACCCGACGGCCAGCGCACTTCAATGCTGTCCGCGTGCGTCGCATCGCCGAGGCCGAAGTGGAGGCGCAGGTCGTTCTGCGACAGGTAGCTTCCGCCGCTCCGCACCTCGTCCGTCTGCTTGTGGCCGGCGGCGGTCACCACTACCCGCGCTCCAATCGCGCTGCGATTCGACTTAGTGCCGATGAGCTTCAGCAGCAGCCAGTGGCCCGGCGCGCGCCTGGTTTGCTTCCAGAGCGAGGGAGGCTCGTTCTGGTTGTTGACCAAAACTTCGAGGGTGCCGTCGTTGTCGATATCGCCGACGGCCAGGCCGCGCGCCGAGTGCGGCGCCAGAACGGCGGGCCCCGCCGCTTCCGAAATGTCGTCGAACGTGCCCTTACCCGTGTTGTGGTAAAGGATGGCGCGTTCTCGGGAGTGGATGTCGATGTGCAGCCGATCGACTTCCGGATACACGTGGCCGTTCACGATAACCAGGTCCTTCCAGCCGTCGTTGTCGAAATCGAAAAAGGCGCAACCCCAGCTCACGAACTGGGTGTTCCCGGCAAGCCCCGCAGCCATGGTAACGTCGTCAAACTGGCCCTTGCCCGCGTTGCGATAGAGCAGTTTGCGCTCGTCCGAAAAATCCGAGCGGAAAATGCTGAGAAAGCCGTTCCCGTCATAGTCCGCCGACGTGAGGCCCATGCCGGACAGCTCGCGGCCGTTCTCGTCCAACGCCACGCCTCGAAGAACGGCTTCCTCGGAAAACGTCCCGTCGCCCTGGTTGATGAAGAGCGACGCGGGCGTCTGGTCGCCGACGACGTAAATGTCCGGCCGTCCGTCGTCGTCGACGTCCTGGGCGAGGACGGCGAGCGAGTAGTGGCCGGTCGCCTTGGTGATCCCGGAGCGCTCCGAAACGTCTTCGAAGGTTCCATCACCCTTGTTGTGGTACAGCAGGTTCGCCTCGAAGGGAAGCCCGCGGGGTCCGCAGTTGACCGCCATGCCGCGGTAGAAGCAATAGGGATTCGCGCCGGCCTTCGGCGTGGTGGCGAAGTCGAACTTCAGGTAGTTGGCGACGAACAGGTCGAGGTGGCCGTCGCCATCGTAATCGAGGAACGCGCACCCGGTGTTGTAGCGCGTGCGGTCCTGCGTCAGGTGCGCCTTTTCGGTGACGTCCTCGAAGCGCTTGCCGCCTATGTTGCGGTACAGCCGGTTCTGGCCCCAGTAGGTGACGAACAGGTCGGTGTAGCCGTCGTTGTCGTAGTCGCCCGCGCAAACGCCCTCGGCCCAGCCGGATGAGGTGAGCCCGAGGGCGGCGGTGACGTCGGTGAAATGGCCGTTGTGGTCGTTGTGGTACATGCGGTTGGTGCCGCCATCGCCGGACAAGACGAAGATGTCGAGATAGCCGTCGTTGTCGTAATCGAGGAAAGCGACGCCGCTGCCGGTGGTCTCGATGATGTACTGTTTGGTCTTGTCGCCGCCGTTCGGGAACGAGTCGGTGAGCCCGGCTTCCTTCGCGATGTCGCGGAAATCGGGTCCGGGTGGAGTGGCTGCAAGAAAGGCCAGAGCCAGGGCGGCGGCCGCGAGGAGTCTCACTTCACGGGCGTCCCTTCGCCCAGCCGCTTGAGAAAGTCGGTAAACTCGCCCTCGGGCGGACGCTGCAGCTTGTTGAGTTCCTGTTGTTCGTGGCGCGCCTTGTCCATCTGGCCGGAGTTGCGATAGGCCAGCATGAGATTGTAGTGCGCGGCCTCGTTGGCCGGCTGCAGGGCCACAACGCGTTCCAGCAGCGGGATGGCCGAGGCGTATTCCTTCGCCTGCACCCGCATCTTAGCCGCAGCCAGCGCCGCCTCGCAAAAATCGGGGCTGAGCGCGAGCGCTTTTTCGTACTTTTGCAGGGCTTCCTCGCGCTTGCGCTGAGCGTTCAGGATCTGGCCCAACTGGAACTCGGCGGCGGCGTCTTCGGCATTGAGGGCCAGTTCCGCCTCGAACTCCTTTTGCGCCTGCGCCAGAGCGTCGGGGTCGTGCGACTCCAGTAGCAGGGCGCGGCCGAGGCGGAAATGCAGGTTGAGCGCTCGGGGGTTCTTCTCGATGGCCTTGCGATATTCCCCTGCCGCTTCCGCGTATTTGCCCCGTGTTTCGAAAATCTCGCCGGATAATTGGTTCACGCGCCAGGAGGACGGCGTCTTTTGAAACATGCGGAAGGTGGCGTCGTTGAACGCCTTCATGTGGACGCGCGCGGCCTCGTAGAGGACGTCGGCGTCATCCGGGTATTTCGCCTCGAGTTGAACGACGACGGGGACGGCCTGGGCGACTTCATTCTGCGTAACCAGGCATTGCGCCAGCGCGAGGCCGGCGAGACGGCTCAGATCCGCGTCGGTAGACTGGCTGAAGCGTGCGCCGAGATCCGGAATGGCTTCCGCGCAATGTCCGGTGGCGGCGCGGGTGAGGGCCAGGAACGTGCGCGCGTGTTCGTTGGCCGGATCCTGCCGGAGCGCGTCCTGCAACTGGCGGCTGGCGTCGGCGTAGCGGCCCTGCTGAAATGCGGCGATACCCTGGGCGACGGCTTGTTCGGAGGCCGCCTCCGCGCC
Source organism: Bryobacteraceae bacterium (assembly GCA_049520275.1). Lineage (GTDB taxonomy): Bacteria > Acidobacteriota > Terriglobia > Bryobacterales > Bryobacteraceae > CAWACP01. Next base: position 6,365 of record JBEKPY010000084.1, read on the forward strand.
ACACATTGGCAACGCGAGAGCCAGCATGATTCCGAAGACCGCTTGCTGACGCGCGCGGCGCAGAAACGCCGCCACGGGTTTGCAGGTACGCACCGCACCATTCGGGTAGTGCGTCGGTTTGCCCTGTGGGGCAGTATTGTATCCTGCGCGCGGGTTCGTAACCCGCGCAAGGCGCCGATTGGAAATCGGTGCGCAGGCTATAAACCTGCCCCACATCCCGAAGTGAAGTAGCGGAATCCTAGTGACCGGCATCATCCAGCATCAACTCCGTGTCATTGAACCGATGGTGCTGCTGGCCTTCGTAGTAGCGGAAAGACAGCAGCGGGGGCGCGCCCGGCGCAATCTCGCGAGGCGGCGCAACCAGCTCGGACGGCCGGATTGCGATCTCCACAACCTGCCCGGAGGCGGCCACCTCTTTGGTGAGACGTTCGATCTCGCCGCCGGACGCGGCAACCAATATACACACCAGCAGAATCATTGCGCTTCCAACTCCTTCAGTGCGTTCCGAGCGACAGAGTCGCCGGGCTTACGCGCCAGCAACTCGCGCATCAGGTCGCGCGCCTTGTCCTGCTCGCCCATGCGGACGCGAATCCGCGCGAGGTTCAGGTACAGTATATCCGCATCGGGCGACATTCTGATTCCGTATTCGAACGCCGCGATGGCATCGTTCATCTGGCCCATGTTGATGTACAGCACGCCCAGGTTGTTGATGGCCGAAGAATCGTTACGCCGGATGGAGATGGCCTGCTCAAACAGTTTCCTGGCCTCGTCATTGTGCCCCTGTTTGGCCAGCAGCAGGCCCAGTCCGTTGGCGGCCTCCCCGTTTTTGGAATCGATGGCCAGAATGCGGCGGTACAGCCGCTCGGCTTCCTGCGTGTTTCCCAGTTGGTCCTGCGTCTGCGCGGCGTTCTGCAGGGCCCAGGGAAGATCGGGGCCGATGGCCAGCGCCTTTTCGTAGTTGCGGAGGGCATCCTGCAGATTCCCGTCAGCCGTTTCCACGCCGCCCAGTTCGTTCCAGGCTTCCGGCAGGGCGGGGTCGAGAAGGAGCGCGCGACGCAGCGCCTCGCGCGCCTGCGGAAGCCGTTTGGCCTGGAGATGAATGCGTCCAACGGCGAGCAGCGCCTTGGCGTTGTCGGGGGTGCGGCGCAGCATCTCCTCCAGATACGGCAGAGCTTGTTCGGGGTAACCGGCCTGAAGGAGGGCGCCACCGAACTTGTAGTAGTCCCTAGCCGACTGGCCGAACCAGGCGCCCGGGAAAGGCAGGCCGCGCCGGTCGGGTACGGGTCCGTCGGCCGAGCGCAGGTCGTCCTGCGCCGTGGCGGCATCGGGGGCCTCCGCGTACACCTTGCGGATCCGGCCCTGGGTATCGAGAAGAAGCCAGAAAGGAGTCTCCAGATCGGCGCGGTAGTCGAAGAGGTACCGCCGCACAATGGCGTACGCGGCCGCCAGATCGGGCGGGGCACGCCTCAAGTCCAGCGCCTGCAATGGAACCGGCAGCCGCGGCAACGGTTCGCCGGCATGCAGCACCAGGAGCGCCGGTCCGCGACGCTCTTCCGGAAGAGGCACGGGTTCGCGGAGCCACGCGGTGAAAAAACGGGACTGATTATCCGCCGTAAAGGACACAGTATCTGGATATTCCGCGTGCGAATGCAGCCGTTTGGAACGATATTCCGCGGCGCCCTCGGTCACTTCATAGACATAATCTGCGGCGAGTGACGGTAATTCCTGCATTTCTCCCGACGGCCAGTAAACGCGTATCTTTTCCGCATGCTCGCGCGCACCGAGACCGAAATGCAGGCGTTTGGTGTGTTGCGAGAGGTACCCGGAACCGGTCCCCAGCCACTTCACCTGACCATCCACTTCCACGCGCGCGCCAATGCCGTCCCGGTTCGACCTGGTCCCCCGCAGAGAAAGGACTAGAACATTCCGCGATATTCCACAGTTATTCTGAAATACGCGAACCTGCGGACCCATCCGGCTTCTTAGAATCAGATCGAGATTTCCGTCGCCATCGATATCCGTAAATGCGAAGGCGCGGCTGTCCTCCGCCTTGTCGATTCCGCTAACCCCGGAGAAATCGTAGAAGCGGTCCCCGCGCCGCGCGTAGACCACGTTGGGCTCACGGCCCGACCAACTGTAATCCTGGCGGATCAACTGATTGATGGCGTTCCATCCAATCTCATAGGCGGGAGCGGGCTGAAATCTCACCGGCGACTTCGCCACCACCTGCCGATAGAAGAAACTCATCAGATCGGAGGCACCGTTATTCGTCAGCATGCCGCAGGCGATGTAGATCTCCGGCACGCCGTCGTTGTCGATATCGGAGCCGTCGCACGACCACGACCAATGGCCCATCTCCACGCCCTGCGCATCGCCGGTGTATGTGAACGTGCCATCGCCGTTGTTGTGGTAGAGCGAGTTCCCTTTCACGTGGCGGCGGTAGGCTTCGCGGAGCGAGGGGTCTTTCGCCACCGGGGGGAACGCCGGATCGCTGGTGACCCGTTGTCCGCAGGGAGTCCACATGTTGGAGATCAGAAGATCGGGCCGCCCGTCGCCGTCGTAGTCCAGCCAGGCCCCGCTCATGCCGGGGCCGACGTCGTCCGCGCCGGCCTCTTCCGCCACATCCCGGAAGTGGCCGTTGGTATTCCGGTACAGGTTCTTGCGGCCGAAGTCGTTAACGACGTACAGATCCGGCCAGCCGTCGTTGTTGTAATCGCACCAGGCGGCCGAAAAGCTGAACCGATTGTTGTTGTGGTTCATCCCGCTCGGCTCGGTCACGTCTTCGAAGTATCCGGGCTCCTGATCGAGCCGGTTGCGGAAGAGGAAATTCGGCGGACCGTTCCGCGCGTCATGGTAAGGAACCGGGTAGCTGTACTGCGCCTCGTTCTGAAAGTAGACGTAGCAACACAAATAGATGTCCAGCCGGCCGTCGCGGTCGTAGTCGGCGGCGGCGATGCTGGTAAACGAGCCCCGCGGCTCCGACGCGAAACGGAACGCATCCGGAACATGCCTGAACCGGCCGTGGCCTTCATTGAGGAAGAGCATCGGCTGGGTGTCGCGCACGACGACGACATCCTGGCAACCCGAGTTGCGCAGGTCGGCGAAAAGCGCGCTGGTGGTGTTGTCCAGGATATCGAGCCCGGCCTCGTGGGAAATGTCGCGGAAGCGGCCGCTCCCGTCGTTCCGATACAGGCGATTTGGCAAACCGCCTGGCTGGCAAACGTAAATCTCGTCCTGGCCGTCGCCGTCGATGTCGCCCACCGCGATGCCGTTCTCGCCGTACACGTCGATGCCACAAGCGGGATCGAGGCGCGCCCGCCAGTATCCCGTGCCGCGGGCGAGCTGTTCGTGGAACGACGAGACCCCCGCGAACACGGCGCCGGTGACGTCCCGGAACCACGGCTTCTCCGAGTGCGTGACGATTTCTTCCACCGGTTCAAAATGCGCCAGCCGGCCATCGGTCCACGTCTGCTTCCACGAACCGATGCGGTGCTCCAGACGCCCCGGCTTCTCGCTGCCAATCTCATAGCGGACGAACCCGCCAGGCATCGAATAAAACCGCGCTCGCCGGATGGTCCCGAGCGACCGCCGCCATTCCCGCCAGCCGGCCGCGATGTCGCTCCGGTTCGTGTCGAACACCGCCGCGGCCACGTCAGGAGCAATGTCACGATACTCGCGGGGCGCCGGCGAGACGCCCCGGCAATCGCCGGCCAGCGGCAGTTCCGCGCCCTCGACCGCGGCCAGCAGACGCTCCTCGATTTCCATGGCCGTCTTCTCTCCGGGAAACTCGTCGAGACCGGGTTCGACGTACGCGAGGACGGCTGCCCAGGGTGGCTGCTGGCGGAGCTGCACGGGGAACGGCGAGGCGGCATGCCCTCGAGCGGGGAGGAATCCGGTGGCGGCACACACGGCCAGAAAGTCGCGGCGTCTCACGGAACCGGGGACTCCGTCTCGGAGGCGCTGAGCCGCTTGAACTCGGCCAGCTCGGCTTGTGCCTGCTCCCGTTTGCCCAGGCGATTGTAGACTCGCGCCAGTTGAAAATGGGGCGTTGGTCTCTTTCCATCCAGTTCGATGGCGCGGGAAAGTTCGGAAGCGGCCTCCTGCCACTGCTGACGCTGTATTAATATGATGCCGAGCTCCAGATGAGACTCCCAGAAGTTCGGGTTGAGCCGGATGGAGCGGCGCAGTTCGGCTTCGCTCCGGACCGGATCCCCGGACGACGCGTCCAGCGCCTTGGCATGGAGGAACCATGGGAGGTAGTTGTCCGGCTGCGCCGCTCCCCACGCCGCGTATCTGGAGAGCACCTCGGGCATCAGGTCGCCGGCGTTCTCCAGGATCTTCCCTATAAAGATGTAGGGCTGCTCAATGGAAGGATCAAGATGGGTGACGTGCAGGAAGGCGGCAATGGCGTCGCGGAACCGGCGCTGTCCGTAGGCGGCGACGCCATAGGCCAGCTCGATTTGCGCGCTTTTGGAGAAACGCTCGCGCGCGGCCTCGAAGAAGGCGAGGGCGCCGGCAAAGTCGCCGCGGTGCAGCAGCGCCTGGCCGAGGTCGAAGGTGAAGCCTTCGTCCCAGGGAGCCAGTTCGACGGCCCGGCGAAATTCCGCGAGCGCGGCCTCGGGCTGGTTCGCGGCCTCCTCGGCCTTTCCCAGCAGGTGATGCATGTCCACGCTGTCGCGCTGGCCGAGGGCCGCTTTGGCCCAGATGATCGCCTGCTGTGGCTCGCCGGCCTCGAGGGAGAGCGTCGCCGCCCGCGCGGCTGCCTGCGGATCGGCGGCCTTGCTGGAAGCAAATCGGCGCTCCAGACCGGCGGCCCTGGCGAAGTCTCCCGTCTCGGAGAAGAAGATCGCCAGCGCGTGCTGGACAACGGGATCGTCCGCGGCGAGGGCCTCCGCACGTTTGGCGGCCGCGTTGGCCGGGTCCGTCTGCTTGCTTCGCAGGTAGGCCTGGGCCAGAGCGGCCCACACTTTGGGGTTCTCGGGCTGCAACCGGGCAGCTTGTTCCAGACTCTGTTTCGCCACGGTCAGATCATTGTTCTGGAGCGCGACAAGGCCTCGGCGAAACTGGTCGTCGAAGGAAGCGGGCTGCGCAGCCACCGCGACCGAAGCCCCCAAGAGCGCGAAGAGCGCGAGCCGCGCCGCGATACGGATCAGCATCTCGCAGCCTGCGGCGGCGCGGCCGCGGTTCGTTTTGCGCGGGTTCCTTGGAACAATCACGGCTAACAAGCGCACCACTCGTATTCTATTGCTTCCCGGCATGAAAATAAAAAGCCCCCGCCACAAGGACGGGGGCCTGTTTCAAGCTACTACTCAGGAAGTTACACCTAGAACTGCACACGCAGCGCGAACTGAATGTGCCGTTCGGTGCCTGCCAGCGTACTGGTGATTACGCCAAAGTTCGACTCACCGTAAGTGTTGCCGGGGTAGTTGAACTGCGGCGTGTTGAGGAGGTTGAAGCTCTCGGCGCGGAACTGCACCTTGAACCGTTCGGTCAGGACGAAGTCCTTGAACACCGAGAAGTCCAGGGTTCTTGTCGGAGGAGCCCAATTGCTGTTGAGGCCGAGATTGCCGCCGGTGAGCGCCGCGGGACCGGTGACTGCGGCGGTGTTAAACCACTCGCTTGGCGTGCGGCCACCCGCCGGTGCGGAGTTGGGATCCTGGCCCGACACCAGATCGGGACGGCAGAGATTCCATTGCCCCTCGCAGCCCGTTGCGTCAAGCGTGAACGGGTTGCCGGTGTGGAGCGTAAGAACGCCGTTCATCTGCCAGTTGCCCACTGCGGCATTGGCGGCGCGGTTCATGTTGCCGCCGTACTTCTTGCCTTTGCCGAATGGGACTTCATAGGAAAAGCTGGTCACGAAGTTGTGGCGGATATCCCACGGGGCGCTGGAGTAGCTGCTGTCGAAGTTGAGGGGATTGATGTAGCCCCACCCGACCGACCCGCTCAGCGTGGTGCCGCTGTCGGAGAGAGCGTGACCGTAAGTGTACGCACTGAGGAAGCTCAGCCCGTCGGAGAACCGTTTCTCCAGCTTGACGGTCATACCGGCATAGTTTCCAAAACCATTGGACGCCGTGCCGAACAGGGTTCCGAGGTCCGGCCAGGGTTCCAGGCTCACGCAATTGACGGCGGTGAGGGACGGGGTATTCGGACAGGCATTCTGGTTCGGCTGGAGGAGCCCATGCGCCTGGTGATTGCCGACATATGCGACTTCCAGGGCCATTTGCCAGGGCAACTGCCGCTGAATGGCGACGTTCCACTTATGTACCAGCGAGTTGCGGAAGTCCTCTGCCAGCGCCCGGAAGCTGACCGGGGCCGGGAGCGTGAAGACGTTTGTGGGGAAGCCCGCCTGTGCGCCACCCGTGAAGTACGGATTGACGGACCAGGGGCTGTCAGTGGCTGAGCGGTCCAGGATCGGCGACTCGTTGAACGGCACACCCTCGCCGCGGTTCGGATTGCCGCCCTGGTTCTCCTCGCCGCCGTAGAAGATACCGTAGCCGAGACGGATTACGGTCTTATCGCGCCAGCTATAGGCGAGACCAACACGCGGGGCAATATCCGTCTTGTCCCACGGGATCAGGTAGCCGGAGACCTGCCCCCGCGATACCGTAATGTTCGGGAACGCCTGGGCAAAATTCGGAGGCAGAGGGGCGTTCGAATCCGGCCCCTTGGGGATGTCCAGGGTTAGCGTGTCGATGTTGAGGTTCGACTGACGGCCGAAGCCCTCATTGATGGGCGAGAACAACTCGTAGCGCACGCCGAGGCTTACGGTGAGTTTCGGAGTGACCTTCCAGTCGTCCTGACCATAGAACGAGTAACCCCATTTCTGCGACGAAATGAAGTTGTCGGTCGAGATCTGGCCCCAGTTGATGTCTCCCAACAGGAACGAAGCCATCTGGTCGCCGCTGGTGGTGGAGTTCAACGCCCCACCTGTGGCCGTGTTCGGGTTAGCCGTTTCATTCTGCGTAAAGTACCACTCGCCGTGCGGATAAGGCACCTGGAAGAACGGGAACCGGATCTGCCGGACCTCCCCTCCGAATTTCATGGCGTGGCTGCCTTTGGTAACGGCGAGGTTCTCGATGAAGTCCCAAACGTTGCTGTACTCTTTCGACGGCAGCCAGTCGTTGGCGCCGATCTGGCTATAGGTCTGACTGGGGTACTGCGTCTGGCTCTGTATGCCGAACTCGATCTGGGGAAGGCCGCCGTTCAGGGTGGTCATCGGGTTGAAGCCGCCAATCCCGAAGTTCTTGAACTCGTCCGTGCTGGCGTTGGCGCTCTGCACGCGGGAAGTCACCAGCCGGGTGAATCCGAGGCGAGTTTCGGAGATGATGGTGGGGCTCCAGACGCGGGTCCAACTGGCCATGGCGTTGCGGCTCAGGTCCTGCTCCGGAACGCCGTTGAATGTTGCGCCGTCGAGCGCGCCCGGAAGCGGGGCCACGCTGGTTTTATTCGTGTTCGCCCAACTCAGGGTGCCGAACAGACTGTCCTTGTCGGTCAGACGGTGGTCGATGCGGAGGTCGCCCTGGTCGGTGACCTGCGTGCCTGGGGTGTCGACGAACAGATCGTTTTGCGGAAAGCCTCCGGTCTTTATGGGCTGATTGGTCGCCGGATAGAGCGCCATGATCTTCGCGGCCACCGGGTCAAACATGTGAGACGGAATGATATTGCCCGGGAACGGAGTGCGGGTCACCGTCCCGTCGGCCAGAGTAGTGGTGGTGGTGGGATCGTAGATTACCTCCGGCAGCAGCGAAGAGAAATCGCCGTTCTTCATCGCCGCCGTCGGGATGGTGTAGTAGCCGGCATTTCCGAGGGTTCCGATGATGCCGCCGGACGAGGCGATGCGGGTTCCCTGGTAGTCGCCGAAGATGAAGGTGCGGTTCTTGATGATCGGTCCGCCGACGGCCGCGCCGAACTGGTTCTGGATGTACGGGCCGCGGGGAGTGCCAGACTGGTTGTTTTCCCAGCGATTGGCGTCCAGGTCCTTGTTCTGCAGGTCCTCAAAGACAACGCCGTGAATCTGGTTCGTGCCCGACTTGAGGCTGACCTGCACCACGCCGCCGGCGCCGCGGCCGTACTCGGCGTTGTAACCGTTGGTCAGCACGTTCATCTCGCCGATGGCCTCCACCGAGGGGCCCACCACGTACGAGGTCTGGTTCAGGAAGTCAATCACGTTGACGTTGTTGTCAACACCATTCAGCAGGAAGTTGTTCTGCCCGTTCGAGCGCACGCCGTTCGCGGAAAAGCCGCCGCCCACGGCATCGCGCGCGCCCTGCTCCGCTTCCAGTACACCGGGAGAGAGACGAGCGAGAAAGCTGAAGGTCCTCTGACCGCCGAGCGGCAGCTCGGAAACGTCCTTCGTGTTCAGGTCCGCGCCGAGCGTCGTGCTCTCGGTTTGCAGCAGCGGGGCCTCCGCCGTCACCTGAATCGATTCCGTGACATCGCCGAGGGTGAGGGTGAGGTTGACACCCACGCGGTCGCCTCCGGTGATCACGATGTTTTGCTGAGCGGCGCGGCGGAAACCTTTTGCCTCGGCGCTGACCGTGTAAGTCCCGGGTTTCAGTGCAGGCCGGGCGTATTCACCGCCACCGCCGGTGGTTACTTCGTACTTCAGACCGGTGGCGTCTTCGGTGATAGTGATCTGTACGTTTGGCACGGCCGCACCCTGTGGGTCGGTGACGGTGCCGGTAATAGTGCCCAGATCGCGTTGGGCAAGGGCAAGGCTGGCGAAGAGCAGGACGAGCAACAACACCCTCAGACAGGGAATCGGGTGCAGGCTGCGCCGCCGCGGCAGTGTTCCAGCGGACATTGATACCCCCAAGCGCATTTTGTTGCCGATGTAAACGTTATCACGCTATGTGAAAACGTTTCCATCGACTGCGTTGCGGATAGTGTATATCTGTTATTCGTAACAATCAAGAGTTTTGATAGAACGTAAGGTAGATTACTAAATCAGGAGACCCTGCCAGTCGATTGGCGGATGACCAGGGTCGTGCTCATGCGCAGTTCGCAACCCATTCGGCTGCCTTTCATAGAGGCTAACAGAGCCTTGCAGGCAAGATCGGCAAGCTCGGTTCGCGCGAGCCGGACGGTGGTCAGGGGCGGTTCTGTAAATCGCGCCATATCAATGTCATCGAAGCCCACCACCGAGATATCGTCGGGCACGTGTAGTCCGGCCTGGCGTATTCCGCTCAACGCGCCGATGGCCGTCTGATCGTTGGAGGCGAGTATGGCCGTGGGCGGATCCGGGCGCTGCAGCAGGCGGGCCATGGCGCGCAGGCCGCCATCGATCTTGTGATTGCCTTCCTCCACCAACCGCTCCGAGATGCCGTGCCGCTTCAGGCACTTCAGGAAAGTCGCGCGGCGAACGCGGGCGGAGGTCAGAGCTTCGGGCCCGCTGATGAAGGCGATGCGGCGATGGCCGAGAGAAAGCAAATGGTTCACCGCCTGGGTGATGCCGCTCACGTAATCCACCTTCACGTTGCTGACGCCGTTTCTGACTTTGCCGACGTCCAGAAACACCAGCGGCACGTTTCGCCTGGAGAACTGTTCGGTAAGAGTTCGCTCTATCTCCGACGTCATGATGGCGACGCCATCCACTTTGCGCTCGATCATGCGTCCAACCGACTGCGCCATGCGCGAAGTGTCGTAGTTAGTCGACGCCACCAGCACGTCGTATCCGTTTTGCGAGGCGAGATCCTGAAACCCTTTTACGAGCTCGGGGAAGAAGGGGTTGGTGATGTCGGACACCACCAGACCGAACATGCGGCTGCGGCCGGACACCAGCGATTGCGCATTGGTGTTGGGACGATAGCCGAGCTCTTCCATCACGCGGCGAACGCGTGCCGCGGTCTCCGGACTCACGCGTGGATTGTTGTGCAGTGTGCGTGAGACCGTGGCAATGCCAACTCCCGCTCGCTTGGCGACTTCTCCGATGGTCGGCAAGGCTGCTCTCCATGGAAGAGTGTACATCACGTTTGTCGCACGTCAACGACAAAAGAAGCGCAGAGGCCGCGGGCCGCGCCGCCATGAGGACCTGAAACTCGCCGGCGCCGGCGGCGCGATCACGATGCGTATTGCCCGAGTTCCTAGACAGTTGCGGCGTCTCCATGTTGCTGAGCGATGATTGAAAATCCCAACTCTCCGGCGCTTCGAAAAAAAACATCCGGCCACTCTCCGGCGGCGCCGCGACTCTCTTTCTCACGCAGCCAGCGTGCCGGGACCGGGCACCGTTATCGTGCGCCCGGCTATTCCGGCGCCGCAAGCATCGATACCATCACCGCGTTGCTATCGAGCGAAGCGCCGTCGTGGAACGCCATCGTCCTTGCGACGTGCTGTCTGCGCGACATCGAATCGGGATTGCGCCATATAGTGGGCCGGTTAGCCCTGTGAGGCAGGATTGGAGCCTGCGCGCAGGTTGCCAACCTGCCCCGCATCTGCCCGGAGCGCTCATCGAAACGGAAGTAATCGCGCGGCGACCGCTTACTCGTAACGGTACACGGTGCAGCGCGAGATCGAAAGCTGCCCGCCGCCGAGTCTCCAATACTGGCCCTGATCGTTCTCGTCGCCGTTCAGACGCCGTCCTGGAATCCACTTACCATCGAGGAAGGTCCCTTCATCGACCTTGCCCACGCCGGTGATGCGCGGACCGGGAGTCTTTGCCGAGAACGCCACGCGGAATCCGCTTCCCGCGCCCACGAACTCGTCCCCTCCGGTCGCGATGATCAGCCCGTAACCGATTTCGGCTTTGTTTCCGAACAGCGAATCCAGGCTGATCTCCAGCTCATAACCCGCGAGCTCCGCCTTCACGGACGGGTGTTCCTTGTCCAGCAGAAAACCCGTCAACTCGCCATGCCCCTGATGCTGCAGGACGAGCGGGGCAACCTGAGCGAGGATACCGTAACTCGCGGCCAGCGGTGAGCTCCCCGGATTCGCCAAAGAATCGACGGCAAACGGCGACACGCCGATGGCATCGTGCTGTCCGACGGCATAGAACACGTCGCGCGCGCCGTCGGCTTCCCGCCGCATCTCGGGAATGAACAACGGATTGCCCGCGTGAACGTAGCGGCGGCACCACTCGGCGAAGTTTGGCGCGTAAACGTCGGGCGACAGAATGTCCAGGTGCGGAGCCGCGGCACGCCAGATGTCCATTACGTGCGGCTCGGGACATCCGCTGGGCCAGTCGCCAGGCTTTAGCTCCGGATTGCTCAGCCATGTATTCGCGTACATGGGAATCGCGTATTCCGCCTTGCCCGCCTTCGCCACCTTCTCCGCGTAGCTGCCGTAGTTCCACGCCATGAACGCTTCGTCGCTGCCGGGACCGGCGCCGAAAACCTGCTCCCACGTTCCGGAGGTCCGGAATCCTGTGCTCTCCCACTTCTTTCGCAGATCGGGCTGCAGGTTGTCTTTGCCGCGCATGAGCGCGTCGATCAGCTCTCGCGGCACCGGTTGCGAGAACGCCCGATTGGCCGCTTCGGAGCGATCCCGCGAATCGCCCAGCACGCCGACCTCGTTCTCCACCTGCATCATGACGACGGTGTGGTCCGTGCCATCCACCTCGCGGATGTGCCGCAGCAACGCCGCGTACGCTTTGGCATCCGCCTCCCAGTTCGCCGGGCACAGCGTCGAGAGGACTTCCGCGATCCTGCCATCCTGCAGCCGGACGCGCGCGAAGCGTTTGTAATCCTCCTTCACCCACAGCGGGATGTAGCTGGACATCCCGTTCTTCCAGCTTCCGAACCACAGAAACACCAGCCGGAGATGGTGCTGGCGCGCGCCATCGATCAAGCCGTCCACCAGCCGGAAATCGAACCTGCCCTCTTCCGGTTCGATGAGTTCCCAGGAAACACCGGCCAGCACGGTGTTGAGATGAAGGTCCAGCATGTTCTTCCAGACGGGCTCCATGTAGGCGAGGCTGGAAGAGCTGGAGTTGTGCAACTCGCCGCCGAGGATCAGAAACGGCTGACCGTCGACGACGAGCTGGGTTGCGGTTCCCTGCCGCTGAAGGTGCGGGATTTGCGTCTGGGCGTGCAGAGCTGCTGCTGTCACGCCGAGCAGATACAACGGAATCAGTGCACTCGGTTTTAGTTTCGACATGTGGTGACACCTGCTATCACAAGATACCCGAAACCGGGCGATCACGACACGGTTCTGATAGGATCGGCGTTTATGAAGACTCCGTTCTTACGCTCCATTCGCCGTTTCGTGCTGTGGCCAGTCGTGCCGGTTATCGTTGTGGCCGGCGCTTTGCTCGGCGCCATGGCGGCCCGCCCACAGGAACAAGCGCGCTTCGCTCCCGATCGCATGGACACGTTCCTCTACGGCGCCGCCTTCTATGAGGAATACATGCCGGAAGACCGTCTGGAGAAAGACGTCGGGCTCATGGAGCAGGCCGGCATCAACGTGGTCCGCGTGGGCGAATCCACCTGGAGCCTGTGGGAGCCCGAAGATGGCCGGTTCGAGTTCGCGTGGATGGACCGGATCATAGAACGCCTGGCGCGGGCGCACATCCGCGTCATCCTGGGAACGCCCACTTACTCGATTCCGCCATGGATGTTCAAGAAACACCCGGAGATTCTGGTAACCCGCCTGGACGGCCAGAAGGCCACTTACGGCTTGCGGCAGAACATGGATATCACCAACCCGGACTTCCTCCGGTACGCCGAACGCGTGATTCGCAAAATCGCCGGGCATTATCGCGATAATCGCGCGGTTATCGGCTACCAGATCGATAACGAAACCTCCTCCAACGGCACCGCCGGCCCCAACGCGCAGGCCGGCTTCGTTCGCTACCTGCGCGAGAAGTTCTCCAGCATCGAGCGGTTGAACCGGATCTGGGGGCTGGTCTACTGGGGACAGAGCCTGCACGACTGGTCGGAAGTGCCCCCGCGCGACGGCATCCTGAATCCCGGATGGAAACTGGAGTGGGACCGGTATCAGGACTCGCTCACCACCGGCTATCTGGCATGGCAGGCCGCGCTTCTCCGCGAGTATCTCCGCCCGGATCAGTTCGTCACTCAGGACTTCGCCGGGGCCACCCGTTCGGCCGTCGACGAGCACGAGATCTCGAAGAGCCTGGACATCGCGGCCATCAATCCCTACCATCCCACCCAGGATCAATACGACGGCGAGGGATCGAGTTACGGCGGCGACTTCGCGCGGTCGCTGAAACGCACCAACTACCTGGTGACGGAGATCAACGCCCAGACGATCGGCTGGGATTCGCGCTCCCAGTTTCCGCCGTGGGACGGGCAATTGCGCCAGGACGTCTATCTGATGGCCGCCACCGGCGCCAACATGGTGGAGTATTGGCACTGGCACTCGCTGCACTACGGCCAGGAAACGTATTGGAAGGGCGTGCTCTCGCACGATCTCGAACCCGGACGCGCCTACGCCGAGGTAGCGCGCACCGCACACGAACTGGCGCGCATCGGTTCGCATCTCGTCGATCTGAAAACGTCGAACCAGGTGGCGCTGCTCTACAGCAACGATTCGCGGCGCGGAATCGACTACATGCCGTTTCTGGTTTCGCAACCGGCGGGCGACATGCCCTGGCACCGTCTGGAGGGTTACGACCTGGTAATGCGCCGCCTCTACCGCGCGCTCTACCGCCTGAATGTCGGCGTGGATTTCGTCTTCCCCGACACCGTGGATCTGAGCCCGTACAGGGTGGTGGTGGTTCCGCCGCTCTACGTCGCCAGCGATGCGCTGCTCCGCCGCCTCGTCGACTACGTTCGTGGCGGCGGGCGCCTGGTGCTGACATTCAAGAGCGGGTTCTGCGACGAGTATTCCACCGTCCGCCCGGCCATGGCGCCCGGGCCGCTGCGCGAGGCCGCCGGCTTCCACTATCAGGAGTTTTCTAATCTGAAGGAACCTCTTGCGCTCAAAGGCGACCCGTTCCATGCTGGCGTCGAAAACCAGGTGAGCGAGTGGGCGGAGATGGTGGTGCTCGATACGGCGACGCCATTGGGCTATTATGACCACCCATTCTTCGGACAATACCCCGCCATTACTCAGAACCATTTTGGTAACGGTTGGGTCATTTACGAGGGGACGGTACTGAGCGACAAACTCCAGCAGGCGGTACTCGAACGCGTTCTCGATCAGGCACAGCTCATGGGGCCCGACCAGAAGCTACCCGCCAGCGTCAGAGCTAAACACGGCGTCAACCGGGCAGGAAACACGATCCATTACTACTTTAATTTCTCGGCGGCGGCGCGGCCCATTAGTTACTCATATTCCAATGGCACGGAATTGCTGTTAAACCGTCCGATAACGAGTGGCTCGACGTTTTCGCTTGATCCATGGGGGGTCGCTATCGTGGAGCAGGAAAGACCATAGTGCTCAGGCGGGCAAGCCGTTTATGCTTGTATGCTCCGATCAGCCGCGGAGCACGCGACCTCGATGGCCGCACACAGGTCTCCCGCTTTGAGGGGCTTGGCCACGTACGCATCCATGCCAGCTTGCCGGCAGCGATACTCATCGCCCTTCATCGCGTACGCGGTCACCGCTATGATCGGGAGATGCTTGCCGGTCTGCTTTTCCTTTCTGCGGAGTGCGGCCGTTGCCTCAAAGCCGTCCATGATCGGCGTTTGCACGTCCATCAGCGCCACATCGTAGTCGCCCTGGTCGAGTACAGCTGTCGCCTCCAAACCATTACTGGCCACGGTGACAATGTGCCCGCGCTTTTCAAGGAATCTCGTCGCGGGGTGCGGGCATCGCGCTCATGCTCACCGTAACGTGGGATGTACCGGCGAGAGGAAGGGCGTATGCTGCCTACAATTGAGATCACGCGGGCGCCGCCGTGTTGCGCAGCGAGGTTCACAGCGGGGCAGTGGTAAGCGGAAACGCGGGAAGTAAGTGACGTGACGGACCGGTCGCGTCACTGCGGGGCCCGCTTGTGTAAGCCGGAGTACTCAATCAAACAAAGTGGACCGGGAATGTTTCAACCAGAGCGCCGCGAGATTGGCCCGCCTTTGGGGCGGAAGCGCGCCTCTGTGGCGTCGGCAGCGCTGGGTTGGGCAATGGTGGCTGGGGCCGCGGCGAGCGGCGCTGTGGGGCTAACGCGCGACCCGGGCCGACTGGTCCCGCTTCAGGACCCGGGCAACTGGCCATCGACCGGTTTGTGAAGGTGCACCACGCAAAGGCCGTCCCGTTTGAATGGACCAAAGCGGTCGTCCATCCTTGCCGCCCCAGACGCCTTCACTCTGATTTATTCAAGCAAGTACTTAGGTCGTCCTCATGCGATGCTGCTACAATCAACTCGATCCGGAGTATCGGTTTCTCCATATAGGCAAGGGGAGGCAACAGAATGAAAACGATGGCTTTATTGGGCGTTGTCACGGCGCTACTGCTGTTGACGGGTTGCACTCAGGCCGCGCCCGATACTCGCGCTGCAGACGTGAAGGCGCTACGGGACAACGAGGCGCAGTGGAACCAGGAGTTTGTGTCGAAGGACGCCGAAAAACTGGTGGCCCACTATGCCGCCGACGCCGTTCTGATGAGTCCAGGAATGCCGCCGAGCGTTGGTAAGGACGCGATTCGGAGGACGCTGGAGGAGATGGTGGGCGATCCAGCCCTCTCGTTGAAGTTCGAGGCATCGAAGGTGGAAGTCGGCAAGGGCGGCGACATCGGATACACGCAGGGGTCTTACAAGATGACGATGACGGGCCCGCATTCGAAACACGTGATCAATGATCACGGTAGCTATGTGACAATGTATCGAAAGGGAGCGGACGGAGCGTGGAAGGCCGTCGCGGACATCGCCTCGTCTGAAGTCCCACCTCCCGCGCCGGCGCCGGCACGAAAAAGTCATCAGCGCGTGCATCGCCGGTTACCACGGCACTGAGCTCCACAGAACGGATAGGTTCTGCGAAACGCGCCTCTGTGGCGTCGGCAGTCCTAGGACGGGCTATGGTGGCTGCGACCGCTGCGAGCGCCCTGTGGGGCTAACGCGCTGCCCGCGCCGGGTGGTCCCGCTTCAGGACTCTGGCCACCGACTCCAGCCTCCAGGCCGTCCCCCGGCGCGTTCGGTAGGCTCGCGAGGCCGCATACTATGGCGCGCCTCCGGGCTGGATCGGACGCCTGGTTCACGTGCAGTGGAATGCCGCGCATGTGCGGTTGATCTTGCCTTTCTTCGCCATTGAATCCTCCGGTAGTGCCCGGATGCGACAGCACAGTCGGTCCCCAAGCCACTCGTGAGAAATCTGGATCTTCGGATGCCTGATGCTGCAACCGCCCACGAAGCTCTTGCACATTGATCCCGAGGGCAGCGTTGTGGGGTTATCGGCAGCTACTGCGGCGTGACGGATTCAGCTTGTCTGAGCTGTGGTTCTAATTGGCGGAGTATCCCTGGCACGCCGAGGGGCTGTAGAATGGCCGTCGGAGGCCAATGAACCGGGCTGAGATGTACCGTCGGCTGCAACGGCATGCCGGCCTGTGGGACATGATCGTGGTGGGTGGAGGCGCCACCGGCGCTGGTGTGGCGATAGATGGCGCCTCCCGCGGCTACGATGTGCTTCTGCTGGAACAGAGCGACTTCGGCAAAGGAACTTCCAGCCGTAGCACCAAGCTGGTTCACGGCGGTGTCCGTTACCTGGAGCAGGGAAACGTATCGCTGGTGATGGAGGCGCTCAAGGAGCGCGGCCTGCTCCTCCATAACGCCCCCCACCTGGTTCGCAACCTGGGCTTCGTGGTGCCAAACTACGACTGGTGGGAAGCCCCTTTTTACGGCGTCGGTCTGAGGCTGTACAACGTGCTGGCGGGCAAGTATGGCTTCGGAGCCTCGCGGATCCTTTCCCGCGAAGAGACCCTGGAACGTCTGCCCACTCTCAACACCGGAGGACTGCGAGGCGGCGTTATCTATTTCGACGGCCAGTTCGACGACTCCCGCCTGCTCATCAACCTCATCGCCACTGCCAGTGAGCAGGGCGCCGTCGTTCTGAACTACGCACAGGTCACCGGTCTCACCAGGGACCGCGACAGCTTCGTCAATGGTGTCCAAGTCCGCGACGTGGAAAACGGCCAGGAGTTCGAAGCCGTCGCCAAAGTCGTGGTCAACGCCACCGGACCGTTCACCGATGGCATGCGCCGCAAGGCGGACTCTTCGGCCCAGCCGATGATCGCTCCCAGTCAGGGCATTCACCTGGTGTTTGACGGCTCCTTTCTGGCCAGCGATAGCGCCATCATGGTCCCGCACACCAGCGACGGCCGCGTGATGTTCGCCATCCCCTGGCACGGCCACACCCTGGTGGGCACCACCGACACGCCGATCGCCGAGCCCGCGCTCGAGCCAGTGGCCCAGGAGCAGGAAATCGATTTCGTTCTCCAGACCGCTTCTCTCTACCTCGCGAAGAAGCCCGCCCGCAGCGACGTAACCAGCGTCTTCGCCGGCATCCGTCCTCTCGTGCGCTCCGGAGATTCCGCCAACACCGCCGCGCTCTCCCGCGGCCACACCATTTTCATCGAAAACTCGGGCATGGTCACCGTCTGCGGCGGCAAGTGGACCACCTACCGCCACATGGCGGAAGACTGCGTCAATCACGCGGCCACCCTCGGGCGCCTAAAAGAACGCAGTTGCGTGACCGATCACCTGAACATCCACGGATTTCACTCCAGCGCCGCCAGATTCGGCCGATTCGCCGTTTATGGTTCCGACGCTCCTGCCGTACAGAGATTAATGGAGACCGATCCCGCGCTTTGCGAACGCCTGCATAGTGCCTTGCCCTACGTCGCTGCCGAGGTGGTCTGGGCTACGCGCGAGGAGATGGCGCGCACTGTTGAAGACGTTCTGGCTCGCCGCACCCGCGCCCTGTTCTTGAATGCTCGCGCCGCCATCGAGATGGCCCCGCGGGTGGCGGCCCTGATGTCGCGTGAGCTGGCACGAGACTCCGTTTGGGAGGCGGACCAGGTGAAGGCATTCCACCAGACGGCTAGCGGTTTTCTCCTAAGAGAGAACCAGGTGAGCGAGCTGGCCGGCGACTAGCAAGGGCCCGAAGCCTCGTGGCCAGCGGCGTGGTTGCCAACGTCATGCTCAAGAAGTCCAAAAACCTGGGACGTTATAAGGGAATAACTGGCCAATCGTGATGCCCGCTTGCATGTAACCTGAGCTATGCACCGCGATGAGCCTGCGCTTGCGGGCGGAAGCGTAATGAACCATTTGGGGACCCCGTAAAGATTGGGGTAAAACAGAAGTTCTGCGAAGCTCGGAACTTCGCAGACCGATCCCATGGAGGTCACCCAAATGGTTACGAACGGAGAAAAGCATAGCGAAGAAACGCCCGTCAAACAAGGCTCCGAAGACATTGCGTCGGGACCCAATAGAATCGGGGCTTCCACGCCCTATGACTTCAACGGCAGGAATCTGACTCCCTACGGCGGACTGCTGCCGGTGATTACGATGCTGGAGAAGCTCGGCTTTCAGTCCCTGGTGGAACAGACGCTGACGTTGAAGCGGATTCCCCGCGCCATGGACGTGTACCGGTTCGTGCTGGGCATCGTGCTGGGGCTCTACATCGGCTTTCCACGGCTGAACCAATTGCGCTTCATCGCTCGCGACCCGATTCTGACGGGCATCCTGAAAGTCACCAGACTGCCGGTGCAGTCCACTTTCTGGAGGTTTGTGAATTGTAACTTCCACAGTATCTGTGGCTTGCGAGCGCGTGCACAGATTGGACCAGTTAATTCCCCGTATACCGGCCAATCGACTTGTGTTTTCAATCGCTTCGCTGTGTTTTTCGGTGAAGTCACGATTGGCCGGTATATTTATGAATAGCGGAAGCTTCCCCGCTCTCTGGCAACGCAGGCTCGTCGGCTGACAACCGGTCGCTCACGTGAAGTCTCCAGCCAGGATCTGTGCCGGTCCCCGATACGGAGCGAATTGGCCTCGGTGGCTTTGCTGTCGGTCTATCTTTACGCTGCATGAATTTGTGAAACTTCGTGGCTAGTACGAAGACGTACTCGCAGATAGCAACGACAAAATCGAAGAGGTCGCTGGCATCGTCGCCAGAGATCTCTTCCGACGATGCGTGTGCAGCGATGTTTCGGTGCTTCCTGAGCTCCTCACTCCACTCAAAGAGGCGGGTGTCGATGATGCCGCTCTGGAGGAGTTCCTTCAAGCCCCCGTTGAGGTACATGCTTTTGGTCTCAAAATGGTGACAGATCGACTCCAGAGCACGCCCGCTCATGACGACACTGGCAATGTACGCTTTGCTTTTCAAACAGGTGTGAGCTTCGAACAGTGATCGCCTGATCTGTTCAGGGATAGCGAGAGAGAGGGAGATCTCCTTTCCCACCGGTTAGAGTCGACGCGGTTCGTCCAGCGCATCATCGTCGATTCCCCGGAAATCGTAGTTCCCCGCGATCAGGGAGTTGTCACAGCAAGGGCAGACAGCCAGCGACACGAGAAAAGGGGCAGGATCGCCCTCACCTTCGGGGTCCGTGTGCTCCGCGATTACTTGCGCATCGACCTTCGCAGTATGAACACTCAATTATCATCGACCCACCGTGCTGCAGAATAACAGATTTCATTCCGCGCTGTTGCTAAGCGAAGGTCCGGGTGGCAACGCTGGCGCTAAGCGACTGGATGCCGTCGACAATGACCACACATGATTGTGAGCATGCGTGCGCCGAGACGAAAGTGAGACTTCAAAACGACTTTTTAGGGGCAATAACGGCAGCTATTTGGCGCCTCCCCTGCGCTGCTTGTCTACCGCTCAGCAGCATGCAAGAGCCGGAGCCGTCTGGTGCAGAAGCGGGCTACCGTTTATTGGTATTAGCGCGCGCGTTTGTTCGTAGCAGCGCGGCCGCCACTCGCCCGAGCGCCGCGGCCCTCGGGTTGTCCAGAAACGCCCATGCCGCCGCCCGCAGCAGAAAAGGCGGCTGGAACGACGGGTCGGCGTTGCGCCGGCGTGCGATTAGCTCCACAAGCATGTTCCAGGTGGTAGCGGAAGCGTCCGACGGTCATGAGGCGATTGAGCTCGCCGCCGCTCACGAGCCCGACGTGATCCTGCTCGACGTTGGCATGCCCCGGCTGAGCGGGACGGATGCGGCGCAACAGTCGGGACGCCGATGTGAAGCAGGTCGGCAACTTCACGATAATCACCAGGGCCGGTTGAAAACCCGGCCGCAGGATGAAATCCCGCCCCACTGCCATCCGTTTCGGGGGCTACGATCGGTAATTCCGGATCGGAGGCGGTCCGGGGCTCCTGCTGGCGGAGCATCTGGAGTTGTCTCAGGGCGCGATAGTATGATCGCTCGGCGGCGGCGGCGGCGTAGCGTTGCAGGGTTTTGAAGGGGCCGGCCCGTAATCTGTCCGTAGCCTCCGTCAGCGGCGCAAGCGAGCGGGATCGGGAGAGCAGCAGAGGCTGAAAGCTCCGGCTTTCGTTTGGGTAACGCGGCAACACTCAACTGGTTGAGAAGCAAGGGCTGCTACCGTTACCGTGCTATCGGTCCAAACGAGAACTTCACTCTCTCGCGAGCGCTCCTCTTATCGAGCTTTCCGCGCTTTTCGCGCAGGGCATCGGCGGCGCTGCGGAGGGTCGCCCGGCGCGCGTTGGCCGAGCATTCGCACAGAGCACTGGGGGTGAACTGGGGGTACCCCGAGGTCCATGGATAAGGAAATTCGGGTAAGGATGGGT
>JBEKPY010000085.1:0-27123 GCA_049520275.1 Bryobacteraceae bacterium
GATCTCCTGGGTGCTCACCCACAGCTCCCGCTGCTTCGGTTTCCGTCTCCCCATCGCCATGGCTATAAGACGTCCGAAACATTTCTCTGGTCACATGTTTCGGCGACTTTTACCACGGGCTGTTAGCTCTCTTACTCGAAAACCGCCGCCGTTCGATTTCCGATCTCACCGGTTTGGTTGAATTCTTCAAACTCTCATATTATGTTGATGTCTATCGGATGATGGCGCTCCTGTGTGCGGCCCTTGGCCGCAGCCGCGAAGCGCTGGAGGCCGTCGAGCGCATAAAGTCACGGGTCCTGAGTGATTTGCTGGCGCAGAGCTCTTGGAAGCCCATCGACAATTCTGCAATTAGTAGTCTTGCGGACTTGGCGTCTCGGCGCGAAGACTGGGTTCATCGCTATGCGCGCCGCTCAGAAGGGTGGGATGACCCCGAACATCGACAGATGCTCGAGACCTCGATTGCGATTATCGATGCGACGGAAGGGCTCTGGAAGGACCCTGAGATGGCGCGGAAGTTAATTCAGATTGAATCCGACGCTGGCAATGTCAGCTTTGAGGATCTCAGGGCCATTTTACAAGCCGAAACAGGTGTCCTGCTGGCGGAGTATGCCATCATTTCCGGGACTGCCCTACTGTTTGTGCTTCGGCCAGACGTCGAAGAACCTGCCATCATTGAGCTCGACATTCGCCTCGATGAGGCCCGTGAATTTGCGGCCCACAACTTCGGTGTTTTCCCTTCCGCCTCGTATGCTTCCAGTATGGCCGAACAACAATTTGAGATCGCACCCGAGATTCTGACCACGCGCGAAGCGGCTCAGCTACTCAGGTGCAGCAAAGCGCACCTCTGCAACTTGCTGAACGGAACCGTAGCCCGTCTCCCCCGACTCCCCTGTCTCCGTCTTGGACGCCGCAAGCTTGTCCGCCGGGAGACCCTCCTGCAGTGGATGCAGCAGATCGAAGGCGACCACAGGCAGAGGTGGTAATCTCGTGGTCAGCCAGTATCCAACGCCCCAGACGCATGAAGGAGACAACATGCGACGAAGGCGATATCAGAAGGGTAGTTTGCAGAGGCGGAAACACAGAGGGACGCGGGTTTGGGTGGCGCTGTGGTGGGAGAACGGCAGCCGACGCTATCGCACGCTTGGGCACTGCTGCAGGATGAGTCAGGGCGAAGCGCGGGTGCTGCTGGACGCCATCATGCGTCCGCTTAACGAGGCTGCCCAGCAGCAACAGCAGGAGGTGCCCAGCTACACGCTGGGTGAGTTCGTGAAGTCGAAGTATTTGCCGTTCTGTGAGCGCAAGTGGAAGGAGTCGACCGCGCAGACAACAAAGCAGCGGATTGGACACAACATCGTGAGAGAACTCGGGACGGTCGAACTCCGTGAGATCGGCCGCGAACAGCTTCAGGATTTTCTGGAGCAGAAAGCGGCTTCAGGCTTGTCGGCCAGTGTGGTCTCTCATCTTCGCTGGGACTTGCGAGCCATCTTTCAGCTCGCGGTGGAGGATGGAATCATTGATCGAAACCCGGCCACCTCTCTCGTCACGCCGGCCAAAGCGGCCCGAGCCGCGACACCGGCAATGAACCGGCAGGAGGTCGTCCGGCTTCTGTCCGTGCTCGATCTCCGGGAACGCCTAATTTCGAGACTCGCCGTGGTTGCGGGTATGAGACCGGGTGAAATCTTCGGCCTGAAGTGGAAGCACGTCGGCGAACACGGTGTCGTCATCGAGCAGCGCATCTATCGGGGCAGGGTTGGCACACCGAAGACGCGCCGGTCGGTGCGCACGGCGGCGTTCACGCCGGTGATCGCTGATGAGATTCAACAGTGGCGGTTACTTTGCCCGACCACTGAACCCGATGCCTGGGTGTTTCCTTCCGAGCGGCTCACCACGCCGCTCATCCGTGACAACTGGTGGCGCCGAGACATGGAGCCGCGGTTGAAAACGGTGGGGCTGGAGTGGGCCACGTTTCAGGTGATGAGGAGAACGCACGCCAGCCTTTCCCGGAGGGCCGGCATCGATCCGAAGGTTGTAGCCGACCAGCTCGGCCATGGCCTTGGGGTCAATCTGGATGTCTACACGAAGTCCGATCTTGAGCAGCGGTCACAGGCGGTCAAACAGCTTGAGGATGAAGTGCTGGCCGCTTAATGGAGTGATCGGAGTGACAGGTTTTGTGGGCGTTTGTAAGTTGTTGAAAATGGAGCGGGAGACCGGATTCGAACCGGCGACGTCCAGCTTGGGAAATTACCTTTCGTTTGTAAATAAAAGACTTATGCGTCTAAGGTGTTGGTTCTTGGCCACCTAACTCACTGATTCCTCGTTGCCTCGTTCTCGCCGCGGCCCTTAATGGAGTAAATGGAGTAACGGGGTCTTCCCCACTTTTCCCCTTCGCGAGCTGTCGGCAGAGCCCAGCGTCTCCCGCTGGCGCGAGCGAGGAGTTCCAACTTGAAAGACAACAGGACTGGTGTCCGCCTGAGGGAAGCCAAAGGCGATCTCAGCGACGAACGTCACGCGCGGAATGTGACACCGATGAGAGCATCCCGCCCCATGTCAACCGCGGACCTGCTGCCCTCGGAGTCTTGTTTCGTCGCTGCTCTTCAGCAGCTCGGGTTCGGCCGCTTCGAATTCCTCCGGATCGAGCACGGTGCGTTGATCCTCGATCCCTGGCCCACAACGGTGCGCGACGTGAAGTTCTGCGCGAAGGCCAGCCAACCCGCCGCCGCCGAGGAGTTCTTGTTGAAGCAACAGGTGGTCGAGTTTTTTGAGTATGTTCGCAGCGTCGGTAACGGCGAGATCCGGATCCTCGAGGTGAAGAACGGCCTGCCGTTCTCGATGGAGATCGAACTTCGGCAGAACCCGGAGGCCCGCGCATGACCGCCTCAGTGCCCGCATCATTCGCGGATTTCCGCGTTCCCGACGACCTCGCGGAATACGACCAGTGGGTGCTGTGGCGTTACGAGGCTCGGCGGGGCAGGCGCACCAAAGTTCCGTACCAGCTGGGTGGCAAACCTGCCGACAGCACAAACCCTGGCACATGGACGACGTTTGAAGGGGCCCTGAGCGCGTGGCACCGAAGTCCGCGACGATACGCCGGACTCGGTTTCGTGTTCTCTAAAGAGGATCCCTTCGCGGGCATTGACCTTGACGATTGCCTCGACGAGCGGGCTGACGTCCAATCGTGGGCACGCGGCATCGTCGAGCGTTTCGCCGACACGTATACGGAAGTTTCACCGAGCGGTCGGGGGTTGAAGATCTGGGCGCGTGGATCTTTACCTGCGAACCTGCCCGGGGTGGCGGTGGGCGAGGGTCAAATCGAATTATACGATCACGCTCGCTATTTCGCCGTAACGGGCTGCGCTTTCCGCGGCGCCCCACTGCAAATCGAAGATCACGCCGCAGACTTCCTCGTCCTTCACAGACATCTCACCGCCGGGCGGAAGGGGTGGCCACTTCAGCCACTGGCAGATGGCCGGATTCGCCACGGTCTGCAGCACAGCATTCTCGTTAGTCTCTGCGGAACGCTCCGTACCCGGCACGTTTGCGAGGAAGCAATCGAGGCCTGTCTCCAAATTGTGAATGCGAAACAGTGCGAAAGACCCGGGCCGAGGGAGCACATAACTCGCATCGTTCGGAGTTCTCGAAAGTGGGAAACCACGTGAGCACGGAGGCTCCTGGATGGTTACCGCCAGCGCCGCATGCAACGTCATCGTCTGAATCGCGAGTCCTCGAAGAACGCCGCCGGCGAGCGAACGTACAGGATCGCGAAGTAGCCTGCCCCGTTCGTCCCCTTTCCAAACGCCGCCCTGTCACCAGCCGGGGCGGCGTTCCTGCTTGTGTACCCCAAATCACTCCCCGAAACGCCGGGAACCGTAAATGTTCCAGCGGCTCGCCGCGCAGAATGGCCAGCGCTGCGACGCGGGCGCGCCGTGTGGCGTCGCCGGGCACCCGGGCGGGCTGTGGTGGGGCTGGCCGCCCGCCGCCGCTGTTGCTCACTTCCGTGGCCGCGACATCGGGAAGTAAGTGACGTCACGGACCGGTCGCGTCACTGCCACCCGAGCTTATGTAAGCAGAAATACTGATCAAACATTGGGAGCAGGGAATGTTCCAGCAGGAAGGCCGACGTTGGCCTGAACTTGGCGCGGAAACGGCCCTCTGTGGCGTCGGCAGCCACGCGGCGGACAACGGTGGCCGCCAGCGCGGCGAGCGCCCTACGGGGCTAACGCGCTACACGCGCCTGGCTGTTCGCGGTTCAGGACCCGGGCCACTGACTCAAGCCGCCATGCCGTGCCCCGGCGCGTTCGGTAGGCTCGGTGGTTCAGTGCGGCCGCGATTCCCCGCAGAGGCATGCCGTCGCTGCGCAGCCGTCGGATTTCCGCCAGAGCTTCCTGCTCGCCGGGGTCGGGTTCCAGGTGCTGCCGGTCGCTGGAGAGCCGATAGCCATACTGCATGTTGCCGACGCGCTCGCCGTTTTTGCGTTTGTGGCTCATAGCGTCGCGCGTGCGTTCGCCAATCGCTTCGCGCTCCCACTGGCTCACGGCCGTCATGATGTTCAGCACCAGCCGCCCGGCGGCCGAACCTGTGTCGAGGGACTCTGCAACGGATATCAGAGCCACGCCGCGCCGCTCGAAGCGCTCCAGCAGCGTGCAGAGGTCCTTAACGCTTCTGGTGAGGCGGTCGAGTTTGGCCACGATCACGGCCTGGACTTCGCCGGAATCGACCAGCGCCAGCAGCCGGGCCATGCCCGGGCGATTCAGGCTCTTGGCGGACTCGCCGCCGTCAACGATGGTGTCGATCAACTCGGCACCGTGGACCACGGCCATGGCGCGGATCTTCTCCGCCTGCGCATCAAGGGAAACTCCCCGGTCCGCTTGCTTGTCTGTGGAAACGCGAACGTAGCCGACTGTTTTCATCGACTGACATGTTGGGCCATGACTGGCGCGGGTTTCAAGACAATTCGAGCAAGCCCATCAGCCGGCCGGGTTGTGGCTGTGCAATGCGCGTTCATCCGCTGGATTTCGAGGGAGGGGCTTGGCATTGCTCATCGCTTCGCGCGGAAGTTGCGGTGCGTCCGACAGGATCGGCGGCAGTAACGTTTCGGCACTCGGGACTTGTATAGTGAGCCTATGAATCTGAGTCTGTGCCTTCGCTGCCGTGCTGCATTTCTCCTTTGTCTGGCAACCGCGATTGCGGCGCAGACGCCGTCGCAAGCTGTTCGCGAGTACACCGGGGCACATCGGGCGGAACTCGTGCAGCAGTTTAGCGACTTGCTGTCGATACCCAACGTTGCCGCCGATCCGGCAAATCTGAAGCGCAATGCCGACCTGCTCGTCGCAGAGCTTCTGAAACGCGGCATCGATTCCCGTTTGCTCTCTCTTCCCGGCGCGCCTCCCGTGGTCTTCGGGCAGATCGATGTGCCGGGCGCACAACATACGATTGTCTTTTATGCACATTACGACGGTCAGCCGGTTACCCTGTCGGAATGGGATGGTGGCGCGCCCTTCACGCCGATAGTACGGGAAGTAAACGGCGAGCAGCGCATCTACGCCCGATCGGCCGGCGACGATAAGGCGGCCATCTTTGCGCAGCTTACGGCGCTGGATGCTTTAAAGTCGGCCGGGATCCCATTGCGGGCGAACCTTCGCTTCGTCTGGGAAGGTGAGGAGGAAGCGGGATCACCGCATCTGGAGCAGATACTTAATGCCAACCGCGACCTGGTGCATGGCGATGTGTGGCTGGTGTGCGACGGACCGGTGGATCAGAGCGGCCAGCAGACGGTGGTGTTTGGAGCGCGCGGCGACGCGCACTTAGAGATCACAGTTTATGGGCCGCACCACGGGTTGCACAGCGGCCACTACGGAAACTGGGCGCCGAACCCAGCAATGATGCTGGCGCAGTTGCTCGCAGGAATGAAAGATGGAGACGGCCGTGTTTTGGTGCCGCATTTCTACGACGGAATAAAGCCGCTCTCGGTGGCTGAGAAGGAAGCGCTGGCCCGTGCTCCGGTTAACGACCGCATGCTGATGAATGCCTTTTGGCTGGGGCACGTCGATGGCGCCGGCGCGCATCTGCTTGAGCTAATCAACCAGCCTTCGCTGAACATCAATGGCCTCTCATCGGGCCAAACCGGAGCCAGATCCACCAATGTCATTCCGCCCACCGCGACCGCAGATTTGGACCTGCGCCTGGTGCTCGGGAGCGACTGGCGCGTGCAGCAGCAACGCGTTGTAGACTACATTCGCTCCGCGGGCTACTTCGTTGTTGATCGCGAACCCACGCAGCAAATCCTACTGGAGCATCCGCGGGTTGCCATGGTTATCCGCGATGAGGCGAGCTACGACGCCGTGCGCACGCCGATGGATTTGCCCATTGCGCGTGAGGTTATTGGAGCAGTGAAGGGCGCGCGCAAAGACGTAGTGCTGCTGCCAACCATGGGAGGGAGCGTGCCGCTGGGAGCGATGGAACGGGCCGCGCAGACGCGCACCATAATGGTGCCTATCGCCAACTACGACGACAATCAGCACGCCGCCAATGAGAACCTGCGGTTGCAGAATCTGTGGGACGGAGTGGAAACGATGGCTGCGCTGCTCCAGATGAAGTAGCTCGAAGAGCCCGGACGCCAAACCGCCATGGCGCGGATCTTCTCGGCCTGAGCATCAAGGGAAACTCCCCGGTCCGCCTGCTTGTCTGTGGAAACGCGAACGTAGCCGACTGTTTTCATCAGTGACATGTTGGGTGATGACCGGCGCGAGTTTCAAGACAATTCGACGGCGCCCGCGCATCCGGCAAGAGGTTGGCTCTCAGGCGCGGAAAACTGTCTGTTCTGGCGGTGGGTATATTGGCCTACCGGTCACATGGCCCACCGCCAGCGACGGCCGGCCCGCGCCGTCGCCGTCGTACTCTCGCTTCGCCTCCAGGCGCACCCACAGCAGCTCGGCCTCAAGAAACAGATCACGTACGGTGAAAGTCGCGAGCGATTCAAAAAGAAGAGCTCATGGAGCGGATCATCGAGCGCGAGCTCTCGCAGTTGATGTACGAGCCAATGGAATTACTACTCCAGAAGATGCGGGAGACCTTCGGTTTTCGTAACCTCCCCACCACGCACGACGACACGATACGCCGTCTTGCACTCACGCGCAACTGCCTGATGCACAATTCCGGCAAGGTCAGCGACAAGCTCGCCAACGCGGACCCCTCACCCGCCCAGGGCCAGCCGATAACGATCCAGAGCAAGACGATTTCCGAGGCCATCCATGCGTACCGCCGGTTCTGCTTGGACATTGATCGCGGCTTCGAGTCACTCGGCTAAACGATATCCCGCAGCAAAAGGAGCGTTTCTTGGTAGGCATTCTTGCCGTGTTGTTGGACAATTGGATGGATGGGGCGGATTCGGGCGTCGTTCAGTCATTTTCTTGATGTCGCGTCGGAGGAGGTCGCGTGCACCAGCGGTATCCTCTTGTCGGATGCGAATATCCGTCGTCTTGCCGGACGGTATCGCATCGACGAGTTCCGTGGGATCACGAGGAATGGGGGCGAGACGGTGCTGCGTGCGGAGGAGCTCGAGGAGGCAATCCTGGGATTGCGGGTCGCGATCGGTGAGCTGCCGGACACGAAGATGGGACAGTTCTTCATCGTTGACGCTGCGAAGATGATCTGGGTGAACGGCGGGAATCCCCGGAAGCTCGCGGCAGCATTCCTCGCGGTAGCGGACTCAGGGCGCTACCGGAGCCTGACGAATGAGATGATCGACGAAGTGGCGAAGATGTCCGGCCAGCGCGTCGAGTACGTTCATGCGTTCGCGTATGGCTGGAGCGAGTTCGGACGACGGAACCATCAACTCGCCGGGCGGCGCGTGGACATCCCCTGGGACGGTATCGTGCAACTCGACCGGTTGTTCGAAGGCGAGCACGTACCGGACGACCCGACCGTGTACCTCGACCAGCGGTACATCGACTACCTCGCGAAGAACTGCGAGGACATGAAGCAGATGCACTGGCGCAACTTCGAGCGTCTCACCACCGAGTTCTTCCGACGGCTCGGGTACGAGGTGGATCTCGGGCCGGGCACGAAGGACGGCGGAATCGACGTCCGCGTCTGGACTGACAAGGAGTCAAAGGTTGGACCGCCGATCATGCTCATCCAGTGCAAGCGCACCAAGGACAACATCGGGATCGAGACCGTGAAGGCGTTCTGGGCGGATATCCAATTCCACAAGGCCGAGAGCGGCCTGATCGCGACGACGGCGGCGGTGACGCGCGACAGCAAGGCCATGTGCGAGGCACGGCAGTATCCCTTGAGCTTCGCGGAAGGCGAACAGGTGAAGCAGTGGTCGCGCAGCATGTGGCGGCTCCGACGCAAAGGACGACGAGCGAAGATACCGATCGACATCGCGAACCCGGTCGGACTCGCGCGCTTCGGTCCCGGCGTCAGAGACGAATGGTTCAAAGGATGGCTTCAGGTCGCGACGCGGGACTACTTCCAGCGGTTCGGCCCCAACCCGGACGAAGAGTACACCTTCTAAGGCACGCTGATTCATCACCGGCCGTTAGGCACCTTCATGACTGCAATGATGCGCTCGGGCGCGATATCGAACTGCGCATACGCGGGATCTTGCCCCAGCGGCTCTAGCTTTGCTATCTCAGCTGGTTTAAGGTCGATCGCGCATACGAGTCCCGGTTCCGTTTGTAGCGCTTGCAACCTCGTCTTCAAGGGGGCGAGGATAGCCACGTCTTGCTCGGGTATCTGCTCTGCGTCGGGAGCGAGCAGAATGGTCAAGTCATCGAGGAGCGACTTGTAGATGCCCCCTCTGAGACCGCTGGATGCGTAGGAGAGCGCCAGCATGCTCTTTCGAGTCAGACTCAAACGTTTAGCAACGCCGAGGCTCCACACGATGGTAGGCCCAACGTTTTGCATTCGGTGCGCGTACCTCTCAAGCACTGCAACTTCCTGGTCATTGACGGGTCGATACTGCACGACGAAGCCATGTTCCGTGATCCGATCCAGAAAGTACTGCGATGTCCCGTGGTAAAAACGCTCGCATCCATCAGCAGGTGTTCCGGCGAAGAACTCGCCGCTATCATTGGGCGGCGTGAAGTCGAGAGTGTCCATACCTCGTTAGGATTGCAAGAAATCTCTCGCCGATAAATCTACGGTCCGAGTGTGGGTCGTTGTTCAGTCTTCACTCCCTAGAGTGCGCACGGATCCGGATGACGAACGGGAAGTCGGCTTGTAAGAAGTTTCGCGGATGAATCTGTGAAACGACGCTCTCCGAATTAGGTAGCAATGAGAACTAGGCTCCGGTCCGGTAGCCTTTCATCGATGACATGTTGGGCCGTGACACCGACGGACTTCAAGGCAATTCGACCCTCAGTGGCTCCGTCAGCAGTCGGCAAACGAGGATCCGGCTGTCTCGCTACGCTCACACGGCTGCTGCCCGCAGAATCGCCGTCACGCTGCGCTCCACATCCTCATCCCGGGTGGCCCATGACGATACGCTGATTCGCATCGCCGTGCGACCCTGCCAGTCCGTGGGGCCGCACCAGCAGGTTCCGTCGCGCTGCACGCGTTCGATTATCAGGCGGGTGCGCCGAGCGTCGCCGAAGGAAACGAGGACCTGATTGAGCGCCACTTCGTTCAGAATCTCGCAGCCGCCTTGTCGCAGCGCTTCCGCGAAACGGCGGGCAAGACGACAATTCCGCTCGATCAGTTCGGCTAGGCCGGCGCGGCCCAGCGACTTCAGGGCCGCCCAGATCTCCACGCCTCGCGCCCGCCGGGAAAGCTCCGGGGTGTACTGGGAAGGCTCGCGATGTTCGCCCTGCGGTAGATAGGCGGCCGTCACCGCCATCGCACTCTTCAGCGCCGCCGCATCTCTGACGAACGCCAGACCGCTGTCGTAGGGCACATTCAGCCACTTGTGCGCGTCGGTGGCCCAGGAATCCGCGTCCGCAACGCCCGTTGCCAGATGCGCGTAGCGCGGGCTCGCTGCCGCCCACAGCCCGAACGCGCCATCGACGTGTACCCACGCTCCCGAGGAGTGGGCCCGCGCGCAGATCTCCGCCGCCGGATCGAACGCGCCTGTGTTTACGTTGCCTGCCTGGACGCAGACAATCGCCGGTCCGCTCAGGGACGGCAGCGCAGCCGCAACCATGCGGCCCTGCCCATCAACTGGAACCCGCACCACACGCGTACGCCCGAGTCCGAGCATGCCAAGAGCCTTGATCAATGAGGGATGCGCCTCGTCCCCCACCACCACGGTGATTGGCGGCGCGCCAAACAGCCCGTCGGCTTCGACATCCCATCCGGCGCGTTCCAGCACCGCATGGCGCGCCGCTGCCATTGCCGTGAAGTTGGCTGCTGTGGCGCCCGTCACGAATGCTCCACCGGAACCGGCCGGAAGTCCCAGCACATCCAGCAACCAGCCCAGGCAAACCTCTTCGAGCACGGTGCCAATCGGCGATGCCACGAACAATCCCGGGCACTGATCCCAGGCGCCGGCGAGCCAGTTGGCGGCCAGCGCTGCCGGGAGCGAGCCCCCGATCACGAATCCGAAGTACCGCCGGCCCGCCATGCCGGTGGTTGCCGGCGACCCGATGCGATCCAGAGTTTGCAGCACTCGTTCCGCTTCCATCGGCAGTTCGGGCATGGGCTCGTTCAACTCGGCTAGTCCCGCCAGCGCCCCCGGAGAAGGCGCCACGCTGCGATCCTCTAGGTTTTCCAGATAGCGCGCAGCCGTTTCGGCCGTCAGGTTGAGCAGGGTTCTCATCGCCTTCGTATCGTAGCGTTTCACACGGCGAGGTCGCGACGGTCCATGCGCTTCCTTGAACGCGGAAGCTCGAAAACGTTTGACGACGATAGACATCGGATTCCATTCCGGCGTATAAATAGAGCAGGGCACGGTTCGACAGGCCAGCGCAAAGCGCACCCTCCGAAAGATCCCTGATTCCAGTTGCAGCAGGTGCATGGATGAACGATCTGAAGGTGTGCTCGTGGCCGATTACCAGGCCGATTCCTTACGCCCGCAACAGCCGCAAGATCCCCGAGCGCGCGGTCGATAAAGTGGCCGCATCGATCAGGGAATTTGGCTGGCGCGTCCCCATCGTGGTGGACAAAGACGGTTTCATCATCTGCGGCCACACGCGGCTGCTGGCGGCGAAAAAGCTGGGCCTCCGCGAGGTTCCTGTCCACGTCGCCGACAATCTGACGCCGGCGCAAGTCAAAGCTTACCGGCTCATGGACAATCGCAGCCATGAGGACACGCAGTGGGATCTGGATCTCCTGGGACCCGAGCTTGCGGAGTTGCGGGACCTCGATTTCGATCTGGAACTGACCGGTTTCGACGGGCGCGAGATCGACGAGCTGCTTTCCGGCCCGGACGCAGACGACCGCGCCAACCTCGCGCCACCGATTCCCGAGCATCCCACCTCGAGGCTCGGCGACGTGTGGGTGATGGGAAAGCATCGGCTCATTTGTGGAGACTGCACCGAGGCCGATGTTGTGGCGCGGCTGCCGGGCACGGCGAAGCCGCACCTGATGGTGACCGACCCGCCCTACGGAATCGAACTGGACTCTGAATGGCGGGATCGTGCGGGATTGAACGGCTGTGGTCCGGCCGAGGCCAGCTACATGAAGCACAGGACGGAGGGCCACACCAACACCTCGATTTCGTCCGACACGCGTGCCGACTGGTCGGAAGCTTTCGCTCTGGTGCCGGATCTTCAGGTGGCGTACGTCTGGCACGCGTCGAAGTTCACGTCGGAGGTCCTTGCCGGGCTGCTGCGGATCGGCTTCCTGCACCACCAGCAGATCATCTGGGACAAAACGCGAACCGTGCTAACGCGTACGCACTACTGGTTTCAGCATGAACCCTGCTGGTACGTCCGAAAGAAGAACGCACCATGGTTTGGCAGGCCCGGCGATAACTCGACGATCTGGTCGTGTCCTTCGCCGAAGTTCATCATGGGCGGATCGAAGGAGGAGAAATGCGATCACCCCACGCAGAAGCCCATCGAGCTGATGCGCCGGCCGATCCTGAACCACACGAAGCGCGGTGAGGTGGTGTACGATCCGTTCCTCGGCAGCGGGACGACTCTTATCGCCGCCGAAATGACGGAGCGCGTTTGCTACGGAATCGAGCTCGATGCGAAGTACGTGGACGTCATCTGCCGGAGATGGCAGGGTTTCACCAATCGGCACGCAACGTTGGACGGCGACGGCCGGACCCTTGCGCAGATCCAGGCCGACCGGCTGGGAGTCGCGGTATGACTGGCGTTCGCAAGGGAGCGATGACGCATGGCGCGGCCTGAAGCGAACATCGATCTGGCGGAACTCGAAAAGCTCTGCTCGATGCAGTGCACCGATGAGGAGGTCGCGGCCTTCTTCGGCGTCAGCACCCGAACAATCGAGCGCCGGCGCAAGGTGGAGCGGTTCCGCGAAATCATGGACAACGCGAAAGCCAAAGGCCGGATTTCGGTTCGCCGGAGTCTGTTTCGCCTGGCAGCCAACGGCAACATCGCGGCCGCGATCTTCCTGGCCAAGAACCTGCTGGGCTATCGCGACGTCGTCAACAACGAACACAGCGGGCTGGCAGGAGGGCCGATCCAGATCGCAGCCAGACCGAACCTGTCTCAACTGACCGATGAAGAACTCCGGCACCTTCGCGACATTGCTGACAAAGCCCTGCCTCCGGGACGAGATTGATCGCGAACTGGCATCCCGACGCCTCCGCGACTTCGTGCTGCAGGCGTGGGCCGTTGTGGAACCCTCCACGCCCTTCGTCCCGGGCTGGCATATCGACGCCATCATCGAGCACCTCGAGGCTGTGACTCTCGGGCAGATCCGGAATCTGCTCATCAACGTGCCGCCACGCCACATGAAGAGCCTGCTGGTGTCCGTTCTCTGGCCCGCCTGGGAATGGATCCGGTGCCCCTCGCGGCGATGGCTGTACAGCAGCTACGGCGCACAACTCAGCATACGCGATTCGATTCGATGCCGGCGGCTGATCGAGTCGCCGTGGTATCAGACCCGCTGGAAGGACCGCTTCGCGCTAACGAGCGATCAGAACACCAAGGGCCGCTTCGACAATAATCGCTCCGGGTACCGACTGGCGACCTCAGTGGGTGGTGCCGCCACCGGAGAGGGCGGCGACCGAATCGTCTGCGATGATCCGCACAACGTCCAGGAAGCGGAGTCGGACTCGGTCCGCAAGGGCACCCTAGACTGGTTTGACGTCGTAATGTCCACGCGCGTCAATGACCCGAAGACCGCCGCCCGGGTTGTCGTCATGCAGCGATGCCATCAGCGCGACTTGAGCGGGCATCTGCTGGAGCAGGGCGGTTGGGAGCACCTGTGCCTGCCCGCCGAGTACGAAAACCCTCGCCGGGCTACATCGATCGGCTTCGTTGACCCACGACAGGAGCATGGCGAGCTTCTCTGGCCGGAGCGGTTCGGCACGGCCGAGATTGAGAGTCTCAAGCGAAGTCTGGGCAGCTACGCCACGGCCGGCCAGCTCCAGCAACGGCCAGCTCCGGCGGAGGGTGGACTGCTCAAGCGCCACTGGTGGCGATACTGGCAGCCGCGCGGCGCCAGTCTCCCGCCCGTGGTCGTCCGCCTTGCCGACGGCACGCAGGTATCCATCGCCCCGGTCGACGTGCCTCCTCGGGTTGACGAGCAGATCCAGTCCTGGGATTGTGCGTTCAAGGATCTGGAGACCTCGGACTACGTCGTCGGCCAGCTCTGGGGCCGGGTGGGCTCGGCCTACCTGCTCGGTGATCAGATCCGGGCCCGCATGGATTGCCCGACTACGGTGAAAGCCGTTCGCGAGCTATCTCAGCGACATCCCGGCAGTCTCGCGAAGCTGATCGAGGACAAGGCCAATGGATCAGCCGTCATCCAGATGCTCCAGCATGAGCTCCCGGGCCTGCTGCCAGTGACTCCGCAGGGAGGCAAGGTGGCCCGCGCCGCCGCCGTCAGCCCGCTGATTGAAGCCGGCAACGTCTACTTGCCTCATCCCCAGCACGCGCCGTGGGTGGACGACTTCATCGAGGAATGCGCTGCCTTCCCCAACGGCGCGCATGACGATCAGGTCGATGCGATGACTCAGGCCCTGATTCGGTGGAACATGCCTCAGCCGGAACAGGTCACCTTTTACTACCAGAACCCGTATGAGATCAGCCCGATTTGAGTCTGGGAGTGCCTGAGCAACCACGTATTCAGGTCGGACGGGGCGCCCGTCGCGACGGTGGACCGTCGTTTATCGCTCCGGTCAACCCGAAACAGACGAATTCGCGCGACTCCTGGCGAGGGAAACCCAACGGAAATAACTACCGATAACACCGGATATCGTCTCCGTTCGTGCCCTCGCCGTCGCTATGCGACGCGAGGGCGAAACTGCTGAGGTTGTTGTGCGGCTTTGGTTGCTTCCGGGAGTAGCCCCGGCAGGCGCCTCGGGGTTCCGAAAAACATCGTGCAAAGCCTCATACAGGAGTGTGCCGGCGGCCGAGAATTCGCGCACGCTCGCCACTTGCTTTGACACAACGATTCGACGGCGGCTGACGAGACACAGCAACAACAGGAAGCCGACAAGAACCGGCGTAACAAACTTCAATTCCGACAACTCACAGCGGATCTCCCAGCGAACCTTCCTGCCAGAACAGGTGAAACACGAAACCAAGGACGAGAGCCATCGACGCGACCAGCAGCGACTTGAGGAGATGTGGTCCGTAGCACTGCGCCAGCCGGCTTGCAAGAACATAAATGGCGATGCCGAAAACCGTGGCGTAGAAGACGCCGATCCCCATAATCAGCGCAGCACGGCCGAAGATAACTGGCCAGCCCCGGCGGCCCACCCGATGCTGCACGTCCACTACCGCGAGCGCGAAGACCACGAATAACGAGAAGGCGCCGACGGCGACCACCCAGTGCAGCCTCCACTGAACAAGATCGAGAAAGGCCAGGAGTCCACTGCTCGACCAGAGAATCACGTGGCCGGCGAAGAGCCCCATGGCGAGCCGCCAGAGGAGCAGGTCCTTGCGCCGCCAACAGCGCCAGAGCCCGTTCTCCAAGGGACACAAGGTCTTGTCCAGCACCCAAGCGTCCCGGAAGGCGTACTTCCGCAGCAAGACTCGCCAAAGCCGGCGCAGATAGTAGCTGCCTTCATCCTTCTCCAGGTCGCCGTCCTCGACAAACGCATAGGAGGCGGCAGCCATGTCAGAATCGAGGTCTTCTCCGAACGCACGATAGTACTGAGCAATCAGGCTGTCCGTTTCGAAGGCCGCCCATAGTATCCAGTCGCGGACGCTCTTCGGGTCTCTCCGCTCGGCCATGGCGGCTCTGACCTTTCCCAGTCGTATTCTCCACTCGCTGGGGGTCATTTGGCTGTCAGCGCGTGACGTTTCCATGGAATGCTCTCGATTCCGCTCAGCAGGATTCCGATTTCCTTTTGTTCATGCTGATAGAACAGCACGAACTTTCGCTCCGAGGCGTGGATCCCCGCAATCAGTGCGGTTCCCTTATACCCTCCGGTTACGTTGAACCAAATAACATCCGTCGAAACGGCGTGCCTGTCCACGGCTCCAAGCAGTTGCTTGTGCATTGCGGTGAACTCCGTTTCGAGGCCGGCAACCTCCTCCATCAGAATCTCGCGTTTGGGGACCTTCACGTCGAACTCCGGGGATCGCATCACCTCGTGCAGAATCTGCCCTGCCATGCGCCCTTCATCGGTGGCTGTCGGGAGCAGGACGATTCTGCCGATATCCGGATGCTGGTCTCGCGGCGGGGTGCAGATGAGCGCAAAGGTACTGGTCAGTTCCCCGGCGCTCTGATAGAAGTTGTCAGGATTCGTTACGTATGGCAGCTTGTCCGGCACGGCCCAGTACCGGCGATGCTCCTCGACCAGGCGATCCTTCAGAGCACGATTGCTCATCCAGCGCTTTTTCGCGCTCTGCCTGTACCTTTCCACGTCCGCTCTCAGCGCTCCGTTGTCCCGGCCATCCACGGCTCCGATTTCCGGGTTGTAGATCGCGGTGGTGCCGACCGTGACGAAAAGGACGTTCATCGGTAACTCCTCACTTTTCGCAGAACCTCAAAAGCCGGGTCCCCCAGGCAGGGGTCGATCTCCGGGCCAATCGGCGCCAAGGGAGTCTTGCCCTGAGCAATGGCGATCTTGCACGAGCCTAGGCCGAGTGCTTTGGCGTAGCCGAGCTTATGGCAGAGGTCGATTCCCCGGAGCTCATGCGTTAGTGTGAGAGCAAATCGAAAAACCGCCAGTTCCTCGGGGTCGAGATTTGTGTAATCTACCAGAAACCGGAATTGCTGGTTCCTTTCGACGCAGCGCGTGGGTCCGGGCCCAAGGCTCGGCTCTTCATGGCGGAACAGAATCCAGCCCGGCCCATCCTCCTGTGGCGGCCGTTGAACGGGCACGCTCAACCTTGTCCACCTAACGCGTTGGGGGGCGGTGTCCTGGAACCGCACCTTTCCGGCCCACGCGAAACTCCCTTCCACGAACC
The DNA here is from genome assembly GCA_049520275.1 of Bryobacteraceae bacterium. Taxonomy (GTDB): domain Bacteria; phylum Acidobacteriota; class Terriglobia; order Bryobacterales; family Bryobacteraceae; genus CAWACP01. The sequence continues at coordinate 16,497 of JBEKPY010000085.1, forward strand.
CGAAGATACGACAGACAAGGCAGGCATTCGACTCGTCGCATTTCGCAAGGTCCTGCGGAGTCCGTCCTCCCTCGTAGTAACACGCGCAGCCGGCTCCGAGCACCTCGCAGACATTGCGCACCATGCCGCGCAGGGAACTCCCCGGAAGCACCGCGGGAGACTGGTCGTTCATGCGACTGAATGCAGATTGAATGCACAGCGGCGTCAGTGTTGTCAGCGCGCAACTGAAGTAGCCGGACGAATCGCGAGGTCTGCGGTCGTGGCCCGGCTCAACGTCGCCGGTGCAGGGGCGGCGGCTCAGAGTCCGCGTCGAGAACGGAACTACGGGCGTCATGTGGTTTCCTCGGCAGCGGGCGGATCGAGGGACGCGAAACCCGCATAGCGATAAATGTGGTGGCTGCGCCCGCCGTCCTCGAACCAATACCCGCGCATTCTTAGCGCCAGTCGGCCCCCAGCACGAACGGGTGGCGCACAGGCCGGATAGCAAAGCTTGTGGGGGATGCGGCCCTCGTAGAAGTACGGTTCTTGCGGAGCCGTCGGCGCGGTTTTCTCTCCCCACAGGATCACGGACTCCGCGTCGCTGGCGGCGCTGAGATCGCGGGGCTCCGAACCGGCTCCCAGATCCAGCCCTTCGTCGCTGATCAGCACCCAATGCCAGCCCTGTCTGCGCTTTCGCCAGCGCACCTCGGCCAGTGCGCCGAACGCGGTTCCCGATGGGTATGCCGATACCGCGGCGATGTCGGAATCGGCGTTCAAGGCGAGGAAGCTGGTGTTGTGAGGAGCGTGAACGATGGCTGCCTCGAACGCGGACCAGGGAATGGTGGAGGGCAGGCCGCACAGCCTCTCCAGACACGAGATGCGCGGCTTCATAAGGCGTATTCCACCCGGCTCGCTAGCGCCGGGAAGTCCCATTGCAACGGAAGAATGGGCTTCCAGAGCTGGTCGAAATGCTCCGGTGCGACAGAGCGCTCGTGCCGCCACGGGAGTGAGGGCGTGTCCCAGCGGCCGGCCGGCAGCGCGACTTCACGGTCGAGGGTCTGGAAGCGGTAGACGCCCGTTGAATCCGTCGCCGCCAGCGGATGTTCGGCGATACCCCGCAGACGCTCATCGGGCCGCTGCAGGCCGAACGAAACGAGCTTCACGCACATGATGCGCGCCCTGAGTTGGCCATAACCCTTACTCTTACCGGAGCCAACCGGGATCAGCGCGGCGCGAGCCTGTTCCAGCAGGAGCCCCGTGAGCGCCACCTGCCACAACTCGAAGTTGCACAAGCGGACCGTCACGTTGAACGCAAAATCCTGGAGAGCAAAGAACTTGAGCGGTGCGCCGGTCACCTGCCCCGTTCGCCGGTTGATGCGCACGTGTTCGCGCACGAGAATGCGGCCCATTCCCAGCTCCCTTTCACCGTCGCTGACACTGATGCGGCTGGCCTGCACCGTGCTACCGAAGAGCCGGCAGACCGGGCACGAGCGCGCATAGGGATGATATTCGGCACGCTCGGACTCTGGTTTTTTTTGTTGATCCTCGCTGTGCCGTTTTGCCTGGATTCCGAGCACGTTCGAACAGGACGCGTCACGTTCGCTGACGATGACCTCCTCTTCCTCACTCTGGCCGGGCTCACGTTGCCCTATCGCCAGCGGATCGCAAACACGCGGCTGGTCGGCGGGATCGAGGCCCCGCAGGGTTCTCTCCAGGTGCGATCGCCAGGCGCCTCGCAGTGAGGTGCCGGGGAGAAAGAAGTCCAGTTTCGAGACCGCACCGACGGGATCGGGATCGATGACCGCCTGTCTCAGCTCATGCTCGCTGTTGCGGGAGATGGGCACGGCCATGGGCATGATCTTGCGCCTCTCACGGTCGCGGCTCCATTCCTCGCGCTGATCCTGCCCGTAGCGGCCGTCCTTGATTAACAGCGGCGAAATCGCGTCAAGGCGAAGCTGGACTTCCAGTTCATTCAGTGCTTGTTTCAGCATTGTCGGACTCCTCGGGAATCCCGAAACTCAAGTCGCTCTCCAAAACGGTTTGCGGCGGCGGCGCGGGCGAGGTCACCGAGCCGCCGCCGAGATCCAGAGCCGGGGGAAGCAGCGGGACCGGCGCGCCCGGAGCCGCATCCAAGTAGAGGTCGGCCTCCTCAGGTGTGAGGTCGCGCGTGAGACAAGTCCTCGCAAGTGCGAAAAGTGCGGGGAGTTCCTCGGCGGTCACATCGGGCAGACGCCAGAGCGCGCCATCCGTACCCGCAGCACCACGATCGAGCAAGGCTCGCTCAACGGCGGCGCGAAGGGACCTCTCAGCTTGCGCCACCGTATCACTGACGGATTTCTTCCAGGCGCTGTCACGCAGCCGTAGAAACTCGCCCCAGCTCATGTTCGCTGCATGCATGGCAAGCAGTAGGGCGAGCTGGGAGTTGCCCGGCGCAAGAACCTCAGCCTGCAAGCAAAGACGCCGTGCGTTGCTGATGCCAGCCTTGATCTCCGCGTCCTGAGCTCGCCTTTCTGCGGACAGCACACGATTCTGCAGTTCTTTGGATTGGTCGTCGATCGCTTTCTGTATAGCCTCCCGCTTCTGGGCCTCGGCTGCTTCGTCAGCCAGTCTTTCATCAAGCCAGTCGCGGATCACACTCGCCATGCTGTCGCTCGGGATCTCGTATTGACCCTGACCAATCGGATGAATGATTCGTTCTTGCCGCAGCGTCTCAATCACGTTCTGCAGCTGTTCAGGAGAGCTGTCGGCATAGTCGTGGAGCGCGTCCGTTGAAAGCGCGACGCGGTGTCGCGCCGGCGTCGTAAGGTGCTGGAAGATCTTCAGACAGATGTTGCCTCCGTTGTCCGGAAGCTTGTCGATGCGTTCCTGAAAGTACTGTGAGATGATGCCTTCCACTCCTCGGAGACGCGAGTCGAGGGCAGCAAGCGTCAGACGGATGGGGCCGTCCACGAAGGCGGCCACCGAGTCATAGAACTCCTTCATCACGAGTTGTATGTACGCGAGTTCAACTGTGGGGAAACGTGCCTCCCGCCATCTCGCACCCCGGACCTCCCGGATGATTCTGTCGGGCAGTGCCTCATCGCATGAAGCGCCGACCATCAAGAGAGGTTCGCGAATCGCCCTGGCTACCGCGGCATCGTCGAGTGGGGGCAAACCAGTCTGGTTGGCGCGCAGTCCCGGAATCCGTGAGTCGAGATGATCCAGGTCGCTGAGGCAGTCGTCGCGAATACCGATCAGAATCCCTGCCCGGAGATTTCGCCGGTTCACGGAGCGCGCAATTTCTGCATCAAACTGGTCGTTTGGATTGGCCAGGTACTCCTCAAACTGGTCCAGCAACAGAAAGACAGACACTGGGACGGCCGCGCGAGTCGCCATGTCCATCTGCTCGTCCAGTGGCGCTACGTCGGACACCTCGCAGTCCCGGCTTCGTAGACGCTGCGCCAACTCCTTCCGCAAGTCGCCCAACGCGTCCTGCGTCTTCCAACGGCCCCAGTAAACACAAACCGTGTGCGGATCTTCGTTAAGAGTTGGCTCGACCTTTGCCTGGAGCAGAGAACTCTTCCCGACGCCGCTCCGGCCGTGCAGTATGGTGAGCCGAGTCGAGAGTAGTTCCTGCTCCACCTCGACCAAGTCACTCTCACGGCCAACGAAGAAGTGGCTATCTGCGGCCTTGAACGGTCGGGGCCCGACAAACGGGCAGCGCGGCATCTCAGAGTTCTGCATACGCCCTCCGAAGTCGTTCAAGGAATACTTCGAGCTTCATCCAGTGGAGATGAACTCCGCGGGAAAGCCAGATCCTCCTCGTGAGTTCACGATCCGTCTTGCACGGCGTCTTCGACGGAAGATACACCGCCCAGTTACACATATGCTGGTGCGTCAGCGATCGTCGAAGGACCTCAAGGTCAATATCATTGAGCCCATGCCCCAGAAAGAGCAATGATCGACTCCTGAGATGACCGATGATGGCCTTCGGAACCACGGTCGCCGCCCCCAGCCGCAGGATCACGTCAGTGTAGTCTTCGTGCGTAATGACGAACGTGCCACGCTCGCCGTGGGGCATCGCTGTCCCATGTATCTTGAAGATAAGCCATTCACTCTCGGGCGCCCACTTGAAGGTTCGTGCCGGCACCAGCTTGGCAGTATCCTCGTCGGGTCTCTTCCAAAGCACGGAGTTGCCGTTCTCGGCCAAGTCGCCGCAGTAGGCGACCAGATGGTATCTCCTGCCCGCCTGGTCAAACGCTTTCTCAAGGAGCCGGTCATAGTTCGTCGAAATCACAGTGACCGGATGGTCCAGAGAGGCAAGCCATTTGTGCGTTTCCGGAATGTCAAAATCTCCCTGAAACAGATCGTTCAGCCTGGGCCGCAAGTTGATCTGAGAGTCTGGTCCCTCCGCAAGGGATGCAATATCGGCGAGATCGGTCAGCTTCGAGTTGGCGAACCCCATTTCAGCCAGGAGAAGCTCGCGGAGCCCTCTCGTGTTCAGCGGACAGTTCTCCACGCCGCCGGAGGCCCCGGAGCCAATCACCGGCACGACACGACCGTGTCGCAGCTCGCGAACGATCGCCTCGTAGTTGGGCTCAGTCAGAGTTCCGCTGCTCATTGTTCTCCGGCCTTATCCACTCGTCGAACGCTCTTTCCAGACGTTCCTCGAACGCCTTCACGTCGCCTGACTTCAGGCCCGATTTCAGGTACGCCTGCAAATCGTGGCCCCACGCCGGGTCGAAGAACGACACCTTGTAGCCGGCCAGCACCACGCGCCCCAGGCCGCGGGACTTCTTGCCGCCGACCTCCAGGCCCAGCTTCAGCTCGCCCAGTACCATCCGCAGAAGCGCAAAGTCGGAATCATCGGCGTTTTCCAGTTGCCACGAGCAGGTGAAGTTTGCACCGCGCTCCAACACCTCGAAGTCGTACTTGATGTGTTCCTTCGCCGTGCCCGTGTCGCGATCAATGCCCACGCCGTCGCGCTTCACCGGTTCGCGATGATCGCTAGCGCTCAGCACAGCATCGCCGATCTTCAGCCGCGCGGCCATCAGCGGCGAGCCGAACAACCGGCATACCGCACAGAGTTCCGGGGCCGGGAGCTGCTCGTATTCCCTGCCCACGGCGGTCTGGTATTTGTCCAGCATGGGCTGATTACCGGCGTAACAGATCTCCTTGTCGCACTGCTCGAAGAGAATATGGGCGTGTCCCGCCTTGAGCGCGTGGACGATGCGCTCCACGTGCGAACGGATGGCTCCGCGCAGCGACGAACCGGGCAGGAAAGGACGGCCCTGTGAGCGCACGAAAGGCGCGTCGGTGGTGTCGCTGATCAGTCCCGTTCCCACATGCAGCGATCCCTCGGCGTGGAGAGAGCACTCCAGAAGGTAGCGGTTGTTCAGGGAAAGAAAAGTCGTCGCGCTCATCGGTCCTCCTTCCGCGCGGGGCCAAAGTTTTTCCGCAAGGCTCGCGCCTGCAACAACAATGCGCGCAGGAAATCCCGCATCTGGCAAAGTTCACGCCACCGCTCCAGCTCATGCGCGGTTTTCGATTCCTTGCCCAGTGACAACAGGCACCGCTTGTATTCGCTCTGCACATCGCCATGCACACTCGCAGCGTCGGCCACGGCGGCCGTCTCGACCGCTTCCAGCAGACTGTCCGCAATGCCCGGCTGCGCCCACCCGGTCTTTGCCCAATCCCGCCGGACCGCTCCCCGGTGTGCGGACGCGGGATCCCCGCGAAGGAATGCCTTTAGATCGCGCCGCAGTTCCTCGGAATCCAGCGCCCGCTCACCGTGCCTGGCCAGGTTTTCCCACTGGCTCACCGGAATGCGCGCCGCGCGGCTCCGGTTCTCGGCCCACCACATCCGCGCGAGCTCGAAACGGTTCTCGGCGTCCCACCAACGCATGGTGCGCATGGCGTCGGCTCTGCGCCTGGCGGTCTCTACGGTGTCTGCCATGCCAGTTCCTCGTGAATCGGGTGGCAGAACGCCACCTCGCCGAATCCTTCTTCGACGCGCTCGCCGGCGCCAGCCTCCTGGGCGCGCCTTAGTTCCGCGGCAAGCCGTTGCGTTTCGGCTTCTCGCTCCGCCTCCTCAATGGGGCGGCCGAACAGAAAGCAGGACCCCTCCTCCCACGCGATCATTTCCGCCTTCGGCAGCGCGCTCGCCGAATGCCAGCCGGTAACGCCTGTTTGCCGCCCAAAGGCCGCCAGACGGCTATACCCTTGGACATCGGCAAAGTCGGAAGCCTCCGGTTCGGCTTTGGGAAGCAGCCACCTGTCGAGAATGAACGCAGGCGAGAGCAGCGTACAGGAGAACACCAGTTGGTTGCGCAGCACAGCGTACTCGCCGGCCTTCCGGTTCAGCTTCGCCACCTGGCCGGCGAACTCGTTTTCATCCGGCGGATCCGCTTTCTCGACGGAAAGGCTGACCTCACCCTGCCCGCGGGTCCTCCCGCGCCCCAGCCACATGACGCCGGGACCCAGAGCCGTCTTTTCGAAATAGTCGCTCGCCGACACAGGAACTTCCGCGAAGCCCATGAATTTCTGGCCGCGCGTCAGGACCGCCGCGGAATAGAGCTGTCCGTTCATGGCTTTTCCCCGGCGGATGTCAATTTGAACGTGGGCCATCCTCATTTCATCGATCTTCTCGGCGTGGTGCAGCGGATTCCGTTCGTCGCCGCGGATACAATACCGGCCGTACCCGGAGGGCGGCCTGAGCTTGGCGCCGCAGTGGCACTCGAACTCGGGTGATGGCGGTTTCCCGGCGCCGGCGGCGAGCAGAGTGTCCCAGCGGGGGTGGCCGCGATCCTCCCCGTGCTCTTTGCACTCCAGCGCGGAATGAGGCCACGGATATGCGCCTTCCTTGCGCATGTCGCTGCAGCGGCACGCGCCATCGGCGAACAGGCGCCTGAACATGGGATCCCCATCTGAGCCGCCGTGGTCGAGAATGCACGCGGCCAGCGCGCCGCGGAGAGCCGTTCCGGGAATGCAGTGTCTGGTATCGAGGACGTTGCCGGTAGCGCGGCCAACCGAGAGGGAGCTGGCCGATTCCAGGGTGGCCGTCAGCGCATAACGCACCGTCGCTTCTGCGTTCGCCGGGTTCATTGCGCGCTCCTGTAAACGCGGCAGAACCCCAGACCGCGGGAAGACGAACCACCGAAAAAGGTCAACAACCCAGCGCTATTATCCAGCAGCTCGACCTCCTGGTCATCCAGCGGCCCGGAGATGACCGCTTCAAAGCGGATGATGGGCGAGACGGTTTCGGTAGAGAACAGATGCTGCGGAAACACCACCCGGCGTTTGCGATCGATGGCGGTGGTTGTGCGCACCTCGGTTCCGCCGGGCAGCCACCCCTGGTGGGGAAACTTCAGGTTCGCCGCGAGCGCTTCGCCTTCCGGTCCCGCCGGGCGGGCGTCGTGGAAAACCGCCTTGCCGCGCCTCATCGCCGAACCAAACAGTCGGCACATCGTACATCCGGCGTCGTCCTTGCAAATCTCGGCGCCCGGCGCCAGACAGGGGTTCTTCTGCGTCGCGCAGAGGATTCGCAACGCGGCTTCGCGGAACTTCCCCTTGATGGCGGAGCCCGGAATGAACGGGACGCGGTCGGCGCCGCGCAGCAGGGCGCGGTCAAGAATGCCGGCAATCCCGTGGCCGCTGCCCAGGTGGAAAGCCGACTCGAACTCGATGGTGTACCTAAGCGGCATCGATGAAGTCCTGAATCTCCACCAGATCGGCTGCCCGTGTGCACTCAACGCCGGGCGTCCATCCAGGTATCCAGAAGCGCGTATCGGGGCTGTTATCGCCGGGCGCGATCACCTTCCTGAGGAGCTCGCCTTCCCTCCTCCCGACCCGCGTGAGCAGATAGTTATATTCGAGCTCGGCCTGGAGGCGGCCTTCGTTGGCAATTCGGTAAAGCGATTTGACCTGCGATGCGGGCACGCCCTTCCTGACGTTGCGGGCGTCCTCACAAAAGGCAAACCACTCTTCCAGCTTGTAAGGCTTCGCCGTGCGGCGCCGGTTGTCTTTGCGCTTCCGGTCCTCCATGATAGTTCCGACCATCGAGGTGGTAACGATCTCGTAGTCCACCGAGTCGGCGTCCCGAATGGCCTTGGCGGAAGTAACCAGCTCGTAGGCGATGCGGCGGAATTCGGTAATGGGAAAGTGGCTGTTTGCGATCGCCGCGCCGGCGGAGAACCGCGGGAGGTCCTCTCCGCCCGGCTCGACCCGATACACCCCGTGAAACGCGCGAAGGAACGCGTGGAGGCGGCCCGCGGGAATCGCCACCATGACTTCGTCGCCGCCCATGAGCAGCAACTCGGACGGCGCACAGATGGCGCACTGTGCGGCGGAAACGGCCGTTTCCAGGCGACAGGTGATCTTCCTGCTCCACTCCCGGTATTCGGCCTTCGACCCGCTCCTGGTGCTCATGAACTTCCCGAGCCGGTCAATGTCGATGTAGACGATGGCGAGGTAATTGGCGGGTTTCGCCTTTTGGGCGATTTCCTCGAAGCTCTTCGGGTGCCCGCCCGGGTTGAGCTCGTTCCGGGCTGTCCGGCTGGCCTCCCAGCGAAGATGACACGGGAGGCACAACGCGCGCGGCCCGGCGTCGTGTTCTCGGGCGGGCTGCCACTTCCGGGCAGGATACAGACCGCACACCTGACAGGAGAGCGAGTAGGGGCCGCCGCGCACGCAGTCGCTCAGCCGACGCAATCGCTTATTGATGGCGAGTTTGGCGATCAAATCCTGAAGGCAATCGCGAAAAGGCTCGCGGTCGGGCACCTGAGCGGTGGTGACGGTGGCGGCGCCGCCGGTCCGCTCGCGAAAGAGCCACGCCGCCTCGATGCTGAACTTCTCGCCGGCGGGCGGGCCGGGCAATTCGGCGATGAGAGTCCCGCCGCTGGCGCGGATCACGGACTGCTCGTTGTCCGGGTTCAGGCGGCGCGCCACGTGCTCGAGTTTGTCCATGAGCAGGCACTGGATGCTGCTGGCGCCGCGGATGAATTTCAGCTCGTGGCTGGAGAAAACATAATCCTGGATGCCATCGGCGTCGGCAATCACGAGACAAGGCATGTTGGATTTCCCCGCACGGCGCCCGAAGCGCGCGGATATCACGCGTAATGCTCGGGCGAACCACCAAACTCAATAGGTCCCCGGCAGTATATCACCGCGCGGGACGGAAGTCGATGGGGGCGTGGCCTTCCGGGTTTCAATCCCCTTCGTATCGGGGCGCTCATTCCTACGGCTTGTTGAGCGCTTGAACATGTCCGAGGTCTGGAACGTTTCAATCCCCGAAGTTATCCGTTTCAATCCCCTTCGTATCGGGGCGCTCATTCCTACTCAATCGCTTGCACGACCTTGCGGGGAGTTGGCCGGGCGCGTTTCAATCCCCTTCGTATCGGGGCGCTCATTCCTACGCTACATCTCTGATGCCGACTTGGAGAAGGAATACGAGGTTTCAATCCCCTTCGTATCGGGGCGCTCATTCCTACGGTCGGCAGTCCATCCAGAACATACTCGCTGAAGAGGCGTTTCAATCCCCTTCGTATCGGGGCGCTCATTCCTACCACGGCCCGAAGAGTCGTGGCCGCCAGACTGGGAGTAGCGTTTCAATCCCCTTCGTATCGGGGCGCTCATTCCTACCGGGGACTCACTTGCCCGTTCGGACGGCCCATCGCCGTTTCAATCCCCTTCGTATCGGGGCGCTCATTCCTACGTTCGGACGGCCCATCGCCGTTTCAATCCCCTTCGTATCGGGGCGCTCATTCCTACGCGCGGGCGGCGCACGTGGATACCACCAGAGGTTTCAATCCCCTTCGTATCGGGGCGCTCATTCCTACGGATGCCTGCCGGGGGCACTTATACTATCGCCAGTTCCGAGTTTCAATCCCCTTCGTATCGGGGCGCTCATTCCTACGCCAGATCATCATCAGCGCCTTCGGCGTGCTTATGCTTGTTTCAATCCCCTTCGTATCGGGGCGCTCATTCCTACTTTTTCGCCGCCATCGGCTTGACGATGGCAGGTTTGTGTTTCAATCCCCTTCGTATCGGGGCGCTCATTCCTACCTTCCACACAACGCTGGCCACGAGCCTGGGATCGGCGGACGGTTTCAATCCCCTTCGTATCGGGGCGCTCATTCCTACAGGCCGATGCTCATGGCTTATCTTGCGGGTAGGCGAGGGTTTCAATCCCCTTCGTATCGGGGCGCTCATTCCTACTTCCGGCACATCGCTCGGCGGTGCTCTGACCTACTCGATTGTTTCAATCCCCTTCGTATCGGGGCGCTCATTCCTACAACAGGCGCTCGATCGGTTGGTGGGCAATGCGCCATGTTTCAATCCCCTTCGTATCGGGGCGCTCATTCCTACCATCATCGTTTATATAGAGCTTGGGTCCTACGCTGTCGACGTTTCAATCCCCTTCGTATCGGGGCGCTCATTCCTACTTGGACCGCGGAACGCTCCCGTCCGATCCGCCGCTGGACGTTTCAATCCCCTTCGTATCGGGGCGCTCATTCCTACGTGATTGGTGCGTTCGTGTTTCTCGTCGGAGCTCTGGTGTTTCAATCCCCTTCGTATCGGGGCGCTCATTCCTACGCATTTGTATTCGATCGCCTTAGAGCTTCGCTTGAGGCTGTTTCAATCCCCTTCGTATCGGGGCGCTCATTCCTAC
>JBEKPY010000086.1:0-26042 GCA_049520275.1 Bryobacteraceae bacterium
CGTCGCGACCCCGCCGGGCCTCCCAATGGCCATCCGAAGTTGCCCTGATCGCCCCACGCCTCGGAATCCCTTTCGTTACCGCCGCTTGTCCGCACCCAACTGTTACGGATGCGGAATCGCTGACCGTACGAGAAAAGTCGTGCAACGGGATGGTCACTTGTGCAATAATCTCTGCCATTCGCGTCTTTCACTGACGCCGCCACATGACTGACGTACCCACAAATACCGCTCTCGTGGACATCGCGGTTCTGGACGACGATCCGGACTTCCGCACGTATCTGGAAGACACCCTCAGGGACGAAGGACAGTACAGCGTGCGCGCCTTCGCGCGGCCCGAGGAGTTCTTTGCCGACCTCGAGCAGAGAGTGCCCGACATTCTGCTGCTGGACATGAAGATGGGCGAGTTCCCCGGCGAGAAGGTGCTGGAGCAGGTGCTGGCCGCGCATCCGGCGCTCTGCGTCATCGTGATCACCGGCTATCCGTCGCTCGAAGACATGCGCGCGACCTTCAAGTTGCGCGTGTTCGACTATCTGTCCAAGCCGTTCTCGCTGGCGCAGCTCCGCCAGACGCTCAGCAACGCCACCGAACAGTTCGGTCTCGGCCGCACCATGCCGGACCGCCTGCGGGAACGGCTGGGCCACCGCATTAAGCTGCTGCGGGTGGAGCGCGACTGGTCCCTGAAGGACCTGGCCGCCACCACGCGCCTCAGCGTTTCGCAGATCAGCTCCATTGAACGCGGCGCCAACATGCCCAGCGTGGAGAGCCTGCTGGCACTTTGCCGGGCCTTCGACAAAAAGCCTTCGGAAGTACTGGCATCCATCGATTTCTAAGCCTGGGCGCAGCCTCCGGCGATAGCTAATGGGCGATTCGGAAACCGCTCAGCTTCTCCAGCGCGGCCTCCTGGAGTTCCATGCCGCGGACGTCCGCCATGCTGGGGCCCTTGCGGAGATGGCCGGAGAGTTCATCGTGCTCGGCGCGCGACCCGATGGCATACACCTCGACGCTGCCATCGTCGAGGTTGCGGACCCAGCCCTTCATCCCCAGGCTGTTCGCTACATATTGCACGAAGTAGCGGTACCCCACGCCCTGCACGCGGCCGTGCACGAGGTAGCGGCGAGCGATCTGCATTAGACTGAAACAGTATACTTTATGGCGTTCCCCATTCAGCGCATGCGGCGCACCCGCGCCACCGCCCAGCTTCGTTCGCTGGTCCGCGAGACGAAGCTCTCCCCGGAACAGTTCATCCTGCCGCTGTTCGTCTGCCCCGGCGAGGGCGTGCGGCGGGAGATCGGCTCCATGCCCGGCAACTTCCAGCTCTCCGTCGACGAACTGGTGAAGGAGTGCGCGGAAGCAAAGCGGCTGGGCATCGCCGGGGTGATCCTGTTTGGCATCCCCGAGGTGAAGGACGAGGTCGCCTCCGGCGCGTACGCCGAGAGTGGGATCGTCCAGCGGGCGATTGCCGGAATCAAGGGAAACGTCCCCGGCCTGCTGGTGATTACCGACGTGTGCAACTGCGAGTACACCAGCCACGGGCACTGCGGGTACGTAGTGAACAACGACGTGGACAACGACATCACGCTGGGCTGGCTGGCAAAGACGGCGGTGTCGCATGCGCGCGCCGGCGCCGACGTGATCGCGCCCAGCGACATGATGGACGGGCGCGTGGCCGCCATCCGCAAGGCGCTGGACGAGGACGGCTTTCCCACGTTGCCCATCCTCTCCTACGCGGCCAAGTACGCCTCGGTATTCTACGGACCCTTCCGTGAGGCCGCGGAATCGGCGCCGCAGTTTGGCGACCGGCGCAGCTACCAGATGGACCCCGCCAACGGCCGCGAAGCCATGCGCGAGATCGAGCTGGATATCGAGGAGGGCGCCGACATGATCATGGTGAAGCCGGCCATGCCGTATCTGGACATCATCCGCATGGCCCGCGACCGCTTCAAGCTTCCGCTGGGGGCATATCAGGTGAGCGGCGAGTTCAGCATGCTGGTGGCCGCGATCCAGAACGGCTGGCTGGACCGGAATCGCGCCATTCTGGAATCGCTGACCTGCATCCGCCGCGCCGGCGCCGACTTCATCCTCACCTATTTCGCCAGGGAAGCCGCGCAGTTGCTGTGAACGGGATCGAGGCCCATTGATTCCTCTGAAAGCGGTCATCTTCGACTACGGCAACGTGCTGTCGCTCCCGCAGACCATGGACGACATGGCGGCAATGGCTCGCGTGGCCGGCATCGCCACGGCGGACATGCACCGTTGGTACTGGCAATTCCGCCTCGCGTTCGACCGGGGCGATCTGGACGAGGCGTCTTACTGGAGCGCGCTGGCCAGCTCGGCGGGCGTTGACTTCACCCCGGAACAACTGCGCGAAATCATCCGCCTGGACAACGAGAGCTGGGCGCGCCCCGATCCGGTGATGGTTCGCTGGGCCGCCACGCTGCGCGCCAGCGGGGTGCGGACCGGCGTACTCTCCAACATGCCGGTCATTTTGCGCCGCTACCTGACCGCGAACGCGGCATGGCTCGGCGGCTTCGACCATCACACGTATTCCTGCGACGTGCACATGATCAAGCCCGAGGCGGGCATCTACGAGCACTCGTTGCGGGGTTTGGGAGTCGCCGCCGGCGAGGCGTTGTTTCTGGACGACCGGGAGGCCAACGTGGAGGGCGCGCGGCGCTTGGGACTTCATGCCATGCTGTTCCGATCCCCCCGCCAGATCCACGGCGAACTCGAGGGACGCTTCGCGATCCCGCGGATCGAGCTATCGTGAGGCCAGAGTATTGCCGCACGGACACGCGGCGAAAGCCGCGTTTTTGCGGTGCCAGGGTTCGCCGCTGTTGGCCGTTGCAGTAAACTGGTGACATACCCGACGATTCCCGTGCGCGCGGGTGTCGATCCTTTGCATTATGAGCCGTATCATCGAGGGCCGGCAATCCGGGCAGACTGAGCAGGAAGTTCAGAGTCTGCTCGCCCGGAAGCTGGTGGCGTTGATCAATGAGCGCGAGCGGGAACTGGCGCGGGTTTCGCGTGTACTGCACGACAAGGCGGGACAGGTGCTGAGCGCGGTGGGACTGCAACTCGACGTCATGCGCATGGACTTCCAGCAGCAGGCGCCGGGCATTGTCGAGCGCACCGCGGAGATCCAGCAGATGCTCGAAGAGGTTATCACGGAGTTGCGCGGCCTGAGCTACGAGCTGAACCCGGCCATCGTGGAGCGCGCGGGCCTGCCCTTCGCTCTGGACCGTCTGGTGGGCCGCTTCCGCGAGAGCTATCGCGGGACGATGCGCCTGTTTATCGATTCCGCCGCGCGCGTGCCGGAAACCGCGGCCGCGACGTTTTACAAGCTGGCTGAGTTCGCTCTCGACAACGTGGTGGAGCACTCGGAAAGCAGCTATGCCGAGGTGCTGGTGCGGCAGGCGCGGGACCGCTTTGTGATGGAGATTCGCGACAACGGTTGCGGCTTCAACATGAGCGAGACGATCGACACCGTGCAGGGGGGACTGGGGCTGCTGTTGATGAACTATTACGCGTCGCGGGACGGTGTCCGGCTGACTATCCACAGCCTTGCCGGAAAGGGCACCATCGTCAAAGCAAGTTGCCCGGCGCGAGGCAGGTGAACCATGCCGTTCAATGTTCTGCTGGTGGACGACCACAAGATCATGCGCGACGGGATCCGCGCGATCCTGCGCCACAACGAGGAATTCGTCATCGTCGGCGAGGCCGAGAGCGGCGAGGAGGCGGTGCAGCTCTGCCGCCGCAAGAAGCCGGAGATCGTCCTGATGGATATCGGGATGCCCGGCCTGAACGGGATCGAGGCCACCCAGGAGATCCTCCGCCACGTGCCCGAGACCCGCATCATCATTCTGTCGATGTACGACGACGAGCACTCGGTGGTGAGCGCGATTCGCTCCGGCGCGCGCGCGTTCGTGTTGAAGCGAGCCTCCGACAACGACCTGGTGGATGCCCTGCGCACGGTGGCCCGCGGCGGCTCGTATCTGAGCCCGCAGGTCTCCGACAAGCTGCTGCACCGGATTCAACGCGGAGATCTGGAATCGAAACCGGCGGCTTCCGCTCTGGACGGTCTTTCGCCGCGCGAGCTGCAGGTATTGCGTCTGGTGGCCGAAGGCAAGACCAGCAAGGAGATCGCGGTGATGCTCGATCTCGGCCTGCAAACCGTGCGCAGCTATCGCAAGACCATGATGAAGAAGCTGGGCGTGAACAACGTGGCCGGCTTGACCCAGCTCGCGCTCTCCGCCGGTTTGACGCACTTCGCCACCAGCGAGGCCGAGGGACACGCCGAGTGATGGAAACGCCGTGGGGACCGCAGCCGGTCGCCGACGCGCACATTCATTTCTTTTCCCGCCGGTTCTTTGCGGCGCTGGCCGCGCAAAAGGAGATTTTGATCGAAGGGCTGGCATCCGTTCTCGGCTGGCAGCTTCCCATGGCCGAGCCGGAGGCGCTGGCCGAGCTCTGGGTGGAAGAACTGGATCGCTGCGGCGTGGACCGCGCGGCGCTGATCGCCAGCGTGCCCGGCGACGAGGATTCGGTAATCGCGGCGGCGCGCCGCTTCCCCGATCGTCTTCATGCGTATGCCATGGTGAACCCGTGCGCCCAGGGCACGCCGGAACGGGTCGCCCGCGCCCTCGACTCCGGTCACCTCGATGGCCTGTGCTTTTTTCCGGCCATGCACCGCTATTCCATTCAGGACGAACGCGCGGTGTCGCTGGTGCAGTTGCTCGCGGCGCGCCGCGGAGTCGCTTTCGTGCACTGCGGCGTGCTGACGGTGAGCGTTCGCAGGACGCTGGGGCTGCCCTCGGATTTCGACCTGCGCTTCTCGAATCCGGTGGACCTCCATGCGGTGGCGCTGCGCTATCCGGAGGTCCGGTTTGTCATCCCGCATTTCGGCGCAGGATATCTCCGCGAAGCGCTGATGGTAGCGGATCTGTGTCCCAACGTGTATCTGGATACCTCCAGCTCTAACAACTGGATGCGCTACGAGCAGGAGCCGGTGGATCTGCGCGCGGTGTTTCGCCGGGCGCTGGTGGTGGTGGGGCCGTCGCGACTGCTGTTCGGGACCGACTCGTCGTTCTTCCCCCGCGGCTGGCACAGGCAGATCTTCGATATTCAGTCCCGTCTGCTTTACGAAGTCGGCATCGGCGCCAGTGATGCGCGGCTGATGCTCCACGACAACCTTGTTCGTCTCTTTTCGTGAGAACGATTCTGGCGAGGCCGCACTTCCTGGGTACAGACCCAAACCTATGACGTTCGGCTTTGTGTGGAAGCCGCGGGTCGCCGCATTTGGAGCGAACTCCGCGCCGTTTGTGTATCCCTCCGCGGGGAATCCGCGCGTTGCCGTGCTGGTTCCCGGCTTTTGGGAGACGCGCCAGGTCCGTTGCTTCAGCCGGCTCGATGACCCGGAGTTGGTGCGGTTTGAGCCGGAGGTGTTAGCGGGCACCTCCGCGCAACTTCGCCGGATCGCCTTGAGCACGTCGCCCGCGCGTGTGCGAAACGCCGTCGTCGCGCTCACCTATGAGGGGGAAGCCGGGCTGACGGAGCGCGATCGCGACATGTTCTGGGATGTGTTCGGCGTGCCCGCCTTCGAGCAGTACCTCACCCGGCGAAATCGGCTCATCGCCAGCGAATGCGACGCGCACGCGGGCCTGCATGTGTGCGGACCCCCACCGCGCCGCGAGGGCTGGCGCCTCGACAAGTCGCCTTGCGACTGCGGCGACCCGAGCCCGCGCCTGGTGATGGCGCCCGATTTCGTGGCGCCCGCTCTCCTGTGCGCGACGTGAGGGACGTGCGGCGCCGGGCGAGACGCGGCTGTCGCCGCTGTCCGTAACGTGGAACAACCATAGTAAAATCAGTTGTATTGGGGATGTGGCGGAACTGGCAGACGCACTGGATTTAGGTTCCAGCGGTTAACAGCCATGAGAGTTCAAGTCTCTCCATCCCCACCACCGATCCTGAAGGAAGCCACCTGAAAGGCGGCTGCAGGCAGGATTGCCCAATGCCACTTAACTTCTCACCGGTGGCGCAGTGCGGCACGTTGTAGGGTAGACCCCCGGTCTGCGTGGGTCCCCCGGGACCCGCTCTTCGCTGGCAGAATCAGGCATCTGTTCACGGGAACAGGCCGGCCGGCCGCAGCCCGAGAGGCTGCCCCACGGATTCTGTATAAGCGTCCGTGAATGGAAAAGTTAAGTGGCATTGGGCGCCACGCCTGCGGCGGGTCCCCGACCCGCCTGGCGATTCGCTGCGTGCGACTCCGGTCCCGCCTGCGCGCTTTTCGCATCCGTTGCGACTCCGGCCGGCGGGACTTTCAAGCGCTTTGCTCGACAAGCCTGCCGCCGCGGCAACACTCGGTATTCCACGCGTCAACCAGTCGCCCGGCGTAGAGCGGAATCGACATCATCAGAGACTCGGCCGGCAACTCGTCATTGCCGAATACCAATCCAATGGCCGCTCGGATGAACTCGAACATGCGCACCACCACCACCGATCGTAAATTGGCATGAAAGCGCGGGAGACTGCTCGAACGGCGCGCCTGCAGGTACTGGGAATCATCTTATGGCCCAGGCCGCCAATCAGCCTTCTGCGCAAAGTGGTGGAACCGCAAATCGCCGCGAAAACCAACCAGGTTCAGGCCATTTCCGGCGGCGCGGCTTCCACCCGAATCTCGACGGACCGCTCGCCCAGATACGGGTGCTTCGCGGTCAGCCGAATGGTCCCCTGCGCTTCGCGCGCCTTCACCCACACCGCTCCGGCGCCACCGGCCAGCGCGAACGGGTTCTCGCCAACCAACTCGCCCGGACCCGTCAGCGATAACGAAATCGCGGCGGTGGCGAAGGGACGGATGTTGCCGTACTCGTCGGTCACCAACAGCACCACGCGGGTGGCGTCGCGGCCGTCGCCGGAGAGCTGCGGGTCGTCCGGCAGCACCTTGAGATCGGCGTCCCGGCCCGAACCGGAGAGCGTCAGGCTCTTCGCGAGGCGCCCTTTGAGATAGCCCTCGATTCGCAGATCGCCCCATGGATGGAGCGGCAGGCTGCCCAGGTCCATCTGAAATGGCGGGTGTTTCAGAAACTGGAACGTCTGGCGGTCGGGGTCAAGCTCCTGCTTCAGCACGCCGTCATAATAGATCTTCAGGTGATCGCAGTTGGAAAGGACAGGCACCTTGCCCGGACCGCCCGCCTCGGACTTGTCGCCGGAGGACCAGAAGAACCCCGCCTCCAGCACTATCTCTTCCTCGGGATCGCACTGCGATTTGTAGAAATACGCGGCCGGTTTGGGGATGCGGAAAATATCGCTGACGCCGTGGTAGCAGATATGATCCCCGGAGCCGAAATTCGAGTGCGTGTTGTAGTCGAAGGCGCACCAGCCGATGCCGCCCGCGTAGCGGACGTCGGATGCGAGCTGGTTGTGGACGCGGGCATGGCGAATCGCGTGTTCGGCCACGCGGCTCACGTTGTCGAACCGCTTGGTGGAGAACATGTGGCCGTTGAACTCGGTGTTCAGGTACAGCGGGTGGTTCGGCGGCTGCAACGGGAAGCCGAAGTCGTTCATCGTGCACACGTCTTCCAGCAGCTCGGAGTTGCGCAGGTAGCGGATGCCTCCGGTCTGCCGGGTATCGTCCAGGGAGTGCGCCAGCGCGTTCGTGCGCGTATAGAACTCGTGGTCATCCTGCGATTCGTTGATACGCACGCCCCACAGCACGATGGATGGGTGATTCCAGTCGCGGCGAATCATCTCGCCCACGTTGCGCACCGCGAGATCCTGCCAGGCATGGTCGCCGATGTGCTGCCAGCCGGGGATTTCTTCGAGCACCAGCAGACCCAGCTCGTCGCAGGCGTCGAGGAAGTCGGGCGACTGCGGATAGTGCGACGTCCGCACGATGTTGCAGTGCAGCTCGCGCCGCAAAATCCAGGCATCGCGGCGCTGCACGCGTGCGGGCATGGCGCCGCCAACGTACGGAAACGTCTGGTGGCGGTTCAGGCCGCGCAGCTTCACGTGCTCTCCGTTCAGCAGGAACCCGGCGGGCGTGAACCGGGCATCGCGAAAACCAACGCGTGTGTGGAACTCGTCGCGCGAGCCGTCGCTGCCCTCCAGTTGCACCCCTACGTCGTAAAGCCGCGGATTCTTCAGATCCCAAAGCTGGGTCGCCCCGAGGGATTCGAGCGTGACCACCACCGGCCTGGTGGCGGAGTAAACGTTGGCGCTGGCGGCGGCCAGCACCTGATCGCCGTCGCGCAGCTCCGCGCGGAGCAGAAGCGGCACGTCCGCCGGGCCGTTCAAATGGCAGATCAGCTCCAGCGCCCGATCGCTCTGCAACACCCGCACCGGCTTCGCCCGCACGTTTTCGATAAACGTCCGCGGAACCACCTTCAGCCGCACGTCGCGATAAATGCCGCCAAACGTCAGGTAGTCGATGTTGTCGCCGAATGGCGGGATGTCCGGGCGTTCGGTGGAGTCCAGCTCCACGGCCAGCACGTTGTCGGAGGCCGGTTTCAGGAAGGGCGTGATCTCGAAGGAGAACGGCGTGTAACCGCCCTTGTACTCGTCGAACGTATGGCCGTTCACGGTCACCGTGGCGGCCGTCATAGCGCCGGCGAACTCCACGAACACGCGCTTCCCCGCCCAGTCCGGCGCCGTCCCAAAGTGGCGGCGGTAGGCGGAGACGAACTGGAAATCCTTTTCGTCGAAGCTGTGCCAGGGCAGGCGCACATTGGCGTGGGGCAGGGTGACGCGCTCCCAGCGGGAATCGTCGAAATCCGCCCGCGACACGCCGGGTTGTGTTTTGCCGCCGAAAAGCCAGTTGCGATTCAGCTCATATACGCGGCCGTTCCCAACGGGCTCGCGCGCCCGCAGGACCGCCGCGGCCGCTCCAGCGCCCAGAATGAACGCACGCCGGCCAATTCCCTGACTGTTGTCCACGAATCACCCCACACGGAACGTGGCCGCGCTTCGGCGGCCGAGAACTCAGGACTCAGCGATAGTGTCCCATAACTCCTCGATATCGCGTTGCTGCGTTCGGATGTTCCCAATCGCCACGCGAATGGTGAAACGGCCGGCCAGCACGGTGTGGGACACGAAGAAGCGGCCAGAACCGTTGATCCGGCGCATCAACTCCTTCGTGGCGGCATCTCCCCGGCGCGACCGGAAACAGACCAGTCCCAGGGTGACGGGCGCCGCCAGCTCGAATCGCTCGTCGGCGCCGATCCGCTCCCCCAGCCATGCCGCCATGCTGAGGCTTGCGCGGAGGATGGCGGCCAATCCGTCCCGGCCAAAATAGCGCATGACAAACCATAGCTTCAATGCGCGGAACCGCCGCCCGAGGGCAAGGCCATAGTCCATGTAGTCAACCGCGCCGGTGGCGTCTGTCTTCAGGTACTCGGCTTCGAGTGAGAAAGCGCTTCGCAGCAGCCGGGGATGCCGCGTGTAGAACAAGCTGCAGTCCAGTGGAACCATCATCATTTTGTGAGGGTTCACTACAAACGAGTCGGCGTGTTCCACTCCGTTCAGGAAATGACGGCACTCGGGAACGACGCCGAAAGATCCGCCGTAGGCGCCGTCAACGTGAAACCAGAGACCATTCGCGCCGCAAATCGCGGCGATTTCTTCGATGGGATCCACCGCCGTGCTGGACGTTGTGCCAACCGTTGCCACAGCAAAGAAGGGGGTCAAACCGCCAGCGAGATCGGACTGAGTTGCCTGCGCGAGCGCCCCCGCCTGCATCCGAAAATCGGCATCGACCGCAATATGGCGAACATTGGATTGTCCGATGCCGGCTGTGATCGCGGCCTTCTCCACGGACGAGTGAGTGTGCTCCGAGACGTAGACAATCAGACGGCCCGATGGGCCGGAGGCCCGGCTGGCCAGTTCGGCGCGCTGGCGGGCGGCCACGATCGCCTGAAGCACGGCGTTGGAAGCGGAATCGACGATCATGCCAAACCAGGCGGCAGGCAGATCCAGCCAGTCGAGCACCCAGGCGACGGTGGTTTGTTCCAGTTCAGTGGCCGCCGGACAGCTCTTCCACAGCATTGCATTCGCGTCCAGCGCTGCGGTGAGCAGCTCGCCGAGGATTCCGGCCGCGGACGATGAGATCGAAAACCAGGCATGGAAGTGAGGGTGATTCCAGTGCGTTACGGCCGGGAGGATGGTTTGCTCAAAGTCCCGCAGGATCGTTGCCATCGGTTCGCCTCGCCGCGGGCCCGTGGCCGGTAGCCGGCGCCGCAGTTCTCCCGGCTGGCAACCGGCCAGAACCGGATATTGCTTGGGATCTTCGAGATACCTCGCGATCCATTCGATGAGTCCATGGCCGTGCCGGCGGAAATCCGCAATGGGCATGTCGCTGCTGTGGTCGATCATGAGAGCAGTGTAGTGCGCGTGTGCGGGCAGCGGATTGCTCATCGCATTACGAATTGGATGATTGTTAGCAGATCCTGCTAATATACACCCTATGGACGAGATAGATTCCCACATTCTGGAGGTGTTGCAGAGAGACGGGCGGATCTCCAATCAGGATCTTGCGGATCGGGTAGGCCTGTCGCCGTCTCCATGTCTGCGCAGGGTCAGATTCCTCGAAAGCAGCGGAGTTATCCAGAAGTACGTCGCCCTGGTGAACCCGGTTGCCGTGGGACGGAGCCTGCAGGCAATTGTCGAGGTCCGTCTCGATCGTCAGACCAGCGCCTCGGTGGCCCGCTTCGAGAAGCAGATCCTGAAGTACCCGCAGGTGGTGGAGTGCTATCTGATGGCCGGCGACTGGGACTACATGCTGCGCGTGGTTGCCCGCGACCTCGACGAGTTTCGCGAATTCTGCGTGAACACTCTGGCGAAGATCGACGGAGTGGGCAACGTGAAATCCAACATCAGCATGAAGCGGGTGAAGTATTCCACGGCCCTTCCGGTCACCCCGCGCGGAACGTGACCGCGCCTTCGGCGGCCGACGATACCATGGCCACGTATTTGGCGAAGACGCCCGTAGTGTAGTGCGGCGCCGGCGCTTTCCACTCGCGCAGGCGGGCGGCAAGTTCTTCCGCCGGGATCTCCAAACTAATGGTGCGCTTCTCGATGTCAATGTCGATCGTGTCGCCCTCGCGTACCGCCGCGATGGGCCCGCCCACGGCAGCCTCTGGAGCGACGTGGCCGGCCATGAGCCCGCGCGTGGCGCCGCTGAAACGGCCGTCGGTTATCAGGGCAACCGAATCGCCCAAACCGGCGCCCACGATGGCGCTGGTCACCCCCAGCATCTCGCGCATGCCCGGCCCGCCCCGCGGACCCTCATAGCGGATCACCACCACATCGCCGGCATGGATGTGGCCTCCGGTCACCGCCTCCATGGCCTGCTCTTCGCACTCGAACACGCGCGCCGGTCCGCGCTGGCCTTTGCGTGCGACGCCCGTCACCTTCATGACGCAACCGTCCGGCGCGAGCGATCCCCGCAGAATCACCAGCCCGCCCGATTTCTTAATAGGATTGCTGAGCGCGTGGATCACTTCCTGGCCCGGCGTCTCCTTCGCGTCGGCGGCCTCCTCGGCGAAGGTGCGGCCGGTGACCGTGAGCGCCCCCCCATCGGCGTAGCCGCCGTCCACCAGCCGCTTCGCAATCACGCCCCAGCCACCGGCGTTGTGCACATCCACGGTGACAAAGCGGCCCGCCGGCTTGAGATCCACCAGCAGCGGCGTGCGCTCGCTCACCGTTTGGAAATCGTCGATCTCCAGCGGCACTCCCGCTTCGCGCGCCATGGCCAGCAGGTGCAGCACGGCATTCGTGGACCCGCCGGTGGCGGCGACGGCGGCGATGGCGTTGTCGATAGCGGCGCGCGTGACAATGTCGCGCGGCTTGATGTCCTTGTTCACGGCGTTGACCACGATGCGGCCCGCGCGGCGGCAGACGTCGTCCTTCAGCGGATCCACCTGCGGAACCGCGGCCGATCCCATGGGCGAGAGGCCGATCATCTCCATCACCGTGGCCATGGTGTTCGCGGTGAACTGCCCGCCACAGGCGCCCGCGCCCGGACAAGCCGCGTTCTCGACGGCCAGCAGTTCGGCGTCGTCGATTCGCCCGGCGGCATTCGCGCCCACCGCCTCGAACACATCCTGAATGGTCAGGTCGCGGCCGTTGCGGTGTCCTGGAAGAATGGAGCCGCCGTACACCACCACGCCCGGCACGTTCAGCCGGAGCAGCGCCATGGCCGCGCCGGGAATGGTCTTGTCGCAGGCCACCAGCGCGATGACGCCGTCGAACATGTGGCCGCGCGCCACCAGCTCGATGGAATCGGCAATCACTTCGCGGCTCACCAGCGAGGCCTTCATGCCCTCGGTGCCCATGGTGACGCCGTCGCTGATGGCGATGGTGTTGAATTCCATCGGCGTGCCCCCGGCGTCGCGCACGCCCTCGGCCACCCGCGCGGCCAGCTCGCGCAGATTGAAGTTGCACGGCATGGTGCCGATCCACGTGTTGGCGATGCCGATGATCGGCTTGCGCAGGTCCTCATCGGTGTATCCGATGGCTTTCAACATGGAACGCGCGGGTGCGCGATCGCGCCCCTGGGTGATGGTGTGACTGCGAAGTTTCATGGCGAACCTCTATCTTACCTAGGCCCTACCCCGCGGCGGGCGCGCAACACAAAAGCGGAAGCACCCCCAATTCCGGCGGAAGCTGGGGCCAGCCGAACGCAGGCGAAAACGCTCGCTCCACAACGGCACGTGAATCCCGTGGACAATTAGGACAATTCTGCCGGTTGCCGGATGCTGCTCCCTGTTGTAAGATGGGTGGTTGTGGTTGGCGCAGTTAGTGTGCCTGCCTGAGCATCCTCAACACAACCTTCTCTAAGGGACACAATATGTACGCGGTTATCGAAACGGGAGGAAAGCAGTATCGCGTCGCTCCGGGCGATACGGTTCGAGTGGAGACGCTCGAGGGAGAGCCCGGCGCAGCGGTGGAGTTCGACCGCGTGCTCGCGGTGGTGGGGGATTCGAACGAAGTGGTGACCGGCGCCGATCTGGCCAGCGCACGCGTGCGCGGCACCATCGCCGAGCACGGCCGCGGCGACAAGGTTATCGTTTTCAAGTTCAAGCGCAAGAAACAGTACAAGCGCACCATCGGGCACCGGCAGAACTACACCGCCGTGACCGTGAACGAGATTCTGGCATAGCGGGTGAGCAATGGCGCATAAAAAGGGATTAGGCAGTTCCAAGAACGGGCGCGATTCGAACGCGCAGCGGCTGGGCGTGAAGGCCTTTGGCGGCGAGATGGTGACCGGCGGCTCCATTCTGGTGCGGCAGCGCGGCACGCGCTTCAAGCCCGGCGAGAATGTGGGGCTCGGCAAGGACGACACGCTCTTCGCCCGGGTGCCCGGCATTGTCGAGTTCCGCGACCGGGGCCGCATGGGCAAGTTTATTCGCATCGTTCCGGAGGAGCGGCAATAGCAGACGAGGCTCTTCGGAAGTGGCCGCGGGTCCAGGCGGACCGGCGGCCATTTTCATTTTGGGCGCCATGAAGTTCATCGACGAAGCGATCATTTCGGTAAAGGCGGGCGACGGCGGCAACGGCTGCATGGCGTTCCGGCGCGAGAAGTACGTGCCCCGGGGCGGTCCCAGCGGCGGCGATGGCGGGCGGGGCGGCGACGTGGTCATGGTGGCCAGCGATCACAACACGCTGCTGCATTTTCGCTTCAACCCCGAGCACACCGCGCAGCGCGGCCGGCATGGCGAGGGGAGCAACCGCAGCGGCAAGGAAGGTACATCCGTCGAGCTGCCGGTGCCGGTGGGAACCGTGGTCTGCGACGCCGATACCGGCGACCTGCTGCACGACTTCACCGCAAAGGGCGAACGGTTCGTGGTGGCGCGCGGCGGACGCGGCGGCCGTGGCAATCAGCACTTCGCCACGCCCACCCATCAGGCGCCCACCGAGCACGAACCGGGCCGGCCGGGCGAACAAAAGCGCCTCCGTCTGGAACTCAAGCTGCTGGCCGATGTCGGCTTGGTGGGTTTCCCCAACGCCGGCAAATCCACGCTGATCTCCCGCATTTCCGCCGCGAAGCCCAGGATCGCCGACTATCCCTTCACCACGCTGGTACCGAACCTCGGCGTGGTGCTGGCGGGCGACCGCACGTTCGTGGTGGCGGACATCCCCGGCCTGATTGAAGGCGCTCACGAGGGGGCCGGCCTGGGCATCCAGTTCCTGCGGCACGTGGAGCGTACGAAGCTGCTGGTTCACCTAGTGGATGTTTCTGATTTCACAGGCCGTGATCCAGTGGAGGATTTCGACATCATCCGGCACGAGCTGGCCAGCTTCAGCCCCGAGATGGCGCAAAAACCGATGCTGGTGGTGGCCTCCAAAATGGACGCCGTGCAGGATGCGGAGCGGCCGGCATCCGTCCGGCGTTTGGCGGCCGAGCGGGGGCTGCCTTTTTTCGCCATTTCCGCGGTGACCGGGGAGGGGCTGGACGAGCTGGTGTACGCCATGGCCGAAAGAATCAGTGAAGACGCAGCGTTGACGGCCGATAAGGGAGACAAGGATCCAACCACAATATGAACGCGATACAATCCGCTCTCGAAGGGATGAACAACGCCGCGACGCAGCTCGATGCCACCGCCTCGCGCATCGCGAATCTCCCTTCCGCCACCTCGCCAGCCTCCGGAAACCCTCCCCAGGACACGGTGAATCTGAGCACCAACATGGTGAGCCTTCTCGAATCCAGCATTAACTTCGCGGCCAGCGCGAAAGTGGTGCACGTGGCCGACCAGATGCAGCAGAGCACCCTCAGCATGCTCGGATAGAAACCAAACCCGCCGAACCACCACAACAAAACCACGCCGCGCCCCGACAGTAATCGAGCGGTTCACGCGTACCTCTCGACTCTTTGATCCAGCCCTCGATAACTTAGAGGCTGCGCCCCTGCCACACGGAGTAGACCCGTGTTTCGTTGCTGGTCGAGGGTCTGCTGCTTGGTCGTTGGGCGCCTCGTAACGATATCTTGATGGCCACATATCCGTCGTATCGAATCCGAGCGTATGATAACATCGGGGTTTTGGTTACGAGCGGGGACCAAAGTGCTTCGACGAAGAGCAAAAGCGAATTATAGAGGCTCGGCTGGCTGAAGATTTTCCGCCTGCTGAGTACGAGTTCCACATTATCGTAGCCATGAACAACCCGTCGATGCTGCATATTCAACTCCGTAATGGGGTGAACGAGGACGGCACGTTCTGCTTGAATGGCCACGCGAATGAGACGCTTGTGAGCAACAGGTGTCGAGACTGGTTCTGGAGCACATCGAGAGGGTCAGGAAGGACGTGAGGTGAATGGCGAAGCACACTGTCAGGATCGTCGAGATCGAAAACGACTACAACAAGCGACTTGAAGCGCTGCTCGACCAGAGTTTCCCGAACGACGACATTTCCGTGTATCTGGGATCTGGAGGCTACGTCTTCGAGATCAACGGAGAAGTTCGCGGTTCAAGGACGCTCACGACGAGCGACCTGCTGGAAAAACAAATACGGGGGATCGTCGAGGAGTTCATCAAGGGCAAGTCATAACCATTCAAGTGCCGCTGCGCGGCCCACGCCGTTTCAATCGGCCCCCACCTCCCGCACCACCGGAATCGCGCCCCGAACGCTGAACCGATGCCGCAGCGAGGCGTTGTTCCTCTGACTTGCCACAGAATGCTCGCGACGAAGGACCGCACGAGGCCGCGATCGTTGAAACACGGCGTTCACGCCGATCTGCAGATTCTTTAATCCCTCTTCTCCACAACTTACAGACCACCCCCGCGCCATCCACAAAAACACCGTGCTACGTTTCAACCAAGAGTCCGTTGCTCTGTCGTCGGAGGGGCGGATCGCGGGGCGTGGGGCGCCCGGGTTATCCCACGTCAAGCTGCGTGCGACGAATGGCCGCCGGTACATGACTGGTCCCACGCCATTGCGGGTTAAATAAATGGACTCTCGCCGTGAGGGTTAATCAACGGCTCAGGGAGCGCTCCTCAGAACGCAAAACTGCTAAAGCAGGTGGGATCGCCTGCAATCGCGTGATATCGTAGGTCGGTGTGAAGCCCACCGGCGAACGGCTCGTCTCTCTCGATGCATTTCGTGGCGCCACCATGGCGCTCATGGTTCTGGTGAACACCCCGGGGGACGGGGAGCACGTATATGCACCGCTCGAGCACAGCGACTGGAACGGGTGGACGCCCACCGATGTGGTGTTCCCCTCCTTCCTCTGGATTGTCGGCGTGGCCATCACGTTGTCTCTGGCGCGGCGCATGGAGGCGGGCGTGTCGCGCGGCCGGCTGCTGGCGCAGGCATCCCGGCGCGCGGCCATCCTCTATGTGCTTGGCCTGCTGGTGTACGCGTGGCCAGGCCTGGATCTGTCCACCCAGCGTCTGCTCGGCGTTCTGCAGCGGATTGCCATCTGCTATCTGATTGCCGTGGCCATTTATCTGACCACGCGCTTGCGCGGCCAGCTCATCTGGATCGGTTCGCTGCTGGCCGGGTACTGGCTCATGATGACGCTGATCCCCGTGCCGGGCTACGGGGCCGGGCGTCTCGATGTGGAGGGCAACCTGGCCCACTACGTGGATCGCGTAGCGCTGGGCGCCCACAACTACCACTGGACCGGGACCTGGGACCCGGAGGGAATCGTCAGCACGCTGCCGGCGGTGGCCACCACTCTGCTCGGCATCATGGCCGGGCAACTGCTGCGTCTGCGGCGCACCCTGGCCGAGCGGACCACGTGGCTGTTTCTGGTTGGCAGCCTGCTGCTGGCCGCCGGCCTCATCTGCGATATCTGGCTGCCCATCAACAAGAAGCTGTGGACCAGCTCGTTCACGCTGTTCATGGCCGGGCTGGACTTCCAGATCTTCGCCATTTTTCTGTGGCTGGTGGACGGGTTGGGCTACAAGCGGGTGGTGAAGCCGCTGGTGATTCTGGGGATGAACGCGATCGCGGTGTATCTGGCGTCCGAGTTCCTCGACGAGGCGCTGAGCGCGGTGCACTGGGCTTCGGGCGGCCACGCCGTCACGCTGCGCGAGTGGGTTTACAGCAGCTTGTTCGCACCGCTGGCCTCGCCGGTGAACGCGTCGCTGCTGTTCGCCGCAGCCTATGTGCTGTTGATGTATTTGCTGGCCTACGGGATGTATCGGCGCGGCTGGTTCTGGAGGGTATAGTAGGTATTGTGCGCGCGCTAACGATTCGGATTCCGGAAGATAAGCACGCCAAGCTGCGCAACCTGGCCAAGGCGAAAGGCGTGAGCGTCAACCGGCTGATGGATGAGCTGGCCACAATGGCCCTAGCCGGATACGACAGCGAGATCCGCTTCAAAGCCATGGCCGCGCGGGGTTGCCGGCAAACCGGTGTCGCCCTGCTGGAAGAGCTTGACAGGAGCTTCGCGGGTCGTTAGCGGCGCGCTAGCGCACCACCGCGACAGGATAGGCTTACCATGCAGCGCGGGGATTCGAGCGAACAACAAGTCGTTCCGCCCAGCACCGTGCGCATTGTCGTTGATCCAATCACTGGCCTTCCCGCATTGAGCGCCGGCCCGGGGGCTCCTCTGCTGACGAGCGAGGAGGTGGAGGAGATTCTGTCCTGCTTCCCGTGCTGACTGGTAAACGGCGAAAACCCTTGACCTCGATCATCAGGATTATGGAAGCGAGTGCCAGCCACGCTGTCACGCCATATGCGCCCTGTGGACCTTCCGGCCAGCCTCCCACGAGCTCCTTGCCAAGGAACAGCACGAAAAAGAGAACCGTTAACACGAAAACCACTGTGAAGATGATTCGGACGACCTTGTGATGGGTCGGCTCCTTGCGCTGAATGAGCCTTCTATCGATCCAAGCGGCAAATAGGTACCAGTAGAGGCCCACGGCGAGCCCTAATGCCACATAACTCAACCGTGTGCGCACAACGGATTGCCTCTCGGTATAGGGCGGTGGCGGCACCGGGGCGATGATTCCGGCAATGGCAAACGCCGGCCACTGGAATAAGATCGCATCCAGGATTCTGGCGCTATAGCGAAAAGGAAGGACGAAGGGAACCGACTCGACATCGTTGTTCGTGACGGCCTTTTGATGTGCGTTCTCGTGCAGCATGATCCAACTGCGACGCTCCCGTTCCGCTGCTCTCAGAGTGTAGAAGAGCACTGCAAGCATGACAGTCGGCAGAACTATGCGGAAGGCGAGGCGGCTCACGATTGTATTAGACACCAACGGCCCGATGCAGTTCCAAGCGCAATTCCACCGGGCACGCCCCAAATTGACGTGCGGCCCGCGCCTCCTGGGCACGGGCCGCGAGAGAGAACGGAGGAAACAGCCTTACAGGCCCTTGTTCGCGAGGAACTCCACCAGGTCGACCACGCGCATCGAGTAGCCCCACTCGTTGTCGTACCAGGCCAGAACCTTCAGCAGGTTGCCGTCCAGCACCTTGGTCATGAGCGAGTCCACGATGGAGCTGTTGGGGTTGTGCAGCATGTCGGTGGAAACCACCGGGTCTTCGGTATAGCCGAGGATGCCCTTCATCGGGCCTTCCGCGGCCGCCTTCAGCGCGGCATTGACTTCCTCGCCGGTGGCGGACTTCTTCAGGATGCACACGAAATCGACTGCGGAAACGTCGGGCGTGGGCACGCGCATGGAGTAGCCGTCCAGCTTGCCCTTGAGCTCCGGCATCACCAGTCCGATGGCCTTGGCGGCGCCGGTGCTGGTGGGGATCATGTTCAGGGCGGCGGCGCGGGCGCGGCGCAGGTCCTTGTGCGGGAAGTCGAGCACGTTCTGATCGTTGGTGTAGCTGTGGATCGTCGTCATCGTGCCCTTCTCGATGCCGAACGCCTCCTGCAACACCTTCACCACCGGCGCGAGACAGTTGGTGGTGCACGATGCGTTGGAGATGATGTTGTGCTTTGCCGGATCGTAGGCGTTCTCGTTGACGCCGAGCACGATGGTGATGTCCTCATTCTTCGCCGGTGCGGTGATGATGACCTTCTTCACCGAACCCTTCAGGTGCTTGACGGCCTGGGTGGCGTCGGTGAATTTGCCGGTGGATTCGATGACGATCTGGACGCCGAGCGAGGTCCAATCGAGCTCGGCGGGATCCTTGATGGCAAAGATCCTGATGCGTTTTCCGTCGACGACGATCGCATCGCCATCCGCCTTCACGCTCTCGTGCAGGGGACCGAGGATGGAGTCGTATTTGAGCAGGTGAGCCAGGGTTTTCGTATCGGTAAGGTCGTTGGCGGCAACGAACTCAATGTTCGGGTTATGAAGACCGGCGCGCACGACATTCCGACCGATACGGCCGAAACCGTTGATACCAACTTTGATTGCCATATGCCTTTATTCTATCAGTGCACCGGGAGGCTGGGAGCCGTGGTGCCGCCCAGATCGGCGTAGGCTTCCTTCACCCGGATCACTTTCGAATTGGCGAAGGTCACGAAGGTGATCTTGCCGGGCGCGTCGCCGTAGACCCAATCCTCGGTCTCGAGGCCCTCGCTGTCGGTTTCGCGCGACTTCAGCCGGGGCCGGCCCATGGCCAGCAGCACCGCGTCGCGATCCATGCCCACGATCACGCGGTTCTCCTTGACGGCCTTCTGTTGCTCGGGCGGCAGGGTGTCGATGAGGCTCTGGGTGACCGAGTGCTTCTCGAAATCGAGGACGGACGCCAGCATCTTCTTGATGTCCTCGGTCCGCAGTGGCGGCAGCGGCTGGTGAAACAGCAGCGCGATGTAGGTGCCGCCGGGCGCGTTCGCGTCCGATTTCGCCAGGGGCTGGGTGGAGTTTCCCATGCCGATCTCGAGATGATTGCGCCATTTCGCTTTCTGGCCGCCGTTGATTTCGAGGACGATCTTGTCGCTGTCGAAGGTGACTCTGGTGATCTGGATCAGATCGCCGACGCGCGCCGCCGGACCAGGTTGCCCTTTGGCCATTTCGGCCCACTTCTGCTTGTCCCATTGCCCGCTGCTCTCCACTGGCAGTTGGTGGGACGAGCGCGGCAACACAACCTTCGCTTTGGCGTACTCGGCGGAGAGGCCGCGCAGGATTTCCACGCGGTCTTCGTCGCTGATCTTCGTCTCCGAGGCGGGTGCGGGGAACGCGCAAAGGCAGCCGAGAAGGACGCATCCGAGAATCGCGAGCGCACTCGCGCAAAGCTGGTGGCCAGCGCACCGCCGGAATCTACAGGTTCCCAGCCTTGATGGCGTCGCGGCTCGCGGCCTTTGCGCTTTTGAGGAACTTGCGCAAAACGGACCGCCACCGCACCGCCGGAATCTGCGAATCCCCAACCTTGACGGCGTCGCGGCTCGCGGCCTTTGCGCTTTCATAGGAAGGGCTCCGCGGTATGCGTGCGAATGAGGAAGGGGCGCTGGGTGCAAATGGGCGCCTTCCATAAGTAGCCCGCAAGGATGAGCACCACAACCGTTGTGAGCACGCCGCCTTCCGGCCCGTACTCCCCTCCACTCCAGAGCCAGCCCGCATTCCATTTTAGCGTGTACGGCACGCCAATTCCCGCCTGAAAAATGCCGCTGAGGTTGACGCCGAGCAGCGGCAGCGCCAGGTTCCAGCCATAGTGTAGGCCAATGGGCAGCCACAGATCGCCGCTGCGGAGAAAGGAGAATCCCAGCAGCACGCCCCACAGGAAAGTGTTGAAGAACCCGAGAGGGTTGATGCCGGGGTTCAGGCCGTGCATGAGGCTGAAGAGCACACTCACGGGCAGCACGGTGGCGAAGATGCCGGTTTCGGTGAGCAGCACCTGGAAGGCGTAGCCCCGAAACATGATCTCTTCC
This sequence comes from Bryobacteraceae bacterium, assembly GCA_049520275.1. Classification (GTDB taxonomy): domain Bacteria; phylum Acidobacteriota; class Terriglobia; order Bryobacterales; family Bryobacteraceae; genus CAWACP01. The sequence continues at coordinate 20,761 of JBEKPY010000086.1, forward strand.
CCGATGGCGCCGAACAGCAGCACAACAGCGACGAAGATCACGGACCGCCAGTTGCCTCCTGGCGGCGCGGGAGCGAACGAGGCCAACCGCAACGGCACCGCCGGAAGCGTCACCAGCATTCCGCCGCCGATGCCCCCGAGCAGGCCCAGCGCGAGATTCCGCTGCGAGGCGCGATTCCAGCCGAGGCCGATATCTTCCAGACGGGCGCGCTCGTAGATGCGCAGGGCGACGGTGGTCCCAATGGCGGCCGCGGCGAAGTTTGCCAGAGCGGCGTTGACCAGGCCCTTGTCGCCCGTGGTGACGCGGATGATGGTGGAGGCGGCAATCAGCGCAATGAGCGTGATGAGCACGAAAACACCGATGCGCAGGAGGAAGCCGTAGCGCGCGCGTGGCGGCGGCAGGTGCTCTCCCATGCGCGGCGGCGGCGGGTCCGCAATCATATCCTCAAGTATAAGGGGGCAAAACGCGGCTGCCGCCGCGTGTCCCACTATCCCATGAGCACGGCGATTTCGTTGACGGAGCCGGCGGGTTGCGGCGGGATGGAGCCCCCCACGAGCTGGCCGTTCAAGGTGACCGCTTGGATGCCTTTCTGGACGCCGTTGGGGTTCTTCACCGTGATATGGAACGTTGCGCCGCGCCACTGGCGGGTCACTTTGAATTCCTTCCAGGCGGCGGGGACGCAGGGGTCGACGATCAGGCCCGCGAAGGTCAGCCGCACGCCGAGAATCCAGCGCGTGGCGGCGGTGTAGTTCCAGCCCGCGCTGCCGGTGAGCCACGGATGGCGCGCGCGGCCGAAGGCGGTGTGATCGCGGCCCATGACGAACTGACAATACGAATACGGCTCGGCCTCGCGAATCTCAATGGCGTCGTTCTGGTTCGAGGGGAGCAGGGCGTCGTAGAACTTCATGGCGCGATCGCCGCGGCCGAGTTTGCATTCGGCGATCACCGCCCAGGGATTCGGGTGACTGAAAATGGCCGCGTTTTCCTTGATGCCCTTGTACACGCGCGTGACGAAGCCGATGTCGTCATCCGGCCTGGAGAACGCCGGCCACAACAGATGGATGCCGTACTGCGAATAGAGATGCCGGTCCACCGCGTCCATCGACGAGCGGCCGCGCTCGGCTGAGGCGGCCTCGGACACCACCGCCCAGGTGTTGCTCTCGATGAAGATCTTGCCTTCCTCGCTGGCGCGCGTGCCGATGCGAACGCCCTTGGCGGTGATGCCGCGGATGTACCACTCGCCATCCCATAGTTCGGTTTCGCAGGCTGCACGCACTTTGTCCGCCAGTTCGCTGTAGTGCCTGGCATCGCTGGTGCGGCCCAGATATTCGGCCGCTTCGACGAAAGCGCGTAGCGCCCAGTGGTGCAGGAACGAGACCATGGCGCTCTCGCCGCCGCCCAGATTGAGACAGTCGTTCCAGTCGGCGCGGAGGCCCTTGCAGATGCCGGTGAGGCCGATCTGTTCAGCGGAAAAATCGAGCGCACGCTTGAGGTGCTCGTAGACGGTGGCGTGGCCTTCGTCGGCGAACGGCACTGCTTCGTCGAACAGGGCGGCCTCGCCGGTCTCCTTCACGTACTCGCACACGGAGACCACGATCCACAGCGCGTCGTCGGAGCATACGTCCTCCAGACCGTGAATGATGCTCCTGCGGTCGGGCGTGGGAGTGACCGTGGGCGACTTGAACTTCAGCGCGTTCTGCTCAGCCGGGTCGAACCAGTCCGGATCGAATAAGTGCAGTCCATAACCCTGACTTACCTGGCCTCGCAGTAACTCGATGATGCGCTGGCGGCACTTACTCGGGTTGGTGTGCACCACGCTCATGATGTCCTGCGAGGTGTCGCGATACCCGAGGCCGGTGCGCCCGCCCACCTCGATGAACGACGCGAAGCGCGACCAGACCACGCAGGTCTCCGCCTGGTAGAGCGTCCACGTGTTCACCATGGTGTCGAGCCCTGGGTGGGGCGTGACGCACTGGAACACGGCGGTTTTGCGGTCCCAGTACGACCGCAGTTCCGCGAAGGCCTTGTCAACCGCGCCGGGCGTGGCGTACTTGCGCCGGATCTCCTGCCCTTTCGCGCGCGGGCCAACTCCCAACATAAACGTCAGGCGCACTTCCGCGCCGGGTTCGATGGTCACGCGCTTGTGCAGCGCGCCGCAGTGATTGCCGCCCAGCTCCGATGTGCCGTTGCAGTGCCCCTGCTCCACCGCGAGCGGGTTGGTCTCCGTGCGGTAGTTGCCGAGAAACTTGTCACGCACGCAATCGAAACTGTCGGGATCGACGCTGGCCGTGAAGTAATGAAACGTCCACGGCTCATAGAAGAAATCGTACTCGATGACACCATCTTTGTAACTCGACCCGGCGGCGTACAGACTCATCTGGAAGTTCTGGTTGTCGATATCCACATGATGGAAAGAGAACTCGACGTAGGAGAAGATGCTCAGGGTGCGTTTTGCGGAGCCGGTGTTGCGAATGCGCACGTCCCACAGTTCCACGTCGTCGTCCAGCGGGATGAACATCGTCTGCTCGGCGTGGATCTGGCGATAATCGCAGAAGAACTTTGAGTAAGATAGGCCGTGCCGGCACTGGTAGGTGGCCTCGGTCAGGTCCTTGCCCACGGGCTGCCAGGAAACCGACCAATACTCGCCGGTGTCCTCGTCGCGCAGGTACACGTAGCGGCCGGGGCGGTCCAGCGGCACGCCGTTGGGACGGAAACGCGTCACCCGCTGGTGCTCCGCGTGGCGGAAAAAGGAGTAGCCGCCGGCATTGTGAGAGATCACGGTGCAGAAATCTCTCACGCCGAGGTAGTTGGTCCAGGAAACAGGCACGTCCGGACGTTCAATTACATATTCCCGCTTGTTATTGTCGAAATAGCCGTAGCGCATAAGTCAAATAGCGCGGCTGGCGCCGCGTGTCCATCCCACTCAGGCAGTTACAAACTGCCGCAGCCAAGCGATCAACTCGCGGCCTTTCTCCATGGAATCCGCCTCCACCGCGAGGCGCAGAATCGGTTCGGTGCCGGAGAAGCGCAGCAGCGCCCAGTTGTCGTTCTCCAGCAGGATTTTGGCGCCATCCAGATGCGACACGCCGATCACCGGGTACGGGCCGATGTGACTGGTGGGCGCTTCCTTCATGCGCCGCGGCACGGCCACGCGCATTTCGGGCGTCGCCGGGATGCCCTCCTCCAAATCGTAGAGCCGGCCGGTGAGCGCGTACACGCGTTCCAGAAGCTGCGAGATTCGCTGGCCGGTGCGCGCCAGCATTTCTACCACAAGCGCCGAGGCGAAGATGCCGTCTTTGCCGAGGATGTGTCCGCGGATGGTCAGCCCGCCGGACGATTCGCCGCCCAGCAGCGCATTGTGCTCCAGCATGCCGGAAACGATGTGCTTGAAGCCCACCGGCGTTTCGTAACACTCTTCGCCGAGACGATGCGCCAGGCGATCGAGCAAATGACTGGTGGCCAGGTTCCGCACCACGCCGCCGCGAGCTCCGCGCACTTCGTGCAGATACCAGTAGAGCAGCAGCAGAATGTCGTTGATGGAAATGTACTCGCCGCGCTCATCCACGATGGCGATGCGGTCCGCGTCGCCGTCCATGGCCAGCCCGACGTCGTAGTTGTACTGCTGCATCTGCGAACTCAGCGTGCGCAGCGCTTCCAGATTCGGGGCGGGCGAACGGCCGCCGAACAGCGGATTGTGGCGGTCGTGAATGAAGGTGACGCGGCAGCGCGCCTCGGTCAGCACGGTACCGAGCGTGAGCTGACCCACGCCGTACATCGGATCGACAATGATCCGGAGAGCGGCTTTGCGAATGGCTTCCAGATCGATGAGCTTTTCCACCGCATCCACGTATTCGTTGGTGAAGTCGCCATGCTCGACGATGCCGGCCTCCAGCGCGATGTCCAGTTCCAGCTTGATCACGTCGTCCAGCGTCAGCGCGTTGGTTTCCGCCTCGATCTGCCGCGTCTCGTGATCCAGCAGCAGCGAGCCGTCGCCGTGAAACACCTTGAGCCCGTTCCATTCCGGCGGGTTGTGACTGGCAGTGAAGGCGAGTCCGTAGGCCGACCCCTTTATGGCTGTCGCGTAGGTGATGAGCGGCGTCGGCGCATCCTCGGTGAGCAGAATGCTTGGAATGTTGTTGCCGGCGAACACCTCGACCGCGGCTTCGGCCGCCTGCTTCGAGAGGAAGCGGCGATCATAACCGACGATGACGCCGCGCCGTTCCTGACCCTGACGCGTGATCTCATTGGCCAGCGCCTGGGTGAGCCGGCGGACGTTGTGCAGCGTGAAACCCTCTCCGATGATCGCTCTCCAGCCGCCGGTACCGAACGCGATCACGTTGCGCTCCTCCTGGCGGCGCGGCCGAAAGAGCCGCTTCTGCAGGATGAGACCGGCGTGCTCCAGATCGTCGGGCGTGTTGACTCCCTGCACTTCGTCCTCGTCGTAAATCCGGTAGCTCTCCACGCGCAGGCCCGAGCGAATCAGTTCGTGAACGCAGTCGGTGAGGCGATACTCGCCGTCGAGCGGCGATGGAGACAGGTTGCGCAACGCGGAGAAGATCACGCCCGCGTCCACCACGTACGCGCCGACGTTCAATTCGCGGATCTCGCGCACTTCGGGCGTGGCGGCGGCCTGCTCGATGATGTCGATGATCTGACCGCCGGCGTCGCGAATGATGCGGCCGTAGGGCAGCGGGCGATGCACCACCGCGGTGAGCAGGGTCAGGTGCGCCCTGCGCAGACGATGGCGGTTCAGCAACCCGCGGATGGAGGCCGGGCGAAACAGCGGCGTGTCGCCGTAGAGGATGAGGACGTTGCCGCTGAAGTCCCCCAGAGATTCGGCGGCCTGCAGCACGGCGTGGCCGGTGCCGAGCGCCTCACCCTGCGCCACGTAGTGAAACTTCGCTCCCAGATGCGCTTTCACGTCGTCCTGGCGGTATCCCACGACAACGTGAATGTCTTCAGGCCGGACCACCTGCAGGGCGTTCTCGACGACGCATTCGAGGATGCTGCGGTCGCCCAGAGTCTGCAACACCAGGGGGTGGCCGTCCGCGGTGATGGCCTCCCGGCCCGCCGCGAGGATGATTGCTTTCAGAGATGGCGTCATATGTAGTTGCGCTGGCGCTCCTGGAGCCGCCAGCCGTCGGCCAGAGGGCCGGGGACCCGCCGCAGGCTGAGAGCCCAATGGCACTTAACTTTTGAGCCTGTCTGGCAAGTGGTTGATTCTCTGAGTTTGTGGGGCGGGCAATCCTGCCCGCAGCCGGCTTTCAAGCCGGCCTGGCGCC
>JBEKPY010000087.1:0-26038 GCA_049520275.1 Bryobacteraceae bacterium
TTCGGGCCGTTCGCATTAAGCCAGGATTACGACTACGATACGCAAAGCGCTCTGGAAACGGCAGCGATTAACGCGGCCGACTCGACGGTCGACTTCACGCAATTTACGAGAATCGCGCTCATTTTCCCAATCCAGTCGTGGGGCGGATGGGCCGCCGATGACAGCATAGGCTGCTGGACGGTTTCTTCACCCAGCAAGGGCAACCTTCCCGAGTCGATCGGGTGGCTGCCGGCGTTCCCCAATGCTACACCCCCGGTTGGCATCTACGCGCACGAACTCGGACATGGTCTGGGCCTGAATCATTCGAGCTCCGACGACTACGGCGCGGCGCCGCTCGGCCCCCTGGATGAAAGCGGCACGCTCACGGAATATGGCAATCCGTTCGCGACCATGGGCCCAAACCAGGGTCAGTACGTCGCCGAACATAAGAGTCTCATTCTGCATTGGCTGAATCCGGGCGACTACCAGGAAGTGATTTCCGCCGGCAGTTTCACGGTAAGGGCGCTGGAGAGCACGGCCAATCCTCGCGGCTTGCGTGTATTGCGGGATCCCCTGAGCAGCGCATGGCTGTGGATCGAGTACCGCCAGCCGATCGGCGCCGTGGATACCATATTGCAAAATAACTATGGCAATTTGCCTTTTGCCGGAGCGCTGGTTAATTATGAGGATCCGAACCTTAACTCGCCCTGGCACACCTACCTGTTGGACTTCAACCCCGTCTCAACGCCGAACGACTTTACTCGATCCGCGCTCACGCCGGGTTCGTCCTGGTCCGATTCATATTCCCCGCTGACGCTCAGCGTGGGAAGTCCCGCCGACGGTGGACTGCCCGTCACTGTCAGTTACGACCAACCGTGTGCCAGCCTGCAGTACTCCGCGACCACGTTTCCCGCATCCGGCGGTTCGGGGACCATCACGGTGTCGGCGCCAAACAACTGCGCATGGAGCGCCTCGAGCGCGTCGGCCTGGATCGGCTTCCCAGGCGGCACGTCCGGGTCCGGCAATGGATCCGTGACGTTTTCCGTTGCCGCCAATTCAGGTTCGAATCAGCAGAGTGGATACATCGCGGTGCAACGCCAGAGCACGCGAATTATTGAGAAAGGCACAAGATGGTCGGCGCTGAGCGTCAGCCCGAGTTTCGGGACCGGAGCCACGGGCCAGTTCACCTTTGCGTTCGACGATGTCAATGGCTACCAGGATATCTCCTATCTCTGGGTAGACTTCTTCTCCGTCTCGCCAACCTGCCAGATCTATGTCTATCCCGGCAACGGCGAACTTAATTTGACCGGCGATCCAGGCGCCAGCTCACCGCCGCCGGTCTACATTGGAACCCCCGGCAGCACGGCCAGCAACAGCGCTTGCTCCATTTCCTCTTCGGGAAGCTCAGTTACCGGATCAGGCAACCAACTCCTGGTCACTCTTGCGGTGAACTTCTTCACTTCGTTCGGCGGCGCACACCGCATTGAGGCTTCGGTTGGCGGATCTACGACGGTCCCGGTGGGAACCTGGATTGTGCCGTCGGCTGAGCAGCCCGGCGTCACCATTCAGGCCAACACGGTGGGCGCGCCCTTTTCGCTGGACAACGGTTCCATTTACACCGCGCCAGCAACATTTTACTGGCCCGCGGGTTCGCAGCACACGATAAACTGGCTGAGCACGTGGTCCGGCCAGACGAATTCGCGATACGTTTTTCAGAGCTGGACGGATGGTGGGTCGAATCCGCGCACGATCACGGTTCCCTCCGTTTCCGCGACCTATACGGCCGACGTGACCGCGCAATATCAGTTATCGGTCACGGACTCTCCTGCCGGCGCCGGGACAGTGAGCGCCAATCCCACTTCTTCAGACGGATTCTACGACAGCGGAACCAGCGTCAGCCTCACGGCCGCGCCCGCGTCAGGCTATTACTTCGGGTACTTCAGCGGCGATGTTACGGGGAACAGTTCGCCGCAGACGATAGCAATGACCGCACCGCGGAATGTTAGCGCGAATTATTATTGCGATTATCAGTTCGATTCCACGCTGCCCGATGAAGCCGCACCCGGCGGAACGTCCGGAGATGTGGTCTGGTGGGCGGGAGCGGGGTGCGCGGGCACTGCGGCGAGCAACGCTTCCTGGCTGATGCTGGGACCGGCCGCGATGGTGGGCCAACTCAATATCGTGCCCTTCACGGTCGGTCAGAACACCGGTGCAAGCCGGTCCGCGGCTTTGACCTTCTCTGGGAATCAGTCCTACAGCTACCAAATGAACATCACACAGGACGCCGCGGGCAGCGACCTGCCGAGCGTGTCCGTTTCGCCGGCCAGCGGAAGCGGCGATGGCGCCGTGTTCTCCCTTGTCGTTTCCGACGCGGGTGGCTACCAGAGTGTAAACTGGCTGACGGCAGGGCTGGCAAACGGGTGGAATTCCCCGCAGTGCGAGGTCTACGTAAGTTACAACGGCCAGAACTCCTGGATGTGGCTTTTGTCGGACTCCGGCAGCACCTACCTCGGGCCACTCAACCTGCCGACTTCGCAGGTTCTCTCGAACAGCTCCTGTACGCTGAACGGGGCGACTTCGTCGGTTTCCGGCTCGGGCAATCTGCTGACCGTGAAACTGGGTCTGGATTTCACACCGGCGTTTGCGGGCGCCAGGTACATTTTCGGATATGCCAGCGCAAGTACTGTATCATCGCCCTGGCAAGCGCTGGGGACATGGACCGCGACCTCCGCCAACCCGGCGCTGAGCATCGCCAAAACGCACAGCGGTGACTTCACTCAGGGACAGGCCGGGGCCACGTATACGTTGACCGTAAGCAACGGCGCCTCAAACGGGCCCAGCAGCGGAACGGTAACGGTGACCGAGAATCCCCCGGCGGCGCTGACGCTGGCATCGATGAGCGGCGCCGGGTGGAGTTGCGCCGCGAACACGTGCACGCGCAGCAATGTGCTGAATGGCGGCTCCAGTTATCCGGCTATCACGGTGACGGTGAATGTGGCGAGCAATGCGCCGTCGCAGGTGGTCAACCAGGCGACCGTATCGGGCGGCGGATCGGCCAGTGCCAGCGCCAGTGACCCCACGCCGGTCAACACCACGGCGCAGTTCAACGATGTGCCGCCGGGCGCCACTTACTTCGACGCCGCCAACCTGATGTTTCAAGAGGGGGTGACCACCGGCTGCGTGCAGAGTAACTCGCCGCAGACGCGTGAGTATTGCCCGGACGACAACGTCACCCGCCAGGAGATGGCGGCGTTCATCGTACGGGCGGTTACCGGCAGCGTCACTCCGGCCATTTACAACACAACTCCCTATTTCAACGACGTGACGGTGGCGAATAACAACTTCTTCCCGCACATTCAGAAAATGATGGATCTGGGCATTACGACGGGCTGCTCGCAGAATCCGCCGCTGTTTTGTCCCACCGACACGATTCCGCGCTGGGAAATGGCCATGTTCATGATCCGGGCGCGGCTGACGCTGTACGGGGCGAGCTTCAGCGCATCCTCGACGCCGTATTTTACGGACGTGCCGGCGAACGTGGAAGGCAACGGTATGCCGTTTCCTTATGTACAGCGGGCGTACGAGGAAGCGGTGACCCACGGCTGCGGGAGCAATCCGCTGGTGTTCTGTCCGGACGAGCTGGTGACGCGGGGACAGATGGCGTCGTTCATTATGCGTGCGCTGTTCAATGAGACGACCATCCTGGGGCCGAGCGGGCCGTACCTGGCGGCAGTGACTCCGGATGCGGTGGCGGCGAGCGCGGGCAATCAGATCGCGGTGACCATCACTGGAGCAAACACCAGCTTCCAAACGGGGGATACGGTGACGGCGCCGAGCGGGATGCTGGGGGTGAGCAACGTGGTGGTGAATTCGGCGACCTCGATCACGGCGACTCTGACGGTAAACGCGAACGCGGTGGCCGGGCCGCAGGCGCTGGTAGTGACCACGGGAGGGCAAAATCTCACGCTGCCGCTGGCGATTCAGGTGGGGACGTACTAACACCGGCCGAACCTGGCGGCGTTGGGCGTGCCGCAAAGAGAGCCTGCCACAAAGCGCGGCGTGGGGGGCGTGTTAGGCTACCTTCATGAAACGCTGCGGCGTTGTTTGCTCGGCCTGCCCAATGGGCGGGATCGTCTTGGAAATGTCAATCACATGGGAGCGATAGGCCGCCCGGCGCCGGTGCGCCGCACGCCGGTGCAGGGGCGCAGCAGCGGCACCGTGCAACAGATCTTCCGCGCCGCCTCGGCACTGTTGGGCCGGACTCCGCTGGAGGACATCACCACCAGCCGGATCGCCGTCGAGGCGGGCGTATCCGTGGGCGCGCTCTACCGGTTCTTCCCGGACAAACAGGCCATCATCGACGGCATCGCCGTGCAGAGGGTGGAGGAGTTTCGCGCCTCGCTGGAAGAGTGCCTCGCCGCTTCGGAGGGCATGGAAGCGCCAGCGTTTCTGGACATGGTGATCGACGCGTACGTAGCCTTCGTCGACGCACACCCCGATTTCCGCACCATCGCGCTGGGGCGGCACATCAGCGCTTCCACGCGCGCGCGCCAGGTGAGGCCGGACGTCGGGCCCGCGGCCATCGTGCGGCGCTTCGTGCTCGAGCGGCTGGGCATGGAAGCCCCTCCCGATCTGGATCTGAAGCTGCGCATCGTGAGCGAAACCGGAGACAGGCTGATCGCCTATGCTTACGAGCAGCCGAGCGCGGCCGAGCGTGCGCAGGTGATCGCCGAGCTAAAGCGGCTGCTGGCTGCCTACTTGTTCTGAGCCGGGTGGTTTGCCGAAAGCGCCGCGGTTCGCCACCAGAAACCAGATGGGGACCGCGCAAATCAGGGCCGCCACCAGCATGGCCGGCTGCATGGACGCAAGGGCGACGGATTGTTCCGCGCCGGGCAATCCGCCTGGCATGCTGTTCATCATGGCGCTGAAGCGTTCCGCAAACCCCGGCAGAAAGACGGACACCAGGACGTTTACCACGCCGAACGCAAAGAACGCGATGGCCAGAATGCGGCTCAGCGGTTTGAGACGGAGCAACCCCGCGCCCAGCCAGCATTCGATGGCGGCGAACGTCAGGAACAGGAGGCGGGCAGTCCAGCCCCGCAACAAGAGTCCGAAGACCATGACCGGGAATGGGAAGAACACCACGACAAGGCAAATCAGCCCGCCGACGATCAGGAACCAGGCGATGATCCACACGCTCAGCGGCTGGCCACCGGGTCCTCCGATTCCCGCTGCGAACTGCGCGCGCACGCCGGTGGTATGGAAGTAGTACAGCCACCATGCGCCGAGCAGCGCCAGAATGGCGTAGAAGCAAACCACCCCAATCTTGATGCCAGTCATCAGCCCGGCGGGAGCTCCCGAAGCTGCCGGAAACTGGACGATTGCCATCATCAAAGCGCCAGGCGCACCGAAAACCACCAGCAGCGCGCCGACAACGATGGTGGACCAGCGCGCCCAGCCGCGCAGCCGGAACAGCCCGACGGCGGTGGTGACGCCCCAGGCCGCGAGACCGGCGAATGCCAGGGCCTCGATCGGAAGAATGGTTTTGGCGTATGCGGGCATGCCGGGCTGGGCCTTCTGCACCAGCATGGCCAGCAGCATGAACAGCGCGAGAACAACCAGGAGAGCGGAGCCGAGGATGGACACGACGGCAGTGAGGGTGACACCCACGGAGCGTTGCGGAGTGGTAGTCATGGACGTTGCCAGTGACCCGATCCTATCAAGTCGGGCGCGCTAACGCCAGGCTGGAATAATCGGCCGCTCTGGCGAGACATTCCGGGTCTGACTTGTGATGTGGCATCCTACGAGGAGCGCCGAAGGCGCCAGGAGGATGGGTTCGTATGAAGCCAGGATTGAAGAGGGTGCTGGAAGCGGCGTTCTGGTTTGTGTTGGGCCATATCAGTTGCGCCATCATGCATCACCTGCACCACTTCACGTGGAAATAGGGTTGGGATTGGCGTTGGCTGGTCCGGTGCCGGCTGGCTCAAAGCCGGCGGCCACCAGGTCCGGTGCACTGAAAACCATTCGCGCGAATCGGCCACCAAGCTCAGTCCAGGAGCCCTTCGCGAGGCTCTGGACAGCAGAGATCTGAGATTCAGGAAGATGGAGCGCCCGCAGGGTTTTCGTGAACGCCCGAGGCCGGAGAGCCCTGGTGGAAAGCGGAACTCCCTGGTCCAGTGGTTGCGCATCCAATGTATACGTCCCGTTGCTCTCGGCCCGGGCTCGGACCACATAGGACCGGTCCTCGTACTCGCCGAAGCGGTTGATGGCCACCGTGCCCCCGTCTGGAAAGACGGCCTGAATCTGCAGGACGCCGCCCATGGCGTGAACATAGTCTCTCAGCGTGCTGAGGTACATGTCAGCGCGCTGCTCGATGCGTGAGATGGAACTCTGCGGTACGTCCAGCATCTCCGCCATGTCCGCCTGGGTGAGCTGCTTCGCGCGGCGGAGTTCATCGAGAGCCATCCGCTGCAGTTCGTCGCGGACACGCCGTGCGTTGTCGGCGCGGCTGGCCGGGTCCATCTTCGCCTGGAGCTCTCTGTAGTTCCGTGCCATGGGTCACTCTCCTCCTTCCAGTTCGCGTAAGTGCCGGTCATAGATCGCATCCGCGACAGGTACGTACTCTCATACCAGCGATTGTTGCCGGTCTTATCCCCGCCGATCAGCAGCATTGCCGCGCGCCGCGGATCGAATGCGTAAAGGACGCGGTACGGCCGTCCTTCGTGCTGAATGCGCAGCTCACGCATATGGGTGTGCCGCGACGTCTCTACGCCGGAAGAATGAGGCATCTTCAGCGTCGGACCCAGTTCCTGCAGGAGGCTGACGGTGAAATCGACGCTCTTCTGCTCGGCAGCGCTGAGTCCGTCCCACCACTCACCGAACTCGTCGGAGAACTCGACATCCCACGCCAAGCCTGATTATGTCATGGATGACATTATGTCGTCAACGGTATATCGCCACGCCGAAGAGATGCGAAACGCCGACCTTAATAGGCCGACGATTTGGACGAGAATTTTCCCATCCACGAGAGGATGTTAGCCTTGGGCAGATGGCATTCGTGCCGGACAGGCATTTCAACAACCTCACGGAGGCGTTCGAGTTCATTAGCAATCAGTACGCCGAGCGAGTTACCGAACGCCTGTGGTCTGAAACCGAATCTGGGCTGTTGGTCCCGGACGAGGGAATGCCCGGAGTTCCGTTGAAAGTAGCGGCCCTGCGTAACCCACTCTACGACGCCTTTCTCCGTCTCGCAACCTCGCGCTTAGCAGGCGGCGCCAGCGTTTCCAGTTCTCTGATGAGCATCGGTATTTGTTTGTGTCCGGTGACCCTGCGGAATTGTGCTTGCGCGACCAGGAGTCCTGACCCTACCCAGCGCTCACGCTGGTCGCCGCCGTGCCAGCGTTTCACGTTTTTGCAAACCAGCTCCACAATCGAGAACGCCGACTCGATCACATTGGTGCTGGCGAGGGTCTTGCGGAGTTGCATGGGGACGTGAAGCCGATGCACGGTCAGGTCTCCTCCATTCCTTCGCCCAGACTCCGCGCCGCACTTGGATTGAGATCCATCAATTCGCGATGCAGCAGATCGAGCGCTTGTCTGGCCGCGGCGTAGTCTTCCAGAGCGTAGGCAGCGTTGAGCCTCTTCGCCACCCCCGGTTTCTGCTCGTCTGTTAAATGTTCCAGCACGTTCCGGCGCTTGTGGACCTGGCAGCGCTGGATCGCCGCCGATTCGCCGGCGTGTTTCTTTACCGCCGCAGTCAGCGCCTTGCCGCCGTCCAACACGTACAGCCGGGGCGCGGTGAAGTCGAGTCCACTACTTACTAAGTCACTTAGTAACTCACTTACTACCGTCGCGTTTTCTGTGGCTCCCTGCCGAATGCCCAGGATCGTTTTCCGCCCGTCCTGCGCTATTCCCAGCGCTGCCACCATCTGCTGGCCCGCAAATGGCGTCGCATCGATCAGCAATGCGCACAGCTGTGTCTTGTCCAGCCGACGCTCCATCATATCCTGTAACTTCGTCCGGCTCGCCTCGATGAAATGTTCGCTGACCGCGCTCTTCTCCAGGCCGTACGCTTCCGTGAACTGCCGAATGGCCTGCCCGTATTTCCTCGTGCTCAGGCCGAGCATCAGCTTCTCCCAAACCGTTTCCGTCAGCGGCTCGCCACGATGAAACATCTCGTAGCTGCCCAGCCGCACTTCCCGCTCATCCGTCGTGCGCACGCGAGGCCGCTCCACCGGCACCTTCTGCCCCATCACCACGCAGTAGCCCCGCTCGCTGCCCCACCGATTGGCTGTCCTTTCCGGCTGCCGCTGGCTGCGCTCGCCGACCAGTTCACGGACTTCTTCCTGCATCAGCAAATCCATCAACTGCAGGCCGGCCTGACGGATCAGTTCGCCCACGCCTTTGCGCAACCAGCCGACCATCTCGGCCATGGGCAGCACCATCTGCACCGCCGGATTTCCATCCGCGGCCATTGCCTCGAGCTGCTTCACCGCTCGCTGCGTTTCAATCTGGTATGGTTTCTTCATAGCGACTCCTTCTTTTCTCGGCTAAAGAAAATCGCTCTCAGCCTATCAGGGCTTCGAGCGGGGAGTCGCTACTTTCTACGATCTACCGGGCATTCCCCCGGACGAAGTGCCCCGGTATCTCTTTCGCGGCGAGTGCGGCGAATTCGAAACGACAAAGGCCAGCGTCCACCGTCGCGAAACGTACACACTGCGGGACGGCACCCGGCTTTCGGATTCGGAATTGCAAGCTCTGAGAATTCTCATCACTGATCTCGCTCGCCGCTTCACCGAGAGGGCCGACTATTCCCTCAACGGCAACCAAGCAGTTGGTCTGGTGCAACACTACGGTCTACCTACGTGGATGGTCGATCTTACCGGTAACCTCGCTATCGCGTTCGCCTTTGCCGCAGCGAGCAGGTCGAACGTCGCGCGTGTCGCTGTCGTACCTTCACGCGCACTTTGCGCGAACGGCGGCCTCGTCGATCTCTCTGATCATCCGTGGGCCGAACGCCCGCGCCGACAAGCAGCCTTTGGAGTCATCACGACCAGGGAGCTACAGGACCTCAAGTCTGAAGCGGTGAGGTCGCAACTGAATGTCACCTGGTATGAATTCCAAGTTTCGGAATCGGACCGAACGTACTTTCAGAGCAAGTTCCAAGGACTCCTCGGCAAGTCCGACGACCCGAGTGCTGGCTTTCTGCGATTCCACATCACCGAGTACGTTGAGGCTCGCGGGAAGTTCTCTGCGACTCTGACTGACTGGTTGGTCGAGCGCGTTCCAATTGTTCCTCGATGCTATCTGGTGAAGGCGATCGAAGGTGAAGAGGTTATCGTGAATTACCGCGGTGCCAACGTTCTTCCCGCTTTTGATGAGAAAGCGGAGGCCGAGCGCTCACGGCGGTACTGGTCATCCGCCCACCACGAGAGCAGTGGGGATCGCCTCAAGAACTGAGATGGCCACCGCAGGGTTGGTTCGATTGTGGCCGATCCTCGAACCTACCATCCGAATCTGTAACCCAACATGCAACTCGGTCCAAGGCCGAATCGAAAGGCCCAACAATGATCGTGCCCCAATTGTTATCGGGCCGTGGCGTAGCGACGGGCTGCAGTCATCACATCCTTTCACCCCGGCGCGAGCTGCGCCAGACGCTGCTCCAGGAACTCCAGCACAGCGGCGGGCGTGGCCGCGCCGTCGAGGGGAAGGCGCAGCACTCCGGCCGGCGTGAATTGCGCGTCGCGGGTGGAGCGGACAATCTCCATCAGGCGCATGGGATCGATGCGCGTCTCCTTGTGGAACTTCACGTTGAGCGCGCCCTGACGGCGGTCCACCGCTTCGATGCCGAGCCGCTGCGCGCGGCTCTTTACCAATGAAAACCGGAGCAGGTTGAGGACGGCTTCGGGCGGCGGGCCGTAACGGTCCTCCAGTTCGGCGCGCAGCGATTCGGCGTCCTCGGGCGCGCGCACGTCGGCGATGCGCTTGTAGGCGCGCAGGCGCTGGTGCTCCTCGGCGATGTACTCGGGTGGAATGCGAATGTCGAGACCGAGGTTCAGCGTGGAGTGGACCTCCAGCGGCGCCTCCTCGCCCTTGAGCTCGTGCACCGTCTCCTCCAGCAGCCGCACGTACATGTCGAAGCCCACCGATTCAATGTGGCCGTGCTGCTCGCCGCCCAGGATGTTGCCCGCGCCGCGCAGCTCCAGATCGAGAGCGGCAATGCGGAATCCCGCGCCGAGGTCGCTGAACTCCTTCAGGGCGGCCAGCCGCTTGCGCGCCACCTCGGACAGCTCGGTGTCGGCGGGCACCAGCAGATAGGCGTAGGCGCGGCGGTTGGAACGTCCCACGCGCCCGCGGAGCTGATACAGCTCGGAGAGTCCGTAGCGCTCGGCGTTCTCGATGAGGATGGTGTTGGCCAGCGGGACATCGATGCCGTTTTCGATGATGGTGGTGCACACGAACACGTCGCTTTCGTGGCGCATGAAGCGGAGCAGCACCTTCTCCAGATCGGCCTCGCCCATCTGGCCGTGGCCCACGCCGATGCGGCAGTTGGGAACCAGCTCCAGAATCTGCGCCGCGCGCATGAAGATGGTGTCCACGCGGTTGTGCACGAAATAGACCTGCCCGCCGCGGCTCAGCTCCTGCTCGATGGCGGTTTTGATCAGGTCGGGGTCGAAGTGCGCCACCACGGTGTGGATGGACAGGCGGTCCTTGGGCGGCGTCTCGATCACCGACATGTCGCGGATGCCCAGCAGCGACATGTGCAACGTGCGCGGAATGGGCGTGGCGCTCATGGTGAGGACGTCCACGTCTTTGCGAAGCTGCTTGAGGCGCTCCTTGTGGCGCACGCCGAAGCGCTGCTCTTCGTCGACGACGAGCAGGCCGAGGTCGCGGAACTCCACGTCCTTCGAGAGCAGCCGGTGGGTGCCCACCACCACGTCCACTTTACCGGCGGCAATGTCGACCAGCGACTGTTTCAGATCTTTCGGCGAGACGAAGCGCGAGAGCATCTCGACGCGCACGGGGAACTGCACGAAGCGGCGGCGGAACGTTTCGTAGTGCTGGAACGCGAGCACCGTGGTGGGCGCCAGCACGGCCACTTGTTTGCCGTCGCCAAGCGCCTTGAAGGCCGCGCGCATGGCCACCTCGGTTTTTCCGAAGCCCACGTCGCCGCACAGCAGACGGTCCATGGGGGTGGTGGCTTCCATATCGCGCTTGATCTGCTTCACGGCGGAGAGCTGGTCTTTGGTTTCGCTGAACTCGAAGGCGTCTTCGAACTCGCGCTGCCAGTTGGAATCGGCGGAGAAGGCGAAGCCGGCGGCCAGGCGGCGCTCGGCGTAGAGCTTGAGCAGCTCGTCGGCCATGTCGCGCATTTTCGCTTTGACGCGGGATTTCGTGCGCGACCAGGTGACGCCGCCGAGCCGGTCCAGCGGGGGAGTGGCGCCCTCGCCCGCGCCGCGATAGCGGTGGACCAGGTCCATGCGCGTCAGCGGCACGTAGAGCTTCGCTTCGGCGGCGTATTCGAGCAGCATGAAGTCGCCCTTCTGCTCGCCCTGGGCGATCTCGCGCGTGCCCAGGAAGCGGCCGACGCCGTGGGTCGAGTGCACCACATAGTCGCCCGGTTTCAGATCGGCGATGTCGGCGGTGAACGCGGCCAGATTCGCTTTCGCGGGTCCGGGGCGCGCGGCCAGTTCGGACGCGCCGAACAGGTCCTCGGAGCCAAACACGGCCACGCGCCGATCCACGAAAACGGAGCCGTGGCGAACCGCTCCCTTCACCAGAAACGTGCTGGCCACCGATCCGGCCATGTAGGAATGCTCGGCCAGGTAACCGTGCCCCGCCTCGCCCGGCTCGATGGCCAGTTGGAAAGGCACCGAATATTCCTGGAAGATGTCGGCCAGGCGCTCCAGCTCGCCGTTGGTGGGGGCGAAGAAGACCACGCGGTTGCCCTGGTCCACCAGCGTGCGGGCTTCGGCAATGGCCACCGGGACGTTGCCCTGGAAGGTCATGGGGGGGCGCGTGGCGATGTGGTGGCCGGCGCCGGCAGATCCCAGCTCCAGTTGCCGCAGGCTGACGCGCGCGGAGCGAGCGATGCCGGGGCGCAGTTCGTCCCACGTGAAGAAGAGGCGGTCCGGGCGCACGAAGACGGGGCGGTCGGGCGCTTCGAGGCGCGACCACAGGCGGTCCGCGGCGGCGGCGATCTGCTCGGGCTCGTCGAGGGCGACCATCGGACGGTGCAGCAGCGAGAGCAGGGAAGTGTCGCGCGGGCGCACCAGCGGCACGGCGAACTCCCACCCGGCGAATGGGTCGCCTGGGCTGGGCGTGTCCACCACTTCCGCTAGCTCGCGAAACAGGGCCGCCGACCGGGGATACTCGAGCAGCGGCAGCACGGTGACCTCGTTGGTCTTCAGAATGGAGCGCTGCGTTTCGACGTCGAAACGGCGGATGGATTCGATAAGGTCACCGAACAGCTCGATGCGGACGGGCCGGTCGGCTTCGGCGGGGAAAATGTCCAGAATGCCGCCGCGCAACGAGTATTCGCCCACCATCTCCACGGGCTCGCGCTTCTCGTAGCCGATGCTTTCCAGATGCGCGAGCAGGTCTTCCAGCGGCACTTCGTCCCCCACGCGGATGGTCAGCGCCAGTTGCCGGTAGAACTCGGCTGTTTCGGTTTTGAGAAGCGCCGAGGCGATGGGCGTCACCGTAATGGTGGTGCGTCCCGAAGAGAGCCGCCACAACCCGATGGCGCGCTGCTCGGCGATTTCCGTGTGCGGCGAGAGGCGCTGGTGAGGGAGAACGTCGAGCGCCGGGATCAACTGCGGACGCGGGATTTCGCGCGCGGTCACCAGCAGGTCGAAGAATGTCGCGGTGAGCTCGGCCAGCGTTTCGGCGGCGGCGTTGCCGTCGGTGACGAGGATAAGCGGGCGCTCGGTGGCCTGCCAGAGAAGCACGGCGTACAGCGCCTTCGCGGTGGCGGTCAGGCCGGAGAGGGAGATCTGCGCGGAGCGATCGCGCAGCAACTCGCCGACAGCTTCCTGGAACGCGGGGTGGCGGCCCAGACTCTGGAACAGATCGCGGATTGCGGGGTGCGTCACGGGTTTTGCCGAATGCTTGCGATGACGCGCTCGATGATGGCCGTGGTGGAGTAGCCGGGCGCCAGCGGCAGAGTCAGAACGCGGCCTCCGGCGGCCTCCACCTCTTCGCGGCCGGCGACGAAGTGCGACCAGTCCGCGCCTTTCACCAGCACGTCGGGCAGCAGGGCGGCGATCAACTGGCGCGGCGTCTCTTCGTCAAACAGGGTTACGGCATCCACGACGGCCAGCGCGGCAAGCACCCGAGCGCGATCCTGTTCGCGCACGATGGGACGCGAGGGGCCTTTGGCGCGGTGGACGCTGGCATCCGTGTTCAGCGCCACAATCAGCACGTCACCGAGCGCGCGCGCCTGTTCGAGAAGCTGGATGTGGCCAGGGTGCAGGAGGTCATAACAGCCATTGGTGAAGACAACGGTCTTGCCGTGCCTGCGCCAGTCTTCGCGAAGAAGGAGCAATTCGTCCCGCGTGCAAATTCGTCCCATCAGCCGGAAGTTCCACTCCAGTGTAACGCGGCGGTTGGTGTTTTCTCGACGGCGAAAAAGATTTGAGGAGGCCTCCCGAGCCGCTTGATTAACCCTCACGGCGAAGAGACCGCTTGTAACCCGCAACGGCGTGGGGCCGGTCGGCACCGGCAGGCATTCGTCGCTCGCAACTCTGCGCAGAGGTAACTAGTATTCCCCACGCCTCGTGATCCGCCCCTCCGACGACTGAGCAACGGACTCTTGATTGGAAGCGTAGCACGGGGGCTGCCGGGGGATGGCGGTCGTAAGGCTGCAAATGACGGAAAACAGGACGAAAAAGATTTGTGAATTTCTGTGATGGGCGGCGACGAGCACCGTGGGGAGCGGCGGCCGATTGAAAATCGGCTTGGGGCGGGTTTCCGACGTCATGGAGCGCTACCCTGACCGGCGTAGCCGAAACCAAAGGGCGGGCTCCGAATATGATGCCGGAGTGGGCATTGACCGACGAACTGGCGTACCGGATGCCGTCCGAAGGGCAAATAGTGGGCTGGCTCACTTTCTCAGGCCCGGTTCTCCGTCCCCGGTGGTCCCCAAACGCGAAGTAGACACAGCATGAGATTTTGTTCACACCGTTGCACAAGTTTAGGTGTACACTACTGCTTCCATGAGACGATCGGGGCGGATAGCTGTTTTTGCCGTGGGAATGCTGTTGTGCCTGGCGCAGACCAAGGCTGACGCACAAACGGTACAGACCTATACTTCGCTCACGGACTGGCAAGCGGCGGTCGGAACCAGCCAGCAATTCTCCGAAGACTTTTCAGGCTTCACTCAAGACACGTATTTTCAAACCGTCGCGATTAATGCAGGCCCGTTTTCGCTCGCGCAAATCGGCCAGAATCCCTTCGGGAACCTCGCAAATTTTATCGATGTACCGCCTCTCCAGTTCACTGACAATAGTGGCGTCGCCAACGCGGCCCTGTACACGAAGTCCGGGGTCTCGACGGTTCTCATGACCTTCAATGCGCCCGTTATCGCGTGGGGCGCGAACTTCTACGGCGCGCAAAGCAGCGAACTGGTGAACCTGGTGGTGAACGCACCGGGAGGCGGCGTCGTTGCGACTGTCCCGGTCACGGTGGACACAGGCTTTTTTGGATTTGTCATAAGCCCCACGAACGGGCTGAGTTCAATCGCCGACTCAATCAGCTTCCAGTCGCAGATCGACAACCCGGATCCAACCGTCGGTCAGGGGTTTGGTTTGGAGAATGTGGTCGGGGCCTATGTCCCGGCAGAGTTCAGCGACGTGCCGTCGAACGCCACCTACTTGAACGCGGCGGACCTGATGTTCCTTGCGGGCGTCACCACCGGTTGCGTGCAGAGCGACTCGCCGGACACCCGCGAGTATTGCCCGGACGACAACGTTACGCGGCAGGAAATGGCGGCGTTTATTGTGCGGGCGGTTACCGGCACTGTCACTCCAGCTCTTTACAACACGACTCCCTATTTTCAGGATGTGCCGGACACGAATAACTTCTTCCCGCACATTCAAAAGATGATGGATCTGGGCATTACGACGGGCTGCTCGCAGAATCCTCCGCTGTACTGTCCCACCGCTACGATTCCGCGCTGGGAAATGGCGATCTTCATGGTCCGGGCGCGGCTGATGCTGTTCGGGGCCAGTTTCACGACGTCTTCCACGCCGTACTTTACCGATGTGCCCACGAATGTCGAAGGCAACGGCCAGCCGTTCCCGTTCATACAAAGGTCGTTCGAAGAACACGTCACCAACGGTTGCGGGGGTACGCTGTACTGTCCGGATGAGCTGGTCACGCGGGGTCAGATGGCGTCGTTCATCATGCGGGCGTTGTTCAACGAGACCATGGTGCTGGGCCCGGCGGCGCCGTACCTCACCGGGGCGAGTCCAAACGCGGTGGAACAGACCGCGGGCAGTGAGATCACGGTGACCATCACCGGCGCGAATACCAACTTCCAGAGCGGCGACACGGTGACGGTGCCGAGCGGGATGCTGGCCGTAAGCGACGTGGTGGTGAACTCGGCGACCTCGATCACAGCGACGCTGACGGTGAACGGGAACGCGGTGGCCGGGCCACAGGCGCTGGTGGTGACCAGCGGCGGCCTGAATCTTACCTGGCCGCTGGCGATTCAGGTGGGGACGTACTGAGTACCTGGTGGCTTATGGGGAACCTTTTCGACGACCTGGCGCGAGAGATTGCGAGAGGAAGTTCGCGGCGTGACGTGCTCCGAAGCCTGGGCGGCGGCCTTGTAGGCTTGTTCCTTGCGTCCATGGGCATAAAGAATGTCAAAGGACAGGGATCTCCCCCCGCTTGCGGCACGTGCCAGACATGCAATCTTGACACAAATACATGCGGGCTGGCTTGCAATCCGGCCTCGGCAGGCCAAACGCTCTGCAACATGGCGAGCACCGACGGTTCCTATCTGAGGCTGGCTTACTATCTCACCAATAATGGATTTGCGTCTACGGGCGCGTCCAACTCGGTCATTTTGTATAAGAGCGGAAATCTGTATCAGTCGGTCTTGACGACCAACTTTACCAATCCGAGCGTGTCGGGCGCGACTGCTTTTATCGGGTACGCAGTGAGCCCCAATGGGGACGTTACAGCCTCGGCTCTTGTTTTCCAGAATGGCGTTCCGAGTTATGGGCTTAGCATTGATGCCAACGGGAGGATTGTCCAAACCGTCGCGACCCAAACTTCCGTTTCATCTCCATCCGCAAACAGCTCTCACGCTTCGGCCCAGGCCGGCAGGGTCCATCCCCACGCCTCTATCCCGGGAACATATCACAACGGGGCAGCGCTTCACCCAGACGTCTCACCGGCCACGTGCGAGAGAATTGTCGACATCGTCGCCGGGGTTGTGGTTCTTGGTGGAGTCGTATGTGGCGGCATCGGCTACGCGGCGTGTGCCGCGGAAGCGGCTGTCACTGTGGCTATCGGAGCACTTCCCTGCGCAATAGCTGTGGGAACTCTTTGCGGTCTGGCGGATTATGCCGCGGTTGAGGCGGCGAAGCCAAAAATCTGCGGCTGCCCGTGGAACCAGCAAAACTGCAATGGAAGTTGTTGCCCCCAATGCAATGATTGCATTAACGGAACATGCGTTGCCAATACGTTTTGCGCGGATCATGGCCGAGGGCCGTGTTGCTCAGGTATCTGCTGCGCCGTGGATGAGATCTGCGGCGACCCTACAGTCGAAATATGTGCCAGCGCCAATACGGGATGCCTGGGGGCGACCTGCGACACCTATATTGGATGCGACAATAATGCAGACTGCTTTTGCGGAACACTTGCGGAGGGCGGAACCCTTTGTCAAACCAGCATTTCATGCGAAGGTCTGACTCCTTGTCCCACGGGTGCTTGTCCGGACGGCTCAGTTTGTCTTATTGGCTCCTGCTGCGGCGACCCCGTCTGCGTGCCGCTCTCGGTGGCGTGCTCGCAGGACAATAGTACTGCCTCCGTGCGCTCCAGTCTGCCGCCCAGACCGCCGACGGGGCGCGGCCGGACGACTGGCCGCCGCTGAAGCGCACCAATCGGAATGGAATTTCAGGTAAACGAAAGCCGCAACGGCAAATACTCAGTCATACTGTATTTACCTCTTTAATATGGAAATTATTTCGCTGGTCGTCAGGCTGCTGATCGCCGCCACATTCTCGGTAGCCGGCATCACCAAACTGGCCGATCTGCAAGGGACGCGAAAGGGAATTCGGGAGTTCGGTGTGCCGGAGTGGGCTGCAGATCCGTTGGGGATTCTGTTGCCCCTGGCAGAGCTTGCCGTGGCCGTTCTATTAATCCCATCATCAACCGTGTTGTGGGGCAGTCTGGGGGCAATTGCACTTCTGCTTGCTTTTATCGCCGGCATTAGCATCAACCTGGCCCTGGGCCGCAAGCCGGAGTGCAACTGCTTCGGCCAGCTTCACTCCACGCCCATAGGCTGGCCGACATTAGCTCGCAATTGTGTACTTACTGTTGGCGCAGTTTTCGTGCTCTGGGACGGCCGTATTCGCTCCCCCCTGAGCGTCGTGGGTTGGACCAGCGGCCTTTCGAACGCCGAGACCGTGGGGATTTGCCTGGGAACCGTCGCTCTCGTGGCCATTGCCGCCGAGGGATGGCTCACTCTTCACCTGCTGCGGCAAAACGGGCGGCTTCTGTTGCGCATGGACACGTTGGAAGCACAGCCTGGCAACAGGGGCATTCAAGCGCCCACCGGACTGCCACCAGGCAGCCCTGCGCCCGCCTTTGAGCTTCCGCAGCTCGCGGACCGCTCAATGGTGACGCTTGACACTCTCCGCGCCGAGCGGCGACCCATCGTCCTCATCTTTTCAGACCCGGACTGCGGCCCCTGTTCGGCTCTCCTGCCCGAGATCGCGCGCTGGGAGCTGGAGCACGCGGCCACTCTCACCATTGCGCTCATCAGCCGGGGATCGCAGAAAGCAAACCGCGCCAGAATCGGCGAGCACCGGCTGCGGTATGTTCTTTTGCAGAAGGATCGCGAAGTCGCCGTGGCCTACCGGGCTAACGGCACCCCGGCTGCGGTGCTTATTAGCCCCGATGGCAGGATCGAGAGTTTTCTGGCCATGGGCTCGCAGGCAATTGCGGGCCTGGTCGGAACAGGCGCGGGAACGTTACCAGCGGCCTCTGTACCCACGAAAGGGACATACGGGAGCGGCTCTGTGCCTCCGGCCGCACCTATCGAACTGAAGATCGGGCATCCCGCTCCGTCCCTCAAACTCCCCGATCTTGGCGGCAAGGTCGTCGATCTTTCTACGTTCAGGGGACGGGAGACCCTGGTGCTCTTCTGGAACCCGAGTTGTGGTTTCTGCGGCAGGATGTTGCCGGACCTCAGGCAGTGGGAGGAGCATCGTCCAGCGGAAGCTCCACGGCTTCTGGTGGTCTCAACTGGCGCCGTCGAGGCAAATCGTGCATTGGGGCTTCGAGCACCCGTGGTTCTCGATCAGACTTTTGCATCCGGACTGGAGTTTCATGTGCGCGGCACGCCTGCGGCAGTACTTGTCGACGCTGAGGGAAAAATCGCTTCGGGAGTGGCGAGCGGCGCTCCCGCCGTGTTCGCGCTGGCGAACGGACACCGTGGGATTTCCGTCTGAGCCCGGCCGTCCGTATCCGCCACTTTCGTTGCGGCGTTTCAAAGAAGCCCGGCGACGACATAGCTTCCAAACCCCAGCGAATCCTGAAATCGCCATGTGGATTGCACTGAATTGACCATGGACCGTGTTCGGACGGTCGCGCGAAGGGGCGCTTCGTGTTCTGGCAGCGGAACACGATGAAGCGGGGGGCAGAAGGCTCCGGAAGCCACAATCCGTCTGAGACGTGGCAGCCCTGACACGCACTACTTCCTCGACAAGCGGGGCAGTTTTCCGATCTGGTTAGCGCTCGGTCTTTCCGTTATCCCCGCAACTCCCAGGAGGGTGTGTGCGGACTGCGGGTTTAGAAGGAAGGAAAGCGTCAAACGCACTTGTGATGTCTCCGCGACACGGCGCCGATTCCCCCGATCAGACAGCGGGCAAGTGTGATAACATCCGGGCTGAACGGACACAAGTCTGTCCAGACTGGCTGAACATGAAGCTTCACAAGCATTCATTTTTTGCGCTGTGGTGCGCAATCGCGCTTGCCGTGCTGCCGGTGAGCGCGCAGATGATGTGCATGGTGAGCGCGATGCCCACACAAGTGCGCGTGGAAGGCGTCACGGAACATCTGGGCGACATCGTTATCATATGCGACGGGGGGATTCCCACGGCGGCCGGGCACCCGATTCCGTTGATGAACGTCAGTGTGGCATTGTCGAACTCGCAGTTCACGAACCGTGTTTTTGTGGATGGCACCGCCGATGCTCTGCTGCTCATCGATGATCCGTTCCCGGCGGACCCTTTTCCGAACGGCGCAACCGGCCCCGCGGGCAACAGCGGTCCACAAAAGTTCTGCGTTGCGAACGGTGTGTCTGACTGCTCGCTTACCGGCACCGGTGGGATGTCCAACCCTTATCAGAATACGAAGAACGTGTTCCAGGGCATCGCGACAACACTCTCCGGCGTCGTGTATCTCGAGTTTCTCGGTGTTCCCATCGACCCGCCCGGCGCAGACAACGTACGCGTCCTCCGCATTGCCAACCTGCGCGGAGACATCACGCCCATCCCCGCGGGGCAGACGGTGAACGCTACAGTGTCCATTTCGGGGCTGTCGATCGCGAATCCGTCTCCGTTTGTCGCGTTTGCGTATCAGGGAATCGTGTCGGTGGCCAGCTCCGGCTCCTCCACACAGATCAACATCGGCGGCGCCGAGGGGTTTGCGTCGTCGTTCAAAACGGCGGTGGTCACCAGCAATGACCAGGCCGTCGGCGGCGGCTTGAATACCGTTCGAAACATGGTGGGCGGCGCTATCGAGCCGCAAAACATCCCAGGCGGCCCCAACTACTACACCGAATCCGCGCTCACCATCCTGCCTGCCACGTTCTCCTATACCGGTTCGGGGATCGGGGAGGCGAGCCACGGCACGTGGTTGATGGTGGCGTTGGGCAACATCCCAGCGGGAGTGCAAATCACGGCGCCAGGTTCGGTGGCCGGTGACTCGGGTAGCCCCAACCTCTTGTTGTATCGGGTGGACATTCCTCCGGGCGGCTGGCAGTTCAGCCCGGCGTTCTACGCCAGCGCGCCGGCGGACAAACTGGTGGTGGATACTACAGGCGCCAGCCCGCCGACCTCGGCATATATCGTCTACGAGGTGGTGGCCGACGATCCGACCGTGCTGGAATCCTTCGACATCCCCTTGTCCGTGAACGCGCAAATGGGCGTGTCCACCGCGGGCATCACCACAGCACTGCTGTTCGCTCCGACACCGGAGGCGCCTGTGAACACCGGCGCTGGCAGCGCCTGGGAATTGCCCTCGACGTCTTATGACGTCCCGCGCTTTCTGGCCACCGCCCAGTTCAGCGACGTGCCGCCCTCCGCCACTTACTTCGACGCGGCGAACCTGATGTTCCTGGCCGACGTAACTACCGGTTGCGTACAGGGCAGCACGCCGCAGACGCGCAGCTTCTGCCCGGACGACAACGTCACGCGCCAGGAAATGGCCGCGTTTATCGTGCGTGCGGTCACCGGCACCACCAATCCGGCCATTTACGAAACAACTCCGTATTTCAACGATGTGACGTCTGCGAATAACAACTTCTTTCCGCACATTCAGAAGTTAATGGACCTGGGCATTACCAACGGGTGCTCGCAGAGTCCGCCGCTGTTTTGTCCCACCGAAACGATTCCGCGATGGGAAATGGCCATGTTCATGATTCGCGCGCGTCTGGCATTGCACGGGGCCAGTTTCACCAGCTCGGCCACGCCGTACTTCGCCGACGTGCCCACGAACGTGGAGGGCAACGGGCAGCCGTTCCCCTATATTCAGCGGGCCTATGAGGAAAACGTGACCCACGGCTGCGGGACCAATCCGCTGGTCTTCTGTCCGGACGAATTGGTGACCCGGGGGCAGATGGCCTCGTTCATCATGCGGGCGCTGTTTAATGAGACGACGATTCTGGCGACGGGTGCGCCGTACCTGACGGGGGCGAGTCCGAACGCGGTGGCGCTGGGCGGCCAGATCACGGTGACTATCACTGGCGCCAACAGCAGCTTCCAGAACGGCGACACGGTGACGGTGCCGAGCGGGATGCTGGCGGTGAGCAACGTGGTGGTGAATTCAGCGACCTCAATCACGGCGACGCTGACGGTGAACGGGAACGCGGTGGCCGGCCCGCAAGCGCTGGTAGTGACCACCGGCGGCCAGAATCTAACGCTGCCGCTGGCCATCAAGGTTGGGACGTACTGAGCTACGACCCTTCCTTCTCGAACCTGAGCGCAGCCGAGTTCATGCAATAGCGCAGGCCGGTGGGCGCCGGGCCGTCGGGAAAGAGGTGCCCGAGATGGGCGTCACAGGCTGCGCACAGCACCTCCGTGCGCTCCATGAACAGGCTTCCGTCGCGCTCGGTGCGAACATTTTCGTCGGCAGCCGGGGCGGAGAAACTGGGCCAGCCGGTGCCGGAGTCGAACTTCTCGCCAGAGTGAAACAGCGGAGTACCGCAGCAGACGCAACGGTACAGGCCCGGTTCGTGATGATTCCAGTACCGGCCGGTGAACGCGGGCTCGGTGCCTTTCCTGCGCGCAACCGCATACTCTTCGGCTGTGAGCTGCTCCCGCCACTCGGCGTCGGTTTTGTTGAACTTATCCGGCATGCTCATTGGATGCCGGACACGGGCTTTCCGATGCCTGGGAGCCAATTCAGGGACGCCGCGAAACCACGCGTCTACCGTGCCCGCAGCGGAGTACGCGCTTCATACAGGGCGATCCTGGCCTTGAGCGTCTCCACCAGTTGCGCATTGTTGCGCTGCCGCGCGAGGTCCGCGGCGCGCCGCTCGGTCTCCACCGCCTCTGTAAATCGCCCGGCTTCGGCTTGGGCGGCGGCCAGGGTATCCAGAACCAGCGGTTCCTGCCCGCCGGTCAGCCGCACCGCGCGCTCGGCCAGCTCGACAGCTTCCGCGCCGTTCCGCACCGCGGCAGGACCGGTGGCCAGCGCGCGGGCCCTCTGGTTCAGCGCCGCCACATGGTTCGGGTCCAGGCGCAGCACCGTGTCCCACTGCGCCAGGGCATCCGCGATCTTCCCCTGCATCGAATACAGCGTTCCCAGAGCGTAGTGGCCATCCGCCGAGCCGGGAACCATGCGCACGAATTCTCTGAAATGCGGGATGGCTTCCGCAACCCTGCCTCGCTGCGCCAGGGCCGCGCCCAGGTTGCCCTGAATGGTGGCATTGTCGGGCATGATTTGCGCGGCCTTTTCCAGATGGGAGATGGCCTCGTTCGCGCGGCCCGCGCTGGTCAGGGCGATGGCCAGGTTGGCGTGCAACTGCGCATCGCCCGGGTCGGCTTCGAGGAAGGCGCTGCAGCGGGCGATCGCGTCGCCGCTCCTGCCCGCCGTCAGGGCCAGCGCGCCGCACAGGGTGCGCCGGGCGTCGGCATCCCCGGGTTTGATCGCCAGAGCCTTCTCCAGATCGGGAATCGCTTCGTTGTACCGGCCCATCTGCGCCAGCGTGATCCCCAGAGCGGAGTAGGGGGCGGGGTTATTCGGATCGATTTCCCGCGCCCTCTGGTAATGCGCCATTCCTTCGCCGGTCCGGCCGGTCTGCACCAGCGCGCTTCCCAGTCCCAGCTCCGACGCGGCGTCGTCCGGATTCATTTCGATGGCCTTCTTCCACTCGGGCAGGGAAGCCTCCCACTGCCCCTTGGTGGTGAGTTCCACGGCCGTGTCGAATTGCCGGTAGAAATCGGCGGCGGGCACTTCGATGGTCATCGGCGTGTCCGGTGGAATATTCACGAATTCCGGAATATTTACCGCCCGGTTTGCCGCGGTCGAGTTCTCGATCAGGATGGCCGGGCTGTCGTTGCCGTCCTCGTCGATGTGCGTCAGAAACATCTGCGTGTACGGCGAGCGGCTCTTCGAAGAGAACACCAGCCAGCGGCTGTTGGGCGAGAAGCTGTGCCAGGAGTTCATGAGCGAGGTGTTGCAGCGCATCCGCCGCGCCGTCCCTCCCTCCGCCGGCACGATATAAAGCTGGCTGTCCGGACGCATCAACTGTCCGTTGCGGCATTCGACGAAGACGATCCAGCGGCCGTCCGGCGAGACCTTGGGAAAGTTGTTGCTCATGCCGTTGCGCGACGCCCCGGCGATGAGTTCGGGCTTGCCGCCCCGGCCGCCGTTGAAGGGAAGCCGATACAGGTCATACTGAATCTGCGGCTCGTTGGGATCGTTGGCGTACTCGGCCAGCTTCCAGCCGTCCGGAAAAGGGTCCTTGCCCTGCGCCCGCGCGAACACGATGAACCTGCCGTCGGGGCTCCACACGCCGTCGGTTTGCGCATAACGGGGATCGTCGGCGCCCGGCAGCGGCTGCGTCCTGCCGGTGGCGCGGTCGTACCACGCCAGAATGCCGCGCGTCGGAAAAAACACCTGCAAAAAGCGATAATCCTTGAAATTCGCCACGAAATAGGTGGTGCGGAAATTGGCCTCCGGTCCGTTCAGCCGGGTCACGATGTATTTGCCGTCGGGCGACACCTGCGACATGAAGGCCACCCGGTCCGCCAGCGTCTGCTTCTCGTAGCGCGGCCGCCAGGAGATCATGTCGGAGTTGCCAATAGACATCCGCGCCTTCACCGGGACCACTCCGTACAACCCCTTGTCGTTCGACGGCCCGTCCAGATCCATGCCCATCGTCTTGCCGTCCAGCGAGAACGAGTGGCAGTTCGCGCAGGTGTGCATCCCGGTCAGCACCACGCGGCTTTGCGTCTCGCTGATGTTACGCAATCGCCACGCGATCAGGGGCAGGGCACTGGTGGCCAGCGGCTTGATCACCCCTTGTTCCGACCTGGTGGGCATCAGCGGCACATCGCGGTAGAAGATCGGCGCGCCCACCGGGTCCTTTGATGTGCTCAAGGCCACCCGTCCCTCCGAGACCGGCTGCCCATTCGCGAGACCGGTGATGGTCACCGTAGCGGCGGCGGAAACCGAGTGCCGCTTGATGGCCTCCCACGTCGCGGCGTCGGGCCTCCACGTGTGCGCCGCCGCCTGCTCCTTTGTGAGCGCGGGCGGCCGATTGTTCTCGGAGACGGTGCGCGGATCGATTTCGCCGATCTTCATCGGCGGGCCGGACGATTGCACTTCGAGCGGCGCGGCGCCGTCGGCAAACCGCACCTCGATCCGCCATGCGCTCGCATTCGGGTTGGCATCGCGCCATAGGAACAGCGGGGCGCAGATGTCCGGCGGAAAGATGGACCCTTCAGCCGGATAGTCGATGGTGATGGCAGCCGGGGGCGTCATGGCCATCAGCACAGCAGCGAGAAGAAGGGACGCGAGAAGCAGCGCATTCACAGTGGAGCAGACCCGTGGCCCAATGCCACTTAACTTTTCCATTAACGGACGCCTATACATAATCCGTGGGGCGGCCCCTCGGGCTGCGGTCGGCCCTCGGCCGGCCTGTTCCCGTGAACAGATGCCTGATACTGCCAACGAAGGGCGGGTCCGGGAGACCCGCGCAGACCGGGGGTCTACCCCACAACGTGCCGCTTTGCGCCTCCGGTGAAAAGTTAAGTGGCATTGGGCTCGTAGCTTGCGCGAGGCTTTGACCAGGGGCGAAGCTATGGCCAGGCCGCCTCGTAGGGCAGCGCCGCACTTGCGAAACCGAGAACTTCCTG
Source organism: Bryobacteraceae bacterium (assembly GCA_049520275.1). GTDB lineage: Bacteria > Acidobacteriota > Terriglobia > Bryobacterales > Bryobacteraceae > CAWACP01. The sequence goes on from JBEKPY010000087.1 coordinate 24,801, forward strand.
CCATCAATTCACCCGGAACGCCGTCCGCGCCTGGTACAGCGCAATCCTGGCACGCAGCCCTTCCGCCAGACGCTGCTCTCCGTGTTGCGTGGCCAGCGCCAGTGCCCTCTGCGCCGTCTCCACAGCTTCCTTGAACCGGCCGGATTCGGCATACGCGGCCGCCAGAGTGTCCAGAAGTGCGGCCTCCTGCTCCCCGCCCGTCTTAACCGCCCGCTCGGCGAGTTCAACCGCTTCCGCCCCATTCCGCAAAGACGCCTGGCCGCTGGTGGAAAGCACCTGCGCCAGCCGGTTCAAAGCAAGAACGTTGTCCGGTTGAAGGGAGATCGCCTTACGCCACTCGGTGACCGCCTCCGTGACCTTCCCCTGCATAAACTCGGCCACACCCATGTGATAGTGCGCCTCGGCCGAGTCCGGCGCCACCTGCAGAGCTTTCTGCAAGTGCGGAATGGCCTCGCCGGCCCGGCCCTCAAGCGCCAGCGCCGCCCCGAGATTTGTCTGTATGCCGGCGTCGTCCGGAGTCAGCCGCGCGGCCTTGTCGAGATGCTCAATCGCGTCGTCCACCTTCCCGGTGGTAGCCAGCGCCATGGCCAGGTTCACGTGGGTGGTCACGTCGTCCGGGCGGATATCCAGCGCTTTCTGGAAATGCGGGATTGCTTCATCCACTCTCCCCTGCGCGGCCAGAGCGGCCCCGAGGTTGCTTTGAAAGCCGGGCTCCCGCGGCATCAGTTCCGCGGCCCGCTGCAGGTGTGGGATGGCCTCGTCCTGCCGGCCCATCGACGACAGTGCGATCGCCAGATTCGACTCCGCGCCAGCATCTTTCGGATTGAGCGCGATCGCTTTCTCGAACCAGGGAACCGCTTCCCCGGTTCTGCCGGACTGCATCAGGGCGAGTCCAAGGCCATCCGCCTGCTGCGGATCGCGAGGCTCGAGTTGCACCGCCTTCTGGAAGACAGGAACCGCCTGGCCGGACTTTCCCATGGCCAGCAGAGTGGCGCCCATGCGGTTGAACACCGGGCGGTTTCCGGGTTCGATCTCCACGGCCTTTTGATAATGGGCGATCGCCTCGTCCGGATGACCGGTCTCGGCCAGAGCGATCCCGATGTTCACATGAGACCTGGCATCTTCCGGGTCGAGTTGCAGCGCCTTTTCCCATTCGGGGATCGCCGCCGCATACTCGTGTTTCTCCGACAACGCGAAGGCGACGTCGAACTGGCGGTAGAAATCGACCGCCGGCACGT
>JBEKPY010000088.1:0-25190 GCA_049520275.1 Bryobacteraceae bacterium
TGCACGTTTCGTTTCGCGGCTTCCGCCTCGGCGGCGGCGACCATCGTTTTGATGGCGGCGAGGTTCAGGACTTTTTTCGTGGGCAGATCGGCGGCGGGGATGAGGGTCATAAGAGTCAGGATCACGGCTGCAAATCTGAACATGACTGATTATGCTATCACCTGGCGGGGCGCGGGGCCGGCGACGCGGCAGGCCGCTCGACGCTCACGCGAACTCGATCATAATTGGGTCAGGATTGTGATCAGGCCGCAACATGCTCTTACCTGCCCGTTGCTGCTCACCTGCGCGACGGCCATCGGACTTCTGTCCCTGTCCGCACCCATCTGGCTGGCGCGCATGTTCACGCTCGTGTTCGCAAGAGGAAGTGTCTCGACGACTGCCAGCTTTCTTCCTTTCGTGCTCGGTGGCGCCAGCATGCTGCTATGCCTGCGGGCACGCCAGAGGGCGCAGCGCAAGCGCCTGGTTCTTGTGTACGCCGTGGTCCTGGCGCCATTCGCCTTCAGCTATCCCGCATGGATTCTGTTTCTGTTCGTGCTGTACGTGTCCGGCAGGTACACGGGCCCGATGCCGTGAATTCTTGTCGAAGCGCGGAGACGTACAGGGAATCTGTACAATGGAGAAGAGATCCCGGATGCCTGTCGAAACCACTTACACCAGCCTGCGCCAGAACCTGGCGAGCGTGCTGGACCGGGTGGCCGCCGACCAGGAAGTGGTGATCGTGCGCCGCAGAGGCGCGCGGGATGTCGCGCTGGTTCCCGCCGCCGAGCTGGCTGGCTTGATGGAGACCGCCCACTTGTTGCGCTCACCACGCAACGCCCGGCGCCTGCTGACAGCCCTGCGCAGCGCCCAGTCGGGCAAGGCAAAATCCACCTCCATCGAGCGATTGCGGCGGGACGCCGGCCTTGAAACGCGCCGTTGAACGCCACGCGGTTTTCCACCCGGAGTTCATCGAGGATCTTCGCTATTGGGTGAAGGCGGAACGGAGCACCGCCCTGCGGGTCCTGGATCTTGTAGAGGCCACCCTGCGCGACCCGTTTCGCGGCGCGGGCAAGCCGGAGCCCTTGCGCTACCTCCTCGCCGGCTGCTGGTCACGACGGATCACGCAGGAGCATCGCCTGGTCTGCCGCGTGACGGAGGAACGAATCGACTTTCTCCAGGCGCGCTATCACTACTGAGGCGCCGGTGGACATGCGGAAGAACGCGGCTGCGTCGCCGCGTGTGCCGTTGCATCACACCTCCCGCCGCCGCGTGCGCGAGAGCAGCTCCCGCGCACGAGCGATAGCCTTCGCTTCGGCCTCTTCTTTCGTCGCCGCGGTGATTCGCGCCAGCGCGGCGCCAGGCGAGACGTTGTCGGCCTTGGCGTGCCAGGTCTGGCCCAGCCGCCATGAGGTCACATTTACCGGCCAGCCTTCCAACTCGAGGCGGCGCTCGGAGTACTCCTCCGCTTTCATCAGCCGCCCGCCGCCGCGGCCATGCCGCGTTCCACCGGCGCGCCCACCAGGTTGCCCCACTCGGTCCACGAGCCGTCGTAGTTGCGCACGTTGCCGTAGCCGAGCAGATACTTCAGGACGAACCAGGTGTGGCTGGAGCGCTCCCCAATCCGGCAGTACGCGATCACCGGCTTCGAGCCGTCCACGCCCTCGCCGCCGTAAAGCTGCCTCAGTTCGTCGGACGATTTGAAGGTCCCGTCTTCGTTGGCTGCCTTGCCCCAGGGAATGCTGCGCGCGCCGGGAATGTGGCCGCCGCGCTGGCAGGTCTCGGGCAACCCCGGAGGCGCCAGGATCTCCCCGCTGAACTCCTGCGGACTGCGCACGTCCACCAGGGCGGCGGCGCGAGTGCGTTGCGCTTCCTGCACCTGTGGCAGAAACGCGCGCAGCGAGAGGTCCGGCGCGGACGCACGATAGCCCGATGTGGCCTTGATCGCCGGCGCCTCGGTGGAAAGCTCGCGGCCCTCGGAGAGCCACTTCTTGCGTCCGCCGTTCATCAGCCGGACATCCTGGTGGCCGTAGATCTTCGCCTGCCAGAACGCCCAGGCGGCGAACCAGTTGTTGTTATCGCCGTAAAGCACCAGCGTGGTGTCGTTGGAAACGCCTGCTTCATTGGCCAGCCTCTCGAACTGTTCTTTCGAGAGAATGTCGCGCGTGAGCGTGTCGCTGAGCTGGGTGGTCCAGGCCCACGCAATCGCGCCGGGCACGTGCCCTTCGTCATAGGCTTTTGTGTCGACGTCGATTTCCACGACGCGCACATGGGGGTCCGCAGCATGGTCGGCTACCCACTGGGTAGTCACCAGCACTTCAGGGTGAGCATAGTCCGACATTGCCATATTGTACATCGGCAATGGGATCTTGGGTGATCTGCCCCAACTGCTAACACACTTGCGGCCCAAACACGTCTAAGATGGACATATGAATCGCCGTCAATTCCTGCAATCGGCCACGATGGGCGCAGCCGCGCTCAACGCATTCCCTCACCACCTTTTCGCCGGCACGACAAAGAAGAGCGTCAGCGACAGGGTCAAACTCGGGCCTCGCAAGGTGGAGGTCAGCCGTCTCGCCATGGGCACCGGCACGAATGGCGGTGGCGGCGGGTCCAACCAGACGCGCCAGCTCGGCTTCGACGGCATGACCGACATGTTCAAAGCCGCGTATGACCAGGGCATCACGTTCTGGGACTCCGCCGATACCTACGGTTCGCACGCGTATCTGCAGCGCGCGCTGAAGGCGGGCATCCCGCGCGAGAAGGTGACCATCCTCACCAAGACCGAGTCCCTGACGGCGAAGGACATGCGCGCGGACCTCGACCGTTTCCGCAAGGAGCTGGGCACCGATTACATCGACATCCTGCTGCTGCACTACCTGCACGATGACGAGTGGCCCGAGAACAGGAAGGGGGCGATGGAAGTGATCTCCGAAGCCCAGGAGAAAGGGATCGTGCGGACGAAGGGCGTGTCCTGCCACACGCTGGGGGCGCTGAAGCTGGCGGCGGCCTCGCCGTGGGTGGAGGTGGATCTGGCGCGCTTCAATCCGGCGGAAGTGCTGATGGATTCCGACGTGGCCACCGTGCGCGGCGTGCTGCGCCAGATGAAGGCGAAGGGCAAAGGCGTGATCGGGATGAAAATCCTCGGCGCCGGCGCGCTGCGCAGCAAGCCGGACGAGTGCCTGCAGTTCGCGCTGGCGCAGGATTTCCTCGACTGCTTCACCATTGGCCAGGAGAGCCGGGCGGAGATGCAGGATCTGGTCCGGCGCATCCCCGCCGCCAGCGTGCGCGGCTAATTCGGAAATGAGGTGTACGTCACCGAATTAGATCACTGCCCGGCCACCACCCAGTAGCCGGGCCGCGTGCGAATGGTCAGACCGCCGCGGTCCACCTCAACCCGGATGCCGTGGAAGCCGGGCTCGGTCAGATCGTCGGGGTGGTAGCTCAGGAAGTACTGGCTGTGGAGTTCCTCCCCAAGCTGTGTCAGCGCGTGTTCCAGGGCGGTTTGGCTTACGAAGGAGAACTCCCGGCCGCCCGTGAGTTTGGTGAGCGAATCCACCGGGTTTGCCACGAACAGTTTCTTGGTCTCGTCGAAGACCTCTTCGAAGGCCGGTACATAATTCCCGAGGTTGAAGTTCTGGTCAATCTCGGTGGGGGTAGCGGTGCCGCCGCCGGGAGTGTGCTGGGCTTCCGGCGGGATGGAATACGGAGCCGGCGGGATTGGATGGCCGGTCAGGCTGGTCATCAGGTGCGAGATATCCACCGAGTATATGGTGACGTTGGAGAGCTGAGCGTAGTTGAGGGTCTCCTTCAAGCGGCCGGAGCTGGCGATATCCCTCCTCTCGCTGATCAGCAGCAGGATGCGGCGGCGCTCTTCGGGGCGGCTGCGGAGCATGCGGATTCCGTCCATGGTGGCGTCGATCACGCGGCTGCTGGAGCTTCCGGCGGTGATCTTCTTCAGCGTGTCCGAGATCCGGCCGGAATCGGTGGTGAAGTCCAGCATGGTGCGGACGCGATGGTCGAAAGCGATCACCGCCACCTCTCCGGCCTGGCCGACGACCAGCGCATCCAGCACGTTGCCCATCTTCTGGATCTTCGGCAGGATCTCCTCCACCATGTTGTTGGCCTGCACCGCGACCACCATGGAGATGGGGCGGTAACTCACGTCGACAACGATCTTCTGCTGGTGTCCCTTGTCGAAGAGGGCAAAGTCTCCCGGCAACAGACCGGTGACGAAATCGCCCACCTTGTCGGTCACCGTGGTGGGCGCGATGACCACGTTCACCGGGACGTGGATGGTATCGCTGGACGGCTCTTCCGCAGGCGCCGGCGCCGGCGCCTGCGCCAACCCCACCGCGAACGAGCTCCACAGCAAAAGCGTCAAAAAGCGGGACATGGTCTGCATGGTTTAGTTGTGCTCCGTTCTTCCTTCCAGAAGATCGATAATGTGCGGCGCCAGCGCGGCCACCGCGTCGAGCGACTCGACGGCGCCTTTCGGCGATCCGGGCAGGTTCACGATCAGCGTCCGGCCGCGCGTTCCGGCGATGCCCCGCGACAGCACCGCGCGCGGCGTGAACCGGCGGCCCTCCGCGCGCATCAGCTCGCCAAGGCCGGGAATCTCCCGGTCCACCACGGCGCGGGTGGCTTCGGGGGTCACGTCGCGCTGGGCGATTCCGGTGCCGCCGGTGGTCAGAATCAGCGAGACGCTGCGCCGGTCGCTGAGGTCGGCGAGCAGACGGGCGATGGACTCGCGGTCGTCTTCCACCACCGCGGTCTCCGCCACCTGCCATCCGAGCTGTTCCGCGCGCTGGCGCAGGGCGATGCCGGAACGGTCTTCCCGCGTGCCGCGCGCAACCGAATCGCTGATGGTGACCACGGCGGTGCGGATCATGTCTCCGCCCTGCTGTAGTCGCCGCTGTTCCCGCCCGTTTTCATGAGCAGGTACACCTCGCGAATCTCGATGGCTTTATCCAGCGCCTTGGTCATGTCGTAAATGGTGAGCGCGGCCACGGCGGCGGCGGTGAGCGCTTCCATTTCCACGCCGGTCTGCGCGGTGGTGGCGGCCGATGTCACAATGCGCACGCCGTGCGGTTCGAGAGACGTCTCCACATCCACGTGGGTTAGCATCACCGGATGACAAAGCGGGATCAAGTCGGACGTTTTCTTGGCCGCGGCGATGCCGGCAATGCGCGCGATTTCGAGGGGATTGCCCTTGGGGTTCTGCCCGAGCTGCGCCATCACCGCGGCGCTCATGGCCACGTAAGCGTGCGCGCGGGCGATGCGCCTGGTCTCCGGCTTGGCGCTGACATCCACCATGCGCGGGCTTCCGGCGGCATCGAAGTGCGGCAGTTCGCTCATGTGTTGTGGGGCAAGCTCTCAGCCTGCGGCGGGTCCCCGACCCGCCCGTCCGTCTTGTGGGACATTTCGCTCATGTCAGCCGTTCCTCCGCATCACGCGAACCAGCTCACCGGCGTCATAATGCTCGCGTTCGGGCTCGGTGACCATCCATGCGTTGGCGCGAACCACCGCCGGGATATCGCCGGAGCCGTGCGAGCCGGCGGGAACCACCGTTGCGCCGTCCGCGCTCAGGCACGACGGAACGAAGCGCGTCAGGCCCGTGCGCTGCCGCAGCTCCCGCCCGAGGCGCGACCACAACAACGGCAGGGTGGTGGCGGCGCGGCCGGAAATCAGCTCGAGAGCGGCGCGCGCCAGCACCTCGAACGTCACCATCCCGGAAAGCGGATTGCCAGGCAGACCGAAAAAGAGTTTCTCGCGCACACGGCCGAAGACCACCGGCTGCCCGGGTTGCATGCGTACCCGGTCGAAAAAGAACTCGGCGCCCAGGTCCGCCAGAACGCTTTCCACCACGTCGTATTTGCCTGCCGACACGCCTCCGGATACGAGTAGCAAGTCATGCTCCAATCCCTGTTCCAGCAGATCGCGAGTGGCTTTGTTATTGTCGCGCGCCACGGGAAGTACATGAGGAACCGCGCCACAGGATAACACTTGCGCGGCCAGGGACCAGGAATTCGAGTTTCGCACCTGCCACGGCAGCGGAGCGTCTTTGATGTCCACCAGCTCATCACCTGTGGCGAGAATCGCTACATGCGGCCGCGCGTAAACCGGTAAAGTTGCGCGGCCCACCGTGGCGGCCACAGCAATTTCCGCATAGCCGATGAGAGCCCCGCGCGGGATCACCGTGCTGCCGGCCCGCGCCTCCACACCGGCGGAGTTGAAGTTCTCGCCCGATGCCAACGTGTGATCTGTACTCATGCGGCTATCGTCCCGTGTGGTGTGTTCCACCATAACCACGGCGTCGGCGCCGGAGGGCATGGGCGCTCCGGTCATAATCTCCACCGCCTGCCCGGACTGAACCACGCCCGCGAACGCCTCCCCGGCCCGCACTTCGCCAATCACTTCGAACCGGCCCGGCGTACCCGACGCGCGCACGGCAAAGCCATCGCGAACCGACCTGGCCACGGCGGGACAATCGCGGTCGGCCACGATGTCCTCGGCGAGGACTCGTCCCATGGCCTCCAGCAGGCCAGCCTCCTCGACCGTAAGCGGCGGGCGCACAGCGGAGACGGCGCGGATCACACACGCTCGCGCTTCCTCAAAGCCGCAGGTGGCCACCTCCACATTGTAGCGGCCGTGACCTGATGTAATAAGGGCTGATGCCACATCGGTTGACGTTGTCGGATATGGCCGCCAAAGTCCGGGCGCGCGCGCTGTCGCCCGTGGAGCTTGTCGAGGCGCACCTCGCGCAGATCGAGAAGCTCAACCCGGCGCTGAATGCGTTCGTGATGCTGCTGGCGGATGAGGCGCGCGCGACAGCCCGGGAAGCCGAGCGGCGCCTGAGCGCGGGCGATGCGCTCGGACCGCTGGGTGGCGTGCCCGTGACAATCAAGGACAGTTTCGACATGGCGGGCCTGCCCACCACGTGCGGCAGCCGTTTCTATCGCGACCGGCGCGCCGCGGCCGACTCCACGGCGGTGCGCCGGTTACGCGGGGCCGGCGCCATCCCGCTGGGTAAGACGAATTGCCCCGAGTTCCTGAACAACTACGAAACGGACAACTACATCATCGGCCGGACCAACAGCCCGTGGGATCCGGAGCGCACTCCGGGAGGTTCCAGCGGCGGCGAAGCGGCGGCCATAGCCAGCTTCTGCTCGCCGGGCGGCATTGGAAGCGACGGTGGCGGATCCATCCGCGTTCCCGCGCACTTTTCGGGAATCGCGGGCCTGAAGCCGACTCCAGGACGCGTTTCCGCCGCCGGGCACGTGCCCGAGATCGCGCACCCGGGCGGACTGCTGGGCGTGGGCGGTCCCATGGCCCGCAATGCCCGCGATGTGAAGCTGCTGTTTGAGGTGCTGGCTGGATACGACACCGAGGACCCGTTCTCGGCGCCCGTGCCGCTGCGCTCTCCCGATCTGACCGGGCTGCGCATCGGGCTGATGGAGCAGTTCTATCAGGTGCCCGTACAACCCGCCATTGCCGAGACGGTGCGGCGTGCGGCCAGCGTGGCCGAGGCTCTCGGCTTCCATGTTGAGCCATTCGAGCCTCGGGGCCTCGAACGCGCGCCGAATCTCTGGTGGTTCTTCTTCGGACAGTTGCCGGCGCGCACGATCCAGGCGCTGATCGCCGGGCGGGAAAACGACGCGCACTGGACCGGCACCGAATTCATGTACAAAGCCCTGCAGGAGCCCGAGCCCACGGCCACGAAGGTGGTGGAGAACCTGGCCATCCGCGACAAGATGCGGGCGGCGCTGCTGCGCCAGATGGAGCGGTTCCCGGTGCTGCTGACGCCGGTTTGCGGGACCACCGCGTGGAAACACCGCGAGCGGCGCTACCCGGCTTCGACGAAAGAGATCGGCCTGTTCGAGGCCATGATGCCGGCGACCTGGCTCAACCTGCTGGGCCTGCCGGGCATGGTGATTCCGTTCGGAGTGGACGACAACGGCCTGCCCATCGGCATTCAGCTTGCCGGCCGGCCCTGGGAAGAGGAGTTGCTGCTGGAGGTGGCCATCCGCCTGGAGGAAGCCCGTGGCCCCTTCGCCGCCCCGAAATCCTGATTCGGTGACGTTCACCTCATTTCCACAAAAAACGGAAAAGCCGGGGCTTTGGACCCCGGCCTTCGCGAACGCTGCGGTCGCCTCTGTTACTGATGCGACGGTCCGACGTAGTAGATGGTCATCGTGAACGACGAACTCCTGCCCTTGGAATCGGTCGCGGTGATGAGGACCTTGACGAAGCTCTCATAGGGAACCATGTTCACCGTCGGTGTCGCCGAGGTCGGATTCGACACGGTGTCGAAGCTGTCGCCCAGCACCTGTGTCAGGTAGGTGATGGGATACGAGCCGCTCGGGCTGGTGGTGCCGGTCAGGTCGATGGTGTAACTCGTGTTCAGGGTCTGAACCACGCTGTTGAGGTTGAACGCGGGCCCGCCGTTTCCGGATGGCGGAGTGGAGCCCACCGGCACCGTGAGGCTTTTGGTGACCGTGACTGACACGCTATTCAACGCTTCGCAGATATAAGTAGTGGTGGTCTGCGGGTACACCGTCAGGTTGCCGTTCTGGTCAACCGGATAATAACCGCTGATCATTACTCCACCCGGTCTGGCGCCGGTAGCGAGACAGGTCAGCACCACGGGACTTCCCGGGCTCGGAGATGAGGGTGGATTCGCCGTGAAAGAAGTGATCACCGGCGGCGGCACGGGCGGCGGCGGACCGCCGGACACAACCACCGTGACGCTGGCCGACGCCGTCGCATATTGATTGGATGCGGTGAGAGTGTAGATAGTGGTCTGGGCCGGCGTAACGCCCGAGCTGCCGTTGGCGGCAACGTTGCCGAGGACCGGCGCGATGGAGATGTTCGTGGCGTTGTTGACCTGCCAGACCAGCGTGGAAGACTGGCCGGGAGTGATGGTGCCGGGATTGGCCGAGAACTGCACGATCTGCGGCCCCTGATTCTGAACGGGTTGCGACGTCACCGTGACCCCGATCGAGCAGGTGCTCGAACCGGTCGAATTCATCGCCGTGACTACATAGGTGGTGCTCTGTTTCGGAGTGACCGAGACGCTGCCGCTGTTCGCCACCGTTCCAACGCCCGGCGTAATGGTCACCGTGGTTGCGCCCGTGGTGGCCCAGGAGAGGACGGTGGACTGGCCAGGCGCCACCGACAGCGGCTGCGCCGTGCAGAACAGGATCTGCGTGCTCGCCGGCGCGTGCAGCGTGGTCACAACGGCGTTCGCGGACGCGCTCAAGCCGTCGGTATTGGTCACCGTGAGTGTGAACGAATAGCTGGAAGCGGCCAGCGCGCTGAACGTTGTAACTGCTGCCGTCGGAGCGGAGAGCGAAACTCCGCCGGCGTTCACGGTCCAGCGGTAAGTAAGAGCTTCGCCGTTGGGATCGTAGGAGCGCGAGCCGTTCAATGTGATGGTCCCGGCGGGGACGCCAATCTGGTTGCCACCGGCATCGGCGATAGGCGGCGACGAGCCCCGGTGCACCACACGGCTGGCCTGCTCCCAGTGAATCTGCGGAATGTCCACGGGGATCGGTTTCTTCGTCTGACCGTAGTCTCGCGGGCGCTGAACGTCGCCGAGCTGAATCCCAGCCAGAATCTCGCCCCACGAGGAAGCGCCCACCATGCTGGGATTGGCGTCGCCTCCCACGGTGATAGCGAGGCTGTGCGCGATGGGGAAGACGAGGCGGCCCGAGCCGCCGATATGAGAACCCGGCTCGAGGCGGCGCAGATAGCCGATGTTGCCTTCGAAGTAGTTATCGCCCCACAGCGCCACGGTGGCGCTCAGGCCGACCTGGTCCACGACGTGGAGATACTCATCCACATACACGTTCGGCGCGGTCCGATTGACGATGTTCCCAAAGGAATCCTCGGTGGTGAATACGTAATTCGAGCTGTTGACGAGCGGGTCGTTGAGGAACGACTTAGTCGCAAAGAGCCCAATCTTGCCGGTGTTGAAGACGTAATCGGCGGTGATGGACGCCTGGCCGAGATTGCCGCCGTTCTGCGCATTGGCCAGGTTCACGTGTTTGAAGCTGGCAAACGCGCCCAACTGGAAGGCTTCGATGCGATTCACCAGTCCGAAGTCCAGCTCGCCTTCGCGCCAGGCGTTGTAGTAGTCGTATTCGCCCTCGGCTTCAAACGCGTAGTTATCCCCGAACGGCGCGAAATACCGGCCCTTGACGTTGAACGTGAAATCCTTGTTGTAAGTGTCGCTGCCGGCGTTCAAGCCGAGCAGCGAGAAGCGCTTGTCGCGGTGTTCCTCGATGCTCTTGCTCACCGCGCTGGCGGTTTGTTCAGCGGTGGGCGGTTTGGGCGCGCCCTTGACCTGATTCTCCAGGTCCGACTGCTTCTGTTGCAGGTCGGCGACCTGCTGCTTGAGGTTGGCGTTCTGCGCCGCCAGATCCTTCAGCATCTGGGCGATTTCGTCCAGTTTGTCGAGGCGCTTCAGAATGTCGGCGCAACAGGTGTTGGGGCCCTGCTGCTCGGTGGTCATCGCTTTGATGGCCTCTGGAATGCCGCCCGCGCTCACGGTACGGCCCTGCTCGTCGGTCACCGTCAGCACCACGCGCCGGTTCATCCAGCGGGCCACGTCCGTCTTGCTGTAATGCTGCTTGAAACCGTGCACCTCCGGCGTCGAAGAGCCGCGGCTGGCGACTTCCACTTGTTCGGGCTTCGCGCCGTACTTCACCAGAAAATCGCGGACGGTGTTGGCGCGTTCCAGACCGAGCTTGTCGTTGAAGGCGGAACCGCCGAGGTTATCGGTGTGGCCTTCCACCCGAACGTGCAATCCGGGGTGCTTGCCGAGCAGATCCGCCAGCCGCAACAGGCTCGGAAAGCCATCGGACAGCACAGCCGAGTTAAACTCGAAATTGATTTCTTCCCAGTCATCCTTCGACGCCTGAGTATTCAAACCCTGCGCCGACACGCACAGGCACACGAAACATAGCAGTATCGCGCACGTCGCAAACCTCCGGATCATTCTGTCCCTCCTCTGAGCGAGCAACTAACCCACGGCCTTCATGCTAGTAAGTGTCTGGTACGTTACAGAACCACGTTTCAGACGTTCCAGCTTATTCTACACTGACTTCCACATAAGACGCGCTTTCGGGCATTCGATTTCACTTGTGGCGCAAAGGGCCCGGCGGCGGGGCCGGACTCAGCCGCACATCGCCTGGCGCCGCAACCTTGCAGGGAAGATCTCAGCGTGAGCCAGATGACTGACCCGATCTGCGATAATCGTCACGGAGCCGTGGGTGGGCAGCCGCTGGCGCGCCTTCGCGGCGCGCGAGAGGAAAGTCCGGTCTCCACAGGGCAGCATGCCGGCTAACGGCCGGGGGGATCCGTTCAAGCGGATCTTACGGAAAGTGCCACAGAAAATATACCGCCTGGCGGCGAATGCCGCCGGGTAAGGGTGAAAAGGTGCGGTAAGAGCGCACCGCGGCCGGAGCAATCCGGCCGGCAGGGTAAACCCCATGCGGAGCAAGACCAAATAGGAGGGGAGGAGCGGCCCGCTCCGTTCGACTCTCGGGTAGGTCGCTGGAGCCGGTCAGCAATGGCCGGCCTGGAGGAATGGCTGTCGCCCCGGCAACGGGGTACAGAAACCGGCTTACAGCCCGCGGCTCCATCATCGCGCCTGAACACCGAATCCTCCACCTCCATATTTCAATCCACGCGCAGGGCGCGACCGCGTAGCGCCTGGCCGAACATCATCGTGCAGATGTTTCAATCCACGCGCCCCGCGGGGCGCGACGCGTGTCCGCCAGGCGGCAGGGAGTCACAGGGTAGTTTCAATCCACGCGCCCCGCCGGTCACGGTATGCACCGCAGTGTTCCAATCCACGCGCCATGGTGCGCGCCACTTCCGGGATCTTGTTGTTTCAATCCACGCGCCCCGCGCCTTCAGGAACTTCTCTGGATTGATCGTGTTTCAATCCACGCGCCCCGCCTGGAACCGAAGCTCAACACAGGGTTTCAATCCACGCGCCCCGCGCGGGGCGCGACAATATCGACGCTTGTCGATATGTACACGGGCACGCGTTTCAATCCACGCGCCCCGCGCGGGGCGCGACGACTATCAGCATGGATGCGGCGGCCATGAAACAGTTTCAATCCACGCGCCCCGCGCGGGGCGCGACCCTCGGAAGGCACTCACTCATCTTGGTCGCTCCCGTTTCAATCCACGCGCCCCGCGCGGGGCGCGACTGCACCAGCGCCAACCCGCTGGCCTGACTCGACTTCGAAGGCCTCTCGCGCGAACCGCACGTGATCCACCCTCGCGCCCGTCGCACCCACCCCAGCGGTGTGCCCAATATCCTCCCGAAACAACGACCTGCGCGCGGCGCGAACCCCCGCGGGATCCTCCGTTCGCTTCACATCCGCGCTCCGCAAAAAGCGCCTCAAACCATCAGCGGTCCCTCCGGGTCATACGACGGTTTGGCCCCGAAGTGCTCCACACGCCGCCGCCAGCTGTTACCCAGGAAATAAAACCGCAGGCTGTCCACCTCCGGCGACGCGATCCCCAGCAGCCGGGCCCGGAGCGCGGCCCACTGCGAGGCGTCCACAACGCATTCGAACACCGAATTCTGCACCCGCTGCCCCCGGTTCTCGCAGGTTCGCGCCACGTGCCGCAGCCGCTTGCGGCCCTCGGCCGTCTCGGTATTCACGTCATACGTAATCAGAACAAACATCGCTCACTTCCAAAGGAACGGCGGATAGCCGTCCAGATCGCCGCGCAAGTGCCGCGCCAGCAACATGGCCTGCACGTGCGCGATCATCCCCACGGCGATCTTCTCCTCGAGGAACGGGTGCAGCAGTTCCTCCTGCTTGCGATTCTGATAGGCCACCAGCACCGTCTTCCGCGTGGCGTCGTCCATGGTCACCGCGCCGCTCTCGGTCTTCTGGAATCCGTCCGCCCTCACCTGCTGGCGATTGATCAGCGTCAACGCCAGCCGGTCGCCGAGCAGTGGCCGCAACTCCTCCATCAGATCCAGCGCGAGCCCCGGGCGGCCTGGGCGGTCGCGATGCAGAAATCCCACCGCCGGATCGAGCCCCACGGCCTCCAGTGCCGCGCCCACGTCGTGCACCAGCAGCGTGTATAGAAACGAAAGAAGGGCGTTCACATTGTCGACAGGAGGGCGCCGGCTGCGCTCGCGAAAGAAGAAATCGTCCTTCGAAACCTCGATCAGATGATCGAACGCTCCGAAGTAGGCGCGGGCGCCGTCTCCCTCCAGACCTCTGATCTCGTCCACCGATTCCGCATGGTCGAGTCCGGCGAGCACCTGTGCCAGCCTGGCCGCCGCGCGCTGCATGGCCTCTGATCGCTCGTCGCCGTCCCGCTCCCGAGCGCCGCGCAGCAGCACCGAGCGCCCATTCGCCACCTTGCCGATCACCACCGCCCTGGCGATATCCGCGCTGCCCGCTGGATCGTCGGCCCGGCGATACTGCTCGCGCCGCAGCAGGACGTTGCCCGCTACCGGTCCCTGCACCCTCGCCAGAAAGCGCCCGTGCTCGGTCAGAAACGCGGCGGCAACGCCGTTGCTCGCGCACAGATCCATTGCGAACGGGCTCATCGAGACGTTCCCGAAACAGATCACCGAGCCGAGCGTGTGAATCGGAACGCGCAGCCGCGTTTCCTTCTCAACGCGTACCGCCAGCGTCTCGCCGTCGCGCGCCAGCCACGCGCCCTGCGTGGTCACGTAGAGCGTGTTCAGCAGCTTTCGCACGTTCATCCACCTCCTTCCGTTTTCAGATACCGTGCGATGTAGGCCGCCACGCTGCGCGGCCTCGCCACTGCCTCCGGCATGCACAACGGCAGCAGCGAGCAGTTCCTGCATTTCGCTTCGTACACCGCCGCCGGTGTGCGCCGGCTCCGAAACAGCTCGTGCAGCCGTGCCGCCAGTTGCTCGGTCTCCGCACGCAGGCCGGCATCAAGGGCCACCTCCCGCCTGCGTCGCGGCTGCCCGTAGAATATGGCGCCCTCGCCGATCCGGGTGGCCACCATCTGCTCGAGACAAAGCGCCTGCGCGCACAACTGAACCTCGTCGGCGCGGTCCGGCTTCGGACGGCCGCGCTTGTACTCCACCGGATACACGCGCCAAAGGCCCTCCCGTCCGCCGAGCCGCACGCCGGCGGCCGAAGCGTGGAACTCCACCACGTCGGCCTGCCCGGAAAGCCCCAGCCGCAGCGAGTGGAGGCGCAACCCGCGGGCGACGACCAGCCCCGGCCGGCCCTCCGTCTCGCGTTCGTGGACGCGCTGATGCAGCAGTTCGCCTTCCACCGTGAGGCGGTTCCCGGCCCACTGCTGCTCGATGTGGATGAGCGCGCACTGCCGCTCGCAGAACGCCAGGTGCTGCAGCGCCGAGATGGGCAGGAGGTCGTCTTCGGAATACACGGTCGGCTACGCGACGTGTGACACGGTTACGCCCGGATAGGCGTCCAATGGCCCCTCTTTCGGCAGGGCAATGGAGTCTCGATAGTCGTCGAACGACCTTGGGACCGTCTCCCCGCAGGGAGGCACTCGAACAAGTTCGAACAGCTTGTGAGCCGGGGCGTTGCCTTTCTCGCACTCATGGGTGAAGACACAGATCCCACGAACGACCATTTCGCCACGCGCAGCCGAGCGGTCGAACGTAAAGAGATCCTTGAGCGCGCTCCAGAAATCGGTCAGATCCTGCTCGGAAACCAGTTGCTCCGGCTCACCCTTCGCGTTCTTTTCCTTCCCGAGCAAGGGGTTGTAGAAACCATGTAGGCGATAGAGCCCGTAAGGCACGATAGCTTTTCGTCCCATCTCCGTCGACTTTCTGGCCTGGTCGGAGGGCTTGGTGATCGCCACCCGGGTGATCGAAACATCCAGCGGCTGAATTGGATCGACGGAGGTAGCGAACGTCAGTTGCATCGGTCCTCGCACCTGGCCGAAGTTTGTTCCGGCGGTAAGAACCGCGCCGAACATTCGAATATCGAGGTACCGCTTGCGCATGTCGAGTTTGACAATGCCACGGGCTTCGGGGCTAAGCTTCTTTTTCTTCCCCCTCGCTTCCTTCGCTAAAACCTTAGCGAGTTTTTTGGCGAACCCTGACACCTCGTCAGGGAACTCCTCCGCCTCGAAGTCCTTCAAACTTTCCACGTCTCCGTCGTAGATCAAAGAGCCGGTCTCCGGATCGAACTCGAAGTCCTCTCGGTCAAGGAGCCAATCGGAAAGAGCACCGTCGTTCGCTTCGAGAATCTCCTTCAAACCCGCGCCGTGCAGGTCGCACCGCAGAGGCTCTCCCAGAGGCTTCCCATCCTTGTCTTTGGCCGCCCTGCGCGCTTCGCGCACCAGCGTGTTCAAGGCCGTCTCGCTCTGGATGAATATCTGCCTACCGAGAACTCCCGCGGCGTAATCGCGGATTTTCCGCTTGATACACACGTCGGTCACGAGGCCGTGCATCGTTTCCGGATCGGTTCGCGGAAGGTTGCCTGCATCGGGATCACCGTTCGGATTTCCGTTCGTCACATCAAACAGAAACACGAAATCGTGTCGCTTGTTCGGATCGCGGTATGCATTCATTGTTTCGGTTCCTCCTGTCCTAGTGGCGTTGTGTTGGTTGCCGGGCCTGCATCCGGTTTTGGTCTTTGAGCTCGGAAGTCCGCACGCTGGTGATAGAAGCCGAGTGCAAACTCCCCTTGGTCATGCATGGTCAAAGTATTGGGAAAGCCGCCAGCCTGGTCAATCGCTCGCATGACGTCTTCGATCTCCTCCGAGAGCCTGCCATGCCCGCGCCTTTCCCTCCGAACCTTCGGAAAATGGTCCTGCGTCGCCCGTTTCACAAGCAGCCCGAACACCGAAGCCGGGGCTGTCGACGCGCTGCCGTAGAAACGGTCCACCAGTGTCGTATTGACTTTCCAATGAGACGAGCGGCCCTGAGCCTCCTCCAGCACGGCCAGCAGCCTGCCGCATAAGTATGGAGCCACTCTTCGTTCCCGATCCAGAGTCTGCAATGTATCTGCCTCCTTCGTTCCAAATGTGAGGGCCAGTTTGATGGTTGCCGCCAGCGCCATCCGGCGGCGTGACAATTCTTCCTCCTCGGTCTTTTTCTGTGCGCGGTCGGGGATTCGAAACCGCAGGACCGCCCTTTCCAACAACCCGGCGGGGACTGGCGCTCCCGCGTAGGCCGTACGGATCAACCCGCGCACGCGGTTTGCGTCCGGCGCGGACGAAGTACTTTTCCAGGGCCTCTGCGCACCAAGCATTTCGGGAATCGTGATGCGCTCCAGAATGAGGCCGTCGGGGTGCACGATCGTTCGGGCTGAGTCGAACGCCTGAAGACGCCCGCAAACAAGACTCAGGGTTTCGTCGATCCACGCCCTCACCACAAGCCTGGCCTTGTTCGGTGAGAGCACGGCCAGATAGAACCGGTTCTGATCTAGGCGCAGCCCGGAGCCGCGATGGGTCCAGGGTAAGTCGTACAGCGCCTTAACATGCGCCGGGTCCGCCAGCGGAACGGGGCTGCTGCTGCCCGCGTCCTGGCCGAGAGGCACCGCAAACACCGCCTCCAGGTCATCAATCGTGATCTTCTCGCCACCTGCGTTCTCTGGCAGCGCATCCTTCACCCAGAACACGGCGACCTGGTTCTTCAGGGGCGCTTTCCCCTGTCCGCGGGCCTCGTCACGGGACAACACACGACGGTGACGTTCGCTGCCCACCATGTACTGGAGCATCTGGCTCGCCGTGGACGCGCAATCAAAGCACAACGGGCTGTTGCCAGTCTGCTCTTTCCCGTGCGAATTGAAGGACTCTCTGTTTGAAGCGGAAATCGGCGGTCGGTAGCCCGGAACGAGACTGATTCTCCACGGAAGGATTCTCATGAGTGGAGATTGCCTGCCGCAGAGGCAACAATCTCCCTTCCCTTCCGTATAGTCCTCCTTGAGCGCGTCCCTCCAGAACCTTTGAACAGCGGGCTTTTCAAAAGGAAACGCCGCTGCCGCGCCCCGAAACGTTACAACATCTGTTGGCTTGACTTCCTTTCTCACCTTCGCGAGCACAGCGTCCGGCAGTCCCCTTCTCAGACGCCCGGCAATCATGCGGAGGTCGGGATCCTCCGTTGCCTGAGTTGCCCGGTCCAGGAGATCACAGAATCCGCGGTGTTTCAGTGATTCGACTTTGATCGTTCCGAGATCCCGAACGCCGAGCGCATAGGTTGCACGATCAATCAACAATGCCGGCTTCAGATTGCTCTCCGAGACCGTGCCGGACTTATCCCCAAGCGCCGGCGCCTGTCGCGTGATTTCCTCATTTCGATATGGCCCCCCAATTGAAACGTCCCTCTCCGTGGGGCCCACCTCAATTACCCAGTTGATCCGGCGCTCCGCGTAGCCAACAGGAGGTAAAAGGCCGGAAAAGCGGTCCGCAGAGTCAATGAGAGCTCTAAGCATTCCCGGCCTCCCGTTTGTACAATTCGACGTATTTCTCCATGGGAACTCTCAGCAGACCGTCCTCGATCCTTGCGTGAAAGAAGATCGGATCGGCATACCCCTCCACCAGCTTCTGTCCCTCAGGCGTGGCCCGCCAGAATTGAAGTGGCTTGCCTTTTTCCGGACGGCCCTCAATGTAGGCGATGTCGAAAAGCATCTGCCCGAGGTCCAATGAGCGATCACGGAGTTGCTCGTCAGCCAACTCACCATCGACCGGCTCGAAGTGTGCCGAGAACTCTCTGGTCCCCAAACATGGCGTATGGTGGCACTGGCCTTTCTCAACGCTTCGCCGGAACTGGTCCAGGTACTTGCCCGGCTCGCCGACCGCATACGCGCGTATTGCGATCTCCGCCCTGATCGCGTACGACACATCCTTGAGGATCAGACTCGTCCGTTGTTGGCGCTGTCCTTCCGCTTCAACAAAGATCGGCGCCGCGCCCTGCCGGTGACTCAGTTCGTTCCTTAGGATCGCCGTCTCTGTTCCCATGCGCAGGACCCGCACTTCTCGAATCTGGTACCGGAACTCCGGCTTCCAGAAGACCGCTTCGAGAACGCCACGAGCGGCGCTTGGAGTGATTACCCGATAACTGACGCGCTCGACCTTGAATTCCGGTCTGGAGAAGCACGCATAATCGCCGAACACCTTCACGGCAACCCCGCGGGTTGCTGGCTCGCTCATCGCTCACCTCCTCGCTTACCTAATCAGGTCCGCTGGATCCCACGCCGACGCCATCACGCCGCGGACCTTGTCGTACCTGCCCAGCCAGCGATACAGTCCTTTGCCTACCTGCTCCATGTATCCGTCATTCACGAACTCCCTAGCTTGTTGCGGAAAGAAGTTGACAAGGTAGGGCTGAAGGCCGCGCCAGGCAGCCCGAGACGGCCCAGCCTGCCAGCGCTTGAATGCCGCCTCCGACCCCGGTCGGCTGACTATCGCCGGCACGGTTTCGTCGATCATCCGATAGCGGCTCGCCACCTCCGGGTAGTCGAGGTCTTCACGTAGTTCCTGAATGCCGTTTCGATCAAGATCCGCATTGGCGAACAGTCTCTGGAAATATTCTTTGTAAAGGTCGGGATCGTGGAGATCATCCCCTCTTCGCCTGCCAAGCACAGCTTCCGCCAAATCGCACCCAATCTTGTACGGACCCCGCGGTTGGCGTCCGTCGGCCGGACGAAAGACCACGACTTTCCCAAATCCAAGCAATTTCCCCTCACGGTTGCAACGGCCCGCGGCCTGCACAATCCGGTCTAATGGCCCCATCGCCCGCCAGACGACGGGGAAATCCAGATCGACGCCCGCTTCCACGACCTGCGTGCTAATCAGCTTGATAGGGCGCTGATTCTTGAGCCTACACTTTATGAGGCGCAGGACGGCCCTCCGATGCCTCCCACACAAGAGCGTAGACAGGTGAAGGACATCGTCACCTGAGCCAATCGCATCCAGGAGAGCCATGGCATCCGGCCGCGTGTTCAGAACGACCAACACCTGCGAAAAGCTCTTCACCTCCTCGGCGATGTCATTCCAGGAAAGGGGATCGTTGTGAATCTCGTAATCCACGCGCCGCAGATCCCTGAAGTGCCTCGCGTGTCTGGGGACAATCTCCCGAATCTCGATGTTCGCCAGTTCAGGAAGGTAGGGCGTTTCGTCAAATGAGGGCTGGGTCGCGGTACACAGCACCACCGTGCAGCCATAATCTCGAACAAGAAGCCGGACAGCATCCATCGTGGGTCGGAGAAGTGCCACTGGCAAGGCCTGAACTTCGTCGAGTATGATCGCACTGCGGGCAATGTTATGGAGCTTACGCGTCTTACCGGGGCGATTGGAGAACAGGCTCTCAAAGAACTGTACGGTAGTCGTCACGATTAGAGGCGCGTCCCAGTTCTCCGCTGCCAACTTGAATCGCAGGACGGACTCACTCTGCGCCTCCGATTCATCCGCCAGCGGGACCTGTGAATGATGCTCCAGAACTGCTTCGCGGCCGACCGCGTCCCGAAAAACATGCGCTGTTTGCTCGATGATGCTGGTGTACGGCAGGACAACCAGAACTCGCCGGAGTTCGTGCGCCAAAGCGTGTCGAAGGGCGAACGCCAGACTGCTACGCGTCTTCCCGCCTCCGGTTGGTACGGTCAGTCGAAATAGACCCTTCTCAAGGCGAGAGGCGGACACGCACGACTCATAGACCTCGCGGCGAATGACGTTCAACTCGCCACCTCGGCTCTCCGCGTCTTCGAGCAACCTCGTCTGGCTTTGTTCAAAGCGCTGCGACATCTGCGCGAGATTTGGACAGCCGTCCCGGGCGTCACCCTTTGATCGGTTAAAGTGTTCCTCAGTCGCCAGGAAATCAGCATCGGTCAGAGCCGAGAAAACCATACGGATGAACATCTCGGTCCCGGTCCAGCCGCCCGGAACGTTGATGTTCAGGCGGCCACTGAGCAGACCCTTTTGAAGCAGGAGGTCGGAGAGGATTTCGATCTCTTCCTTGTTCGCGTCAAGGAATTCCTCCAGCCGCTGGCTCAATTCGGCGGTGTTGGGTAGCCCGGCATGGTGGCCAAACACAGGTAAACTCACGAACTTCCAGATGCGTTTCAGCCGCTGGTAGGCCAGCGCGGCTCCCCAAATGGCGTGCGGCGGGCCTCGCGAGACAAACTCACCGGCCTCGATACGTCGCAAGTAGTCTTGAAACTCGGGGTTTACTTTTCCGACATCATGCAACCGTCCAACAAGTCCTGCGATGTCCCCGCCACCGAAAGGCTCGGCAAATCGCACAGCACGCTCGGCAACGCGCAGCAGGTGGTCCGTGAGAAAGTCCGAGCCGCCGCTGGAATTCTGCGTATGGGCACGCAGAGCGAGCCAGCCCTGATTCGGCAGCATGCGTGTATCATACTCCTGATGCACACCGAGCAGCGGTGGCTCAGATCACAGGCGATTTTTCAAGGTTCCCGCAAACCCTGCAGCGTCGCTTGGCCCGCCCCAGAGGCAGCTCAACTGCCCCCGGCTGCTCCGCGTCTCCCAGGCTACAATGCTTGTCATATGCGATTTGTTTCTCTCCTGGTGGTGTGCTCGCTCGGCCTCGAGGCCGGGCCGGCGGCGAAGTCCGCCTTCGATAAGGCCACGTTCGAAGACTACGTCCGGCATCTGCTGGTGTTCAGCCCGGGCGTGCAGGTGAAGATAGACGATCCGAAGGCTTCGCCCATCGACGGGTTGAAGGAAATGGACATTCATGTCAGCTTCGGACCAAACGAAGAAGTCCTGAAGTTCTACGTGAGCAACGACGGGCGCCACATCATTAACATTTCGCAGGGCGGCGTCTACGATATCGCGCGGAATCCCTTCGAGGAGGATCTGGAGAAACTGAGTGCCGCCGGCGCGCCCAGTTTCGGTACGCCTGGGGCGACCCTTTCGCTGATCGCGTTCAGCGACTTCGAATGCCCGCAGTGCAAGCTGGAGGCCGAGAGCCTGCGCAAGAACCTGCTGGCCGCGTTTCCCACGCAGGTGCGCATGTTCTTCAAGGATTTCCCATTGGAGTCCCTGCATCCCTGGGCCAAAGCGGCGGCCATCACGGGACGGTGCATCCTGCAGCAGGGCCAGGACCACTTCTGGAGCTACCACGACTGGATCTACGCGAACCAGTCCGACATCAAGCCCGACAACTTCCGGTCGAAGATCGACGAATTCGCGAAAAACGAGAAGCTGGACCAGATCCAGTACGGCCATTGCATGGACAACCCCGCCGGCGCGGGCGCCGAAGTGGACAAGGAGATCGTCGAGGGCAAGGCCCTCGGCATCAACGCGACGCCGACCCTTTTCCTGAACGGACGCAGGCTGGTGGGCAGTTGGCCGTGGGAGAACCTCAAGCCCATCATCGAGGCCGATATCGATTACCAGAAGACGCACGCCAGCACGGCGCCGGCCAGCACGGCGTCCGACACCGCGGCGGACCAGAAGTGCTGCGAAATCAGTATCCCCTCTGCGCTGAAGAAGTAGGGCGGTGGCGCGGCTCGCTCGGGTGAAGCGCTCATGGCCGCCGGCGGCGGACAGGCGCACAATCGACTATGGGATTGAACCCCGGGGGCTGGTAAACATGGCCAGGCGGTACCGGGCGCAGGACTTCACGGGGTACCGGCGATCAGGCCCTGTTCGGACCAGAGAATTGAGGCCCGAGTACTGCTGACCCAACGAGGGTGGGAACCGATACTGAGGTTGCCATGATTGCCCCCTCGAACGATTTTGCTGCTACCCTGGATAACGACGTGTTCACGTTGCCACCGCTGATTCTTCATCCGTTTTCGGATGCCACGGGCCCCTCGCGGCTGGTGGAAAGCTCGCGCGCCAGCCTGATGCTGCACGGCCTGCTGCCCAACGGCGAGTACTCCAACGACGAACTGCAGCGCCGGCTCCTGGATGGCCGGTACTGCGAGCTGCGCATGGTCTATTACGTGGGGCGCGACATCACGCGCTGGATCGAGCAGTGCATGGACGTGGTCTCCCGGAATCGGGAGGCGTTTCCGGAGGGGCTGCAATTGCAGAGCTTCGCGGCGTATCTGGTGGAGAACTCTCCGCAGTGCGTGCAGGAGAAGCTGAAGAAGTGGGGCGTGAACGACTACCGCTCGATTTTCGCGCGGGGCGTTGCGCTGAACGTGATGTTCGCGGAGGCGCCGGTGCGCGGGCGTCTGGGCGACGAGTTCGTGCGTAATTACCACCGCTACGCCGATCAGGTTTTCCAGTGCTATCAGAGCCAGCGCACATGGACGCCCATCGATTCGCGCCGGGTGGTGTTTGAGTTGTACGCCTCCGGCGAGTATTCGCGCATGCTCGAGCAGTCCTGGGGCGAGTAACCGCGGGGACGCGGGGCCGCCGCCGCATGTGCGCCGCACTCCACAGGGTCCCGGCGTCGGTATGATGTAAGGGACCAGCGCCATGGCCATCGAAGGACTGCAGCACATCCTCTGCCCGGTGGATTTCAGCGAGCTTTCCGGCCTCGCCCTGCGCTATGCCGACGCGTTCGCCAGATGCGGCGGCGCGGCGCTCACCGTACTCTACGCCAACCCGTTCCTTCCGCCGCCCCACGTGGACAGCGCGCAGATGGCCGAGTTGGAAGAGCAGTTCCGCAAGTGGCACGCCGAGGCCGCTTCGAAGCTGCGCACGTTCGTCAACAACACGCTTGGCGCGGACGCCGCCAGCGTGCAGACCGCCGTTGTGGAGGCGTTGCCCGTGGACGGCATCCGCGCGGCCGCCCGGCAACTGGATGCCAGTCTGGTGGTGGTGGGCACGCACGGCCGGAGCGGCGTGAACCGGCTCATGATGGGCTCGGTGGCGGAGCGCATCCTGCGCGAGAGTCCCGTCCCCGTGCTCACGGTCCGCGGCGATTCTCTCGCGCCCGGCGAAACGCTGCGCCTGCGGCATGTGCTGTGCGCGGTGGACAACTCGGGCGCTTCCCGGCGCGCCCTCGCGTGGGTTTCCCGGATGGCCCGCTGCTTCGGATCGCAGGTGACCGTGCTTCACGTCCGCCAGCCGGAAACACCCGGCCAGGCCGCCGCGAACGCCATCGAAGACCTTCCCGCCTGGGTGCCCGCCAGCATGCGCCGGGAATGTACGCTGGAGTGCGTTGTCCGGGAGGGCGAACCGGCGCACGAGATTGTCGCACTGGCGCGCGAGCTGGAAACCGGCATGCTGGTGATGGGCACGCAGCACCGCCTTTTCCACGGCGTCAGCGTGATTGGCAACACCACGGCCATCGCGGTGCGGCATGCGCCTTGTCCGGTGCTCACCGTCATCGGCCCGAGCACGGTGGAATCATGAACTGGACCGCCATCGCAGCGCTGGGACTCGGGGTGGCAGTGATGCTGGGGGCGTTCGGCGCACACGCTCTGCGAACCCGCCTGGACGCGTATTCCATGAGCGTCTGGGAGCGGGCCGTGTTCTATCACTTCGTGCACATGCTGGGGCTGCTGGTGGTCCCGCTGCTCGAGCGCAGCGGTTCGCTGTCGCGGGGGGCGCGGGAATGGGTGTGCTGGCTGCTGCTGGCCGGCGTCGTCCTGTTTTGCGGCAGCCTCTACCTGCTGGCGCTGACGGGCGTGCGCGCGCTGGGCGCGGTGACCCCGCTGGGCGGTGTTTGCTTCATCGCCGCCTGGTTGTTGCTGGCGGTGGCGCTGCTACGCAACAACACTTCTGGCCACGGATAAACACCGAATCGCCAGGTTTACCAGGATCATCGCCACCGAAAACGCCGGCAGAATGAGCAGCGCGGTTCCCAGCGAGTGCCGTGCGGCGATGGAGCCGATAATCGGCGAGCTCACCGCCAGCCCGATCCAGCCGCAGGTGATCACGAATCCCATGGCCGTGGCGGTGCGCAGCCGGAAGACGTCGCCGACAATGGCCAGCGCGGTGGGAAACACGGGGGCCATGGCCAGGCCCGCGCAGAACACCGCGAGCCAGGCGATTTTCGGATCGGCCGTACGCAACATCAGCCAGGTGGTGGCGGCCATGAGGATGGCCGAGGCGAGGGTCACGTTCAGCGACGAGGCCTTCATCAGAATCCGCGAAACCACCAGGCGGCCAAACAACAGGCCCAGCGCAAAACCGAACGAGAGAATGTTCAGCGCGCTGGGTGCGGGCACGCCGCGGCCGATGAGATACTTGTTCAGCCAGTTCCACACGCCCACTTCACAGGCCACATAGAGGAACAGAAACAGCGCCAGCAGATACAGCACCGGCCGGCCGTAGACCACGCCTTCCTGGGCCGCGCCGGCAGCGCTGGCAGCGCGGGGCGCAGGCATCCTCGTCGCGACGTTCACCACCAGAGTGACCACGGTGAGCACCGCCGCCAGGTAGCAGAGACGCACCGGATCGCCGCCCAGCAGGTGCGCCATGATGAACGGCGTGGCGAATCCACCGAGCCCGAAGAACAGATTCAGAATGTTCAACACCGACGCCCGCCGCGCCTCGCTGACGTCGCTCGCCAGCGCGTTGGCGCCCGTCACCACGATGCCCCCGCCGATGCCGAGCAGGAGAAAGAACGCCATCAGCAGCGGGTAGTCCGCGGTGACATGGGGCAGCGTGAACAGAGCGATCGCGATGAGGGCCAGCCCCAGCAGAAGCGCCACCTTCTTACCGCGCTTGTCGATGAGCGGGCCCACCGAAACCGAGGCGATCACCAGGCCGATGGCCTGCGCCAGGGCGACCGTGCCGTTCTGCGCATCGGTGAGCTGAAATGTCGGCATCAGCGTGCCGAGCATGGCGGCAGTCACGCCATACACGAAGAGCGCGAGGCTCGCGGCGAGGATTAGCATGGACCCTATTCTATATTGCAGCGGGCCGCCGCAGAGTGTGACCCGCCGGCGCGTGCCCACGTAAACGCGGCCGGCTGCTTCGGATCGCCGGTCATCCGTCTCCACCAGGAAATCGACCGCTTTCCCAGGGTTTCCGGCCCGGCGGTGACAGCCCCGAAAAGTGACTCATGTAACGCCGGAGCGGCTGAGAATGCCCGGCAGGATGGTTCTGGCGTAACCCATCTCAGAAGAGGCCTATTTTCGCGTTGGTGGTTTTTGCTGGCGTGGAGGCAGATCTTCCGTGCCCCGCCAGGTGATAGCATAAACAGTCATGCTCAGATTTGCAGCCGTTATCCTGACTCTTATGACCCTCATCCCCGCCGCCGATCTGCCCACGAAAAAAGTCCTGAACCTCGCCGCCATCAAAACGATGGTCGCCGCCGCCGAGGCGGAAGCCGCGAAACGAAACGTGCA
>JBEKPY010000089.1:0-23502 GCA_049520275.1 Bryobacteraceae bacterium
GCCAACGGCATCTCCACCAGTTGTTTTCTTCCGCTGACCACCGCGTATCGCAAGCTCGGCGCGCTGAGCTTCGGTTATCTGACGCCGCACCAGATCGACGCCGCGGAGCTGGAGTTCATGGGGCGCGTCGCGGCCCAAGTGGCCGTGGCGGTGGACAACTCGCTCAACGCCCAGGCCCTCGCGCGCGAGCGCGACCGGCTGCGCGCTCTGCTCGACATCAACAACGCCATGGTTTCCCAGCTCGAGCTGGGCGAGCTGTTCTCCAGCATCACCGCGTGCCTGCGCAACATAGTGCCGCACGAATACTCGAGTCTGGCGTTGCACGAGCCGGGCGCCTCATATCTGGTGATCCACGCGCTCGAGTACGAACTGGGCAGCAGCCGCGTCGAGCAGGATATACGCATCCCCATGGAAGGCTCGCCGTCGGGCGTGGCATTCAGGACCGGGCAGCCCATACGGTTCGAGGCCGGCTCCTACTCCTCCGCGGTCACCCGCGCGCTGGAGAGCGAAGGGCTGCGCTCAGGCTGCAGCATACCTCTGGTGACCCGCAACCGCGTGCTGGGCACCGTGAATCTGGCCAGCGTCCGCGAGAACGCCTTCTCCGAGGAGGACGTCGATTTTCTCGCCCAGGTGGCGGCGCAGGCGGCCATTGCCATCGAAAACGCGCAGGCCTTTCGCGAAATCGAGCGGCTGAAAAACAAGCTCACCGAGGAGAAGCTGTACCTCGAGGACGAGATCCGCAGCGAGCGCAACTTCGGCGAGGTCATCGGCGACAGCCCGGCTTTCCGCAAGGCGCTGCGCCAGGTGGAGACCGTCGCCCCCACCGATGCCACCGTGCTGATCCTCGGCGAAACCGGCACCGGCAAGGAGTTGATCGCGCGCAGCGTACACGAGCTCAGCGCGCGGCGCGAGCGCACCTTCGCCCGGCTCAATTGCGCGGCCATCCCCACCGGCCTTCTGGAGAGTGAGCTGTTCGGCCACGAGAAAGGGGCCTTCACCGGCGCGATTGCGCAGCGCATCGGCCGCTTCGAGCTGGCCGATGGCGGTACGCTCTTTTTGGACGAAGTGGGCGACATCCCGCTGGAGCTTCAGCCGAAGCTGCTGCGCGCCCTGCAGGAGCAGGAGTTCGAGCGGCTCGGCAGCACCCGGACCATCAAGGTGGATGTGCGCGTGATTGCCGCCACCAACCGCGACCTGGCGCGCATGGTGGCCGAGCAGCAGTTTCGCATCGACCTCTACTACCGGCTCAACGTGTTCCCCCTGCCGGTTCCCCCGCTGAGGGAGCGCGCCGTCGACATCCCCATGCTGGTTCGCTACTTCGCGCAGAAGTTCTCGCGGCGCATGAACAAGCCGATCAAGACCATCCCGGCGGCCACGCTTGTAGCCCTGGCGGAGTACTCCTGGCCAGGTAACGTACGGGAGCTCGAGAACCTGATCGAACGCGCGGTCATCCTGACGTCCGGGACCACGCTGGAGATTCCGTTGGCGGAATTGCGCCCCGGTCTTGCGCTGGCCCCGTCGGCGACTCTGGCGGCGGCCGAGCGGCAGCACATTCGCCGGGTCCTCGACGAAACCGGCTGGAAGGTCGCCGGTCCGGCAGGCGCGGCGGCTCGGCTGGGCATGAAACGCACCACGCTTCAATCCAGGATCAAAAAGCTCGGAATTGAGCGCGCAGTGCCGAAATAACGGCACATGCCGACATATCGGCACACCACTTTCGGCACGTCGCAAAAAAGCGGCATTCCTGACGGCTGCGGAATTGCCCTTCCCAGGGCGTGCTGAAGATCACCGTCACACGCGCAGGTGGCCGAATCACGCTCCGGCTCGAGGGTCGGCTGGTGGGGCCGTGGGTGGAGGAGTTCCGAAAAGCGCTGGACGCCTGCGGCAACACGGCCATCACGGTGGACCTCAGCAACACGACGTTCGCGGACGGGCGCGGGCGGCAGGCTCTGGCCGACGCCCGCTCGCGCGGCGCTCGTTTTATCACGGCTGGACCGCTCATGGAGGCACTGGTTGGAAATGGCGACTGAAACGATTGACCTCGAGGAACTGGAGACTGGCACGGCGCGGAAGCCGGCGGCGAAGACGAAGTGGATCCTGCTCGGAGTGGTTCTGGTGCTGGTGGGCGCGGGCGTCTGGTACTGGCTGGCGACGGCCGGCCGCGTGTCCACAGACGACGCGCAGGTGGACGGGCACATCGCGCCGGTGGCCGCCAAGGTCTACGGGAACGTGCTGGAGGTGCTGGTCAACGACAACCAGCAGGTGAAGAAGGGCGACGTGCTGGTGCGCATCGACCCGCGCGATTATCAGGCGAAAGTGGATCTGGCGCGGGCCACGCTGCTGTACGCGCAGAGCCAGCGGAGCGGCGCCGACATCACCGTGCCGCTGACGCGCGACGTGACGGTGAGTTCCACCTCCCAGGCGGATGCGCTGGTGCAGTCGGCCGAGGCCGATCTGGCCAAAGCCGCCAGCGAACATCAGAGGGCCGCGGGAGCGGACATTTCCTTCGCGCGCGCCAACGTGGATGCGAGTGAGGCCACCTGGGAACGGGCGAAGGCCGATCTGGAGCGCATGCGTCCACTGGCCGAGAAGGCGGAGATCTCGAAGCTGCAGTTCGATTCCTACATGGCCACCTCCAGGGTAGCCGAAAGCCAGCTTGCCGCCGCGAAGGAGAAACTGAGCGCGGCCATTGAGGATGCGGAGACGAAGAAGGACGCGCTGGCCAGCGCGCAGGCAAAGGTGTCGCAGGCGCAGTCCACGGTGGTGCAGGCGAGGGCGAACCAGAAGCAGATCGAGGTGCAGTCGGCCCGCGCGGCATCGGCCAGCGCCGCGGTGGTGCAGGCGCGCGCGGACCTCGAGACCGCCGAACTGCAACTCGGGTACACGGTGATCGTGGCGCCGCTGGACGGAATGGTCACGCGGAAATCCGTGGAGCCCGGCCAGATTCTGCAGCCGGGCCAGAGTCTGATGGTGGTTGTTCCGCTGAACGACATCTGGGTGACGGCGAATTTCAAGGAGACGCAACTGCGCGATGTGCATCCCGGCCAGAAGGCCGAGGTGAGCGTGGACATGAGCGGGCGCAGCTTCAGCGGTCATGTGGATTCCATCGCCGCCTCCACCGGAGCGCGCATGAGCCTGCTGCCGCCGGAGAACGCCACCGGCAATTTCGTGAAGGTGGTGCAGCGCATCCCGGTGAAGATCGTGCTGGACCCGCTGCCCGCCAACGCGATTCTGCGGCCGGGCATGAACGTGGACGCGAGTATCGAGACGCGGTAATGGCGGCCACGCTGATGGGCGCGGGCGCGGCGGCCGTCCGCAAGCACGGCATCAACCCCTGGGTGATTGCCGGGACGGTGATGCTGGCCACGTTCATGGAGGTGCTGGACACCAGCGTGGCCAACGTCGCGCTGCCGCACATCGCCGGGAGTCTGGGCGCCACCACCGACGAATCCACCTGGGTGCTGACGGCGTACCTTGTGGCCAACGCCATCATCCTGCCGATGAGCGGCTGGTTCTCGATGATCTTCGGCCGCAAACGCTTCTACATGACCTGCGTGTTCCTGTTCACGGTGAGCTCGATGCTGTGCGGGATGGCGCCGAGTTTGTTCATGCTGATTCTGTTTCGCGTGATGCAGGGGGTGGGCGGAGGGGCGCTGCAGCCGGTCTCGCAGGCCATCCTGCGCGAGGTGTTTCCGCGCGAGAAGCAGGGAATGGCCATGGCCATGTTCGGCATCGGCGTGGTGTTCGCGCCGGTGATCGGCCCCACGCTGGGCGGCTGGATCACGGACAACTGGTCGTGGCGCTGGATCTTCTTTATCAATATTCCGGTGGGCGTGCTCTCGCTGCTGCTGACCTCCATGCTGGTGCACGATCCGCCGTGGCTGGTGCGGCGCAGCCTGAAGCAGGGGCACATCGATTTCATGGGCCTGGGGCTGCTGACCGTGGGCCTGGGCGCGCTGGAGATCATGCTGGACGAAGGACAGCGCAAGGACTGGTTCGGATCGGATCTGATTGTCCAGGCGGCGGCGCTGGCCGCGATTTGTCTCACCGCGGTGGTGTTCTGGGAATTGCGGCACGTGCACCCGGTGGTGGATTTTCGTCTACTCAAGGACCGCAATTTCGCCATTTCCACGTTCTCCATGTTCTCGCTGGGCTTCGTGCTCTACGGAAGCACCGTGCTGCTTCCGCTGTACATGCAGGAGCTGCTGGGGTACACGGCAACGCAGAGCGGCATGGCGCTGTCGCCGGGCGGCATCGTGATCATGATGTTCATGCCGCTGGTGGGCTTTCTGATCAACCGCGTGCAGCCGCGCTGGCTGGTTGTGTTCGGCCTGTCCATGGCCGCCCTCGGGCTGTGGATGATGAGCGGCTTTACGCTGGGCGTCGATTTTCCGCATATTATTACCGCGCGCATTGTGCAGAGCATCGGGCTGGCTTTCCTGTTCGTTCCCATTAATACGATGGCGTTTTATTATATTGCGCGGGAGCGGCTGAGTTACGCCACGGGAATTATTAATCTGGCGCGGAATATCGGCGGGAGCTGCGGAATTGCCTTCGCGATGACCATGCTGGCGCGGCGCGCGCAATACCACCAGAGCGTGCTGGCGGCCCACGTCACGTCGCTGGACAGCGGGATCGGGCAGCAGTTGCGGGGGATGACGCAGGTGCTGCACCAGCAGGGTTTTTCGATGGCGGACGCGGCGGTGCGCGCGCAGGCGATGCTGTACGGGCTGGTGCAGCGTCAGGCCGCGGCGCTGGCGTTCATGGACGGGTTCTGGGCGCTGGCGCTGATTTTTGTGGGGCTGATTCCGTTCATGTTCATGATGAGGGGGACGGTGGCGCGGGGGAAGTGAGGCGGGGGCGGCCTGAGAGGCCGCCGCAGGCTGAGAGCCTGCCCCACACGGCTGGGAGTCAGGACTCTGCTGCGTCACGCAGAATTTTCTCCCTCCAGGCATCGGCGTTGCGAATGTCCGGGTGCCCCGGTGGCAGCTTCTTGCGGAAGACCTCCAGCGCCAGCTCGATCTGCTTGCGCGCTTCCGCATGCTCGCCCAGAGCACGGAGAATAGCGGCCAGGTTCGAACGGTCCACCGCCACCCCAGGATGGTCCGGCCCGAACTGCCGCACGTCTGAGGCCAGCGCCAACTCGATCTGCTTCCGGGCTTCCGCATGCTCGCCCAGTTCGCGGAGGATGCTGGCCAGGTTCGAACGGTCCACCGCCACCCTAGGATGGTCCGGCCCGAACTGCCGCACGTCTGAGGCCAGCGCCAACTCGATCTGCTTCCGGGCTTCCGCATGCTCGCCCAAATCGCTGAGCATGGTGGCCAGGTTCGAACGGAGCACCGCCACATGGGGGTGGTCGGGCCCAAAGTGCCGCACATCTGAGGCCAGCGCCAGCTCGGTCTGCTTCCGCGCTTCCGCATGCTCGCCCAGTTCGCGGAGGATGCTGGCCAGGTTCGAACGGCGCACCGCCACGCTGGGGTGGTCCGGCCCTAACTGCCGCAAATCGGAGGCCAGCGCCAGCTCGATCTGTTTCCGCGCTTCCGCATGCTCGCCCAAATTGCCGAGGATGACGGCCAGGTTCGAACGGTACACCGCCACAGTGGGGTGGTCCGGTCCAAACTGCCGCACATCTGAGGCCAGCGCCAGCTCGATCTGCTTGCGCGCTTCCGCATGCTCACCCAAATTGCGGAGGATGATGGCCAGGTTCGAACGGCGCACCGCCACGTTGGGGTGGTCCGGCCCGAACTGCCGCAGATCGGACTCCAGCGCCAGGTCGATCTGCTTGCGCGCTTCCGCATGCTCGCCCAAATCGCGGAGGATGTTGGCCAGGTTCGAACGGCGCACCGCCACAGTGGGGTGGTCAGGCCCAAACTGCCGCACGTCTGAGGCCAGCGCCAGCTCGATCTGCTTCCGCGCTTCGGCATGCTCGCCCAAATCGCGGAGGATGTTGGCCAGGTTCGAACGGCGCACCGCCACGTTAGGGTGGTCCGGCCCAAACTGGCGCACGTCTGAGGCCAGCGCCAGCTCCAGGAAATCGCGCGCCTCACCGTAGAGTCCGCGCACGCTTAAGTACGAGCCGGCCTGATTCAGCATGCGGCCCAGCGATGGGGGCGGGGGCGCCTGGCGGACGTGCTCGCGAATGGCGCGGGCATGCGGCAGCAGCGTTTCAAACACTGGCCAGGACGAGGGCTCCTCAGGGTCGAGGCTGTCGGGGAAGGCCGCGTCCATCAGGTCGCACGCCGCCGCCAGCCATTGCGCTTCGTCGGCTGACGCCGCGAGCCGGTCCCGCATCACCTGCTGGACCACGCGATGCAGGAAGTAACCGGTGGTGACACCCTCCACCCGCTCCCGCCGGAGCAACGAATACCGCCCCAACGTTTCGAGGGCTTCGTTCCAATGGTCGTGGTCGGCAAAGGCCGTCGCGAGCGATTCGGGCAGAACCTCGGCGCCCGCTTCCAGCAACTCCTTCTTCGGAATGCGATCCGGCGCCAGCCAGGCGAACAGGCACAGCAGATCGTATGCGGCGGGGGATTTTTCGGCGACGGCGTCGAGAGAGAGCCCCAGCGCCGCGGCCACTGAGGCGGGATAAGCGTGCCCTTTGGCGATCCACTTCAGCTTGTCCGCCCAGACGCGCCGGTACTCGGCGAGCGGCATGCCGTCGCCCGCCAGCACGTACGCCGCCGCGTGTTCCAGCGCCAGCACCAGACCATCCAGATCCCGCGCCAGGCCTTGCGCGGCGGCCTGGTCGCTCTGGTCCGTGCGCCGCAGCAGGAAGCGCGCGGATTCCGGGATGCTCCACTGGGTGACGCTCACCACTTGCGCGAGGCCGTCCCAGTTTTCGTTGCGCGAAGTGACCAGAACATCGAAAAAGCCCTGGAAACCGAAGCGCGGGAGGGCGAGGAAAACGTATGATCGAAGGTATGGCGGTGTTGCACATCAGCGAAGCGGAGCTGGCGCGGGATCTGTCCGCCGTGCTGGAGAAAGTGCGCCAGGGCGCCGAAGTCGTCGTCGAGCAGGGATACCAGCCGGTGGCCATCATCTCCCCGGTAAAAGGGCCGGGCCGCCCCATCGACGAATGCATCGCGCTGGCCAGAGCGCACGGGTCCGGCGCAACTCTGGACGAGGATTACGCCAGGGATCTGGAAGAGATCCTTGCCCAGCGCAAACCTCTCGACACGCCGGCATGGGACTGATCCTCGACTCCGGCGTGATCATCGCGGGAGAACGCGGAGGTCTGTCCGCGGCGGATCTGCTGGCCAGCCTTCGAGCCCGGATCGGTCCCGAGCCTATCGCTCTTTCGACGGTCAGCGTCATCGAACTGGAGCACGGCATCTGGCGGGCGAAGGACCCGGCCCAGGCCGCCCGCCGGCAGCAGTTCTTCAACGATCTGTTCGCCGCGGTTCCCACATATCCGCTGACCTTCGACATTGCCCGCCGCGCGGCCCGCATCGACGCGGAAGCGAAACAGAAAGGCATCACCATCCCGTTCCAGGATCTGGTGATCGGAGCGACCGCTCTGGAGTTCGGCTACGAGGTGGCCACAGCGAACGTGCGGCACTTCCAGTTGATCCCCAATCTCGTTGTTCACCAGCTCTGAGCAGTAAAGACGCGGTGGGCACGCGTCCGCTCCGCCGCTGTCGCTCCTCCACGGCCGCGCGCCGTCGAATCCCTGGTGGCCTGCGGCAGCATGGAAGGCCGGCGCCAGCCATGCGGAAAGGGGGCGTGTGGGCGGTGCCCCCCTCCGCCCGCGGCAATCCTCCCGCTCCCGCCGGTCGCGCCCGCACAGCCGTGCAAAATCAACGCCTTGCCCCCTGCAGACCCCAAAGCGCTACGCTACGCTGGTTCGACGTCGAGGTTGGACAGAAACTGCGCGTGGTCGTGGACGCGTGGCCCGATGAGTAGTCGATGAAAGCCGGTGTCGGGCGAATTCAGTTGACGAGTCCGCCGTTTGAGTGCCCGCAGGCTGGCACGGGTTACTTGCCCTTCTCACCGGTAAGCTTCCGAGCGATGGCGGACATGAAGGACTTCGATGCCGGCGGGATCGAGGCGCAGGAGGATGACGCGGTAGTCGCCAACTCGGAGCCGGAACTCGAAGCGCGGCGGTTGTAGTTTGATGACGTCGCCGGCGCCAGTGGTCAGATAGTGGTCAATGGCGCGCAGGATGCGGATCGCGGTTTCGCGATCGATGGCGCGGAGTTCAGCTTTGGCGTCCGCCGACCAAGATCACGGTCTTCTTCTTTGGCGTCTCCTGGCTGTTGTCCTTCTCCGGCCCGGCCATCAGTGCAACCCGAACTCCCGCAGTATCTCCTCGTGTGGCGTGCCCTCGCCGCGTTGAATGGATGCGTGCGCGGCGTCGAGAGCGGCGGCTTCCTCGGCCGAGATGGGCTCATCCTCGACGGGCGCGTTGGCCAGAGAGCGAGCGATGGGGTCCAGCATCACTCCCAGCAGTTGCGCGATAGCCTGAAACTGGCCTGCATCGAGTTGATCGATCATCTGGTGTACGTACCGTTTGTCGGTTGTCATGAGGTCAGGTCCTTGCTCCGTTCTGCCGCTGGCCGCCCAACGGCGACTAAGGAGTTAATCAGGCGGATCACGGCCTTCTGGTCGCGCTCGGGCAGCGTGGCGACCATCTGAAATCTCTTCCACATCCGCCGCGCTTCGGCGTCGTCGTCGATGTGCTCGAAATCCGTTGTCGGGGAGTCGCTGTCAAGCGGGAGGCACAATAGAGAGACACGTCGCCCCATGACCCCTCTCAGGTCAGCGGTAAGCCTCTTTGCGGTGGCGGACGCCGGTAATCTCGATGGTGCTCTCGTCCCTGGGATCGAAGAACACGCGGTAGTCGCCACAGCGCAGACGGAAGCCAGTGAGCGGCGGCCTGAGCTTTTTCACGTCGCCGGCGCGGGTGGTCAGGTAGCGATCCACACAGTGGAGAATCTGCATGGCGGTTTCGCGCTCGATGGCGCGCAGATCGGCGCGGGCTTCCGGCGACCAGATGACCGCGATCCGCTCGGGCGCGGGGTCTTCGCTCACCGGCTCAGTCCGAACTCGCGCAGGATCTCTTCGTGCGGGATGCCCTCGCCGCGGGCCAGCGAAGCGCGGGCGCGGTCCAGCGCCGCGGCCGTCTCGGGCGTGATCTCTTCCTCTTCCACCGGAGCCAGGGCCAGCGAGCGCGCCAGCGGTTCCACCATCACTTCCAGCAGACTCCGCACGGCGTTCAACTTCCCGGCAGGCAACATATCCAGCAACGCGTGGGCCTGCTGGCGTTCCTGATTGAGATTCGGTTCCATGGTTTCCTCGCAGCGGCTAACGGCCAGCAATCACCCTTGCCTGGCGGTTCCGGACCTGCCCTTTCCCTCGAAGTCCGCCATAGTGAGGCCGAAATTCCTCAGGACGGGCTCGACGATGGTTTCCAACAATCCGGCCGGTGCCGAGAGCTGGAACTCCGGCAACCGGTCTATCAACCGGTGAGCGTTCTCTCGTACACGGCTCATCAGCAAGCGATCCCCCATGCAATCCGATGCTACCATACAGACAACATAAGTCATGCCAACAAAGGGGCTTACGGACATCCCCGGCATTCTCGTCGGCCACGCCTCCGACTACGACGGGCTCACCGGCTGCACCGTGGTGCTGTTCGCCGGGGGCGCGGTGGGCGGCGTGGACATCCGTGGGTCGGCTACCGGGACCGAGGAGATCGATCTGCTCAACCCGCTGCACCTCACCGAGCGCGTCCATGCCGTGGTGCTGGCTGGCGGCAGCGCGTTCGGCCTCGAGGCTGCGTCCGGCGTGCGCCGCTACCTCGAGCACAAGGGCATCGGCTACGAGACCCCCGCGGCGAAAGTGCCGTTGGTGCCCGCGGCCATCCTCTATGATCTGGCCATCGGCAAGGCCAGCGCGCGGCCCACGCGGGAAATGGGCGAAGTGGCCGCCGGAGCCGCTTCCAGCGCGGCTGTGCCGGAGGGCGCGGTGGGCGCGGGCACCGGGGCCACCGTAGGTAAGCTGCTCGGCATGGACCACGCCATGAAATCCGGCCTGGGCACGGCCACCGTGGAAATGCCCGCTGGCGTGCTGGTGTCGGCGCTGGCGGCGGTGAACGCGCTGGGCGACGTCATCGACCCGAAAACCGGCCGCGTGGTGGCGGG
Source organism: Bryobacteraceae bacterium (assembly GCA_049520275.1). Classification (GTDB taxonomy): domain Bacteria; phylum Acidobacteriota; class Terriglobia; order Bryobacterales; family Bryobacteraceae; genus CAWACP01. The sequence continues at coordinate 10,143 of JBEKPY010000089.1, forward strand.
CGCGCGCACCACCCGCGACTCCATGGAATTCGCCAACAGCGCCGGCATTCTGGAGGGGGGCGGCCCGCATAACACCACGCTGGTGGTGGTGGCCACCAACGCGCGGCTGAACAAGGTGGGCGCAACGAAGCTGGCTCAGTTCGGCAGCCTCGGCGTAGCCCGCACCATCGCGCCGGTGTGGACCACCTTTGACGGCGACATCACCTTCGCCTTCTCCTGCGGCACGCTGGCCGCCGACGTGAACGCGCTGGGAGTGGCGGCGGCGGAAGCGGTGTCCCAGGCCATCCTGCGCGCCGTCCGCCTGGCCCCGTCGCTGGGCGGCCTGCCGGGGCTGAGTGTAATTCGGTGACGTTCACCTCATTTCCCAATTCCGCTCAACCGCGCCACCTCACACCCAGGGTATACTGATAATGTCGAACGCGACCAGTGGGCGAAAGCCCACTTTTTTATTGCGTTCGTGGTTGCAGGATGCCCGATCGGAACAGGGAAGCCGTCACCGCCAAAGTGACCGAAGTCGCGGAGCGGGTTGCCCACGCGGAAAATATCGAGATCGTCGAGGTGCAATTCCTCGGAGGCGGGAACGGCCGCGTCCTGCGCATCTTCATCGACAAACCGGAGGGCGTCAGCCACGCCGATTGCGAGCTGATTTCGCACCAGGTGGGCACCATCCTCGACGTGGAGGACATCGTCCCGGGCGGCCGCTACACGCTGGAGGTCAGCTCCCCCGGCCTCGAGCGCAAACTCGCGAGGGCGAAAGATTTCGAACGCTTCACCGGCCACAAGGCGCGCATCGTTCTGCGCGAACCGGTGGAGAACCAGCGTCACTGGTCAGGCACGCTGATCGGTTTTGAGGACGGTCAGATCACCATCGAGCCGGCGGCCGGCCGGCGGGTCCGCTTCGCGCTGGCCCAGGTGGAGAAGGCCAACCTCAGGTTCGAGTGGTAATTTCCCCGAGAACAAGTTGAAAGAGGAGACCGAGTGGGAACCATCTATCAGTCCATTGAGATCCTGAGCAAGGAGAAGGGCATCGATCCGCAGATCGTGATCGACGCCGTGAAGGACGCCATGCTGGTGGCCGCCCGGAAACACTTCCGCAGCGTGGAGGATCTGATTGCCGAATTCAACGCTCAGGGCGCTCTGGAAATCTTCGCGGTGAAGACCGTGGCCGACCCGGTGGCCGACCCGGTGAAGGAGATCTCCCTCCATGACGCGAAAAAGGTGGACCCGGCCGCCGAACTCGGCTCGGTCGTTCGCATCTCCCGTCCCACCGACGCGCTGGGCCGCATCTCCGCGCAGACCGCCAAGCAGGTGATCCTGCAGAAGGTCCGCGAAGCCGAGCGGGAAACCATCTTCTCGGAATACTCCGGGCGCGTGGGCGAGCTGGTCAACTGCGTGGTCAAACGCATCGAGGGCCAGGACCTGATTGTGGACATCGGCAAGACCGAGGCGCGGCTGCCCAGGAAGGAGCAAAGCCGGCTGGAGAACTTCAGCGTCGGCGATCGCGTCCGCTCCATCATCAAGAGCGTGGAGAAGGCGGGCAAGAACGCGGGCGTCACCATCTCCCGCGCCGATCCCGATCTGGTGAAGCGCTTGTTCGAACAGGAAGTGCCGGAGATTTACGACAACACCGTGGTGATCAAGGGCTGCGCCCGCGAAGCCGGCGAGCGCACCAAGATCGCCGTGTGGAGCCGCGACCGCGACGTGGATTGCGTCGGCGCCTGCGTGGGCATGAAGGGCATGCGCGTGCAGTCCATTATTCGCGAGCTGCGCGGCGAAAAGATCGATATTATCGAGTATTCCGACGATCCCGTCCTGTACGCCACCAAGGCCCTCAGCCCGGCCAAGATCTCGCGCGTGGCCATCGTGGACGGCACCGCCAGACACATGGAAGTGATTGTCGACGACACGCAGTTATCGCTGGCCATCGGCAAGAAGGGTCAGAACGTGCGGCTCGCCGCCAAGCTGCTGGGCTGGAAGATCGACATCAAGAGCGAAGAGGAGAAACGGCGGGAGGTGGAATCGGCCATGGCCGCGCTGGTATCGCCGGGCGCGCCGGTGTCCGTGCTGATGGAGTTCGGCCTGGCGGAGAACGTTGTGGGGCAGTTGATCGCGGGCGGCGTCAGCACCATCGAGAAGCTCGGCGGCATGACCCCGGAACAACTGGAAGAACTGCCGGGTATCGGCGCCGCAGTGGTGGAGCGGATTCGCGACGCCGTGAATGGGTATTACGCCCAGTTCGACACCCCCGCCGAACAGGCTCCCGGCGAATTTCCAGCCGGGGACGATACCATTGCCGAGGCGGGCGCTGTCGAGGCCACCGAACCCGGCGAAGCCGAGCCGGAAGCCTCCGGCGGCGCCGAAGAGCCGGCCGCGGTGGCCGTGGACGCGCAACCGCCTGCGGAAGCTGCGGGCCCTGGTACTGTACCGCGGCCAGACGTATCGGAAGAGGAAAACGAATCTGATAGGATAGAAGACCTGGGGTCCAGACCGCTGAGCTGACCAGTGCATGCCGGGGTAGTGCGTCTCCACTTTGCAATTGCTAACTATGAGCAAAATCCGGATTAATGAGCTGGCGAGAGAGCTCGAGGTCAAGCCTCAGCGCATTCTCGACCTGCTCCCCGAGCTGGGCGTGGCCGAGAAGAAAACGCACTCCAGCTCGCTGGACGAGGACGCAGCGGACCTGGTTCGCAGACACTTCGGCGTGGTCGGCGACCGCGCGGAGACTTTCGACCACGAGCGGGACCATGAGCCCGCCTCGCCTGCTGCCGTCGAGGAGCGAATTGAGCAGTTCCCCGCGCCGGTGACGGCTCCAGTGGAGACCGCGGCCGCCCAACGCCCCGTGGGAACGCCCGACATCGTGGAGCCGGCCGCGCCCGTGGGCGAGCATGCCGAGACGGCCCCGGAAAGCGAAGCGGCGCGGCCACGGCCGATGCCCCTGCGCCCCCCGCTGCTGGGCGGCCACCAGCGTCCCGTTCAACCTCCGATAGGAAGCATGTCGGCCCCGGCGATGCCGGTACAGCCGCCTGCACGCGTGACTACCGCACCACCTTTGCCAGCGGCCCGGCCGGCAGCCCCGGCACGGCCGGGTGCGCCGTCATCCCGCACTTCCGTGGCCGCGCCACCCTCGGCGCCCGCTCCTGCGGCGCCAGCGTCGGCGCTGCCCGTCACCCCGCGTCCGGGTCAGGTTCTCACCGGCGGTCCCCGTACGCCGATCCCTTCCAGCCCGCGACAACCGATGCCGGGCTCGGTTCTGGGTTCAGCGGCTACGGGTTCACTGGGAACAGTTCCCGGAACGCCCCGGCCCCCGGTGGTTCCGCAGCGCCCCATGGCACAGCAGCCGCGCGCAGCGGCGTCCGCGCCCCCTTCGGGACAAATGGTTCCGTCGCCGGCGCGGCCTCTGGCCGGTCAGCCAGCCGCTCGTCCCGTGGTTCCGCCCAGCCCCGATGTACTGGCGCGTTTGCAACAGCAGCAACAGCCTCGCGTAAGCCCGGGCCAGCCGGCGCCGGTGGCGCGTCCGGGCATGCCTTCGCGGCCGTCGGCGGGTCCCGGCCAGCCTATTTATCGCGGTCCCATTCGGCCCGGTCAACCCATTGTTCGTCCGGGACCGGGTCCGGCCGGTCCGGCGGCGCGAGGAGCGCGTCCGCGGCCCATGCACCCGACTTCCACCATTCGCGTGGAACCCTCCGCGCCTCCGCCCACCGACCAGGCGAGGCGGCAGCATCAGGCGCGCGGGCGCGTGGTGGAGCGCCGCGAAGAGGAAGAGAAAACGCTTCGCCTGCCCACCCGGCGCGAGCAGCACACCGCGCTGCCGGCCATTAACCGCGAGATTACGGTCAGCGAGGGCATCACCGTCAAGGAGCTTTCCGAAAAGTTGGGCGTGAAAGCCAATCTGGTGATCAAACGGCTCTTCGACAAGAAGACCTTCGCCACCATCAACCAGACCCTGGATGTGAAAACGGCGGAAGAGATCGCCCGCGAGTTCGGCGCTTCCACCAACAAGGTCAGCTACGAGGAAGAGAGCACGTTCGAGATCGAGTCGGCCGAGGTGGAGACCGATCGCGTCAAGCGCGCCCCGGTGGTCACCATCATGGGGCACGTGGACCATGGGAAGACTTCGCTGCTCGACGCCATTCGCTTATCGCACGTGGCCGACCGCGAGGCCGGCGGAATCACCCAGCATATTGGCGCCTACCACGTCGAGAAGAACGGCCGCACGATTGTCTTCATCGACACGCCCGGTCACGAAGCCTTCACCCAGATGCGCGCGCGCGGCGCCAAAGTCACCGACATCGTCATCCTGGTGGTGGCCGCCGACGACGGCGTGATGCCGCAGACGATCGAGGCCATGAACCACGCCAAGGCCGCGGGCGTCCCCATCATCGTGGCCATCAACAAGATCGACAAGCCCGGCGAACAGCGCGAACGCATCAAGCAGCAACTCTCCGATCGCGGTCTGGTGCCGGAAGACTGGGGCGGCGACACGGTGATGGTGCCGGTGTCGGCGCGAACGAAAGAGAACCTGGATCTGCTGCTGGAGATGATTCTGCTGGTGGCCGACATGCAGGATCTCCGGGCGAATCCGGACCGCCCCGCCGTGGGCGTGGTTCTGGAAGCCAAGCTCGATCGTGGCCGCGGCCCGGTGCCCACGGTTCTGGTGCGCAACGGCACGCTCAGGGTGGGCGATTATTTCATTTGCGGCGCGGTGTTCGGCAAGGTCCGCGCCATGTACGACGACCGCGGCGAACCGGTCCGCGTGGCCGAATCGTCCATGCCCGTGGAAGTGCTCGGTCTGGAATCGCTGCCCGAAATCGGCGACACCTTCCAGGTCGTCACCGACACCGCCAAGGCCAAGCAGATTGTCATCTACCGCGAGGCGAAAACCCGCGAGCAGGCCATGGCGCGCGGCACCCGCGTGACGCTCGAGACCCTGCACAAGCACCTGCAGGAAGGCGAGATCAAGGATCTCAACGTCATCCTGAAGACCGACGTGGGCGGCTCGGCGGAAGTGCTGGCCGACATGATGCAGAAGCTCTCCAACGAGAAGGTCCGCGTGCGCGTGATTCACTCCGGTGTGGGCGCCATCAACGAAACCGACGTGCTTCTGGCCTCCGCCTCGGAGGCGGTCATCATCGGCTTCAACGTCCGGCCCGAGCGCAACGCCGCGGCCCTCGCCGAACAGGAGAAGGTGGACATCCGCCTCCACACCATCATTTATGAGCTGGCCGACGAGATGAAGCGGGCCATGACCGGCATGCTGGAGCCGGTGTTCAAAGAGGCCTGGCAGGGCCGCGCCGAGGTGCGAGAGGTGTTCCGCATCAGCAAGGTGGGCAACGTGGCCGGTTGCATGGTGCAGGAAGGCCTGATCCGGCGGGACAGCCAGGTGCGTGTCCTGCGCGACAACGTGGTCATCTTCACCGGCAAGGTGGAATCGCTCAAACGGTTCAAGAACGACGCCAGCGAGGTGAAAAGCGGTTTTGAGTGCGGCATCCAGATCCACAATTTTAACGATGTGAAGCCCAGCGACGTCATTGAAGCGTTCACCACGGAGCGCGTCGCTCCGGAAGCCGTGGTTTAGCGGACTGCACTGAGGCCCGGGGGTAACCCGAAATGGCTACGGTCGGCGTCCTTACTCTTGAATTACGCCTCCCTGAATCGCACTCGCTCAAGGATAAGAGGCACACGGTAAAGGGCTTGAAGGACCGCCTGCGCAGCCGGTTCAACGTGGCCGTCGCGGAGATCGACTTCCAGGATATCTGGCAGCGCGCGCTCATCTCCGCCGTCACTGTTTCCGCCAGCCACGCGTACGCCGAACAGACCCTGCAGCAGGTGGAGCGGGAGGCGGCGGCGCTTCTGGGGCCCGTCCTGGTGGAAGTCACGGTAGAGTGGATCGAGTAACGGAGGACGGACTTAGCCACGAGCGAACACGAACAAGACGCGACGATTCGAAGTGGGGCAGGCTCGTAGCCTGCGGCGGCCTCTCAGGCCGCCTGCCGATGGGTTTGCAAAGGCGGCTGTTTTCTATTCATTCGTGTTCATTCGTGGCCACGGAGCTACTGCTTCACGGAGTCAGTATGGAAGGACACAGAGCGGAACGGGTGACGGAAGCGATCCGCGAGGAGCTTGCGGAGATCATCTCCTATGAAATGTCCGACCCGCGTGTAAGCTCGGCCACAGTCACTGAAGTGAACGTCTCCCCCGACCTGCGCCGCGCCCGCATCAGCCTGGCCTTCCCGCGCCGCGAGGAGGCGGACCCGGCGCTGAAGGCTCTCGAACGGGCCAAAGGCTTCCTGCGCCGGGAGTTATCCCGCCGCCTGGACCTCTACCGCGTGCCCGATCTGCACTTTGAAGCGGACATCGGCACGCAGATTGGCGACCGGATGGACTTCCTGTTCCGCCGCATCCGCAAGGGCCGCCCGCGCGACACCGGCAAGGACGCCGGTTAGCGAGGGCGCCACTTGCAAATGTGCATTTAAAATGCATAATTGCAAGTCGGAGCCCGGCGATGCACATCGAGAGTTTGCCAGGCTCCGCTCGCGACATCATTCCATCTCGTTGAAACCATTGGGATGGTTTCTCTGCACCCAGCAGGGGCGATGACGTCCACTTTCCGAAAATGGGCCGCTTCTGCCGCTTCCAGGCTGGAACGGAGCCGCCCGGTGGGCTCGCCGACCCACACAAACGGGCCGGCAAACCCTTTTCCACACCGTATCTGGCACGGCAATCCGGGCCTCGGGCGTGCGCGACGGTCGGCCTCCGTTAGATAGAATGGAAACAGGAGTTGAGATGGCAGCCCAGCCCTGGCCGCGCCTGGTTACTTACGAGGAGTTCGTTCCACTGGCAGAGAGGTCCGACGCCGATCTTGAACTCCATTTTGGGCAGGTGGTTGAAATGGGACGGCCGATTCCGCGACATGTCGCGCTTCAGAAACGCATCGAGCGCCTGTTGGAGACGGCACTCGGCTCGGCGTGGGAAGTGCTCGTGGAGATGCCGTACCGTGCATTTCCACAGTACGAGGCCCGCAGTGCGGATGTTGGCGTCGCCTCCGCGCAACGCTGGCAGATAGCGCTGAAGAAGGACAGCCTGTTTGGCTCGCCGGAGATCGTGATTGAGGTCTTCTCCCCGAAGTCCAATACCGCGGCGGAAATGGCGGAAAAAGCCGCTTTGTGCCTGACCACCGGAACCCTCCAGTTCTGGGTGGTGGATGACCGCACCTCCACCATTACCGTCACTACTCCGACGGAAACGGTGGCCTTCAGGGCCGGCGATATCATCCCCTTGGGGATCGCCGACGCCTCCATCCCGGTCAGCGGCGTCTTTGCTTGAACGGTGCCTGAACCGCCCGCTTTCCCGTCAAAAAAAGTCGTGTCGATGAAACACCTTGTGCTACCTTTGTTGTTTGCCGGCTTGCTGCCGCCGGCGGGAGCGGCGGATCTTGTTCGGGCCGAAGGCACCGCGGACACCATGGGATCGGCGTTCTCGGTGGTGGCCTGGGGCGAGGATCGGGGACGTCTGGAGTCGGCCGTGGCCGCTGCGCTGGACGAGGCCAGACGGCTCGACGAGATGCTCTCGAATTACCGGGAGACCAGCGAATTGAGCCAGGTCAACCGCCTGGCGGCGAAGCAGCCGGTGCGGGTTTCGGACGAATTGTTCCAGCTCCTCGAGGCGTGCTCCGAGTACAGCCGGGCCAGCGACGGAACGTTCGATATCACCGTGGGTCCGCTCATGAAGGTGTGGGGGTTCTACCGCGGAACCGGGCACTTCCCGCATCGGGCGGAGATTCGCGGCGCGGTCGGCCATGTCGGGTATCGCAAGGTGGTTCTCGACCCGGAGGCGCGGACCGTGCGGTTCACGGAGGATGGGGTGGAACTCGATCCGGGCGGGATCGGCAAAGGGTACGCAGTCGACAGGATGATCGCCATTCTGAAGGAAAGCGGTGTGAATTCGGCGCTGGTTTCGGCGGCGTCCAGCAGTATCTATGCTCTGGGCGCGCCGCCGAACGAGCCCGGCTGGAAGGTGGCCATCAAGGACCCGCGCGACCCGATGAAGTTTGCCGCAACGGTCACCTTGAAGGATCAATCCCTTTCCACGTCGGGGAATTACGAGAAGTTTTTCCGGGCCGAGGGGAAAATCTGGAGCCACATTATGGACCCGCGCACTGGTTATCCGGCGATGGGCACGTTGTCGGTTTCGGTGATCGCGCCCCGGACCATCGACTCGGAAGCCTGGGCCAAACCCTATTTCATTCAGGGCCGCCCGTGGACGGTCCGGCACATACGGAAAGACTTTCGCGTGTTTTTCTGCGAGGACAAGGCGGAATCGCCATGCGCATGGCTTCAATGAGCAGCCGTTTTCTCGACGCCTGCCGGCGCCGGCCCACCGATGTGCGGCCGGTCTGGTTCATGAGGCAGGCTGGCCGGTATTTGAAACCTTACCGGGAAATCCGCGCCCGGCACTCCATTCTGGATATCTGCAAGCGCCCCGATCTGGCCGCGGCGGTCACCCTGCAGCCGGTGGAGATTCTGGACGTGGACGCGGCCATCGTCTTCGCCGATTTGCTGCTGCCGGTGGAGCCCATGGGGCTCAAGCTGCAGTTCGTCGCGGGCGAAGGCCCGCGGATCGACAACCCGGTCCGCAATTCCTCCGACATCGACTCGCTCTCAATCTCCAACACCGACGACCTCGGCTACGTGGGCCAGTCCATTCAGATGGTGGTGCGGGAGCTGGCCGGCCGCGTTCCGGTGATCGGCTTCGTGGGCGCGCCGTTTACCCTCGCCAGCTACATGATCGAGGGCGGCGCCTCGCGCACCTTCACCCGCACCAAACAGCTCATGTATCGCGACGAGACGCTGTGGCGCCGCCTGATGGGCAAGCTGGTGGACGTGCTGGGTCCGTTCGCGCTGATGCAGATCGCCAACGGCGCCCGCGCCATTCAGGTGTTCGACTCGTGGGTGGGCGCGCTCGGTCCCGACGACTACGTCCGCTACGTGGCCCCGTACTCGCGCGCGTTGATCGAGCGCATTCGCTCCGGCGGTGTCCCGGTAATTCACTTCGGCACCGGCGCGGCCGGCTTCTTCCGCGAGCTCCACGCGGCGGGCGGCGACGTCATGGGCGTGGACTGGCGCGTCAACATCGACATGGCCTGGATGGACATCAGCTACCGCTCCGCCGTACAGGGGAACATGGACCCGGCGGTGCTCTTCGCGCCGCTCGCGGAACTGCGCATGCGCGTGTTCGAGCTGCTCAAGCGGACGGGAACGCGCCCAGGCCACATCTTCAACCTCGGCCACGGCATCCTGCCGGAAACGCCGGTGGACAACGTGAAGGCCGTGGTGCAGATTGTCCGTGAGTTCCGGCCATAATGTGGGGCGGGCAATCCTGCCCGCAGCCGGCCTTCCGGCCGGCGGGACCCGCTGGAAAGCGGGTCCGCAGGCTCTAAAGCCTGCCCCACCGCCCGCATGCGAGAACGCTTATGGACGCAGGCCGTAGCGCGCTCGTCGTTGGCGGCGGGATTTCCGGTCTCTCTGCCGCTTACTACCTGACCCGCGCCGGAGTCCCCGTCACCCTTGTGGAAAAGGAGCCGCGGCTGGGCGGCGTCATGCAGACCGACTCCGTCGAGGGCTGCACGCTCGAGCTCGGCCCGGACAGCTTCCTTGCGGCGAAACCCTGGGCTCTCGATCTGATCCGCGACCTCGACATATCGGCCGGCGTCATCGCCTCCAACGATCATCTGCGGAAGAGCTACATCCTGCGGCATGGCCGTCTGGTGCCGCTGCCGGACGGGCTCATGATGGTGGTGCCCACCAGGGTGCTGCCGCTGCTGGCCAGCCCACTGCTGGGTTGGGGCACGAAAGTTCGCATGGGCCTCGAGTGGTTTCGCCGCCCACGCGCAATGCCCGCCGACCGCTCCGTGGCCGAGTTTTTGTGCGATCACTATGGCCAGGAATCGGTGGACTACCTCGGTGAGCCGCTGCTTTCGGGCGTCTACGGCGGCGATCCGGCCGAGCTGAGCGTGGTCAGCGTGCTGCCGCGCTTCGCCGAAATGGAGGCGCGGTACGGCAGTCTGACGCGCGGCGTCCTGACTGCGCGCGGGAAGGGTCCCCGGTCGAGCGCACCGTTGTTTCAGTCGCTGAAAGGCGGCCTGGCTTCGATGGCCGATGCAATTGTGCGCGCGGCGGGCGCGAGGCTGACGGCGATCCGCGGCGCGGTGGAAGCGCTGGAGCAGGCGAGTGACGGCTGGCGCGTGCGCGTGGACGGGGGATGGCGGTCGGCCGGTCACGTGGTGCTGGCCTGTCGCGCGTATGAGTCGGCCGAGTTGCTGCGCCCGCTCGCGCCGGAACTGGCCGGGCTGTTGTCGACGATTCCCTATACGTCGTCGATGACCCTGGCGCTCGGCTACCGGCGCGCGGACGTGAATCATCCGCTCAACGGGTTCGGCTTCCTGGTGCCGAAAGCCGAGCGCGGGCTGCTGCTGGGCTGCACGTGGGTAGGCACCAAGTTCCCGCACCGCGTGCCCGACGACAAGGCCGTGCTGCGCTGCTTCATGACCGGCGCCAGTCTGGATCTCGGCGACGCCGAGGTAGTGTCCACCGCGCGGGCGGAGATCCGGCGCATCATGGGCGTGGACGCCGAGCCGATTTTCGCGAGCATCGCCCGCTGGCCGCGGTCCATGGCGCAGTACACGGTGGGGCACGCGGCGCGGGTGGAGAGGATCGAAAGGCTGGCGGCCGGCCTTGGTGGGTTGCAGCTTGCCGGCAGCGCGTACCACGGCATCGGCATCCCGGATTGCATACGCGGTGGGAAGCTGGCGGCGGAGGGGATTATCACATCGGTTTGAGACACGCACGCCCTGATAGAGTGGTGAGAGAAGCCACGGCCATGAAACGCACGATTCAGGTACGGATTTTCCGGGGCGAGCAGAAATACGTCGCTGAGTGTCTGGACCTGCCCGTGGTCACCGAGGCACTCACCCTCGACGAGCTGGCGGCGAACATCCACGAGGCCATTTCACTGCACCTCGAGGGCGAGGATCTGGCCGAACTGGGTCTGTCCGACGACCCGACGATTCTGGCTACGATGGAGCTTCGGGCCGTGGCCTGATGTCAAAGCTGCGCACGCTGTCCGGGGGTCCACAACGTCGGCGTTGGGCGAACATAGGGAGAAGCTTTTTCTTGACGCTGGGAACCTGACATGACATAATGTCAGCGGATCGTCCCTGCGACCCATGACATCTCGAACACCTTCTGACGCGTCCGAAGCTCTTGATCGCGCTCGAGAGCTGTATTCGCAAAAAGAGCTGGCACACCTTCTTGAGCGCAATCCGCGTACCGTCGCGCGCTGGGAAAACGGTGAGGTACCTATTCCTTTCGCTGTGGTTCCTGCCCTTCGTAGCGTGGCATTCCGCACGACCGTAGGCACTCCTGGTGACTTTAGCTTTGTTGATCTCTTTGCCGGAATTGGGGGCATGCGTATCGGCTTCGAGGCTCACGGCGGGCGCTGTATCTTCACTAGCGAATGGGACGCTTACTGTCAGAAGTCGTACCGTGCGAACTTTCCTAGTGATGAACACACGATCACGGGCGACATTACCAAGGTTGACGAGGCGGAAATACCCGATCACGACGTGCTGCTCGCGGGTTTCCCGTGTCAGCCGTTCAGTCTCGCCGGGGTGTCCAAGAAGAACGCTCTTGGACGGCCACACGGGTTCGAATGCGCGACACAGGGAACCCTCTTTTTCGATGTCGCCCGAATCATCGCCAGGAAGAGACCGCGCGCGTTCCTTTTGGAGAACGTCAAGAACCTGCTATCGCACGACGGAGGGAACACATTCGCGGTCATCCGGCATACTCTCGAAAGTCAACTGAAGTACCAGATCAGTTGGAGGGTCATCGACGGTCGGCATTTCGCGCCGCAACATCGTGAGCGGATACTGATTGTTGGCTTTCGCGAAAAGACTAAGCTTGACTGGGATGTCGTTCCACTTCCCGAGGCGGGATCCGAGCGCTTGCGCTTGCGTACGGTCCTGCACACAGAAGACGGCCAAGAGGCTGATTGCGATCAGGGACGGTATATCTGCTCAAGAGGCCGAGTCCAACCCAAGTACGTTTTGACGGATCGTCTCTGGGACTACCTTCAACGGTACGCGGAGAAGCACCGAGCCAAGGGAAACGGCTTTGGGTGTAGCGTGGTCGGCAGGGATGACGTTGCCAGAACACTCTCCGCCCGCTACTATAAGGACGGCTCTGAAATCCTGATAGATCGGGGACCGAACAAAAATCCGAGACGCCTGACACCGCGCGAATGCGCGCGGCTAATGGGGTTTCCGGAGACCTTTAAGATCGTCGTTTCGGACACTCGCGCGTACAAGCAGTTTGGTAATTCAGTGGTCGTGCCGCTCATTCGTCACGTCGCCAGCCTCATGAAGCCCGGAATCATGGAGTCGAAAGCAAGAGATAAGGGGGCCGCGGTTCAGACGTCGCTATTCTAATGATGACGAAGGGTCATCTCTCGGAATATTTTTTCGGTGTCGCTTCCAAACGTTTGAGTGCTGTCGAGGCCCTTCGGTATGCTTCGAATCAGCACGAGTTCAACGGCGTCAATGAGCTCAAGAAAATGCTCGGAACAGAGCGCCGGAAGTTCCAAGCTGGCTTTGTTTACCTGTCGGACGACGATCCTGAGCCGATCACCGACGACGGCTTTCTTACGTGGTATGACTCACGCGAACGGCACCCAATCCGTTCAGAATATCGGTTATATTTTTCCACGAATCGCGTGACGGAGAGCGCGAGCGAGGGAGACCTTCTCGTTATCGGACGCCGCCCTGATGACACCCTGCTCATAATCGTAGCGGAGGCTGATTCCACAATCGAGACCCAAATCCGCTGGTTGTTTGGAGGGTCGGATGCGACGTATCCGGAATTCTCCGTTAAGGGCGAACTTGAAAGTAATCAGGTCAAGCTGGAGTTCGCGTCGCGTTACATTCTTGAGCAGATCGGCATTGAGATCGAGGATACCGACGAGAGCTTCCTCGATCGCATGCTGCGGGAATTTCCAGACGGCTTTCCAACGACCAGAACGTTCTCTGATTTCGCCCGTTCTACGGTGAGGGGCGTTTCGCCGGCTGACGACCCCGACGAGTTGATCATGGCCTACATGGAACGGGAAGAGGTGCTGTTTCGAACATTGGAACGTCACCTCATAGGTGATCGTCTGCAAAACGGCTTTGCCGATACAGATACATTCCTAACCCGGCATAGCCGGAACCAAACAGGTCTGGATATGATGCCGGAGTGGGCATCGAGCTACTGACAGAACGTTACGCCCAGGAGATCGAGGGCGTGCTGAGTTGCTGGGACCGGATGCT
>JBEKPY010000090.1:0-23400 GCA_049520275.1 Bryobacteraceae bacterium
AGGTCATTGTAAGCCTCATCGCCGCAACCACCACCGCAAACGGACTGAAAGTCCATTCCGAACTGGACACCAACCGGTATCCGGCCGGGGTCAAAATCCCCGACAAGGACTTCGCCCGGCTCTATCTCCGGCGCAATAAGTTCCACGGCGAATGGAACTACGAGATCCGCCCAACCTCTGGCAAGGTTATTTCCTAACAGGCCCTAAGGCGACGCAGGGCGTCCGCATTCAGTTCTTCCCCGCTCGCAAGGGCGACGCGAAGAAGTGGCTGCTACTGAACGGGCCAACGGCGGCGGCGCAGATTCTTGCGAACGACCCCGAGGCCCACGTCGCGATCTCGCCGGACCTTTACCCCCGAAACAAAGCGTTCCCGCATGAGACACAAGTTGAGCTGGAGCTCGCGTTGCAAGAGCGCCTGCGGGCCGAACTTCACCGCATGCACTGCGATGACGCACGCGTCCTGAGCCGTTTTCGCGCGTTTTGCTTCAAGTACGAGTTCGAGGTGCTGGCGCTCGCGTGCGAGGACCTTTTGAGTGCCCATCTGCACTGCGAGGAGTTCAAGGTCCGCTGGAGGCGACCGGTGGAAGATCAGGATCACGAACGCCCTCCAAAGGCCGTGCTCAAAGAACTCTTCCGGGAACACGGTGCGTATTACGCAAACATACTCACCGCGGTGGACCGCATCCGACTATCAGCGACTGTGCGAAGTCTGCCCCGCGAGCCTTGGACGGCTGGTCAACTGGCTGCTGTCCATCGGCGCATGAAGACGCAATGCCCCAGGGTCACTGTCGACTCCGCGACGGCTCACGCAGATCGACAACTGATTGAATACAAAAGGATTCGTAGCCGCTAACGATTCCAGTACCAGGACTACATACTCACCCGGAAGGGGGCGAAGGACCGGTACCGGCTAGCCCAATGGCCCATTAACGACAAACGGGACCAAATGCGAGTTTAATGCAGGGAAACCTCATGAAACTTCTCACATTGGCCCCAATTCTCTTCGCTTTGGCAGCTCCAGCGTTCGCCACGACGGTCACGGCTACCGGATCGAATTCGTTGTGGAACGTCAACAACCCCGGTTGCACCGCCGCAAGCCCCACCAACTGCGTGATTGGCAACCCGGCCATTTTCGGTATCGAGAGCGCATCGTTGACCGTCAACAACAGTGGCGACGTCAGCGCCAACATACTGACGAATTTCGGTGACTCCTCCCTGACTCCGTTCAGCGATTTCGGCGTGACCTTCGCCGCCGCCGATATGCTGATCACCGCGGGAAGCACCGAGTACGCCCTGGTGCTGGACACTCACAATGGCCTGACAACCGGCGGGCTGTATCAGATCACCAGCACCGAGGACGCGCAGGCGGTCCTCGGCAACCCCGCAGGAGACTACCGGAACAACCTGCCGGTGTGGGCATCCACCAGCGGCGCCAAGCTGCTGGGCACGGGAACCGTCAAGATCACCAACCCCGGTAACGGAACATCCACTCCCGAATTGGACATCTCCATCTCGGGTATCACCGGCGGCACGGCGTTGTACAACAACAGCAGCAACCTCTCTTTCGAGCTGGCGTCCGCCACTTGCGGCAACGGCGTGGTGTACGGCAGCGTCCCGCACTATGGCCCTGTCCCGGAACCCGGCACGCTGGCTCTGATGGGCACCGCGCTGATGGGACTTGCCTTCCTGCGCCGCCGGAACAAGAATCGCGACTGAACCGACGAGACCACCCGGAAAGGCTCAGGGGCCGCCTGAGGTGCATCGACGCCGCCGCTACCGGCAACCGGACCGCTTCATCGGTCCAGGGCCGGTGCGGCGGCGCAATGTTAGCATGTAAGGATTGGATTCGGACCGAAATCCACCATCCTCCATGCGAAACGTAATCATTGTTGGCTCGGGTTGTGCCGGGAACACGGCGGCCATCTACGCCGCGCGCGCCAACCTGAAGCCGCTGGTCGTGGCCGGGCACGAGCCTGGCGGGCAGTTGTCCCTCACCACCCTGGTCGAGAACTTCCCCGGTTTTCCCGAAGGCATCGACGGTCCGCTGCTGGTGGAGAACATCCGCCGGCAGGCCGAGCACTTCGGCGCCGAGTACCTGCACGGCACGGTGATCGAGGCCGATCTGTCCCAACGCCCGTTCCGCCTGAACGTCGATGGCGAGTGGCACGCTTGCCGCACGCTGATTATCGCGTCGGGCGCATCGGCCCGCTGGCTGAACCTGCCCAACGAGCAGAAGCTCATCGGCCACGGGGTCAGCTCCTGC
Source organism: Bryobacteraceae bacterium (assembly GCA_049520275.1). GTDB lineage: Bacteria > Acidobacteriota > Terriglobia > Bryobacterales > Bryobacteraceae > CAWACP01. The sequence continues at coordinate 2,264 of JBEKPY010000090.1, forward strand.
GCCACCTGCGACGGATTCTTCTACCGCGGCAAAAAAGTAATGGTGATGGGCGGCGGCGATTCCGCCATGGAGGAGGCCAACTTTCTCACGCGCTTCGCCGACGAGGTGGCGGTGGTGCACCGGAGGGAGACCTTCCGCGCTTCGAAGATCATGCTGGAGCGGGCGCGCGCCAATCCGAAAATCGTCTTCCTCACGAACACAGTGGTGGAGGACATTTTCGATGCGGACCAGAGTATTGTCACCGGCGTGAAGCTGCGCAACGTGCAGACCGGCGAGACATGGGGGCGCGCCGTGGACGGCTTTTTCCTGGCCATCGGGCACGTCCCGAATACGAAACCATTTGTGGGTCAGATCGACCTGGACGCCGAGGGCTACATCGTTTCGAAAGGCGGCGCACGAACCAGCGTCACCGGCGCGTTCCATGCGGGCGACGTACAGGACCGCGCGTACCGCCAGGCAATTACCGCGGCCGGCGCCGGCTGCATGGCCGCTATCGAGGCGGAGCGCTTCCTCGAGGCCGAAGGGCACTGAACCGCATCCACCTTTATGCCTGACACGCCAGCCATCTCTGTACGCAATCTGACAAAGCGATATCCCCAGTCGAATTCCAACGCCGTTGATGGTGTGTCGTTCGAGGTGGAGCGCGGCGGCATCTTCGGCCTGCTCGGTCCGAATGGGGCGGGGAAGACCACCACCATCGGGGTGCTGACCACGGCCGTGGTTCCCAGCGGCGGCGAGGCGTCGATCATGGGTTTCGACGTGGTGCGCGAGCAAGTCCGGGTGAAGCAGCGCATCGCCGTGGTTCCGCAGCGCCCCAATCTGGATCGCAGCCTGCTGGTGCGCGAGATCCTGACTTTCCATGCGGCCTATCACGGAGTCCCGCGCCGCGAGCGCGAGGCGCATGCGGACCAGTTGCTGAAGGAACTGGGTCTGTTTGAGCGGCGCAACGAGAAGGCCGACCGCTACTCCGGCGGCATGTCGCAGAGACTCATGATTGCCCGCGCGCTGATGCACAAGCCCGACGTTCTGTTTCTGGACGAGCCCACCAACAACCTGGACCCGCAGTCGCGGCTGTTCCTGTGGGAACGCATTCGCGCGCTGAACGAGCAGGGGCTGACCATCCTGCTCACCACGCACGACATGGACGAGGCCGATCAGCTCTGCCAGCGCATCGCCATCATGGACCTGGGGCGCATTCTGGTGAACGACACTCCGGCGGAGCTGAAGAAGCTGATCCCCGGCGGGAATTCGCTGGAGCTGCACGTGGAGACGGGCGAGCCGGCCGGTCTGACGGAGCGCTTCGCCGCGCTGCCCGGCGTCACCAAAGTGGAAGAGGTGCCCAGCACCGACCCGGAAGCCGAGCTCGGCGTGACTTCGTTTCACGTCTACGCGGCGGAGGCGGGCGCGCTGGTGGGCGCGGCGGCACAGGCAATTCTGGAGGCGGGCGCGCGCGTGCGCGACATCCGCGTCCGCCAGGCCACGCTGGAAGAAGTGTTTATTTACCTCACCGGGAAGCACCTGCGATGAATACCACGAGATACGAAACCAGCCGCGCGCGTCTCGCCCTGGGCGCTTTTGTGGCCACGCTGCACCGCGATCTGGTGGTGACCGGCCGCGAATTCGTCCAGTTTCTGGTGACGGCGCTGATGCAGCCGATCTTCTTCCTGTTTGTCTTCGGCAAGATATTGCCGAGCATCGGACTGGCCGCGCAGGGATTCACCGCGCTGCTGTTGCCGGGCATCGTCGCGCTCTCTTCCATGCTGGCGTCCTTGCAGGGCGTCACGTTGCCGCTGGTGCTGGATCTCGGGTTCGCCCGCGAGATCGACGACCGCCTGCTGGCGCCGCTGCCGGCGTGGATGGTGGCGATGGAAAAACTGCTGCTGGCGAGCGTCCGCGGCACCATCGCCGGCCTGACCATCTTCCCGGTGGGCGCCCTCATTCTGGGGCATTCCTTTGCGGTGCGCGGCGACCGCATCGGAATACTGGCGGTGATGATCCTGCTGACCGCGGCCACGGGCGCGGTGATCGGCCTGCTGATGGGCACCATCATCAAGCCGGAGCAGATCAGCCTCATGTTCACGCTGATTTTCACGCCGCTGATCTTCACGGGGTGCACCTATTACCCGTGGCCGGCGCTGAATCACATTCGCTGGTTCCAGGCGATCACGCTGGTGAATCCGCTCACCTATTGCTCGGAGGGGTTGCGCTACGCCATGGTGCCGCCTATTGGCGGACACGAGATGCCCACGCTGAGGATTGGGTGGGTGCTGATCGCGCTGGTGGTGGGCCTGGCGTTGTGCGGGTTCGCGGGGACGCGGACGTTTTTGAAGCGCGTGGTGAGCTGAACTACTCGAACAGCGCGGAGAGGGCGATTTCGATCTCGGGGTGTTCGGGGTTCGCGGCGCGCAGGACTCCGTCGGCTGCTTCCCGCCTCACGCCATCCGGCGTATAGACGAAGGCCCGGCGCGTCTTGGGGTCGATCAGCCACACCGTGGGCACGCCGAACTGAAGGTAATCCTGGATTCGTTCCTCGAGTGCGCGGGCGGTGTCGTCCTTCGACATGATCTCGATGCACACCACCGGCGGGCGGGTGATGATCTGCTCTTCGGTCCCCTTGCGGATGACGCAGAGATCGGGAACGCGAAACCGCTCCCTTGTGACCTGGACGCGCTGCTCAGGCAGCGTTCTCGTCCGCCACAGTGCTTCGTGGGCGAGCAGTATGCCCGTGATCAGCGCCTGCAACCGGCTGTGATCGTATTCGCCCACTGTGCGCTCGAGGAGTTCGCCGCCAACGTAGTCCCGGTCGGGCCGGTACGTCGTATTCAGGTATTCCTCTACCGATACGAGCATGCCAGTCGACATGCTTACAGAATAGCGCGGGTTTCGCAGACAGGCGGAAGGCTGGGGTGACTCCATGGACATGCGGCGGCGCGTATTCGACTGATCCCGCTGAACGCGGCTGGCGCCGCGTGTCGTGTGCCCAGCATGGGCAGAATCTAATTGGATGAAAGGAGCCAATCGGGGCCGATGACGGCAACCGTAGCCGAACCGCAAGGCGTAGCCGCGAGGTGAAGCTGAAAGAAGCGGCAGGCAAACTCTCGACCGCAGGAACACGATCACCGGCAGGGAGGCCGGATGCGGGCGGCAAGCTGGCGACAAACAGCGAAGCCCAAAAGTCATCCAGACGCATCGGGTAGAGCCGGACGGCGCGAGGGAACAGATTCTGCGCCTTACCTTCTTCGCTTTAGCGCAGGGGAGGTCTCTCCCATGAGAGTGGGGGACAAGTCAGCAGAGGCCGTAGTAGCGAAGAAGGCCGGTAACGCGGCTGGAGCGAAGGGCTTGACCAGGGGCGAAGATGCACGGCCGGCCTAGTCTGTGACACTTTCGAAAGTCCTTTATTTTCAACATCGGCCACGCCCAGAAAAGCTGCGGCTCGAACCGATCGCTGGTCGGTTGGAGCCAGTGTCGCAGACCCGTTCATTCCGGCCACGCCGGTGGCGATGCTTATCCGGGACGAGGCCGGCCATTGTGCTGCGCCCGTGGTCAGGAACGCAAGTTCCTCGGCTTTCGGCTGAACCGCAAACTGCAAATCGGAATCGCGCCGGAAAGCATCGAGCGATTCCAAGCGAAGGTACGGGAACTCTGGCGAAGCCGTCAGAGCCGGACCAGCAATGGGCTGCGGGACCGCTGGGGAAGCTTTATCCGAGGCTGGTGGGGATACTTCCAACTGGCCGAGGATCGACGGCCGATTTACCGGCTGGAAGGCTGGATACGTCGGCACATCCGGAAGTGTTTCTGGTTGCGGTGGCATGGCCGTCAGGGCCGCGAGCGAAAGCTGCGCGGTCTGGGGGTGCGGGGCCGGTTGTTGCAGGTGGCCTCCAGCTCTCGGGGTGCGTGGCGAGTCGCGGCAGCGCGCTGTATGCGAACTGCCTTGACCAACGCGGTCCTTCGGCAATTCGGTTTCTTTCTGCCATCCGATCTTGCGGCGACGCGCCGCTGAGTTCAACCGCCGGATGCGAAAAACCGCACGTCCGGTGGTGTGGGAGGGTGCATGGGCGCAATCCCATGCACTCGACCCGATCTGGACCGATCAGCGAATCTCGTAGCGGCGGATGGCCGTGGCGCGGCCGGTGGCGTCGTCCACCGTTACGATGGCGCCGTGCAACTCGGGCTGGTTGCGGGCGGCCTCCAGACGAATCGGCGTGCCGGTGATGAAGCGCCGCAGCGCCAGTTGCTTCTCCGCTCCGATGATGGAATCGTACGGGCCGGTCATCCCCGCATCGCTCTGATAGGCCGTGCCTCCGGGCAGCACCCGTTCGTCGGCGGTGGGGACGTGCGTGTGGGTTCCAATCACCGCCGATACGCGGCCGTCCAGATGCCAGCCCATGGCCATCTTCTCGCTGGTGAGCTCGCAGTGGAAGTCGACGAAGCGCACCTTCACGGCGGGGTCCAGCGCGGCGAGCATTTCGTCCGCCTTGCGGAACGGACAGTCGGTAGGGGGCATGTGCGTGCGGCCCTGCAGGTTCATCACGGCCACCTGCACCCCGTTCCGGGCGCGGATGACCAGCAGACCGCTGCCGGGCAGCTCGCGGGGATAGTTGGCCGGACGCAGCAGGCGGGGCTGGCGGGGCAGGTACTCGTAGATTTCCTTCTTGTCCCAGGCGTGATTGCCGGAAGTCAGCACGTCGAGTCCCATGGAGAACAACTCCTCGGCAACCTGCGGGGTGACGCCGAACCCTCCGGCCGCGTTCTCCGCGTTGGCGATGGCGAGCTGGATCTTCTCTTCGGAGATGATGTCCTGCAGGTGCTGGGAGACGATCCTGCGCCCGGGCGAGGCGAAGATGTCACCGATGAAAAGTATGTTCATTCGGCGGGACAGTCATGAAAGGAGGTTTGGAGCGCACCACACCGGCCGTGTCAACCTCCGTCATTGACCCCTGGGTAACAGAGGCGGGAATCCCCCGGGCGCCTTCAGGCTTCTCCATGGCGGTTACCCGCCGGAGCTTGCACACCAGCGCTCGATCGAGCAGGACCCCTGGACATTGACTGTTGGATCAATTATATGGAAGCCACACCAACAGGGCAGACACGCTCCACAGCAATCATAGCAGAGGAATTCGCGAATGCGCCCGGTTGTTTACCCGAGGGGGTGCGGGACGAAACCCTGGTACGGCACCCCACCGGATGGGGGATGGGCACCGTCTGGGAGGGCACAAAGGACGCGTCTGGCGCCTCGTGTCCGGCGTCCCCACGCCCGCCAGAGGACGGGCCGGGGGCCTTTTCCGAGCCATTTCTATGAGTTGGCGGGGGCCCGGGGAAGGGTGAATTGGCTTCGTTTTGTCGGGCGGCGTCGCGGGCGGCCTGAGCCTCCAGTTTGCGGCCGGTCTGGAGCTGTTTCACGGCCCGATAGCCGCTTCGCTCGGCGGCCGCGGCGCGGCGCTGGAGGACAAGGAAGGCACCGGCCATGTCGTTCAGCAGCAGGCTCCGGAGGGTGCCTTCGTGGTCGGTAGAGGAGTGGCAGGCGGCCATGTCGTCGATCATGTCGGCTTCGATGCGGCGGACGCGGGCGAGGCGCCAGTGGGACTGGGCGATTTCCATGACCAGGATGTGCTCGTAGACGTTGGTGGGCGCGAAGGTGCGGGTGAGCCCGGCGAGTAAATCGTCGAAATCGTCCTGATTTTCGCTGGTGAGGACGCGAAAGCGGGCGGAAAGGCCGTGTTTGAATGAGTTGGCGCTGGAGCGGGCCTTGCCTTCGGGGGTACGGGGGCCGGTGCTGTTGAGGGCATTTCTGCGATTGGCCTGGATTTGGGATTGGGTCGCCATGACGCCCCGACGGTAGCATGGGCGGGGTTGGTTTTTGCGATGGCGGTGGGCGGAAGTGCCGGGGAATGTGTGGGTTAGGTGAGAGTGGGTTGTTGTCAACGCCTCATGGCGGCTTCGCCGGTTGAGCGTTTGGCCGGTGGGAAGCGCTTTTGTCCGGAGTGATCCACTGGAGCTTTCCAGAAACGTCACTTCCGACCGCCTTGTGACGCTGCAGGAAGTGTCACAGACGCGGATCTCGGCGAGTCTCGGTGGACTTATACTGAACTCGCTGTGAAAGCCAATGCGTAGCGCTTCCCTTCGGTCGAACGAGGCGCTCAACCCGCGCTGGAGGGCATTGACGGTTGCGAAACCGTATAAGGCGGTTGTGTGACGCACCAATCGATCCCATGCGGATACACTGAACCTGTGCCGAGCATCTATTCACTAAAGCCGGGTTTTCAGGGGCTGTTGCGCCCCTTGGTAAGGTTGCTCGCGCGGGCCGGGATCACGGCAAATCATGTCACCGTGCTCGCCTGTCTCCTCTCCGCAGGAGCGGGCGCACTCACCGCCTCACGCATCCAGTCCCGCCCCTTGCTGCTCCTCTTGCCGGTCGTCTTGCTGGTGCGAATGGCCCTGAATGCGATGGACGGCATGCTGGCTCGCGAGTTCAATCAGAAGTCCGCCCTCGGTGCTTATCTGAACGAGCTGTGCGATGTCGTTTCGGATGCATTCCTCTACCTGCCTTTCGCCCTGCTACCCGCATTCGATCCACTGTGGATGGGAGCAGTCATTGTTCTGGCAGTGATTTCCGAAATGGCCGGGACCATCGGGGGAAGCCGCCGCTACGATGGTCCGATGGGCAAGAGCGACCGGGCTTTCGTTTTTGGAGCCGTGGCAATATGGATCGGCCTGGGGTGGAATCTCATTCCCTGGGTCTCGTGGCTGTTTCCCAGGTTGATGGCTTTGCTTCTGGCCTTCACCATCGTCAATCGTGTTCGAAGCGGATTGGCGGAATCGAGGATTTCGCAAACAAGGAGTGGCAGTTGTTAGCCCAACCACCATGCGCATTCCAGAGGAGCGCTTCTTCCCCACCAGCGATGGCACGCGTTTGTTCTATCGCTACTGGCCGGCCCTTAACGGGCCTGCAACGCAAGCCGTGGTGCTGTTTCACCGGGGCCACGAACATTCAGGCCGCCTCCAGCACATTGTGGACGAGTTGGAACTGCCCGAACTTGCCATGTTTGCCTGGGATGCTCGCGGACACGGGCGCTCGTTCGAAGAGCAGGCCGGTGAGGCCTCCATCGGGACCCTGGTGAAGGACGTGGACGATTTCGCTCGGCACATCACCGCAACGTATGCGATCGCCACAGAGGAGCTTGCCATTGTGGGGCAAAGCGTGGGCAGCGTGCTGGTAGCTACCTGGGTGCATGATTTCGCCCCACGCATTCGCTGCATGGTGCTGGCTGCGCCGGCTTTCAAGGTGAAGCTTTACGTGCCCCTGGCGCGTCCGACCTTGCGGCTTATGCACGCACTGCGCGGAAACTTCTACGTGAAATCTTACGTGAAGCCCGGTGCGCTGACACATGACCCGGAGCGCATTGCCTCCTGGTTGAACGATCCGCTGATCCGCCGCCCGATTCCGGTGAACATCCTGTTAGCCCTGTACAGCACGTCCGATCGTGTCATAGACGATGCTCAGGCGATCCAGGTACCCACCCAGGTGCTGATTTCCGGCGCCGACTTTGTTGTCTGGAAGAAGCCACAGCACGAGTTCTTCGAGCGTCTGGGCGCCGAGGTGAAAGAGAAGCATGTATTCGAGGGCTTCTATCACGACACGCTTGGAGAGAAGGATCGCCAGCCGGCCATCACGAAGGTGCGTGAGTTCATCATGAAGCGTCTCGCCTCGCCGCCGGTGCGTGCGAGCCTGCTGGATTCCGACCACACCGGCTGCACCAGAACGGAGTTCGACCGGCTCAAGCAGCCCTTGCCCACGCTATCGCCGAGAGCCCTGAACTACGCCGTGACCAGGCTGGGCATGCGAACGGGCGGACGTCTCTCGGAGGGTATCCGCCTTGGGCTGGCCACAGGCTTCGATTCAGGGAGCACGCTGGATTACGTGTACCGGAACAAGCCATCGGGCTACACGCCTTTGGGCAAACTAGTCGACTGGTTTTATCTCAACTCCATCGGCTGGCGCGGCATCCGCATTCGCAAACAACACCTCATGTGTTTGCTGGCGCGCGCCATCGCCGCGCTTCGCGAGGATGGACAGGTGGTGCGGATTGTGGACGTCGCGGCCGGACATGGACGATATGTGCTGGAGGCGATTAAGGCTGCCGGTCCGGTTGTGGAAAGCGTGCTGCTGCGTGATTTCAGTGAGATCAACGTGGAGCAGGGCAAACGGCTGATCTGTGAGAAAGGCCTGCAATCCGTAGCGCAGTTCGAGAAGGGCAACGCTTTCGACCGGCCGTCGCTGGCGGCTCTCGATCCTGCACCTACGTTGGGCATCGTCTCGGGACTCTACGAGCTATTCCCGGACAATGGCCTGGTGCGCGAGTCGCTGGGTGGCCTCGCCGACGCAATCCCAGCCGGTGGGTATCTGGTGTATACCGGCCAGCCATGGCATCCGCAACTGGAAATGATCGCACGGACGCTCAGGAGTCATCGCGACGGGAAGCCGTGGATAATGCGCCGCCGCACCCAGGCGGAGATGGACCAGTTGGTTGAATCCGCGGGTTTCGTAAAGGCAGAGCAGTTGACTGACGACTGGGGTATATTCACGGTTTCGCTGGCCAGGAGGACAGATCACTGACAGAAATGCCGGCGCGAAACGAGCCGCGTCCCTGGGGCTGGGCGATGCTGTGGCTGGCGGCGCTGGCTCCGTTCTTTTACCTGAGTTACGGATTCGCAAACGATGTGACCAGCTTGCGCGGCCACGTGCCCTCGGTGGTGTTCGGCTGGGAATCGCGGATTCCGTTTGTGGCGTGGACCATCGTGCCGTACTGGTCCACCGATCTGTTCTACGCAGTGTCGTTGTTCTTGTGCCGGAGCCGTGCCGAGTTGAACACTCACGCGAAACGGCTGCTGGTGGTACAGCTCGTCTGTGTTGCGTGCTTCCTGTTGTTTCCGCTCCGGTTCACGTTCCCACGACCGCACACGGACGGTCTCTTTGGAGCCCTGTTCGATGTCCTGATGGGTTTCGACAAGCCCTTCAACCAGGCGCCTTCGCTGCATGTGGCGTTGACCGCCGTTCTTTGGAGAAAGTATAGCGAGCAACTACGTGGTGCGGCGGCACTCTGGCTGATGCGATGCTGGTTCACGATGATGGCACTGTCGACGCTGACTACGTACCAGCACCATTTCATCGACGTTCCGACAGGGCTGTGGGTGGGACTCCTGGTGCTCGTGGCGATTCCCGACGACGCGCGGCAACCGCGGCCCGCACCGAGCCGTGATCCTCTGCGCTTGCGGGTGGGCGCATGTTATCTGGCAGGTGCGGTCCTGATCGCGGTCATAGCCGTTTGGACCCATGGCGCCGGACTGCTGCTATTCTGGCCCGCGGGATCGCTGGCCATTGTTGGCGGCATCTACATCAGTGGGCGCGCCGAGCTCTTCGGCAAGAAGGATGGCACGATGCCGGCGGCGATGATCGCGCTGCTTGCTCCCTATATCGCGCTGGCACGGCTGAACGCGCTCTGGTGGACCCGCCGGGCATCTCTCGCGGACGAGATCGTCGCCGGCGTTTGGCTGGGGCGTTTCCCCCGGAGTCGCGAGCGCGATGATTTGGGAATTGTCTCCATGGTGGATGTCACGGCGGAGTTTCCGGCGGACATCACAGGCGTGGTTTATCGTGGAGTCCCCATGCTGGATCTGCTGGCGCCGGACGTCGACCGGCTGGATTCGGCGGTGCACGCGATCGACGAACTGCAGACTAGCCGGCCGACGCTGGTGTGCTGCGCTCTGGGATACTCGCGGAGCGCCTCGGCAATCGCCGCGTGGCTGGTGGCCAGCGGGAGAGCGACTTCCGTCGATGAGGCGATCGAGCAAATCCGGCTCCGGCGGCCGCGCATCGCCGTGCGGCGCGGCCTGCGTGCGGGTATCGAGGAGTGGGCCGGAGCGAGGCGAATAGCGTGAAGCCTGAGTTCGAGTGCCGCGCCACAGCGAGTCTTCTCGATTCCGGGCAGACGCTTGCCAGCACCAGTCGTGTTGCCGCGGTTATTGCAGGGGTTGGCCTGATCCTCACGCGTTCCACGGTGGTGCAAGTCGCGTCCGCAGTGTCTATGATGTGCTGGCTCGCGGGATGTTACCTAGCGGCGCGCGTGGCGATTGACGCGTCGCTGTTTCGCCAGCTCGCGGACGATCCTTCTGAGCGATGTCGTGATCTGGACGAGTGGCTGCATCGCGACACGGAACGCACCCTGACGGATCGGACTCGGGGCGCACTCGCGCTTTGGCGGTGGCAGGTGGCAGTGGCGGTCGTGCAACTGATGGCGCTCGCAGCCGCCCTTCTGCTGCGGGTGACGGGGATGTGATGTTCGGTCAGGCAATTGCGGCGGTCACCAGTGCGAGCACGCAGATGCTCACCGGCGCACAGGCGAGATGGGTGGGCTGCGCTCCGCTGGATGTTCAGCGCGTCTACTTCGCTAACCATACCAGCCATCTCGATTTCGTTCTGCTATGGTCGTCGTTGCCTGCACGGCTCCGCCGCAAAACGCGACCAGTGGCCGCGAAGGACTACTGGAGCCGGGGTGCGCTGAGGCGATTCATTATCCATGGCGTGTTTCGCGGGGTTCTGGTGGAGCGAGTGCACCTTGAGCGTGGAGTCAGTCCGCTGCGGCCCATGCTCGATGCCCTCGACGCCGGCGACTCTCTGATCCTCTTCCCTGAAGGGAGTCGCGGACCGGGCCCCGAGGTGCAGCCTTTCAAGGGAGGCATCTTCCATCTGGCCGAGGTTCACCCGCAAGTTGAGCTGGTTCCCGTATGGATTCAGAACTCCTACCGGGTGATGCCCAAGGGTTCACTGTTTCCCGTTCCACTGCTTTGTTCGATAACATTTGGGAAACCTGTGCGATTAGGCGAAAACGAGCACAAGCCGGTGTTCCTCTCGCGTTTGCGCGATGCGCTTGCGGCACTGGAGAGCATGTGACTCTGCGAGAGGGTCTGCTGATCTCATCGGGCGTCGTGGGGGCCCTCGTGCTGGCCACCGTGGTGGCGCTGATCCTCCGCGCACGGACTAGAGACAAAGCGAACCCGGTACTGAGCAATCTCGTCGCGCGCATCAAGGCGTGGTGGATCATGGTGGCGCTTTTGGGGGGCGCGTTGCTGGCCGGGCCCCACGCGGTGATCGTGCTGTTTGCACTGGTGTCATTCGCGGCTTTGCGCGAATTCATTACTCTCACTCCCACCCACCGCGCCGATCATGCCGCCCTGTTCACGAGCTTCTTCGTTGTGCTGCCCTGGCAGTACAGCCTGATATGGGCGGACTGGTATGGCTTCTTCACCATCCTCATTCCCGTGTACGCGTTCCTCGTGCTGCCCAGCGTCGCCGTAGTATTTGCCGACCCTAAACGGTTCCTGACCCGCACGGCCGAAATCCAGTGGGGGCTGATGATCAGCGTTTATTGCATCTCTCATGTTCCGGCACTGCTCACGCTGGATATTCCGGGCTATCGCGGGCGCAGCCCGCTGCTCATGGTTTTCCTGTTGCTGGTGGTGCAATCGAGCGATGTCCTGCAATACGTCTGGGGCAAGCTGCTTGGGCGTCACCCGATTGCACCGGCCGTGTCTCCTTCGAAGACCTGGGAAGGTCTGATCGGCGGAGCGATCTGCGCCACCGCCCTTGGCGCCGCCCTTTGGCGGCTCACGCCCTTCGGCCCGTGGCAGGCCGCGGGAATGGCGCTGGTCGTCACCGCTATGGGCTTTCTTGGCGGACTGGTGATGTCAGCCATCAAGCGCGATCGTGGCGTTAAGGACTGGGGCCAGCTCATCGAGGGACACGGCGGAATGCTCGACCGGCTGGACTCAGTGGCGTTCTCGGCTCCGATCTTCTTCCATCTGACCCGCTACTTCTACACCTGAGGTGTATTGTCGAGCGTATACGTGCGCGGACGTAAACTGATCGGATACCATTCGAGTCACCAACGGAAGCGAACTTTTTCCCAACTCCGCGAGCACCTGTAAGAGCGCGCCATCATACTCTTCAAACTTTGCTTCCTCGCCATAGGGCCGGCCATACAGGATGCCTCGGGCTTCACCTAATGCTCCTGTAGCAGCCAGTGCCCGGAGCATGTACGTAACCGCCGTGGGAGATGGCTGATCCTCCGATGTCTCCAGGAACAGTATGCTGTTTCGCCTGACCGACAGTTCAGGCCAGACCGGAGTGCCGCGAAGCCAGTCCACTGCCTCCAGACACCCGCCAATCAAATGGCCGCGGTGCTGCCCTTTACCCTGAAGCCACTTCCACCCCGAGCACCGTTGAAGCTTCCGCTTCTTCTCATTCCGTTTCTCATCGGCCCAATCCCAGGAGGCGCAAGTCCAACCGCCGGTGTTTGGTGGAATCAACAGGGAGGGCGAGGGCGTGAAGAGGACCTGGCGCACGGATTCGGCCATGTAGGGCGGCAATCCGCCATTCTCGTCGAAGCCGGCCATGAGGGACGGCCCATAGAATGAGGTAACTCCGGCATTTAGTTCCTGCCTCCAGGTCTAATCCCACCGCCTTTTGGGCGGTGAGCTTCCAGCAGGTCTTTTCCTGCAACCGCCCGCGATGTAGCTGGATGTGGATGCGGTCGCTGCAGGTGAGATCGCCCGACCCGGCGAGAGGGCTGCGGGAACCGGTTCGGCGAATTGCCTCAACCGACGATGAGCGTCACGGGGCAGAGGACTTTCAGGCGGCTTTCAGCCGCAATGTGAACCTACCGGCTTTCAGCCGGTAGTCATCAGATTCCACGAGGCGACCTCCACGTAATCAACGTATACCGGAGCCTTCCCTTCCTTCCCTTCCTGTTCTGGCAGCCGGCACCGGCAGAACTCCCCAGCCGTCTCCAGTTTCATTAAGCCCTGAAGCTTTCTCTCGGAGCTGATTCCGTAGAACGTGTTCGCCAGGATGCTCAACTGCGGTGCTTTGGCAGTCCAGTCCCAATGGAAATGTTGAGGATCAATTCGCGCGCCCCACGCGCTGCGAGCTCACGAGCGGCGCGTAACACAATCGGCCGCCACTCCTGCTGTGTTTCCAGGAAGTGCTCAACGGTCACTTCATCGAACACCTCAGCCTCTACGGGTTTGCCGGTGTTGTTATCGATGATTGCGACGCGGGTTCTCACACCACCATCAACTCCGCCTTCTTCCTTTCTTTATCCTCGAAGAACAACTTCTCCCCGCGGGTGAGTCGTGCACCCCACGCGAGACACTACGCGTTTCGCGTCGACAACCACCGCATCGTTGTCGATACCCCGACCATCACCGGCCGCGAGATCCTGGCCAAGGTCGGCAGAACCCCCGAGAAGTGGAAGCTATACCAGCACAAGCGGGGACACCAACCAATCCCGATCGGTCCCGACCACGTCGTGAACCTCCGGGAACCCGGCGTCGAGCGCTTCACTACCATGGCGCCAGGATCTCCGGCTCCCGGAAGCGGACGAAGCGTACCTGAACGGGCTTGCTCTCCCGTGGGAGGCCGTCCTCGAGGGGAAGAAGCAATGGCTCATCATCCACGACTGGGAAATCCCCGCCGGCTACAACCACGAAAAGGCCAGCCTGGCTTTGCTGATCCCGGACAATTACGCCGACACCCAGATCGACATGGTCTTCCTCAACGTGGCGCTCGCCCGCACCGACGGCCGCCCGATCAACAACCTGACCACCGTCAAAATCTGCGGCGCTGACTGGCAGCAGTGGTCCTGGCACCGCACGGGTGCGAACCCCTGGCGCGCCGGCGTCGACGACGTTGCAAGCCACCTCGCCCTCGTGGACGAGTGGCTCAGCCGCGAGTTCGCAAAGTGAGATACGCCCTGCGCATGACCGAAGCGCAGCGCCTCGCGCTACGCTCCCACCTCTTCCCAGGCGACGGCAACGAGGCCGCCGCAGTTCTGCTCTGCGGCCGCCGCAACGACACCGAGCGCCACGTCTTCACAGTTCGCCGTGTCGTCCCGATACCATAGGAAGTTTGTGATCGGCGTCCGACCGCGTCACCTGGCCGACCGATTTCGTGGACGCGCTCCTGCAGGAGACCCATGGCGAGGGCCAAGCCATCGTAAAGGTGCACAGCCATCCGATGGATTACCGGCGATTCTCTTCGACGGACGACCACTCCGATCAATCCCTCTTCGCCTCCGTCACGAGCCTCCTCGAGGACGGGCTGAGGCACGCGAGCGCGATCATGCTACCGGAAGGCGATATGATCGGCCGCGTTCTCGGCGAGGAAGGCAAGAAGCTGCCATGTCGCTATGATGGCGTCAGCCGCGATGAAACCCAATCTGCCTCCTGTCACACTGCTCGCCGCCGGGCTCGCGCTCGCGCAGGACGTCACCGTGTGGCGCACTGGCACCGGCGCTTGGAATGACTCCACGCGCTGGACCGCCGGCCTGCCCACTCCATTCGCCGGCGCGGACATAAGAGGCGTCAGCCAGGTCAGCCTCCCCTCCGGCGCCTGGGTGGCCGGCGATCTGCGAATCGGAACCCAGGCCGGCGACCGCGCCCGCGTGGAGGTCAACGGCGGCAGCGTCATCCTCGTGTCGTCTTTCGCGTGGGCGGTTCCATTGCGCTGGACACTCGCATGGTCATCCGCTACCCCTTCCTCACCCTGGACGCCCAAAGCGCTCCCGGCGAGGGCATCGTGCTCCGTAACCACGGCATCGACGTCAAGACGCACGACGTCGTCCTTCGCTACTTCCGCATCCGCCTGGGCGATGAGGGCGTGCGGCCCGGTGTGAATTACGAAGCCGGCGAGGGCGAAGACGGAATCCGCTTCACCAGCGGCGCCAGGGACTGCATCGCCGATCACCTCTCGCTGAGTTGGACCACCGGCAAGATCATCACTATCATCAGGATGAGCGACCGCATCACCATCCAGTGGTGCATTCTGAGCGAGAGTCTCAACTTCGCCGGGCACGGTTACGCCGCTCTTGTCGGAGGCAACCGCGTGAGCTGGCATCACAGTCTGCTCGCCCACAGCTTCAGCCGCAACATCCGTTTTCAAGGCCCGCTGGATGCCGACTTCCGCGACAACACCATTTACGACTGGGGCGAAGCTGCCGGCTACGGGGAGTTCGACCGGCTCAACTACATCGCCAACTACCTCAAACCGGGCCCTTCCACCACGCAGTATCCCCGGCTCTTTCATCGCGGCGACCGAATGGTCATGCCGGGGTCTGTCTTCGTCGAGGGAAACGTCCTTGAGGGCGAGCCCGCGCTGGACGGGGACAACTGGCGCGGCATGGGCTGCTACTACGTCGACCGCGACAGCCTCAAAGCCGCCGAGCCCTTCGCCGCCCCGCCGGTGACCACCGAACCCGCGCGCGCCGCCTATGAACGCGTGCTGGAGGAAGCCGGCGACACCCTGCCCGCGCGCGATTCCGTCGATCGACGCGTGCTGCGCGAAGTGCGGGACGGCGCCGGCCACATCATTCGCCTGGTCCGCGAAGCCGGGCAGTAACAGGAAGGCGGCAGCAACCCGGAACAGAATACGGCGGCAGCTTCGGCGGGGACTCGCCGCACCGGTTTAGGTCGGCCCCAGGTCCGGGCGGCCCCACATCTTACTTGTGCGGGGGCATCACGTAGAGGTAGATGGCGTGCTTGCGGCCGTTGCCGAACGGGTCGGTCTCTTCCAGCTTGTTGTACTTCCAGCCGGGCACCTTGAAGCTGTAGGAGACCACTCTGACTCCCGGCCTCAGGGACTTCTCCAGCTTGGGGCGCAGCATCTCATTGCTGTCCGTGAGGAGGTACATGGTGACCACGTCGGCGCCGCTCAGGTCGGCGTCCCTGATATCCCCCTGAATGACCCGCGCCTGGTTCTGCAGGCCCATTCTGGCAATCCGCTCCGAGGCCTTACGGGCGATATCCGGGGACAACTCCACCCCCACCGCGCGCGCCTTGAACTGCTGCACGGCGGTAATCAGGACCCGGCCGTCGCCGCTGCCCAGATCGTAGACCACCTCTCCCGGCTGCACCGTGGCCAGCTCCAGCATGCGCTCCACGATGATCTGCGGGGAGGGAATGTAGGGCGCCAGCGAATCCGCGTAGGGCGAGGATCGGGAACCCTGGGCAAGCGCCGAACCGCTCCCGCCAAGCAGAACTATGGCCAGGACGAGACTGTAGTAGACCCTCATTCTACTGACTAGAGATGGATGCGGTCGCTTTTTCGTTCCTTGATTTTACAATCTGCGAGCACATCTCGTTGACAGCGTACCAGAGATCGCGGGGACGGGTGATGGTGTACTCAATCCCATGGAAGAAGCGGACGGTCCGGCCAATCGCGTCCCGCCAGGGTACCTGCTGCGGGTTGGAGTTGTAATTCATGTAGAACATAGGGAAGCTGACGGTGCCGATGTCCCGGAGCGTCTCGGTGGGCACGTTCTGGTCGAGCATCACCTTGGGGCCGGCGAAGATGACCGCATCAGGGTGGTCCCGGGCGTCGCCGATCTCCTGGCGGATGAGCTGACTGAAGAAACCGGTGTCGGCGTGCTTGTCGCTGAGCTGGCGGACGTTGACTGTCCCCAGCTTGAGCGCGCCGAGAGCCGTGCCGAGAGCCGGAAAGTCGATCCGGTCGACGTTTTCCTGCCGGTACATGACGCGCTGTTCCTCAATGTTGAAGGCAACCAGCGAGAACCGGCCGAAGTGGGGATCGCGGGAGATGCTGCGCAGAATGGAGACCAGGGCGCTGGTATCCACCTCGTGAAGCGTGGGCGCCAGCGCATCTTCCGGGGCGAAGTTGACGAGCACCTTGACGTTCAGGGGCGCCTGGTCACGGGCCCGCTGGACCGGCGGCTCCTCCTGAAACTGCTCACCTTCGAACCGCTCCACGTCGTTGGGGGGTATGGTGAGGGCGATGTCGCGGTCGCGCGGCTGCAGCGCGGCCTCGGTGTCCCAGTTGGAGGCACAGACGCGATCAGTGCGGTCCCGCATGAGCCAGTCCACGTGGTAAGCGCCTTCGCCGACGTCGAAAGCTCCTGAAAGCACGGCGTTCCCGCTGGCGCTGTCCTCGATGAAAGGGACCCTCACCTTCTGCTCGAAGTAGACCGGCTCGTTCCTGTGCACGGCCGGAGTCACCCGGAACAGGATGGTCAGGATGTTGTCGGACCCGGCAAACTCATTGAGGGGCACGGCCACGTCGTAGCCGGCGTGTAGGCGCAGGTCGAAGCCGAGCTGGGGCTTCTGCGGCGTCACCGTGCAGGGCAGATCCTTGCGCACCTCGGCGGCCTCGAGCACCGCCAGGTCGCTGGGGAAGATGTTGAGCGGGGCCGAGGAGGGATCCCGCAGAACCGTCTGAGCGGACACCCCAGGGCCGGCCAGGCAGACGGACAGCAGGAAGGTGGCGGTCACACCACGCCGGGGTCCGAACTCAGCACTTCGCAGCGAGTGCATGCTGTTCACCGGGACTGCCGTGTTGATCTATTCTATCGGCATCCCGCTGGATTTGTATCAGAGCAATTCAATAAATCTCATGCTCGGTCGTTGGATTCCGCACGAGCCGGTCCGTTTCGGCCAGGGACATGTCGCGCGAGCGGTGTTCGGGTGCCCTGCGGCGGGTCCCCAACCGACCTGCCGCCGCCTGCCGCCAGGTCTGCGGCTTCCGCAATGTGATACAGTGCGGGTGTTATGGCTTCACGCAGCGTGAATAAGGTTATCCTCATCGGCCATCTGGGAAAGGATGCCGAAACCAGGTTTACTTCCTCCGGCGTGTCCGTGACCAAGTTCTCGGTCGCGACCAACCGGCGCTGGAAAGACCAGCAGACGGGCGATTGGAAGGAAGAAACCGACTGGACAAACGTGGTCCTGTGGAAGCAGGAGAACCTGGCCAACTACCTGACTCGCGGCAAACAGGTATATGTGGAAGGCCGGCTGCGTACCCACAGCTACGACGACAAGGACGGCAAGAAAGTGTGGGCTACCGAAGTGGTGGCCGACGACGTGATTCTGCTGGGCCGCGGGGAGGGTTCGGCGGAAGGCTCGGCCCCCGTGTCGGCACCGCGCGCGTCCCGAGCACCTCAGGCGGGTGGTGGCGGCGGCTCGCGGCCGGCGGAGGAGCCGGCGCCGAGTGAGCACGGGATTACGGACGACGACGTTCCGTTCTAAGGCACGGCCTTCGCCGTCGTTTCTGTTTTTCACCATGGGCAGGAAGCCGCAGCGGCATGGCTGGCCGGAGGCGAAGAAGCTCTGCCGCCTCAATCAGAACGACATCGCCATGGCCAAAAGCCTGGGCTTTGGACCGGACGCGCTGGTTCGAGCAAAGCCTGACCCCCAACAGAAGTGGAAGCTGCCGGTGAAGTACTGGATTCACGAGCTGCACCTGGAGCAGTTTGGTTTTGTGGTGGGGGAGAAGCCGCTGCCTGCGCTACAGCCCGCAAAGCTCGGATTCGACGAGGAAGCCGTGCGGCCCTATGCGGAACAACTTTACCGGGAGGATTCCTGGGAGCGAGACAAGGACGAGCCCGCCCGGAAGAAATACGGCAAGTCCGCCCCGCCGGGGGCCAGCGATGCTGCGCACGAACCGTCGCTCGTGGATGGAATCACCGATGACGACGTCCCGTTCTAAAGCGGATATCCCAACGTAGACGTAGATGTCGCTGCTGCAGGACATCCGAATCGCATCGGCGCGACGGCGGTGGTCTTTGCGGTGGTCAAAGCCGTGCTGATCGATCGGCTGCCGTACCCCAGGGCACGCCGCGCGAGAATCGCATCAGGTTATAATCGGCTCGCGATGACGGAAGCTCCTCTGACCGGATCGCTCTGGACTCTCTGGCTGTACGACGTGTGCGAGGAGATCGACCTGGCCGCGCTACGGACCATCCTCGGAGTGCAGGAGCGCCGCGAACCCGGGTTCCGTCATCCGTCCCCGGAGTATGTTCGTTTCGAGCGCCCTCCGGTAGTGCAGCAGCTCGAACCGATCATGCTGGCGAGCGGCAGCCGCCTGCAGGGAGAACTGAACTACTACGAGTACGGCGTGGTGAGCATCAAACTGGAGCTGCCCTTCCAAGCGGATTGGCGGGAGCTTACCGATCTGTCCAGCCGATGGATGACCACCCCGGAACCGGAGGCGCAAGCGGTCCGGACCGTTCGGCGCTGCCTGGAGCGGGCGCATGCGGCACTGATCAAGCCGCACGAGAACTGGCTCAGCGAAGACTACTACATCATTCACCTGAAGGACACCGCCGGGCTCGCTCTGACCGCGGCCGAATTGATCGCCGAACACGGTAATGAGATCGCCAGGATCGTTCGTGGCGAGCAGGCGGAACTTTCTCCCGAGGAAGCCGAGGAGATTCTCGGTTCCAGGCTGTCCTATTATCCGGATGATTTGCTGGTGGTGGGCTGGACGGCGGCCTTCATACAGGACACCGCGGAGGACGCCGCTCCCACCATCCAGTTGCTGGAATACGCCAATACGCAGTTACTCGAGTTTCGCTATTACGACGCGGTGCTGAGCCAGTTGTTGCAGAGGGTCTACAAGTCGCTGGAGAAGAAGGGCGGCTTCCTGGCGCGGTGGCGTCTGGCCTCCCAGGCGCAACACTTAAACACGATTCGTCTGGACATTCGCGAACTCACCGAACGGGTGGATACGTCGATCAAGTTCCTGAGCGATATGTTCTCGGCCCGTCTGTATCGCCTGGCCGCCGCCAAGGTGGGCGTGGAAGACTATCGCAGGCTGGTGGACGGCAAGTTGCACACGGCCGGCGAACTGTACGAGTTCATGATGGATCAGTTTCACCAGAGCCGGGCCTTCGTGCTGGAGGTGCTGGTGGTGATCATTCTGATTATTGAACTGGTGTTTCTTTTTCGAGGGAAGGGCTAACGAGGGGAAAATGGCGAAAAAGGCGTACACCGCGAAACAAGGACAGTATTTGGCGTACATTTTCTACTACACGAAGATGCACGGCGTCGCTCCGGCCGAACTCGACATGCAGAGGTATTTCCGGGTAACGCCGCCATCGGTGCACGATATGGTGCTCAGGCTGGAGGCCGATGGCTTCATCGAGCGCGTGCCGGGAAAGGGCCGGTCGATTCGTCTGCTGATCCCGCGGGAGGAGCTGCCCGATTTGGAATAGGGTCTGCTTCCTGTACGTCAGCGTGGATGTGCCATAATCTTACTGGAGTCTTACCGATGGAAACCACGCGGCTTTCGACCAGGGGCCAGATCGTCCTGCCCAGGAACATTCGTGTCTCCCGAGCCTGGGGACCGGGCACGGAATTCACCGTCGAAGAAACCGGCGACGGAATTCTGCTGCGTCCATCCGCCCGTTTCCCCGAGGCCGATCTCGAAGAGGTGGCCGGGTGTCTGCGGTCGAGACGCAAGGCGAAGACGCTCGGGCAGATGCGTGCCGCGATCGGCCGCGAAGTGATGCGCCGTCATGACCGCCGTCGATACTAACGTCCTGGTCCGGCTGCTGACCGGCGACGATTCCAATCAGGAAGCCGCCGCGCGGTCCCTGTTTACGGGCGGTCCAATCTGGATCGCGAAGACTGTGCTGCTCGAAACCGGCTGGGTTCTCAGCAGCGTGTACGGATTCGAGGAGACTGCCGTCCGTGGTGCTTTGACGAAATTGCTCGGCCTCAAGAATGTCCATGTGGAGGATGAATCTTCGGTGGCGGCCGCCCTGGCGCTTACGGACCGCGGAATCGAACTCGCTGACGCAATGCACCTGAGCAGCAGGCCGCCCGGTGCCGCTTTTGTCTCCTTCGACAAGACCTTTGTCCGGCGCGCGCGGCGTGCGGGAGCATCCAGCGTTTCCGGCGTGTCCGGCAAGGACTAGCGCTGGCAAGACTCGTTAACATACTCCGTTCTTTCTCCGTGCCTGGCCGCGCGAGGTTTTCAGGGAAGGCCCCTGCTTTCGCCACACTTGCCTCGAACTCATACGGTTCCAGGACTCGTCCCGCCCTGCCTGGTTGCGGAGCTGTTGTTTTCACCTGCGTCGGCCGGGTGTCGCGACTTTGCCACGGGATGTCAGGCAAGCGATTTCCGGGTGCAGTCCCCACTCGTGTTTTAATAGTAGTTACCCCCGGCGAGCCGGCACACCTGGAGGTTCCGAACAATTGAATCCTGCGATTCTCGCCCTGGAGGACGGCACGGTCTTCGAGGGCAGAGGCTTTGGTGCGCGCGCCGACAGCGTGGGCGAGGTGGTCTTCAA
>JBEKPY010000091.1:0-22964 GCA_049520275.1 Bryobacteraceae bacterium
ATCCTGGTCATGGAAATCGCCCAGTCCCACTGGCGCCTCGCCCGCGTCCGCCGCATCGAAGCCGACATGATCGACGATATGGCCGCCTGCCACTCCTCTACCGACCACGAAGGCACCCTCCGCAGCCTGCTGCTGAACGACATGGCCGGTGCCTTCCTTGTCCTTCAGCGCCACGCCGCCGCAGCCGAGCGCTCCGGCTATCGCGCCGTGAAACAGCTCCAGACCGGCCGCAAACTGGAGGCCCAGGCCGCCCGCGACGCCGCCCGACAAAACGAAGCCAATCCCGAGTCGCCCGGCAATCCCGGCCCCTCCGCCCCGGCGCCGCCAACTCATAGAAACGATTCTGGCAACGGAGGCGCTTCGGTGCGTGAACAGGCCTCGCCCGGCCCGCTCCGGCCGGCCAGCAGCGGACCGTGCATTGCACATCAGGCGAGAATCGCCTGTATAGTCTCCGGAGCGTTTCCTTCGAGGCGGTTATTCACGAAGATATACGATGGCTCGTTGCGCTCGCGGGCGCGCGCGGCCAGGTCGCGCAAGGCCTGGCGAGTGGAAGGGTTGGGGTCCTGGACCCGCGTATAGGGCGAGAACTTCTCCACGGCGTCGGCGTAGGCGCGGCCACGGCGAAGCAGTGCCCGGGCCACCGTGAAATCGGCCGTGTACACCTCCTGCAGCGCCATCTGGGCGCTAATCTCCGGCATGCGCGTCCAGCCGTTCAGCACGTGCGCGGCCCCGTGATGACGCAGGCAGGCGAAATACTCCGGCGCGAGAAACTCCTCGTTGCGGATTTCGACGGCGTAGCGGAAATCGCGCGGAAGCGCGGCCAGAAATGGATCGAGATCGGCCAGGAATTCACCAACATCCGCATACGTACGCTTCGAAAATGCGCCGAACTCGAAGATGAGCACGGCCACCCGCTGGCGATATGGCCGCAGCAACTCGAGAAAGCCCGAATCGAACAGCGCCGCGTTGAGGAAGCTCTCGTTGATCTGCCCGGCGCGCAAACCGTAGCGCGCGTGCCCGGGAAACAGCTTCACGGTGATGTCTTCGGGCACCTTGAGCGCGTATTGCAGCGTGGGCGGCGCCGACGAAAACAGCCTGCGCCAGTATGGTTCCGAAGGAAACTGATAGAAGGTGAAATCGCCGCAGACTATCGGGAAGACGGTGGCGTACTCGGCCAGGCACTCGGTCCGGAAGCGCGTTTCGGAGAAGCGCCCGCGCGTCTGGTACCGCTCGCGCGTGTAGATCTGCCCGCACCAGCCTTCGTACTTCCACGAACTGGTCCCGATGAGGACGCCGGCGCGGGCCATCTCCTCCAGCTTGCGGCGCAGCCGCTCGCGGTCGAACGAGGACGGGTTGTCGAACAGCGGCAGCGTGGACACGGCTTCCGATCATTATCCCCCGCGAGCATCGTTTCGCTGTACAATTGCGGGAGCCTCGGAGGTCGGCCCATGTTTGTGCCATTGACTCCTGTCCGCTGCCTGCACCGGGCCGTGGACGTTTTCCCCGATAAGACCGGCGTGGTGTGCGGCGCCGAGCGATTCACCTACTCGCAGTTCGGCGAGCGCTGCGAGAAGCTGGCCACGGCGCTGGCCAAAGAAGGCGTCCAGGCGGGCGACCGCGTGGCCTTTCTCAGCTTCAACAATCATCAACTGCTGGAGGGTTACTTCGGCGTCCCGCAGGCGCGGGCCGTGCTGATGCCGCTCAATGTCCGTCTCTCGCCGCCCGAATTGGCAGGCATCCTCAACCACGCCGGCGCGAGCATGCTCGTTTTCGAGAACGATTTCGCGCCGATCGTCGAGCGCCTCCGGCCGCTGTGCCCCTCCATCCGCCGCTACGTGACCGTCAACGAAAGCATTCCCGCGGCCGACCTGACATTTGAGGAGCTGATCGCTCAGGGACGGCCGGAGCGCGCCGACGTGTTCGCCATCGACGAGAATTCCATCGCGGAGTTGTTCTACACCAGCGGCAGCACGGGCACCCCGAAGGGCGTCGCGCTGAGCCATCGAACGCTCTACCTGCACGCCGTGTCGGTGGCTCTGCTGCACCGCGACCCGCAGACCGCGGTGGAGTTGCACACCATACCGCTGTTCCACGCCAACGGCTGGGGCCACGCGCAGGCATGCACGCTGCTGGGCATCACCCAGGTGATGGTGCGGCGCTTCGAACCCAGCCTGGTGTTCCGGCTGATCCAGGAACATCGGGCCACCGGCATGAGCGTGGTGCCCACCATGGCGCAGGCGCTGCTGCACGCGCCCGGTCTTTCCGGCGCCGATCTCTCCAGCCTGCGGACCATCATGATCGGCGGGGCCGCTTCGTCTCCCGAGCTGATCGAGCGCATGGAAAAGGCGTTTCGTTGTGAGTGTGCGGCGGGCTATGGGCTCACCGAAACCTCGCCCGTGCTGACCACGGCGTTCGCAAAAAGCGGCGGCTACGCGAGCGACCAGGAACGCTGGCGCCGTCAGGCCATGACCGGATGTCCCGTGCCGGGCGTCACGGTGCGGGTGGTGGATCTGCACATGAACGACGTGCCCCGCGACGGCAAAACCATGGGCGAAATCGTGGCCATGGGAGACCACGTGATGGACGGCTACTACCGGGAACCGCAGGCCACCGCCGCGGCGATGACCGGAGGGTGGCTGCACACCGGCGACATGGCCGTGTGGGACGAGGACGGCTACATCCAGATTGTCGACCGCAGCAAGGAGATCATCGTCAGCGGCGGCGAGAACATCTCGTCGCTGGAGGTGGAGAAGGCCATCTACGCGCACGCCGACGTGCTGGAGTGCGCGGTGGTGGCGGCGCCCGACGAGAAGTGGGGAGAGGTGCCGGTGGCCATCGTACTGCGCAAGCCGGGCGCCGCGCTGACCGAGGAAGAACTCATTGAGTTCCTGCGCGCACGGCTGGGCCGTTTCAAGATGCCGCACGCGGTGGAGTTCCGCGAGGAGCCGCTCCCGAAGACCGGCACGGGCAAGATTCGCAAGCTCGATCTGAGGGAGCAGTACTGGCAGGGCCGCGCCCGAAGGGTGCAAGGCTGAGTGTTCTCGCTGCTGCTCGCGTGCGCGCCGCCGATGGAGGACGAGCTGATCGCCGAACTCAACGAAGCAGGGACCACCGGCGTCAGCGAGGCGCCCGGCGGCCTGCGCGCGTTCTTCGCGGACGAGATGAACGTGCCCGCTTTGCTCCGCCGCTTCGCTTCCTACCAACCGCAACTCCGCCACGAGGAGGAGATCGATTGGGAACAGGCCACGCGCGACGCGTGGCCGCCGCTGCTGGTGGGCGAGCGGTGGTACCTGGCGCCATCCTGGAACACGGACCCCACGCCGGAGGGGCGCATCCGGCTGGAGATGCATCCGGGCATGGTGTGCGGCACCGGCTGGCACCCGTGCACGCAACTGTGTCTGGAGGCGCTGGAGCGCTCGGTTCACCCGGGCATGACGGTGCTGGACGTGGGGTCCGGCTCGGGCATTCTCGCGGATGCCGCACGGCTGCTGGGCGCTGCGCGGGTGATCGCATGCGACGTGGATCCCGACGCGGTGCGGATCGCGCGCGAGCGGGTCCACGTGCCCATGTTCGCGGGCTCTGTGAACGCAGTGCGCGCCGGCGTGGCCGATCTGATTGTGGCCAACATCAGCTCGGCCGCGGCCGAGGAACTGGCGCCGGAGTTCGCGCGCGTGAGCCGGCGGGGCGCCACGCTCATCCTCTCCGGGTTCACCGAGGACGATTTCCCCGAAAGCTGCCCGGCTCGCGAGTTACTTTGCCGGGACGGCTGGGCCTGCGTGATCTGTTGAGGCGCCGGCATAACGCCTGGTCTTCGGATTGGCGGTGTTCCAGTGCGGCGGCTCGGCGTCGCTGGCCAGCAGCATCAGGCCGAGCGCGACGGCGCGGTCCACTTTCGCCATGTTGACGTAGTCGATTTTCGGCCATTTGTCGCCGGGCCGATGATAGTCGGGGAACACGAACGTGACTGCCAGGGTAGTGGAGGGAATGCCCGCGTCCGCAAAGGGAGCGTTGTCGCTTTGCCGGAAGAAGGCGTCGCCGTACTTTGGGTCGTTGTAGATGCGGATGCCGGTGGCGTCGCCCGCGTCCTTCATGATTTGCGAGATGCCGGTGAAATCGAAACCGGTCAGCGCGGCGCTGGCGATGCGCGGCCCCTCGGTGGAATCGGTGCGGCCCACCTGCTCGAGGTTGAGGTCGGCGATGACGGCGCAAACGGGATGCCGCACGAAGTACTGCGAGCCTAACTCTCCGCGTTCTTCCCCGTAGAAGGCCGCGAAGACGATGCTGCGCTGCAGGTGAGGGCGCAGCGCGGCCAATGCGCTGGCGATCTCGATGACGGAAACGGTCCCGCTGCCGTCGTCGTTGGCGCCGTTGTAGATCTGGTTGTCTTTTACCCCAAGATGATCGTAATGAGCCGAGAGCACGACGCAGGTGTCCCGGAGCCGCGGGTCGGACCCGCGCAGTACGCCCACAACGTTCTTCGCCGCGGCCGTCTGGAAGTAGCCGTCCGTGCCCGCGGGCTCCAGGCCGGCGCGGCGAAACTGCGCGGCGATGTACTCGGCGGCGATGTCCAGCCCGCGCGAGGGGGTGGCGCGGCCTTCCAGCAGATCCGAAGCGAGGAACGACAGGTGCCCTTCCAGCGATTGCGCGGAGATGCGGTCGAGCGCGGCGCGCTGGGCGTCGGACAGCGGGATGCGAGCGGGCGTGGCGGCGATCGCGAGAGCGGTACAGGCGGCCAGGGCGCAGACGATGCCTTTCCGGCGTGGGGCAGCCCCTCGGGCTGCGGCCGGCCTCCGGCCGGCCTCTCCGGAGGAGGGAGCAAGGCGGCCTGAGAGGCCGCCGCAGGCTGAGAGCCTGCCCCACATCACATGCGGTCGTCCGACGCTGCGCCCAGCGTCACGCTGACGCTGGCCGTGCGGCCGTTACGAAAGATGGTGAGCGCCAGCTTGTCGCCGGCGCGCTTCCGGGCCAGCGCCTGCGTGAGCGCATCCTGACGGTCCACCGGCCGGCCTTCAATCCCCACGATGAAGTCGCCGCCGACGGTGATCTCGAGGTTCCCAATGCGGATCGGTTCGTTGCCGCCGCGCAGACCGGCGCGCGCCGCGGCGCTGCCCGATACGACGCTCTGAATCAGCAGCCCGCCGTCGCCGGGAAGATCGAGAGCCGCGGCGTAGTCTCCCGCCAGGAACACGGACACAATGCCCAGCCGCGGCGGCGCGTACCGCCGTCCCGCCTGATACTCGTTGAGCATGGTCTTGGCGCGATTGATGGGCATGGCGAAGCCGATGCCGACGTTGCCGCCGCCCTCGCCGTTGGGGGTGTAAATGGCCGTGTTAATGCCCATCACGTTGCCGAGGGAATCGAGCAGCGGTCCGCCGCTGTTGCCGGGGTTGATGGCCGCGTCGGTCTGAATCATGCCCTCCAGCTCCTTGCCGTCCTCGCCGCCGATGTTGCGTCCCACCGAGCTCACGATGCCGGTGGTCAGCGTGCCGCCGAGGCCGAACGGATTCCCGATGGCCAGCACTTTCTGTCCCACCTGGATGACGTCGGAATCGCCCAGTTGCAGATGCGCCAGCTTCCCGCGCGGGTCGATCTGGATGAGCGCCAGATCGTTCACCGGATCCCGGTCGAGCAGCCTCGCCTTGTACTTCTTCTGATCGAACAGCGTCACCTCGATGCTGTTCGCGTCGCCGATCACGTGCGCGTTGGTGAGAATGCGCCCGGCGTCGTCGATGACGAAACCCGACCCGATGCCTTTCGCCTGGTACACGTCGAACCAGTAGCGGCGATACACCGTGGTGCTGATATTCACCACGGACCGATGCGCGGTCTTGTAGATGTCGATGTTATTGATCTCGTCGGCGCCCAGCCCGGCCGTGTGCGCGGTTGCCGGGCCGGACCACAGCGGCCCGTGGCCGGAGACCGGCAGGAACCTCTGTCCGAGGGGCGTCTGCGACGTAAACACGACGAACGCAACCACCAGAAGAAAGCTGATAACCAGAACTCGCAGTTTCATTGCCGCAGACTCCGCAGCGCGCGGTGCAGCTCCTGCACCTGCGCCAGTGTATTCTCCTTGGTTCCCGAGGTATCGATCACGTAGTCGGCAACCTTCCTGAGCTGGTCCGCAGGAAGCTGCCGGCTGAGCCGCGTTTCCACCTCCGGAAGCGTCAACCGGTCGCGCTTCATGGCGCGCCGGATTTGGGTCTCGCGATCGCAAACCGTCACCGCCAGGCGATCGAACTTCCTGTAACTTCCAGTTTCCACCAGGATGGCCGCTTCGACAACCACAATCGCCTCCGGGTGCGCGGCGCGGATTTCCCGAATGAACTCGTCCTCGCGGCGGAACACCGCCGGATGCACCAGGGAATTGAGCTTCGCGAGGCGCTCCGGAGCCGAGAAAACGATGGCCGCCAGACGCCGCCTGTCGATGGCGCCGTCGTCGTTCAGGATCTCCCTGCCGAACTCGGCAATCACCGGGTGGTACGCTTCGCCGCCCGGTTCGAGAACCTCGTGCCCCACGGCGTCGGCCCGGAGAACATGACAGCCCAGACGGGCGAGAGCGCCGCTCACGAACGACTTTCCGCTGGCGAGGCCGCCGGTGAGGCCAATGGTCAGCATGCCGTCCACTGGGAGGCGCCGCCGGCGTGGCGCTCGGCAGCCTCGACGGTGTTGGCCATGAGCATGGAGATAGTGAGCGGACCGACGCCTCCGGGAACGGGCGTGTACGCGCCGGCAGTCCCGGCCACCTCCAGCGGGTGCACATCGCCCACCAGCACGCTGCCCTTCGCCGTAAGCACGGCCAGTTTCGGCGAACCCGCGCCGTACACCGACTCCACGGCGGCCGGCGTATCGAGGCGGTTCATGCCCACGTCGATTACGGTAGCGCCGGGCTTGATGAAATCGCCGCGAATCAGCGCGGGCCTGCCAACGGCGGCCACCAGGATGTCGGCGCGGCGGCACTCGGCCGCGAGATCGCGCGTGCGCGAATGACAGATGGTGAGGGTGGCGTTCTGGTGCAGCAGCATCATGGCCATGGGCTTGCCAACGGTGTCGCTGCGGCCCACCACCACGGCGTGCCGTCCCGCCACCGGAATCTGGTAACGGCGCAGCAGCTCCATGATGCCCGCCGGCGTACAGGCCCGCGGTCCGGGAACGCCCGCCACCAGGTTGCCGACATTGTACGGGTGGAAACCGTCCACATCCTTATCCGGCCGCACTCCGTTCAGCACGCGGCGGCTGTCGATGGAGCGCGGCAATGGCGTCTGCACCAGGATGCCGTCAATCTCCGGCCGCTGATTGAGGCCTTCGAGGATGCCCAGCAGATCCGCTGTCGTGATGTCTTCGGGCGGCGTGAGCTTCTCGCTGTAGATGCCCAGTTCCTCGCAGGCCTTCACCTTGTTGCGCACGTAGATTTCGGAAGCGGGATCGTGTCCCACCAGCACCACGGCCAGGCCGGGGCCGCGCCGCGCGCCGGCCAGCGCGGCAATACGAGGCTTCAACTCCGCGAGGATCTCATCGCGGATTCGTTTGCCATCGAGGATTTGAGCGCCCACACTGGTGAGGATATCAGGCGAGGAGGTGGGGGCCGATTGGTTTGGCGCCGCATCAGCCGTGTATTACGCTTACCAGCAGGTGCCGCACACGAAGGTCGCTATCGAATTGGCCGGCGACGACGCCCGGATTCGCAAGGCCGGGCACGATGCCGGAGAAAGCGTCAGAGGACGCCTGGCTCTCGAAGCCCTGCGCGGCACCGCGGACCTGCGGATGACCACGGACGAGATCATGGCGCTGACGCGTGGCGAAGGGCGGCCTCGAAAGCGGCGCAAGTGACCCGGGTCATGATCGACTTGCGGGCGCGACTTGGCGCGGGCTGCGGCGCGCTGGTGGACCTACAGGGAATTGACAGGCAAGCCTTAAGGGGTACAACGACGCTCCTGATATCTACTGTAGGAGCATAAGACAACTTCAAGAACACGCTTTCAGACGCCATACGATGTCTCAACATAAACATCCAAGTAGTTCACCGTGGCAAATACTCGAATTCGCTCACATGGCCGATTGGCTACACGAAAAGCTCACTTGGTTTCTTGGGCTACCAGCATGGGTAAAGGTCATGACCACCGCCCCTTCTGCGGTCGCTTCTGTCGGGGCGGGCGCAGTCGCCTACATCAAGACCGCACCGCTATGGCTCCTTCTTCTGGTCATCGTTGTAGTTCTGATTCTCACTGGAGCAGCTTTGTTGTGCGTGGCTCTTGGACTGTCTGGAGGGCGGTCTAGGGTCGTCGTGTCGAAGAGGACAACATTACCCGTTGCGGACGGCCCACAACTGGAGCTACGCGGCAGCATTCAATTCGCGCAGAGGGTGGAGTCGTGGGGTTATTATGCGTTGGTTGTTTCCAACGAGAGAGTGGACTACCAAGCCCCGGCCTACGGCATTAAAGTCTCTCTATTCTTTGAACACGCAAGGGCCCGACCAATTGAAGTTCCCGGCACGATACTCCTGAATAGAAATGAATCAAGGTTCACGAAAGAGGTGGCAAAGCTAAGAAGCAGGGATTCGGTCGAAGTGATTGTCGTGGTAACCCCATACGGACATGAGTTCTATGCGATGCGCTCCTACCCGTTAAACCTATTGGAGGAAGACAAGTTGACGGAGGGTGCATGGACATGTCGTGTTCAAGTCAGCGGAGCGAATTTCAACTCATTCTCGAAGACGTATCGATTTGAGGCATGGCCGGGACAACCGTTATCGCTCCGAGAAGTGCCGAATGCTTGACGGGGCGATTACAGTGCGGGCGAGAAAGGCTCTCACCCGGCGCTCCGGCGATCGCGCCGCTCGCGGATCTCGCGAACCGCTTTGCCGGCCGCTTGTGCGGTGAGCCTGCTCCCGGTCCGAAACACCCAGACGCCGCGTTCCTTGTGCAGAGGCGTGGCCGACCGCACCGGCCGCAGGGTAACGGTATCGCCCGCGGAATCCAACTCCAGGGTGTCGCCCGCATCGAGACGCAACTCGTCGCGGAGCGTTTTGGGAAGAACCACCCGTCCGGCCTTGTCCAGCGTGACCGTCCTGTTCATGCTGCCATTCTGAGATGGAGCCAGCCATTTGTCAAATGGCAAAATTGTAACGGTGCGCGGCTTCGCGTCCAGCCGCGTGCTCGCCTGGGACAGCACAAACGCGGCTGACGCCGCGTGTCCCGGGGATCGCTGGCAACATGCACTTTCATGCGCCGCCGGTTCGCATACAATGTGAACGGTGACCCATGCACGCTAATTTACTGAAGGCTGTTATCGCCGGCGCCGTCATCTCTCTCCTCACGGCTTGCTCGCAGGCGCCACCGGCGCCCGCCCCGGAGACCAAAAAGGCGGAGGAACCGAAGAAAGCGTCCGAGCCCGTCGCAGCTCAGACCGCCTTCTATGAGATGTACAAGCCGGCGCGCACGTGGGCGGCCGATCTGTTGCCGCTCAGCCTCACCAGCGGCGAGATCCCCGGCATCCGCAACGAAGAAGGCAAAGCGGCCATGTGGACCGCGGTCTTCGTATCGCCCGGCCGCCGCGAGGCACGGACGTTTTTCTACGCGATCGCCGATCACGGAACCACCATCCACAAGGGCGTCGAGGTAGGCGGCGCGCAGACCTGGACCGGCTCCACACCCAAGAGCCAGCCCTTTCAGATCACCGAATTCGCGGTCAATTCCGACGCGGCGTACCAGACCGCCTTCGGCAAGGCCGAGGCGTGGCTGAAGAAACATCCCGACATGCCGGCCTCGTTTTCGTTGTTCAAGGCGGCGCGCTTCCCGGCGCCCGTCTGGTACATCCAGTGGGGGACCGCCAAACTCGGCTATGGCGTTTTCGTGAACGCCACCACGGGCCAGGCGATCGGCAAATAGGACGAGCTCTCCGCGCTCACTCCGTTCGCAGCGCCTGCATCACGTCGACTCGGGCGGCCCGCGCCGCCGGCACCGCCGACGCAATCACGGCGGCCAGCAGCAGCACCAGAGCTGAACCGGCCACCGGCAGGAAGCCGGGCGTTTTCACATCCCCCAAATAGCGGCCCGCCAGTTGCGCCAACCAGTATCCACATACGAGACCCACGACGAGTCCCCCCACCGCCATGGCGGCGCCTTCGGCGATCACACGCGTCAGCAGGTTCCGGGGCTGCGATCCCACCGCCAGCCGTATGCCGAACTCGCGCGTGCGCCCGCTCACCGAAAACGCCAGCACGCCAGCGACACCCACCACCGCGATCAGCAGCGCCACCGCCGCGAAAACACCGAACACCACAACGTTGAGCCGGTCCGGCGTGAGCACTTCCGCGCGAATGTCTTCCAGCGTGGCGGCGTGTTCCACCGGCTGGTCGGCGGACATCGTGCGCAGGACCCGCGTGATTGGCGTCACCAGGCCATAAGGATTGGAGCGCACGTGCACGAACATACGCCCTCCTCCCATGAACTCCGCCTGATCGAACGGTTGATACACGGTCGGGGTCGGCCTGGGCTCGATGTGCGCGTCGTCCATGTCCGCCACCACGCCGACGACGCGCTGAGGCCTGGGGCTCAGGGGAATGAACTTCAGCAGCGGGTCGGTCCACATCACGTGATGGTTCAGCGCATCGCCGGTTGGGAAGATCCGATGGGCCACGGTCTGGCTCACGATGGCCACCGGCTCGCTGTCGGAGCGGTCGGCGTCGTTGAAATCGCGTCCCTCAATGATGGGCAGGCCCAGCGTCGCGAAGAAGCCGGGGGAGACGATTCGAATCGCGGCGCGAGGACCTTCCCCGTTCAGCGGCCGAGCGTGGCCATCCGGCGAAAACTCGAGCTCGAAGTCGAAGTTGTCGCGCCACGGCACGATCGTGCCGATGGCGACGTTCTGAACGGCCGGCAATACACGGATGCGCCGCGTGGCTTCTCTGTAGAAATCCAGCACCTGGGCGGGCGTCTTGTGGTAATCCATCTTGGGCACGTTGACGGCGAGGACATGGTGCGTATCGATCCCGGTTTGCTGGGCCTCCAGCGACAAGAGCGTCTTTACGGTAGCGCCGGCCGACGCCACCAGCACGAACGAGGCGGCAATCTGAATCACCGCGAACACCCGCAGTCTCCGATTCGCGCTGCCGGTAACCCGAGCGCTGCCGCTGGCCAGACTGAATCCCTGCTCGCCTCCGGACGATGGCAGGCGCGGAGCGAACGCCAATAACACCGCGGCGACGATAGCCAGTGCCGCACCCACCCAGAGCATGCCTGGGTCAATTGTCAGATCGAGGGCGCGAACGGAATAGCGGGATGCGTACCGGGCGAGAACGGTCACCAATGGACTGGCCACGAGCACGCCGATGCTTGCGCCGGCGACGCACAGCAGCAGGCTTTCGGCCAGCAGCGTGCGGCGCAGGGCAGTGGTGCTGGCTCCCAGCGCGGCGCGGATCCCCAACTCGCCTTCGCGGCGTACGGTCCGCGCCAGGATGAGGTTGGCGACGTTGGAGCAGGCGATGACGAAGACCAGGATGGAAGCGGCCATCAGCACCAGCAATATGGTCCGGGCGCCGGAGGTGAGCTGATCGCGCAGCCGCACCGCACTGATTCGGAAGTCGGCTCTGACCGGAAGATAGGCTTCCGGATGTTCCTGCTTCATAGTGCCGTACACGGAGCGCAATTCCGCGCGCGCCGTTTCCAGATCCGCGCCGGGCGCGAGCCTGGCGAATAAGTCGGTCATGCGGTGGATGCGGCCGGTCACCATGGTGGCCGAAAGGTGGTGCGCGCTGGTCACGATGTTGGCGATGATCTCGGTGTCGGCGGGATATGGGACGCAGGGCTCCAGTACGCCCACCACGGTGGCGGTGCGGCTATCGAATGAACCGAGGCGCACGGTCTTGCCCAGCACCGCTGGATCGCTCTTGAGCGTTGTCGACCAGAAACGATACGTCAGTACGACGGCGCCCGCGGCGTTCGGACCGTCATCGCGCGCATCCAGCAGCCGGCCGAGCACGGGGCGCAGCCCCATCACCTGGAAATACGATCCGCCGACCACGCCGGCGCGAACCTCGCGGGGCTCTCCGAGGCCCACCATGGTGAAGCCAATGATGGAGAAATCGCCGAACTCGCTGAACGATTTCACGCGCGAGCGCAGGTCCTGGATTTCCGGCACCGAGAACCAGGCGTTGTCCAATGCCACGCCTTCGGCGCTTTGCCGGATGTAGATCAGCCGGTCCTCGTCGCGGTTGACCAGCGGGCGCAGCAACACGCCGCGCACCAGGCTGAACATGGCGGCGTTCGCGCCGATGCCGAGGGCCAGGGTCAGCACCACGGTCACCGTAAGCCCTTTTGCGCGGGTGAGGGAGCGGGCGGCGAATTTCAGGTCGTGCAGGAACTTGACGATGTTCTCGATCATATCCAGCCTCCTGGGCTGCATTGTTTCGGCAAGTCCATTGCCACTCCTAACGTCTTACAAACAAGGGCGCCCAGTTGCGAAGCGAAGCCCGTCCGCTGTTCGGTTTTGCGACTGTGCGTTCGGAAGGGGACAGTGATCTCAATGGCGCAGTTACTGCTTCTGGCGTACCAGCCGGAAATGGTGGACCAGCGCGCCGGTGACGATGGCGTCGGTGGCGATGGCCGGCTGCTGGGTGACGCCCACCACGGTGGACTCAGCCAACAAGCGTATCGCTTCGCCGGGATCACGCTGGCTATCGTGCTGCTGATTGGCCGACCAGGCGCGGCGTGGCTGATCGCCGCTCACCGTTTCATCGAGGTGTCAATCGGCATCGCGGTGGGACTCGCGTTCGCCGCCGTCTGGCCGGCGGACGAACCCGCGACACACGGCTGATTGCGAGCCGGCATTTACAGCGCCTCTCGGAGCCTTCGCCGATATCGTTCGAATGCTCTGCGGCCCGCCCTGGTAAGACAAAGCAATGTCTGCGGCACCTTGCCGCGATATGTCTTGGTCACTTCGACGTAACCGGCTTCCTCCAACCGGGAGAGGTGGCTGGAAAGCGTCCCCTTGTTCATGCCGGTTTCATGCTGCAGATAGAGAAAGTCGGCCCGCTCCACCGGAAACAGGAGGGCGGCAATCATGAGCCGCCCCGGCTCGTGAATCACCCGGTTGAGGTCCGCGATCGCGCGGATCTGCGGGTTCATTGTTCTTCCTGCACGGGAGCCTGCGTGTGGCGAAGGTAGAGCCAGAGACTGATGCTGCCCGAAATCAGCAGCATCGCGCCGTAGCTCATCAAAGAGAGGAGCCACGCCCCAACGAGTTTAGTGCGGACCGGGTGGGTCACCCATGAATCGCCGGCCAGCGCGCCGAACACGCTCGCCGGAAGGAAGGCGATCACGAACGACTCCAGCGCAATAGCCCAGACGATGACCCACTTCCAGCGAACGGCTCTGGCGATGCCCCATGCATAGCATGCCGCGAAAGCAAGGCCGAACAAAGAAACCGCCGCGCTGATGTCCCAATGCCGCCAGAGAGCGACGGCCACGCCGGCGGACACCAGCGCGCCAAGTGGCGCCGCGATTGCTGCGGCGCGCCAGCGCTCGCTTTTCCGGCATTCGACAAAGCCCGTACGCGGGTAGGTCATGTGTTTCTTGATTGCTTTCGTCCCGTAGTGGATTGCCGCGCACATGCCGCCCACATAAAGTATGAGCACGTACATGCGATGCCAGATGGCGCCCTCGGGCGCGTGCACCTGTAGCCACTGAAGCAGCGCGAAGCCCAGAAGCATAAAGCCCGCACTGAGCTCCCCCACGCCATCGATGTTGTTGTAGAAGCGGTGCCGATTCAGAAGATCCCCGACCTGATCCATGTCCGTTTCCCCTATCCCGGCGGCAGAGGCGTGCCGCCTGACGGCGCCTCGCCAGCCCGCGAACGCCGCTTCCTGTCCACTAGTTTGCGCTACCAACTGGTTGGTGTCAATACGAAACACTGCGTGACGTGACGCGCTTCTGGCGCACCAGGCGGAAATGATAGACCAGCGCGCCGGTGGCGATGGTCACGATGGCGGCGGTGGCGATGGCCGGCTGCTGGGTGACGCCCACCACCGTGATCCAGCTTCCCACCAGCAGGAAGAACGCCGGAATCGCGGGCCAGGCGAAGCTGACCACGCGCAATTTGCGCCAGCCCGGCCGGCGGCGGAAGAAGAACAGCGCGGCCACCGAGAGCACGGCGAAGAAGTTCAGGGTGAAGCCGATGTAGACCAGCAGGGCGGGAAAGGGCGTAAAGGTCATGAACATGGTGCAAACGCCCTGGCAGACGATGGCGATCAGGGGGGTGCGCCAGCGGCGGTCCACGCGGGCGGCCGCGGCGAAGAACGCGCCATTGCGGGCCATGGCGTAGTAGACGCGTGGGCCCACCGTGATCATGGCGTTCACCGTAGCCATCAGCGAGAGCGCCATGGCCGCGCTGAACAGGCTGGCGACGTCGGAGCGGAACAGCCGGGAGGCGGCCAGCGCGCCGATGGCGATGCGGCCCTTCATCTGGCCGAGCGGCAGCGCGTAGATGAACAGCAGATTGAGGCCGACGTACAGCGCCGCCACCAGGGTGGTTCCCAGCGCCAGCGCCACGGGCAGGGTGCGCGCCGGGTTCTTCAGCTCCTCGGCGACGTAGGTGGCGGCGTTCCAGCCGCTGTAGCTGACATAGATGAAGAACAGGCTGATGGCGAACTGGGCCGGCAGGGGCGTGGCGATGAGGCGCGCGGCAGGCTGGGAGAAGTGCGCCATACTGCCGGTCCCGAACGCGAACCCGATGACGATGAACGACGTCAGCACCAGCACTTTCATGGCGGTGAGGACGTTCTGAACGCCGGCTACGCGGCGCACGCCCACGCAGTTCAGAAACGTGAAGACGGCGATGAGAGAGCAGGCGGCCGCCTGCGGGGCGCCTACGCGCACCTGCCAGTATCCCGCGCCCACTACGAACGCGGCGTTCTCCTGTTTCAATAGCGGAAAGAAATGACCCAGGTAGTCGGAAAAAGCCAGAGCGGAGGCGGCGATGGGAGCGGAGAAACCGGCGAAGAACGAAACCCAGCCGGTCATGAAGGCCCAGGTGGGCCCGAAGGCTTCGTTCAGATAGACGTACTCGCCGCCGGAGCTGGGGAAGTTGATGCCCAGTTCGGAGTAGACGAGGGCTCCGGCGAGAGCGCAGACGGCCCCCACCACCCAGATCCAGATCACCAGCGCGGGGGAGCCCAGATCGTCGGCCAGATAGCCGGTGACCGAAAAAATGCCGACGCCGATCATGTTGGAGACCACCAGCGCCGTGGCGCTGACGATCCCCAACTGCCGCAGCAACGAGGATGCCGGCTTCCCAGTCAACTCGCGCCGTTCACCTTTCCGTACACCTGCTGAGCAGAATATCACTACCGCAATCGGACATGCGGCGAAGCGGCGATCCCGCCCGATACCGCAGAAACGCGGCTCGCCGCCGCGTGTCCCTGCCCGGAAGAACGCGGCTGGCGCCGCGTGCCCCTTCCCGCGTGTCCTCATAGTACCGGCGATGGCGACGATAAGCACTGCGAGGGCATTGGCGCATGGACCCGGCAGATTCGGAATTGCACGCGGGCATCGAGGCCCGGCCGTTCGAGGGCGGGGCGGTCCTCGAGCTGTCGGGCATGGTAGACGTTTCCAGCGCCGTCCGGCTGCACGAGGAAGCGCTTCGGCTGGCCTCCGGGGGCGGAGCGGTGATTGTGGACTGGGCGGGCTGCCGCTATCTGGATGCGGCCGCGCTGCAGACGCTGCTGGCCCTGAAGCGGCGTCTCGATGCCGCCGGCGGATCGCTGCGGGTAGGCCGCGACGCGCCGGCGATTCGCGCCTGGCTGGCCATGGCCGGCGCCAGCAAGCTGCTTCCGGCGCCCGACGAAACCGACCGCCCGACGAACGCAAGGAGATCCTGAATGGCGAGGACCGCGCTCATCGTGGACGATTCCAACTCCATCCGCCAGATGCTCGGCTTCACTCTGCGCGAGGCCGGCTTCCAGGTGATCGAGGGAGTCAACGGCAGCGACGCGCTGAAGGCGCTGGAAGGAAAACGAGTGGACCTGATCATTACCGACCTGAACATGCCGGTAATGGACGGCCTGACGTTCATCCGCGCGGCCCGCGGAAGGACGGAGACGAAATTCACGCCCATCCTGATGCTCACCACCGAGAGCCACCCGGAGAAGCGCCAGGCGGCGAAGGCGGCGGGGGCCACCGGATGGATCGTGAAACCCTTCCAGCCGGCGCAGCTTCTGCAGGTGATCGGGCGCGTGCTGCCGTAGGGAACGACCATGGAAATCGATCTGGGACGTTTTCGCGAAACATTCTTCCAGGAAGCCGCCGAGCATGTAGCGCAAATGGAGGCCGGTCTGCTGGCGCTGGCGGCGGGCGAAGTCAATCTGGAACTCCTCAACGCCGTCTTCCGCGGGGCGCATTCCATCAAAGGGGCCGCCGGTACGTTCGGGCTGGCGGAGACGACGGAATTCACGCACGCCATGGAAAGTCTGCTGGACCGTATGCGCAGCGGCGACGTGGACGCCGACGGGACCCGCATCGATCTGCTGCTGAAAGCGGTGGACGTGCTGGCGGCGCTGTTGGATGCGGCGCGGCGCGGGGGGGCAGCGCCCGCGGACCTTGTCGCGGTGCGGGACCGGCTGACCGTGGCCCAGCGGGCCGGACCGTTCGATCCGGCCGCGCCGGTGAAGCTGCGCAGCAGGAGCGACCCGCAGACGAAGCCGGCCGGACCGGTCTGGCGAATCCGCTTTCAACCCTCCCCGGAAGTTTTCCTGCAAGGCATGGATCCGGTGCTGGTGCTGCGCGAGCTGAGCCGGCTGGGGACCGTCCTCGACAACGAAATCGATCTGGCGGGCGTCTCCGATCTGGCCGACCTCGATCCCGAGCGTTGCGGCCTGGCCTGGAACCTGCGGCTGGAAACCGCGGCGGGCGAGACCGAGATACGGGACGTTTTCGCCTTTGTGGAGGAGGGCGCGCGGATTCTGCTGGAGCGCGAGGAGCCGACGTCCGCGACAGCGCCCCGGACGGGGGTGGCGCGGGCGCCGGGCGGGCGCGATTCCGGCACCATCCGGGTGGCCACGGAAAAAGTGGACCGGCTGATCGATCTGGTGGGCGAGCTGGTGATCGCGCAATCGATGGCCGCCCAGGCGCTGCAGGGGTTCACCATGACCCGCCTGCCCGCGCTGGCCGACGCCTTCGCCGAGATGGAGCGGCACACGCGCGAACTGCAGGAACGCATTATGGGCGTGCGCATGCTCCCGGTGGCCGGCGTCTTCCACCGCATGCAGCGGCTGGTGCACGATCTGGCGGCGAGCACCGGCAAGTCCATCCGGCTGGAGATCAGCGGCGAGGACACGGAGATCGACAAAAGCATGGTGGAGGGCATTGGCGATCCGCTGACGCACATTATTCGCAACGCCGCCGATCATGGCATCGAAGCGCCCGCCGAGCGCGCCGCCGCCGGCAAGCCGGAGCAGGGGCTGATCCGGCTGAGCGCGTGCCACGAGGGCGGCAGCGTGGTGATCGCGGTGTCCGACGACGGCCGCGGGCTGGATGCGGCAAAGATTCGTGCGCGGGCCGTCGAGCGCGGGCTGATTCGCGAGAACGAAGAGCTGGCCGACGAACAACTGCGCGCGCTGATCTTCGAGGCGGGCTTTTCCACCGCCGAGCGGGTCACCGACATCTCCGGGCGCGGCGTGGGGCTGGACGTGGTGCGGCGCAACGTGGAGGCGCTCAACGGCGCGGTGAGCGTGGAAAGCGAGGCGGGGCGCGGCTCCGCCATCCGGCTGCGGCTGCCGCTCACGCTGGCGATCCTCGAGGGGCTGCTGGCGAGGGTGGGAAGCGACACATACATTCTGCCGCTGACGGCCATCCTCGAATCGGTGCGGCCGAAAGCCTCGGCGGTGCGCGTGGTGGCCGGACAGGGCGAGGTGGTCATGCTGCGCGGCGAGCCGGTTCCGCTGGTCCGTCTGCACCGGCTGTTCCACATTCCCGGCGCGGTGACCAACCCGGCCGAAGGGATCACGGTGATCGTGGAGCATCAGGGCCGCCGGCTGGCGCTGCTGGCGGACCAGCTTCTGGGACAGCAGCAGGTGGTGATCAAGTCGCTCGAGGCGAATTACCGGAGAGTGGACGGTGTGGCCGGCGCGACGATCTTGGGCGACGGCCATCCGGCGCTGATCGTCGACGTGCCGGGGATTGTGAACATGGCCTCGGCGCGGAGCGTGGCGGCGGCATAGACAGACGGATAGAAGGAGAGAGAAATGAACTGGTACAGGAACCTGCCGACGGCCGCAAAGCTGATGCTGGCTTTCGGGCTCATGGCGGCGCTGATCGGATTCGTGGGCTACGAGGGCGTCTCCGCCTCGCACACGATCAACAACATGCTGGACGCGCTCTACCAGCACGACATGGTGGGCGCCGTACTGGTCAAGGACGCCATGTTCCGGCTGGCTACGCTGAGCACGACCCATCGGCAAAGTGTGCTCGAGACCGACCCCGCAAAACTGCAAGCCCTCCCGCAAAAGGGCGCGACGCTGCTCCGCCAGATCGACGAGGATCTGGACAACGCGGAGAAAACCGTCCACAACGATCAGGCCCGGGATCTGCTGGGCCGCATCCGCCAGGCGTTGCCCGAATACCGCCAGCACGCGACGGCGGTTCTGCAACTGGCCGCCGCGGGTCAGAAAGACGCGGCCGCGGCGCAGGCCGCGCAGGGAACGGCTTATCGCGAGCAACTCCAGAACGCGCTGGAGGATTGGGCCACGCTGAACGACAAACTGGGAAAGCAGGCCTATGACGACAGCGATGCGGTCTACAATGCCGCGCGCCGGATGCAGATTGGATCGATCCTCGCGGCCATTCTGTTGGCTGGCGGTCTCGGATACTTCGTGGCGCGCCAGATCGCGCGCCCGTTGCAACGGATGGTCGCGGTGGCCACGCGCCTGGCCGAAGGGGACCTCGGCCAGAAGCTGGACTATCGTTCGCGAGACGAGGCCGGGCAACTGGCGGAGGCCTTCCGCGAGATGATCGCCGGCTTCTCGAACCCGGTGAAGGAGGCCGCTGCGGTGCTGGCCAGGGTGGCGGACCGCGATCTCACGGCGCGCATGGCGGGCGATTGCAAAGGCGACTTCGCGCCCATCAAGGCGTCCGTCAACGACGCCGTGGAGAACCTGAATGCAGCTCTGCTGGAGGTGCGGTCATCCTCGGCGGAGGTGGCGTCCACGGCGCAGCAGGTGTCGGCGGCGTCGGAGGAGCTGTCGGGCGGCACGCAGAGGCAGGCCGCCAGCCAGGAGGAGACGTCCGCCACCATCGAGGAGCTGACCTCGACGGTGCGGCAGAACGCCGAGAACGCGCGGGAGGCCAATCAACTGGCCCTGAGCGCACGGCAGGCGGCGGACAACGGCGGCGAGGTGGTGCGCTCGGCGGTGACCGCCATGGGCGAGATCAATTCCGCATCGCGGCGCATCGCCGACATCATCACGACCATCGACGAGATCGCGTTCCAGACCAACCTGCTGGCGCTCAATGCCGCGGTGGAGGCGGCGCGCGCCGGGGAACAGGGCCGCGGATTCGCCGTGGTGGCCTCGGAAGTGCGCAGTCTGGCGCAGCGCAGCGCTTCGGCGGCGAAGGAGATCAAGACGCTGATCCAGGATTCGGTGCGCAAGGTGGAGAACGGCTCGGAGCTGGTGAACCGCTCCGGCCAGACGCTGACGGAGATCGTGGCCGCGGTGAAACGGGTCACCGACATTGTGGCGGAGATCGCGGCGGCGTCTTCCGAACAGGCCACCGGAATCGAACAGGTGAGCAAGGCCATGGTCCAGATGGACCAGGTCACGCAATCCAATGCGGCGCAGACGGAGGAACTGGCCTCCACCGCCGAGGAGCTTTCGTCGACCGCCGAACAGTTGAGCGCGCTGGCCGCGCGATTCGCGCTGGGCTCCGGCGATTCCGCGCCGGCCGAACGCAGGCCGCGGCGCTCCGGGGCCGCCCCACAATCGACGGGAACATCGCTGGCGCGGCTGGCACAGCACACCGGGAACCGGCAACAGCAGTTCCGCGAAGCCTGAGGAGAGGATCACGGTCATGCAGCAAAGTGGAACCACTCTTCTGGAACCCGCCGCGGCCGGGGTGCGGCAGTACCTGTCGTTCGCTCTGGGCGACGAGGAATACGGTCTGGAGATCCTGAGGGTGCAGGAGATCAAAGGTTACCTCGGCATCACCCCCATTCCGAACAGTCCCCCGCACGTGCGCGGCGTCATGAACCTGCGCGGCACGGTGATCCCGGTTGTCGACCTGCGCCGCAAGTTCGGCATGGAGCCGCAGGAGTACACGCGCTTCACGGTGATCATCGTGGTGACTGCGGCGACGCGGACCATCGGTCTCATCGTGGATGCAGTCTCCGACGTCCTCGATGTCCGCGCGGACCAGATGCGGCCGGTTCCGGACCTGGGCGCGCAGGTGGACACGCGGTTCATCGCCGGCATGGTTTCGAATGGAGACCAGTTGGTGGTGCTGCTGGACGTGGACCGGCTGCTGGCGGCCGACGGCCTCAGCGCCGCCGAAGAGCCGGTTACGGCCTTCAATTGAACGGCGTTTAATGGCCACGAATGCACACGGAATAAGAAAAGCGATTGTTATTCGTGTTTATTCGTGGCCATGACCGGGCCTGAATCATGAAACCGGCGAAAGTTCTGATCATCGACGATTCCGCCCTCATGCGGCAGCTTCTGCGCGAGATCCTGTCCGCGG
The DNA here is from genome assembly GCA_049520275.1 of Bryobacteraceae bacterium. Classification (GTDB taxonomy): domain Bacteria; phylum Acidobacteriota; class Terriglobia; order Bryobacterales; family Bryobacteraceae; genus CAWACP01. Next base: position 20,721 of record JBEKPY010000091.1, read on the forward strand.
ACAAGGAGCTCGAGGTGGTGGGCGCCGCCGCGGACGCGGTAGCCGCGCAGGCGAAGATCCTGCGCCTGCAGCCCGACGTGCTGACCCTCGATGTCGAGATGCCGCGCATGGACGGGCTGACGTTTCTAGAGAAGCTGATGCGCGCGCATCCCGTGCCCGTGCTGATGGTGTCCTCTCTCACCGAGCGCGGCTGCGACACCACGCTGCGCGCGCTCGAACTTGGCGCCATCGATTTTGTCACCAAGCCGAAGCTGGACGTGAGCCGGGGAACGGTGGAGCTGGCCGGCGAGATCGTTCTGTTTATAACACAGTAGTACTAGGCTTGCGTCAACGGGAACAAAGAACTTCGGTCTAACAGGCGTGGGTCAAATGACAGGGTCAAGCCTTCGACTCTATTATTGGCCTGTTTGCTTTTCGCGCAACCGCTGCAGAGCGTCTTCACAATCGGCGCGCAACGGCGGGACGTTGATTTGCACGATGTCCCAAAGGCGATCTTCCCGGATGGCGTCGTATTCGTGACGCAAGCGATTTCCGAGCGCTCTTATTTCCTGCCAGGGCTGACCTGGCGCGAGCAGGGAGGCCAGATCACCCAGTTTGGCGGCGGCCTCGCTGATTCGTTCGAGGCAACGCTCCACCGCATCGCAGGTCTTCTGGTCCTTCTGGAACGCTGTCACGTCCATCCCGGCGACGTAACCTTGAATCGCTTGCGCGTTTTCGATGATGTCTTGCAGGCGGCGGGCGGGTTTGTCAGAAGGCAAGGGCGCGGTCCCGGTCGATCTCTGTTTGAAACCGTTTCCTGCGCACCGGCTCCTCAAGGACATCCACCTTACAGCCCAGAATGCAGGACAAACGCCGTTCGAGTTCGCTCAGGCGGCTGAAGTAACTGAGACCTGGAGCCGAGAAATTCTCGCCGAGGCGCACCGCCACATCAACATCGTGCGCTGAATGCTCACCGCGTGCGACCGAACCGAACACGGATACGCTTAGCACACCAGCCGTGCGGAGCTCCTGTTCATGCGCCTTCAAGGCGGCTACGACACGGTCACGTTCCATGGAACCAATTTTGCACAACTCTTATCCGCGGGCAACCGACTATCGTGATACGCCCGCCGGCTTCCGGGTCACTTTTCCTGAAGCGCGAGTGCCCATGGCGGCGTCAAACAAGCCCGGCCCATCACGAACCCGCTATTCTGGCAATCGACCGCGGCGAAAGGAGAGAGTCAATGAACGTCTGCGAACACGTCGGACAGGCGAAGGATTTGCAGCCCGCGAAACACGTCTGCGAGGATTGCATCAGGACCGGGGACCGCTGGGTGCACCTGCGCATCTGCCTGACCTGCGGCCATGTCGGCTGCTGCGATTCGTCGAAGAACAAGCATGCGACGAAGCACTATCACGCCACCACGCACCCCATCATGCGCTCCATCGAGCCGGGCGAGGACTGGGGCTGGTGCTATCCTGACGAAATCATGCTGGACCTGTCGCGCGGCGTAAAGCATGCGCGGGCGGCGGAATGAGCGCCGTCCATGTTTGAGAGCGTTCTGTGCCAGTTGCCGCCGTTCGATCCAGCCATCCTCGAGCCGCTGATCGAGCTGGCGGTGGAGATCGCGCGCGAGGGCCGCGAAGGCCGGCGCATCGGGACCATCTTCACGGTGGGCGACGAGCGGGCGGTACTGGCCAAGTCGCGGCCGTTGATCCTCGATCCGCTGGCCGGCCACACGAGCGAGGACCGCTCCATTCACAACCCCAACTTGCGCGGCACCATCAAGGAGCTGGCGCAACTGGACGGCGCCTTCGTGGTGAGCGACAACGGGGTGTTCGAGGCGGCCTGCCGTTATCTGGATGCGGCCGCCGACGGCATCGACGTGCCGCTGGGGCTGGGCAGCCGCCACGTGGCCGGGGCCAGCATCACACGCAGCACCCGGGCGGTGGCCATCGTGGTCTCGCAAAGCGCGGTGGTCCGGCTGTTCTGCCACGGCGATCTGGTGGCGGAGATCCTGCCGGAATTGTGGATGCTCGATCGCCACCAGGCGAACCTCAGGGGAGCGGTGAAGGAGGAGCGCTTCGAGGACCTGGCGGTGGTGACTCCGCGGTTCCCGCGGGGTGTGGCCGCGCCCTGAGCACTAGCCAAACATATTTGAAATTTTGATTCCACCGGTCGTCTGGCCGAAGATCAAGTTGTCGAGACAAGATCGGAGGACCGACGACCGATGGAACTCTTCGCAGAGCTGTTTTCCAGCCTGC
>JBEKPY010000092.1:0-51127 GCA_049520275.1 Bryobacteraceae bacterium
CGCGAGTACCATTCAACTATCGACATGTCTCACCGAGTTTGTCCCTGGTGGCTGGGCTATCTGCTGGCCTGCCCGTTGCGGCGTTTTTCGCAGGATCCGGCCGCGATCCTGTCCCCTTACATACGCGAAGGCATGACCGTTTTGGAACCCGGACCGGGCATGGGCTTCTTCACTCTCGAACTGGCCCGCCGGGTGGGAGCCTCCGGCCGCGTGGTGGCTGTCGACATCCAGCCAAAGATGCTGGCCGGGCTCCGGCGCCGGCTGGCCAGGCGCGGCCTGCTGGCGCGCGTGGACGCCCGGTTGGTTGCGCGCGATTCTCTGGGCGTTGCGGATCTCGGCGGCGCCGTGGATTTCGCGCTGGCCTACGCCATGGTGCACGAGCTGCCCTCGGCCGAGTCGTTCTTCGCCGAGGTCGCCGCCAGCCTGAAGCCGGGCGCCCAGGTGTTGCTGGCCGAACCGCGCGGACACGTCAAGCTCTCTGACTTCGAGGCCGAGCTGAAGGCTGCGGCGCAAGCGGGCCTCCGCGTCATCGGCCATCCCTCCATTTGGCGCAGTCACGCCGCGGTGCTAACGAAGGACTGAGGTTCCCCGTCGTCAGAGTGGTAGATTACATGTTTGCGCACGCGACGCCGTTGGTCCCGCGCGCCGAGTCCCGGGAGTGACTCCATGAGAACATCGAGTGGCCTTCTTATTGTGTTTCTTTTCTGCGCCGGAGCAACGTTCGCGCAGACCGGCGTACCGGTGGTCACCGGCAATGCACGCGTCGACAAACTGCTCAGCCAGATGACTCTGGACGAGAAAATCGCCATAATCCACGGCGACGCGGAACCGCCCGATACCGATCAGGGGCAGCCGGGCTTCCTGCGGGGCATCCCGCGCCTCGGCATTCCCTCCCTGCGCATGGCCGACGGACCGCCCGGCGTGCTGACGCGGGTTCCTTCCACCGCCCCCACCGCCACCATGGGCCTGGCCGCCACCTTCAGCCGCGAGGACGCCGAACAGAACGGCGCCGTGGTGGGCCGCGATGCGCGCGCGCAGGGCATCGACGTCATCCTGCAGCCCTTCATCAACATCGACCGCGACATCACCTTCGGGCGCGGCTACAACACCTACGGCGAGGATCCGGTGCTCACCGGCCAGATCGGCGCGGCGTTCATTCGCGGCGCACAGAAGCAGGGCGTCATGGCCCAGGCCAAGCACTACGTCGCTTACGACGGCGGCAACGACAACATCGTCGACCAGCAAACCCTGCACGAGGTCTACGTCGCCCCGTTCGTGGATGCGGTGGCCGCGGGCGTGTCGTCCATCATGTGCTCGTACAACAAGGTGAACGGGCCGTATGCCTGCGGGAACGCCGACACGCAGATCAAGATCCTCAAGGAAGAGGTCGGCTTCCAGGGATTCATCACATCCGACTGGGGAGCCACCCACGCCACCGACTTCATCAACGACGGTCTCGACCTGGAGATGCCTGGCACCATCGGCTTCACGCCCGTATACTTCCTGCCCGAACCGCCCCCGCCGTATAAACCGCCGGCCGGGGGCTTCGATATGGGCGATGCCGGCTTTGGCGGCGCCGTTCCTGAAGAGCCGCCGCCCGGGCCGTTCGACTTCAACTTCCCCAAGGCTCCGCCGGCGTTGGGCATGCTGAACGCCGTGAAGAGCGGCCTGGTGAAGGAAGAGACGATCACGCGCGCGGTGGGGCGGATTCTGGTCCAGATGGACAGGTTCGGATTCCTGGACGGCAAGGAAAAGCATGACGTCACGCCGATTCCCTCTGAAGCCGACGCTCCGGTTGTACGCAGGACCGGCGACGACGCGGCGGTGCTGCTGAAGAACGACGGCGGCGTCCTGCCGCTGCAGGCGGACGATCTTGCGTCGCTGGCGATGATCGGGCCAGGCGCGGGACAGACCATCGCCGTGGGCGAGCCGGGCGAGAAGTCCCTGGGCATTCCCGCGCGGCAGATCGGCGCCGTGGAGGCCATGCAGAAACTGGCTCCCACTGCGCACGTGACGTATGCAGTGGCGGACGACATGACCGGCGTCCCCATACCCGCGTCCGCGCTGTCGCACGACGGCCAGCCGGGGCTTGCGCGCAGCGACGCGAAAACCAGCGCCACCCAGGTGGACGCGCAACTCGATTTCACCGATGCCAATGGCAAGGCGCTGCCGGCTGGCTCGGGATGGAAATGGACGGGAACCCTGACCGTTCCTTCCGCGGGCGCGTACCTGGTGAACCTGCAGATCATGGGCACCGTCGGTTCGCTCACCATTGACGGCAAGCGGGTGAGCCGCACCGGCAACCACATGGGGAACATGCACGGGAACATCCTGCATGCGGGAGAGCACAACATTGTGCCCACGCCGGACGGCCTCGACAACATGAGACGCCGGGTGGAACTCACGGCTGGCGCGCACACGCTCACGGTGACCACGACGGCGGATGTTTCGGGCGATCCGGTGCAGGTGCGGCTGAGCTGGGTGACGCCCGAGCAGCAGAAGGCAAACTACGAGGCGGCGATCGCGGCGGCGAAGCAGGCCAAGACGGCAGTGGTGTTCGCGTGGTCGCGCGGCAGGCCGTGGTTCGGCATCCCCGGCGACCAGAACAAGCTGATTGAAGATGTGGCCGCGGTGAACCCGAACACCATCGTGGTGTTGAACGTAAGCCAGCCGGTGGCGCTGCCCTGGCTGAACAGGGTGAAGGGCGTGCTGCAAATGTGGTTCCCTGGCGACGAGGGCGGCTGGGCCACGGCGGATGTCCTGCTGGGCCGGGTGAGCCCCGCCGGGCGCCTGCCGTTCACGTGGATGAAGACGCTGGATCAGGGCCTCGCCAACGACCCTGCTCATCCAGAGCGGTCCTCGAAGGGCGTCAAGGGCAAGACCACCTATGCGGAGGGCGTCGATGTCGGCTACCGCTGGTTCGACAAGCAGAACGTTGAACCGCTGTTCCCGTTCGGCTACGGCCTCTCATACACGAAGTTCGAGTACTCGGACCTCAAAGTGGCCCGGACCAGAGACGGCGGGTTCAACGCCAGCTTCGACCTGCACAACGCCGGCACGGTGGCGAGCGACGAGGTTCCACAAGTGTATCTGGGCGCGCCAGACCAGCCTCCCACTGGCGCACAGTTCGCGCCGCGCGCGCTGGTTGGTTTCGACCGTGTCAACGTGCCCGCGGGTGAAACGAAGACCGTGAGGCTGCACATTCCGCGGCGCGGGCTCGAGTACTGGTCCACCGCCGCGGATAAATGGGCAGTGGCCGCGGGGCCGCGAACCGTCTACGTGGGCTCATCATCGCGGGACCTGCGGCTTCAAGCCGAGATGACCATTCAATCCGCCACGAAGTGAATGGCCGCCGATGAACGCGGATAAACGCAGATTTCGGATGGATTATTTGACAATGCGCAGCTTTTGTTTCCTACTTCTCTCCAGCGGCTTTTTGGGCGCAGTGGAACGTCCGCCTATCGTCGGTGTCGCACACGTGGCCCTGCGCACCAACGACCTTGCCGCCGCGCGCAACTTCTACGGACACGTACTCGGATTCGCCGAACCGTGCAGCGTGGAGAAGAGCGCGTGTTTCAAGGTGAACGATCACCAGTACATCGAGGTCCGGCCCGAGCTGGCCAGCGAGACGCAGGATCGGCTCATCGACATCGCCTTCGAGACCACCAACGCGCAACAACTGCGCGACTATCTCGCCAGCCGCGGGGTGAAGGTTCCGGCCACTGTCGCGCGCGACCGCTACGGCGACCTAAACTTCCAGCTCACCGATCCGGACGGGCACCTGGTGGCGTTCGTCCAGTACCTGCCGGACTCGCTTCATGGCCGCGATTTCGGCCGGGACCTCCCCGCCACGCGCGTCTCCGAGCGCATCATCCACGCCGGCTTCACCGTGCAGGACCGCGATGCCGAGGACCGGTTCTACCGCGACATCCTCGGGTTTCGCGAAACCTGGCACGGCGGCATGAAGGACCGCGTCACCGACTGGGTGGACATGCGCGTTCCCGACGGCGCCGACTGGCTGGAGTACATGCTGAACGTGCACAACCCGTCGCCGCGCACGCTGGGCGTCATGCATCATCTGGCTCTGGGGGTGCCCGACGCGCAGGCCGGTTATCGCACCGTGGTGGAGCGCGGTCTTACCCCGGAGAAACCGAAGATCGGCCGCGACGGCAAATACCAGCTCAATCTGTACGATCCCAACTTTACGCGCGCCGAGCTGATGGAGCCGAAGCCGGTGGAGACGCCCTGCTGCTCCAAATTCGTGACCGACATCATCACGTATGGCGAACCGGACGGCGAGAAGCTGACCATGGATTATTACGCGCCGTCCGGCCCCGGCCCGCACCCGGTGGCCATCATCATTCACGGCGGCGGGTTCATCGGCGGCACCAGCCGGAATGGAAGCGAAGCGTACTGCGCCGAATTCCTCGCTCCCGCCGGTTACGCGGTATTCTCCATCGATTACCGCCTCGCCCCCAGGTATCCTTATCCCGACATGTTGCACGATGTGGAGCGGGCCATTCGCTATATCCGCTATCACGCATCCCAGTGGGATGCGAATCGAAACAAGATTGCGCTAGTGGGAGGTTCGGCGGGCGGCTGGCTCAGCAACATGGCCGGCCTGATTGACGCGCCCGGCGACCCGTCGGCCAAAGATCCCGTGGACCGCGAAAGTGCCGTGGTGCAGGCGGTGGTGACCATCTTCGGGCCGAGCGATTTCCGCGGAAAGCCGCAGAATGCAAACGTGCATGCGCTGCTCGACCCGCTGATCGAAGCGAAGGGCGAAGCCGCCGCGCTGGCCGAAGCATCGCCGATCACTTATGTGCGCAAGGACGCGCCGCCCTTCTTGCTGATCCATGGCGACAAGGACAAGTCCGTGGATTTCTCCGAATCGACAAATCTGCGCAGGGCGCTGCGCGACGCCGGGGCCGATTGCGACCTGATCCGCATCCCCAACGGTCCGCACGTCACCGACTCGTGGAATACGATTCCCGACGTGCCCGATTGGGAGCACGACATGACCGTGTGGCTGAATGCCAAGCTGCGGCACGAGGGGCCAATCGGCGAAGGCATCCGTGCAAGGCCACAAATGAACGCGGATGAACACAAGTAATGGTTCGCTGAGGCGCGGTTTCTGAATTAACGCGGCGGTGTCGGGATTTGTGTTTATTTGTGGCCTATGAGCTGGCGAAGAGCTGCCGTGCGATCTCCTCCCCGATGGCGAGGGAAGCGGTGGCCGCGGGGCTGGGCGCATTCAGGACGTGCGCCGCGCCGGGCTGCCGCACGATGTGAAAATCCTGCACCATGCCGCCACGCGGGTCCAGCGCCTGGGCGCGCACTCCCGCTCCGCCGGTATCGAGGTCGCTCACCGCGATCTCAGGCACCAGCTTCCGTAGTGACGCGCAGAACAGTTCCTTGCTGAACGACCGCCGCAGTTCGTCGAAGCACATGCGCGGATACTTCCCCAGAAACCTCCAGAAGCCCGAGTAGGTGAAGACATCGATCATGTCGCGGAGGCTGATGTCCCACTTGTGATACCCCTCGCGGGCGAGCGCCAGCACCGCGTTGGGACCGGCCTCCACGCCGCCGTGAATCAGCCGGGTGAAGTGCACGCCCAGAAAAGGGAACTTCGGATCGGGCACCGGGTAGATGAGGTTGCGAACGAGAAACTGACGTTCCGGTTTGATCCGGTAATACTCGCCACGAAACGGCACGATGCGCATGTCGCGGCGGACGCCGGCCATCGCCGCGACCCGATCGCAGTGCAAGCCGGCGCAATTCACCAGCAGATCGGATTCGAAATCGCCCGCACTGGTTTCGGCCAGCCACCCGTCCGCGGTCTTACGCAGCCGCTCCACCCGCGCGCCGGTGACCACGCGCCCGTTGATCTTGCGGGCCAGCGTGGCACAGACCGCGGGATAATCGACGATCCCTTCCTGCGGCACCCGCACGGCGGCCACTCCCGCGGCATGCGGCTCGATCTCCTTCATCTGTTCGCGTCCGAGCAGCTCCAACCCTTCGAGGCCATTTTGCCGGCCGCGATCGAGCAGGTCCCGGAGACGCGGCAACTCCTGCTCATTCGAGGCCACCACCAGCTTCCCGCAGACTTCATGCGCGATGCCGTTCTCCTGGCAAAACGCCACCATCTGCCGGATCCCGCTCACCGCCAGCCGCGCCTTCGCCGAGCCCGGCTTGTAGTAGAGTCCCGCGTGCAGCACCCCGCTGTTGTTGCCGGACTGGTGGCGGCCGACACCCGGCTCTTTTTCCAGCACGGTGAGGCGTGCATCCGGGAATCTCTGTCCGATACGAAACGCGGTAGCAAGGCCGACAATGCCCCCGCCGACGATGGTGATGGTCTGTGACACGTTATTGTCACCACTATAGTATTGGTGGCGGGTTGCGGGACGGTGTGCCTCTGGAAACCGCTCGACCTCTCACCCGACTCTCGCGATCAATTTGGGCGAGCAAACAGGGACAGTTCCTTCATCGGAAAGTCCCTGACGTTGTCGGTAATCAGGATCAGGCGGTAGTGCCTGGCAATCGCCGCAATCAGCGTATCGGTGACGCTGAGCGTAGTGCCCCTGCGGCTATGCTCGCGTTTGAGACGGCCGCCCAGCTCCGCCACATCGAACGTGATCGGGTAGTACTGCAGGCTGCGCAGCAGGTCCATGGTGGTTTGCTCTTCCCTTGGCCGCATTCCCGCGTAAACCTCAGCGACGTTGATCGGAGAACAGGCGAGCACATGACCCTGCAGAACCAGCTCGCGCAACATCTGCCGACGCCCTCTCTTTTCGTTGAGGGCGTCAATGATGACGGTGGTGTCGAGAAGGTAAGTGGCCATCTTAGCGGGCGGCTGCCTTTTGAAAGCGGCGCTCGTTCTCATGGCGTAGCTTCCGTACCCACTTCGCGGCGCCCCCTTTCAATTCGGGATGGTCTTTGTCCTTCCACGCCCCAGCCGCGGCGTCGAGGGCCAGCAACTGCCGGCGACGCATCAGTTCCTTTTCGGCCGCCTGCGTCAAGAAACTGCTGCGCTGGCGAGCGCCCACCAGCGTATCGATTTCCTTGACAAGTTCCTCGGCCAGGACTACGTGTGTACGTTTATTCATTGAGTGGGTCCAACGAAGGCCCACTCCAATGTTAACTTATTGTGGGCCAACTTCCATCGCCGGCGTCCGCGCATCGTCCGGGTCGGCCCAGCGGTCGTTGGGGACCAGCGGCGCCCAGCCGGGCCGCAGCGGGTCCCGATCGTACGGGTAGTTGCCCAGCTCCTTGTACAGCTCGCTGTACTGGCGCAGTTTCTCGCGGTCGAGACGCACGCCGAGGCCGGGCGTGTTGGGAACGGCCATCGCGCCGCCCTCATACCGCATCGGGCCTCCCTCAATCACGTCGTCCCGCAGGTGGTGGTAGTGGGCGTCGGCGGCGAAGGACAGGTTGGGCAGCACCGCTCCGAGGTGCAGCATGGTGGCCAGTTGAATCCCCAGCTCGCCGGACGAATGCACGGCGACGCCCAGTTGAAACGTCTCGCACACGGCGGCCGCTTTCACGCAGGCGCGGATGCCGCCCCAGAAAGTCGTGTCCAGCAGGATCACGTCCACGGCCGTGTCGAGGACGTTGGCCGCAAGCTGCTCGAAGTTCACCACCACGGTGTTGGTGGCCAGCGGGACCTGCACCAGCTCACGCGCGCGCCGCATGCCGTTGAGACCGAAAACCGGGTCCTCGAGATAATCGTTGCGAAGATCCTCGATGCTCTGGCCGAAGCGAATGGCCTGCTCGGTGGACCACACACCGTTCGGGTCGAAGCGCACGCGATCCTCCGGAAATGTTTCGGCCAGCGCGCGAAACGCCTCCAGTTCGTAGTCGGGCGGAAACACGCCGCCCTTCATCTTGTGGGTGGTGAAGCCGAATCGCTCCTTGAGCGCGCGCGCGTTCTGCACCACCTGGTCGACGGTGCGCACTTCGCCCCGGCCTGTTTTCGAGTCGGCGTAGCGGAAGAAACAATAGGAAGCGAAGGGGACGCGGTCGCGCAATTTGCCGCCCAGAATGGCGTGGACCGGCACGCCCCAAGCCTGCCCCAGAATGTCCAGGCAGGCGAACTCCAGCGCCGCCAGCACCTGCGTGCGGTTGTTGTAGAGCGACGCCGTGGGATTGGCGATGCGGAAGCGCATTTCCTCGATACGCGCGGGATCGTGCCCGGCCAGATAGCCATTCAGAGACCGGAACACTGCCTCGGCCGACTCTCCGCCGCCGCCCATTTCGCCGAGGCCGACCAGCCCATTGTCGGTTTCCACTTCGATGACGGTGCGCACGAACCGGCCCCAGTGACAGCCGTTGGCGTGGCGCAACGGCGCTTCCAGCGGGACGGTGACGGTGGTTGGACGTATGTCGACGATCTTCACGGGGTCTGCCTTCAGACAGCGGGTCAGTTCGGGATGCCCAGGGGGAAGGGGAATTAGGGGACACTCTACCTGAACGCAGCTTGAGCCGATCCGTGACCAGGTAGAGTGTCCCCTAATTCCCCTTCCCCCTGGGCATCCCGAACTGACCACCACCTGCCTTCAGAATACCGAACGTAGTACGATACGGTTTCGCCCAATGCCGAGCGACACTTCGCAACTCCCCTCCAACGCGTACACGCCGCTGCCGCCGGGAACGGCGTACCAGCCCGTGGTGCCATCCTCTACGATTCTTCCGGAGCTCACGCTGCGGTCGGTAGCGTGGGGCCTGCTGCTGTGCATCGTCTTCACGGTGGCCTCCGCGTATTCGGGGCTGAAGGTCGGCCAGGTGATGGAATCGGCCATTCCCATCTCGATTCTGGCCATCGGGCTGGCACGCACGTATCGCCGCCGCTCCAGCGTGCTCGAGAACGTCATCATCACCGGAATCGGCGGCCTGGCGGGGTCCGTGGTGGCGGGCGCCATCTTCACCCTGCCCGCGCTCTACATTCTGAAGCTGGACCCGCACCCGGTGGAGACCATCTTCATTTGTCTGGCGGGCGGCTGCCTCGGGGTGGTGTTTTTGATTCCGCTGCGGCGGTATTTCGTGCGGGAGATGCACGGCCAGCTTCCGTATCCCGAGGCCACCGCGATCACCGAAGTGCTGGTGGCCGGAGAGAAGGGCGGCTCCAAGGCCCGCCTGCTGCTGGAAGCCACGGCCATCGCCGGCGTCTATGACTTTCTGGTCACCACGTTCCACGTCTGGCAGGAGTATCTCGATTTCCGGTTCGTTCCGGTAGTGAAGGCGCTCGCCGAACGGGCCCGCGTCACGTTGAGCTTCGACGCCATCGGCTTCATCCTCGGGCTCGGCTACGTGATGGGCCTGCGCAGTTCGCTGATCCTGTGCGCGGGCGGCGTGCTGTCGAATCTGGTGCTGGTGCCGCTCATCTGGATGGTTGGCCGCCACCTCCCCGACGCCGCCGTGTATCCGGGCCAGATACCCATCGCGCAGATGGACGCGACGCAGATTTTTCGCGGGTACGTGCGCTTCGTGGGAGTGGGCGCAATCGCCACGGCGGGAATCTTCGGCATCCTGAAATCGCTGCGCATTGTGGCCGGTTCCTTCGGCGTCGCCCTGCGCGCATTCCGGCGCGGCGAGGCGGTGACGGGCGAGCGCACGGACCGCGACATTTCGGTGATGACCATTCTGCTGGGCGTGGTGATCGGCGCTATCGGGGTCAGCATTTTTCTGGGCCATCTCTCCAGCTCGCCGCTGGTGATCCTCGCCGGCGCCGCGCTGGCCCTGGTTTTCTCGTTCTTCTTCACCTCCGTCGCGGCCAACGCCATCGCCACCACGGCGCGGAATCCCGTCTCCGGCATGACCATGCTGACCATCATCATTTCCTCCGTGGTGCTGTTGCGATTCGGCGTCTCCGGAACCACCGGAATGTTCTTCGTGATGGCCATCGCGGGCATGGTGTGCACGGCGCTTTCGGTTTCCGGCCAGGCCATCACGGATTTCAAGACAGGCTACTGGCTGGGCTCCACGCCGGCGGCGCAGGAGAAGGTGAAGTTCCTGGGGGTGATCGCCGCGGCGGTGGTGGTTGGCCTGACCATCGTTCTGCTGGCGCGGGCGTTTCAATTCGGCGAGGCGGCGCCGGGCGATATGCGCGTGGTGCTGCCCTCGCCCCAGGCGTCCATCATGAAGGCGCTGGTGTCCGGCTTCATGAGCCACCAGCCGGTGGCGTACATCCTGTTTGGCGTGGGAGCGGCCATCGCGCTGGCCATGGAGATGCTCCAGATACCGGCGCTGACGTTCGCTCTCGGCATGTACCTGCCGCTGGAGCTGAACACGCCCGCTCTGGTAGGCGGCTTCCTGTCGCATTTCCTGGCAAAGCGCGGAAGCTCGGCTCGGGAGCGCGGGGTGATCGTCGCTTCCGGTCTGATGGCCGGAGGTGCGCTGGGTGGCGTGCTGGGAGCGTCGTTCCGGTTGTTGCCGCGGTTCACCGAGGATTGGATGCGCACGCCGTTCTATGGGAACGATGCGGTTTCGCAAATCGTCTCCGCGGTTCTGTTCGTGTGCCTGATCGGGTATGTGTGGTGGGCCTCGCTGCGGCACAAGGAGGAAGCATGAGCTTTGAAGAACTGGTGGGCAACGCCATTCTGGGCATCGACACGCTTTGGGGCGGCGACGTTCTGTGCGCCTCCGGCACGGGGCGCTTCATCGCCGATTCGTGGTTTTCCGATGCGCCTCTTCCAGCGGCCTATACCGATCCAACCGCCGCGCGCGTCCGCCAGTCCGGCGGCGTTTCCGCGAAAACGCCCGACTTGGACGGCATTCGCGCGTATCTGGCCGCCGTGGACATCCCTGGCGCGATTCGCGTGTTGAAGAGCGAGGCGCCGGGCGAATACCTGGCCGGACTGGCGCTGTGCTTCGAGACGATGTGGGACCTCGCCATGGAGATTCTGGGCCATGGTGAGCCGGTCCCTTACGAGCGCTGCGTGAGGGCCTCCACCGGCCAGGCGCCGGAGCCTTCGGACCCAGTGGCCAAACGGGAGCGCGTGGCCGAGCTGCTGGCTCGCGCAGGGTACCCTAGCCACACGCGCGACGAATTGCTGGAAGCCGTGGACCTGTGGAGGAAGGCGCACCGGGTTCCGCTCGCCTCCATCCGGATTCTGGGCGCGGCGGTGATCGCTTACTATGACGCGCTGAGCGCCGCCAACATCGTCCCGCACATGCCGTCCGAACTTCACGGGGTGCCGCGGGCCAATATCGCGTTTTTGCCCATCAAGGATGCGTGGTTCTCCGGTTCCATGAATTATCTGGGCCGGGCGCGGCGCGCCGATGGCTCGCCCGAGTATGAAGCCACCTACGAGATCAACGCGTCGCTGGAGATCTCCGTCCCCGAGTTCCTGCAACTGGTGAGTCACGAGGTGGTGCCCGGCCATGTGACCACGTTCGCGTGGCTGCAGAACCTGTACTGGCGTGGCGCGGTGGGTTTCGAAGCCTCCGTGCTGACCATGAACACGCGCGCGGCGGCTTTGTTCGAAGGCATCGCCAACAACGCGATTCTGATGGCCCACGGCGTGACCGAGGTGGAGCAGTTGCCCGACGACGATTTGCAGATCGGCCTGCTGCTGGCGCTGCTGCAGGACGACGCGAAGAACCAGTCCTCGTGGCTGACGTGGGGCGAGGGCGTCCCGCAGGCCGAGGTGGCGAAGGCGTTGCGCACCGGGTTTCTGGTTTCCGAGGAGCGCGCCGGCAAGCTGTCCGGCGCCTGGGGACGGCACCCCCTGCTGGGCCGCATGTACCTGCCCGCCTACCGCGCGGGAACGGCGAAGGTGGCCAAATTGCGGCGCAGCTATCCGGCCGCGAAGCTGCTGCCGGTACTGTACGGCTGCGCGGGTCTGGTGGACATCACCACCATCGAGCGCCTGCTGGCGCAGGCGTAGTCAGCTCATGTACCAGCCGCCGTTCACGTGGATGGTCTGCCCGGTGATGTAGGCATTGCCGGCCAGCATGACCACCACGCTGGCCACTTCGTCCACCTGGCCGAAACGGCCCACGGGAATGCGCGCGGGCGTGGCCTTCGGGTTGGCGCGCACCATATCGGTATCAATCAGCGCGGGCGAGATCGCATTCGCGGTGATGCCGTCGGCGGCCAGCGCGGCCGCGTAGTAGTGCGTGAGCCCGAGCATGCCCGCCTTGGATGCCGCATAGTGCGGCCCCACCACGCCGCCAAGATGCGCGGCCACCGAGGAGATATTGACGATGCGCCCCCAGCGCCGCGCGCGCATTCCCGGCAGCACCGCCTGGGTCACCAGGAAGCACGACTTGAGGTTGGCCGCGATCAGCTCGTCCCAGTCCTGCTCGGTGATGTCGGCCAGCTCTTGCGCCCGCGCGATGCCGGCGTTGTTGACCAGGACGTCAATCGCGCCAAGACGCTCCTCCGCGGTCCGCACCAGCCGCTCCACTTCGCTGGCCTTTGAGACATCGGCCTCGACGATGACGGCGCGACGGCCCAGGGCCAGAATCCGCTGTTCCAGCTCACAGGCCGCGCCGGCGCTCGCCCGATAATTGACGGCGACGTCGGCGCCTGCTTCCGCCAGAGCCAGTGCGATGGAGCGTCCAATGCCCCGGCTGGCGCCGGTGACCAGAGCCACCCTGCCGTGAAGTTCGCTCATAAAAACGGACACGCGACGCCAGTCGCGTTTCTCTCTCTACCCGTAAGAACGCGGCTGGCGCCGCGTGTCCTTAGAACGCCCAGCGCCAGAGGCTCGCGCCAACGGTGTAGCCGGCTCCGACGGCGGCGTACAGAACCAGGTCGCCCTTTTTCAGGCGGCCTTCTTCGATGGCGTCGCGGGTGGCCAGCGGCAGCGTGGCGGAAGTCGTGTTCCCGTACTTCTCAATGTTGATCATCACTCGATCGCAGGGCATGCCCAGCTTCTCCGCGGTGGTGGTAATGATGCGCCGGTTAGCCTGATGCGGGATCATCAGCGCGATATCGGCCGGCTTGAGGTGGTTGCGTTCCAGCAGGCCGCGGCACACCTCGGACATCCGGCGGACGGCGAACTTATAAACCTGCTGCCCCTCCTGCTTGACATAGTGCAGGCGCTTGTCCACGGTCTCGTGACTCGGCGGCATGCGGCTGCCGCCCGCCGGCATGTTGAGAAAGGGGCCGCCGGAGCCGTCCACCTCGCCCAGAAAATCGATGAAGCCGGGCTCGCCGTCGTCGGCGCGCTCCACCACGAAGGCGCCCGCGCCGTCGCCGAACAGGATGCAGGTGGCGCGATCGGTGTAGTCGACGATGCGCGACATGGTGTCCGATCCGATGACCAGAACCTTGCGGTGCGCGCCGGAGCGGACCATGCTGGTGGCCGAATTGAGCGCGTACAGAAAGCTGCAGCAAGCGGCGATCAGGTCGAATCCCCATGCGCCTTTCGCGCCAATCCTGTCCTGGACGATGCACGCCGTGGACGGAAACAGCATGTCCGGCGTCACCGTGGCGACGATGATCGCCTCGATGTCGCTGGCAGCGATCCCGCGGCTTTCCAGCGCGACTTTCGCGGCCTCGATGGCCATGTCCGATGTGGCCACCTCCGGATCGGCAATGTGCCGCGTGTGAATGCCGACACGTTCCAGAATCCACTGATTCGACGTGGCAACCATCTTCTCGAGATCGAAGTTGGTGAGCAGGCGGGGCGGGCAGTAGCAACCTACCGCGCTGATCTTCGCGTTATGCAATAGAAGGCCTCCAAAAGTTCCAGAATACAGGACTCGGGCCGGGTTTGTATCGCCGGCCAGGGAAGAAAGCGGACCGGGCGGTCCCGCGACCCCGGTTTTGCGCGCGCCGCGATTATCATACGGCGATGTGCGCCGTCAGCATCCTGCGCACGGCGGCGAAGATCCGCTCGACTGCCGGGCGGCGGTACGCCCACCGCGGGTCGGGCTCGGGCGGATTGACCACCATTGTGGCATTGGCTTCGAACAGCAGGACGTCCCCGGTGGCGCTCAGGCCGAAATCGACGCCGGCATAGTCCAGGCCGAGTGTGGCCTGAATGCGGGCCAGCGCCTCCATGGCGCGGGGGCCGAGTACGCCGGGCATATTCTCCAGAAACTCGGCGTCCTCGGCGCGATTATCCGCGCGTTCCGCCATTTCAGCAGTGAAATAATGTATTTTCCAATGGCTGGAGATGGCCACGTGCAGGGGATAGAGCTGTCCGCCGATCATCATTACCCGATATTTGCGCACTTTGCCGTCTTCGCCGCGGGCGTTAAGGAATTCGATGACGTTCAATTTCCTTCCCGGAAGCTCCGCCACCGCGCTGGCCAGCGTGTCCGGGCCCTCTACCCGCACAAAATGGCGCCCGGTGTGAAAGCCGGGCGTGCGCACCAGCAGCGGGAAACGGAAGCCGTGGCGCGCCACCGTGGCCGCGGCCTCCGGAGAGCTGAGAAGGTCCCGTGGCAGGGTGACGATGGCCGGCGTCACCACCCCCGGAACGCGTGCAAACCGGGCCTGATCGGAACGGCCCGTGGCCAGCACCGCAGAAGGCGGATTAATTACCGGCGCCGTGGTGAGGGCCACCACGGATTGCGCGGCCGCCAGCGCGGGCCCGGCCAGGTCGGCATCGCCGATGGCATTGAAGACCACTCGATGTGGCGGCAGCGGCACTTTGGGATCGTAATACTCGGGCACCACCACGAACGTCTGGAAGAAGCGGTCGTCCAGAAGATTGCGCGTCGGTATATTTCCGCCCACCGAGGAAACCAGCAGCAGCAGGCTGACCGGGGGCCCTTCTCCGCGATACGGCAGTGCAATCACCGGACGATCCCCAAACGCCTTGCGCCGGTGCCATTCCGCGTCCTCTTCGTCCCCGAGTTCAGCCAGCGCATACGCCAGGCCCCGATGGGCCTCGGCGTGGCCGGGTTCGAAGCGGAGGGCCGTTTCATAATGTTCCCGCGCGGCCTGAAACTCGCCGCCTTCGTAAAGGACATTGCCCAGGTTCACGCGGCTCATGGGATCGTCCGGATGGCGCGCCACTGCCTCCGCATAAGCTGTGCGGGCGGCGGTTCGATATCCGGTGGCATGGAGGAGCGTGCCCAGATTGTTCAACGCCAGGCGGTGCGAGGGCGCGCGCGCCAGCACTTCCAGATACGCGTCTCTGGCCTCCACGGTCCGGCCCATTTCGGTAAACAGACAGGCGAGTTCGAAGCGCAGATTCACGTCGCCGGGATTGGACGCGATGCGCCGGTTGAGGTCGGCCAGCGCGGATTCCCGCGCGCGCTGCGGCGGCCATTCCGCGCCCGGCTCCGCCATGGATGCGCGGCTCCGAGCGGCGCTGGCTTCGAGAGCGCGTCCCAGGGACACGGTCTCGTCCACCAACAGGTCGATCTCCTTCCTGCTGGTTCGGTGATTGACAATGGCCGCGCGAATCGCCAGGCGCCCGCCGATGATGGTGCTGGACGGCGCCACGACACCGGATTCCTGAAGCTCGATGACGATGGTTGGATTGATGCGCTGGGCGTCCTCCGCGCGATAGCCGAAGCAGACCACGTTGAGTTCCACCGGCGCCAGCAGCTCCAGTTCCGGCGTCGCGGCGATGCGGCTTTCCAAATAGCGGGCCAGGCCGCAGGTCCGCGAAATGACCGCTCCCAGCGCCTCGGTTCCATACACTTTGAGCGTGAACCAGGTCTTCAGCGCCCGAAAACCGCGCGAAAGATCCGGCCCGTAATCGCAGGGCCAGGGCGAGCCCGCGGCCAGCCCTCGCCGTTCCTTCCTTAAATAAGGAGGCGAGGCGGCAAACGCTTTGCGATGCAGCACGCCATCGCGCACCAGAATAAACCCGGCGTCATAGGGCGCCTGACCCCATTTGTGAAAATCGAATGCGAGCGAATCCGCGCACTCGATGCCCTTGAGACGCGGCGCCACATCCGGAGCCAGAATAGCCAGCGCGCCCAGCGCACCGTCCACGTGGAACCAGAGCCGCTCGCGGCGGCAAATGCAGCTCAGTTCGGCGAGGTCGTCAATGGCCCCGGTGTCGACGGCGCCGGCAGTCCCCACCACCAGGAACGGCGTCAGGCCCGCGCGGCGATCCGCTGCAATGGCATTCTCGAGCGCGCGCAGATCCACCCGATGGCGCGCGTCCACCGGAATCAGGCGGAGAGCGTCGCTGCCGATGCCCGCGATATCCATGGCTTTCCCGATGCAGCTATGGGCCGCCACCGAAGTGTAGGCCGCCAGCCTCTTCGAACCTGCCGCGACACCCGCGCACCGCACTTCGAAGCCAAGCTCGGCATCGCGGGCAATCAGCACGCCGATGAGGTTGGCCATCGAGGTTCCCGTGACAAACAGCCCGCTGGCGCTTTCCGGAAACCCGAAGATCCGGCGCATCCACCGCACAATCTGGCGCTCCACCTCGATGGGAACGTGATCGCGTCCTCCCAGGTTGGCGTTCAGCCCCGCCGCCAGCATCTCCGCCAACAGGCCGGCCGGCGTTCCGCCTCCATGAACCCAGCCCATGAAACCGGGGTGCACGTTGCCGGTGCTGTAGGGCAGGATGTAGCGCATGAATTCCTCGTGCACGGCGGCAAGGCTGGACGGCGCCTCGGGAAGGTCGCCGTGGAACCGGGACCGCACCTCGCCGGGAATCGGCTGCCAGACCGGACGTTCGCGGATGTTTTCCACGTAATCGAGAATGTCGTCCAGCATGTGGTGCGCCTGGGTTCGTAAGCCCGGCCAATCGGAAGGGTCGAGCGTCCCGTCCTCGGCAGGACGTGCGTGTTCGTGCGGTAGGTTTTCGTCCATTCGCCTGCTTACCCAATCCTGGCACACGAATGTGCGGGCTCCCGGCTGTCGCCCGCTTGACGGCGTTCGAACGCAGGCATAGAATCCTCTGCGAGGTCAGAGCAAATGCCCGCTGAAGAAAACAAGGCCATCGCTCGCCGCTTCCTTCAGGCCTGGAGGGCCGGAGGACAGGGCATCGTGGAAGAGCTGGCGGCTCCCGACATCACCGTCTCCTACAGCCACTTCCCGCAGCCCTTTCGAGGGGCCCAGGCGTTCCGGGAGCTGCTGGCGCAGACCATAGGATGCTTCCCGGATCTGCAAGATCGCGGATGACGAAATCATCGCCGAGGGGGATAGAGTCATGGTGCGGTGGACCTGGACTGGCACGCACCAGCATGGCGAGATGTTCGGCGTGCTCCTGGCCGGCAAACGAGTGCATGTTACGGGGATCGGCGTGTACCGAATCGCGCAAGGCAAGGTCTTGGAGGAAAGCGGCGTCGTGGATTCCCTTGCGCTCATGCAGCAACTGGGAGCGCTGGGCTTCGCGACACCTCCCCCTTCCGGTTCAACGCCTGAACGATGACGGGGGATCCTGCCGAGGCCGTCCACCCCGGCCGTTCCTCGTATCCTGACCTTTGCTCGCTGCGCTTCCCTACTTCACGACGTTGTGGCCGAATTGAAACGCCGGTCCAATGCCGAAGCGAACCGTGTTGCGGCCGGACTCCAGCAGATCGCTGAACAAATGATCGTGAACGAAATCGGCTTGAATTCGCAGGGCCACATGCTTCGTGATGTTAAGGTCGACGCCGCCGCCGAACCCATAAAAGATGACCGAGTCGGTTTTCTGGCCCGAAGGAACGAGCTGTTCCACGATGCCCGTGGCAATCGGGTCGGCGGGGTTTGGATGGGGCGTCCCGATCTCGTGGATAATCCCGACTGCGGGCCGGATGAACAGTGTCGCCCGCGCCAGTCCGTGGTAGGAGAACTGCGGGCCGGCGGCGTAGGTTTGCGTCTGGGAATGGAGGGGCACCGCCAGGGTGTAGGTTGACGGGACGGCGCCCTCGGCAATCAGTCCCGCGAGTTCCGCGCCCAGTTGCTGCTGCAGGGCGGTGGTGAGGAGGTTTGGCGTCAGCGTTGTGTTGCCGGTTTCATCGCTGAAGTCGAACCCGAGCGTGACCCAGGGCCGCAGTCTGTAACCAAACTGAAGCTGAACGCCGTTTTCGGCGAGACTGATGTGCGGGCTGTTGAGGTACGCGTATCCCGCGTACACGTCAAACTGGCCGATATAGGTCTGCTGACCAAAGGCCTGCGAAGCCGGCAGCAGCAGGAACGCCGCGAGTATGAGGCAAATCATACGCGGCGCGCGATTTGCCAGGGGTCTTGTTGCGGACTTATGATGCATCGGTTCCTCCCGAATTACAATCGTCAAAACACCGGGCGACATGGCCCGGCCGATCATGGCACTACTGCCGCGGAACTCGCCGGACCCTCCCCCGGAAGCGTAACGCACGGGACGGTCCGGAAAAACAATCGAATAGTTTCACATGTTCATCGATCTGTCAAGCGCAACCTCCTTGTTTGTGCGCCATGTAGCGTGCCGCCCTGGTACCGCTACCCGAGATCCCGGGCGGACGCGCATCGGGAGGTCCCCTGCTATACTGATGTTTTTGCTTCCCCGCTGAGGGTCGCCGAGGTGCGTGTGTTCTTTAGCGTCAGGGACCTGGAAGTCAGGAAAGCCCGTTTCGACGTAGCGGTTTCCGCCGGCGAGATCGATTACGTGGAGGGCCTCCGGCAGACGGGCGCTCTCGAAGCTGCGGGGACCGCCGAGCTGCTCGGAAATACTCTGGGCGAGATCCGGGTCAGGGGTCGCCTGAAGGTGACCATGGAAGCCGAGTGCGACCGTTGCCTGGAGACAGCGCGGTTCCCGATCGCGTCTGATTTCGACCTGTTTTACCGCCCGGCGGACACCGGTCCCCGGGGCGAGGAAGTGGCCATCTCCGACGCCGAGAGCGAAGTCGGGTTCTACGAAGGCGGCGGGGTTGAGCTGAAAGAGATTCTGCGGGAGTATATCCTGCTGGAGATGCCGATGCAACGCGTTTGCCGGGAGACCTGTCTGGGGATCTGTCCGGTGTGCGGTCAGAACCGCAATGTTCGCGCGTGCGAATGCACCGAGGAAGCGGTGGACGATCGCTGGTCGGCGCTGAAGAATTTCAAACGGTAGAGAAGAGGAACGACAATGCCGAATCCGAAACGCCGACACTCCAAGCGGCGCACCTCCGCCCGGCGCACGCACGATGCGCTGCCCGGCGCAACGCTGGCCGAGTGCCCCAACTGCCACGAGCCGAAGCTGCCTCATCGCGCCTGCCCGCACTGCGGGCGATACAAGGGGCGCGAAGTAGTGGAAGTCGCGGCCGAATAGCTCCTTCATCCGCATGTGCCGGCGTGATCCATGGTAACGATCGCGGTTGACGCAATGGGCGGCGACTCCGCCCCAAAAGCGGAAATCGACGGCTCCATTGAAGCGGTACGCAAGCTGGAGAACGTCCGTGTCATTCTGGTAGGCCCCGAAGACGTGCTGCGGCGCGAGCTGCTGCGGCGCGACGGTTCCCACCAATGGCGGGACCTCATTGAGATCCGCCACGCCCGCGAAGCCATCACCATGGAGGACAGCGCCAAGGCGTTCCGCACCAAGCGCGACAGTTCCATCCGCGTGGCCTCCCGGCTGGTGCACGACGGCGTGGCCCAGGGGGTGGTCTCGGCGGGCAACACCGGCGCGGTCATGGCCACCGCGAAACTGGTGCAGGGCATGGTTCCCGGCGTGGATCGGCCGGCGCTGGGGAGCGGGTTTCCCACAGCCGTGGGCAAGCCCGTGGTGGTGCTGGATCTGGGCGCCAACGTCGATTGCAGCCCGCGCATGCTGGCTCAGTTCGCCGTGATGGGCCGCATCTACTCGCGGGTCATTTTCGATATCCCCGACCCGCGGGTCGGTCTGCTGTCGATCGGCGAAGAGGAGCACAAAGGGAACGATCTCACCCGCGCCACCACGCCGCTGTTGCGAGCCCTCCCCATCCGGTTCATCGGCAACGTGGAGGGCCGCGACCTCTACAGCGGGAAAGCCGACGTCATTGTCTGTGACGGCTTCATCGGCAACGTGGCGCTGAAGGTGAGCGAGGGACTGGTGGAGATGTTCCGCAACCTGCTGCAGGAATCGCTGCGGGCCACGGTGACGCGCAAGGTGGGATACCTGCTCTCGCGAACGGCCTTTCAGGATTTCAAAAAGCGCATCGATTACTCCGAATATGGAGGGGCGCCGCTGCTGGGCGTGCGCGGCGTGTGCATCATCTGCCACGGGCGATCCAACGCCAACGCCATCAAGAACGCCATCCGCGTGGCCGCCGGATTCGCCCAGGGCGGCATCAACGAGAAGATCGAGGCCGAGCTGGCGCAGTTCGCCACCGTGCAGATGTGATGCGGCTTTTAAGGAAGTCGCGCAAGACGGAGCCTCGGCGGCGGGTGATTCGGAGTTCCTCCTCCGTGCGGAGGCCCGCCGCCGGGCCCCTTGCGCTGTTGAGAAAGTCGCGCAAGACAGACTGCGACGGCGCCGCCCGAGCCGGCGAGTTTCTGACCCGTCTGCGGCGCGCGGCCTTTGCGCTTCCGGCCCTGTTCGTCCTGACCGGGCTGGCCCGGGCGACATACGCGGCCCAGGATCCCGTACAGTGGTCCCTGACGCCGGATCGCACCGCCGTCGCTCCGGGCGGAACCGTGCTGGCCAGACTCACCGCCACTCTGGAACCCGGCTGGCATCTCTATTCCCCCACAACGCCCAAGGGCGGCCCCATCCCCACCAGCCTCGCCCTGGCCCGGACGCCGGCCATCGCCGCGGTGCGCATCTACGAACCCAAACCCGAGCGGCGCTTCGACGCGAACTTTCAGCTCGACACGGAAACCTTCGAGAAAGAGGCGGTGTTCCTGCTAGCGGTGGAGGTCGGCAAGGATGCCCCCGCGGGGGCCCTCGACCTGACTGCTCAGGTGCGCTACCAGTCGTGCAACGACAGGATGTGCCTGCCGCCAAAGCGGAAGACGGCATCGGCCAGTGTCACGGTGGACCCGGCGGCGCCCGCGGCGTCCCTTCTCATTCCAGCCGGTTACGAGGAAATACTGCAGCCGGGCGCGCAGACTCCCTCTACTGCCTCTAATCCACTTACTCCCTCGACCCCCCTTACTCCTTCCTTTCTGCTGGTGGCTTTCGCCTTCGGTCTGGCGGCCATCTTCACGCCCTGCGTGTTCCCGATGATCCCCGTCACGGTGTCGTTCTTCCTGAACCAGCCCAGCGGCAAACGCAGCCAGAGCCTGATGCATGCGGTGGTATACTCAGCCGGAATCGTAGTGCTGTTCACGGTTCTGGGCCTGACGGCGAAGGCGATTGCCGGGCCGATCGGCGTGGTGCGGCTGGGGGCCAGCCCATGGGTGAACGGGTTCATTGCGCTGATCTTCGTGGCGTTTGGCCTCAGTCTGCTGGGCGCCTTCGAGCTGACCCTGCCTTCCGGCGTCCTGACGAAGATGGACAGCGCCTCGCGGCGCGGCGGTTATGTGGGCACGCTGATCATGGGCCTCACGTTTTCGCTGACGGCGTTTGCCTGCGTGGGGCCGTTTGTGGGTCCGCTGCTGGTGGCTTCGGTGCAGGGCGGCGAGCTGCAACCGGTGCTGGGGATGATCGCCTTCTCCTGCGGCTTGGCCGCTCCCTTTTTCCTGCTGGCCGTTTTCCCGTCGTTTCTACACCGGCTCCCGCGCAGCGGCGGGTGGATGGTGCGGGTGAAGGTGGTTTTCGGGTTCGTGATCCTGGCGGCGGCGCTGAAATACCTCAGCACCATCGACCAGCAGTTTCACCTCGGCCTGCTCACTCGGGAACGCTTCCTCGCCGCCTGGGTGATCCTGTTCGCTCTGCCCGGACTCTACCTGCTGGGTCTTCTCCGGCTGGAAGGCATCGCCGCGGACGAACCGCTTGGCGTGGGCCGCACGCTGGTGGCGGCGATGTTCCTGATGTTCTCGCTGAGCCTTGTGCCCGGGATGTTCGGCGCGCGTCTGGGCGAGTTGGATGCGTGGGTGCCGGCGCCCACCTTCACCGCGGGGTCCGCTGCGGCGGCTGAGCCGGCGTGGATGACCAACCAGTATCGGGAAGCGCTGGCGCGCGCCCGCGGCACAAACAAGCTGGTGCTGGTGAACTTCACCGGCTACGCCTGCACGAACTGCCACTGGATGCGCGCGAACATGTTCCCGCGGCCGGAGATCCGCCCGCTGCTGGACGGCTTCGTGCTGCTGGAGCTGTACACGGACGGGACCGACGCGGCATCCGCGGGCAATCAGGAAATGGAGAGCCGGAAGTTCGGCACGGTGGCGATTCCGTTTTACGCGATTCTGGACGGCAATGAGGATGTCATCGCCACTTTTCCCGGCCTCACCCGGGATGCGGGCGAGTTCGCGGCGTTTTTGAAGACACGGCGTTCGGCCTGAGTGGCCTGGTACACCGGATCTCAACCACGGTCGCGTTCATGTGGCCGGATCGTGGGCGCAAGGTCCTCTTTCAGCAACTGGCGCAGGAAGGACCGCGGCCGCGCCGCTCAAACGCTGCGGGGTCATGATTGGCCTTTGCGCTTCAGTCACTTGCAAGGTGGCGTCTCGGAGGCGTTTTGGCAAAGCGCGCGTGTGCGACCCGATCCTCTGCCATCCCTGGCGTCGCAAAAACGGGGGCACTTCGCCCAATGGCACTTAACTTTTGGAACGGGCCTGCAAGTCTAAGAACAGGATGTGCGTATGATGGAGGATTCCTTTGTGGGGCGGCCAATCCTGGCCGCCGCCGCGTTTCCACGCGGCGCCAGGCCGGCTTGAAAGCCGGCTGCGGGCAGGATTGCCCGCCCCACAAACTCATCTGTGTTCGTCCTGGCGCGGGGTCGGGACTTGCACCAGGGGCTCAGGCGTCCTGCCGCGCGCGGCGCGCCAGATACAGTTCCGCCGCCAGGTCCTCCTGCTCTTTCGCGCTGGCCTTGCACCACTCCAGCAGCGCCTTCTCCTTCAGCCGGTCGACAAGCTGGAATCGGCGGCGAGCCTCCACCAGCGCATCGCGCTGCGCTGCGATTCGTTTCGCGCACTCCGCCAGCGAAGTCCCGAGGCGCAGCTTCTCCCGCGTCACCCAGACGCGAAAGTCGTCCAGACGGGCCAGTTCTCCGGCGTCGAACGAGGTATCCTCGATTCGGCGGTGCTCCGCCTCGAGTTCAGCCTGGAGGGCAACGACGCGGTCCTGCATGGTCTGTCTCTCGGCAAAGAGCGCCTGCAGACGGAGCTCCTCGAGTTCAGCCTGGCGCTCGCGCCATTTCCGCGCGGTCTCCAGAGAGAAGGAGAATCTCTTCATCGCAGAGCGGCGGCCAGAAGCTGCATGTCGTGCAGCGTCTGCGGGAGCGGCGAATTGGCCGCGGGTTCCTGCTTGAGGAAAGAGAGCAGTTGCGGCCGCACGCGGATGGCCGCGTCCAGCGTGGCATTCGCGCCCGCCGTGTACGCGCCGAGGTTGATCAGGTCTTCGGCCCGATGGTAGGTGGCCAGCGCCTCCCGGATCTTCACCGCGGCGTCCTTCTGCGGGGTGGAGGACAGGCGGCTGGCCAGCCTGCTCACCGATTGCAGAACGTCAATGGCCGGGTAGTGCCCGGCCGCTCCCAGGTCTCGCGACAACACGATGTGTCCGTCGAGGATGGAGCGGACGGCGTCGCAGATGGGTTCGTTGAAGTCGTCGCCCTCCACCAAAACGGTGAAGAAGCCGGTGATGGAACCCTTGCGAAAGCGGCCCGCCCGTTCGAAGATCTTCGGCAGCATGTTAAAGACCGATGGGGTGTAGCCTTTCTGGCTGGGCGGTTCGCCGGCCGCCAGACCGATCTCCCTCTGGGCCATGGCCAGGCGTGTCACCGAATCCATCACCAGCAGGACGCTGGCCCCCCGGTCGCGGAAATACTCGGCGATGGCCAGGGCGACGAAGGCCGCGCGAATCCGCAACGGCGCGGGGCGGTCGGAAGTGGCCACCACGACAACCGACCGCTTGAGGCCTTCGGCGCTGAGCTCGTGTTCGAGGAAGTCGCGCACTTCGCGGTTGCGCTCGCCAATAAGGGCGATCACGCTGACGTCGGCCGAATTGTGCCGGCACATGGAGCCGAGCAGCGTGCTCTTCCCGACCCCGCTGCCCCCGAAGATGCCGATGCGCTGCCCTTTGCCGCAGGTGAGCAGGCTGTCGATCGCGCGGATGCCGGTGACCAGGGGCTCCGAGATCGGCTCGCGGTCCAGCGGACCGGGCGGAATGCGGTAGAGTTCATAACGATCGTCGCCGTGCAATGTACCGAGGTTGTCGATGGGCCGGCCGAACCCGTCCACCACGCGCCCCAGTAATTGCGGTCCCACTTCCATGAGCGCATCTTCGCGCCGCGCCACGATGACGTCCCCCAGTTGAAGGCCGTCGGTCTCCTCCAGCGGCATCGACAAGACCTTTCCCTCGCGAAAGCCGATCGTCTGCGTCCGGATGGTTCGCCCGGACGACGTGGTCACTTCCAGAAAATCCCCGATCGCCGCCGACGGCCCCGCGGATTCCACCAGCAGTCCAATCAGTTGGGTGACCGCGCCGCTCCAGCGCCGGGTCTCCATCGTTTCGAGCCGTCCGAAGTACTGGTCCAGAATCATGAGGACGTCTCCATCAGGTCCACCAGACCGCGCTGAATCTCCACCAGTTGCGTTTCCACGGAGGCGTCCAGCGATCCGCGGCCCGTTTCGAAGATGGCGCTGCCTTTCTCCAGCGAGGTGTCCGCCACTACCTCGATCTTCTGTGGGGCGCCGATTTGCGCCAGCGAGCGCGTCACCGCGGCCACGTGCTCCGGGTGCGTGCGCACGCGGTAGGTGTCGCGCATCTCGATCTTCCCCAGCGCCGCCTTGACCAGTCCGGTCAGCGCTTCGGGGTCGACGGTCAGCTCGCGGTGGAGAATTCGCCGCGCGATGGTCAGCGCCAGACGCACCAGTTCCTCCTCGGCCTCGCGGCGGATGGCGTGGCGCAGGCCGGCCATCTCCGCTACCGCCCGCCCCAGGCGCTGCATCTCCCCATCGAGCTGAGCCAGGGCCTGTTTGCGCCCTTCGGCCTCTCCCTGGCGCAATCCTTTCTGGAACGCCTCCTGGGCGGATTTCTCCACCTGGCGCTCCAGTTCGTGCACTCGGGCTTTCAGCGACTCTTCGCCGGATTCCACCGGGTGATTCCCGGCCGTCCGCGCTCCCGCGTGCGGGAAGGAAGCGGCGTGGGAGGCCACCACCGCTGAGGTGCCCGGCAGCGGCTGCCAGTCTACGGGCTGCACTTCGACCTTCTCGTCGCGCACGATCTTAGACGACGTACTGTTCTCCCACCGTGCCCTTGAGGTTGACCACGCCCTCGGCTTCGAGCTGGCGGACCACCGTGATGATCTGCTGCTGCGCCGCTTCCACTTCCTTGATCTTGATGGGCCCCAGCGCGTCCATGTCTTCGCGCAGCATCTCCGAGCCGCGCACCGACATCGCCGACAGGAAATGATTCTTGAGCTGATCGCTGGTGCCCTTCAACGCGATGGTGAGGATCTTCCGGTCGACCTTCGAGAGGATTTCCTTGATGGCCATCTGATCGATCAGCAGGATGTCGTCGAAAACGAACATCAGGTGCCGGATGGTCTCCACCAGCGAGGGGTCGGAATGTTCGATGGTCTCCAGGATCTCCTTGCTGGTGCTGGAGTCGAGCCGGTTGAACATCTCGGCCACCGCGCGCACGCCTCCGTAGGATTCGCGGCTGAGTTCGCCGAGAGCCTTCAGACGGGAGCCGATGATGGTGGCGATCTTGGAGATGATCTCGGGCGAGATCTGGTCCAGGTTGGCCATGCGCAGGGCCACGTCGGAGCGCAACTCCGGCGGAAGCGAAAAAAGCAGGCCCGCCGCCTGCGAAGGGTTGAGATGCGAGAGGATCAGCGCGATGGTTTGCGGGTGTTCGCTGTGAATGAACTTGGCGAGCTGCTGCGGGTCGGCCTTCTGCAGAACGTCGAAGTTGGCGGCCTCACTGCCGAGCGCCTTGATGAGACGATCCAGCATCTTGCGCGCCTGCTCCGGGCCGAAGGCGTTCATCAGCATCTTGCGCGCGTAATCGATTCCGCCCTTGAGGACGTAGTCGTGCGCGACGGTCATCTGGTAGAACTCTTCGAGGATGTTCTCGGCTTCGTCGGCCGTGATGGTGCCCACGCGCGCGATCTCGCGTCCCAGCGACTCCACCTCTTCCTCGTCCATGTTCTTCAGAATCTCGCCGCCGACCCCGTCGCCGAGCACCACCAGAAGGATGGCCGCTTTGCGCATGCCTTTTATGCGAATCGGTTTGTCGGCGAGGTTCTCGATCATCGCGGTTTACTTGTCCTCTTCCAGCCAGCTCCGCAAAACATGGACCATGAGGGTGGGGTCCTTTTTGGCCGCTTCGCCGATGTGTTTTGTCAGGACCTCCGACTTCTTGGTGGTCACCGGCGGCAGCTTCAACGCGCTCAGAGCCTCCGCCTCGAGCTTCTGTTTCATGGCCGAGTGTTCGGAAAGTCTGGCCTCCAACTGCTTGCCCACGTCGTTGGCCGGCTCCAACGCCGCTTCCGCCGCCGCCGCGACCTGCGCCTGTCTCTGCAAAATGGCGAGGCGCCGCCGCCGCCGGGCCCGCAGGAAGCCCACACCGAGGACCAGCACCAGCAGCAGCGTGACCGCGCCGCCAATCACGAACTGCTTGTAATGGAACATCCACTCAGGCAAGGCGAGCCCGGTCCTCTGCGGCGCGGCGGTAGTGGATTCCGGAGGCCCCGGGCCGTAGGCCACTTCAAACGGCAACGCCTCCACCACCAGTTGGTCGCCCCGTTCCGGAACGAAGCCAATAGCCGCGGCCACCAGCTCGCGGATGGTCTTGAGCTTCTCCGCCGACGGAGGCGTCACGATCCGGCGGGCCCGCGGACCCGTGCCCTCCCAGTGAATCGCGTAGTCCACCAGGATGGAGGCGGACAGCCGCTTGATGTTGCCCTGGGGCATGCGGATGTGGCGCACCACGCGGCTCGATTGATAGGAGACGTTCTCGGTCCGGCGGGCCATGCCGGTATTGCCGCTGCCCGCGCGCGAGGTTGGCCGCGGCAGGCTGGACGGCGATCCGGGGATGCCTCCCGACAGCATTCCGCCGCTCAGATCCTCGGTCTTCTGCGAGGTCACCATCACCGATTTCGCCGGATCGAACGTCTCTTCGCTCTGCTCGCCGCTGCTGAAATCGCAGTCCACCGAAATGCCCGAGCGGAAGGCGTCGGCCCCCACCACCGGCTCCAGCGTCGCGTTGATCTTGGCCAGCAGATCGTGCTCGATCTTCTGCTTGTATTCGAGACCGGCCTCGGACGGATCGGCGCCATCGGGCGATCCGGGGCTGCGCGGCCTGCTCAGCAGATTGCCGTTCATATCCAGAACGCTGACCTGCTCCGGCTGCAGCCCTTCCACGGCGCTGGCCGTCAGATGGCAGATGGCGGCGACATTCTGCGGGGTCAGCTTCGCTCCGATCCTCAGCTTGAGCAGCACGCTCGCCTTGGCCGGCTGCCGCTCCTCGGAGAAGATGGAGTCTTTCGGAAAGGTGAGGTGGACGCGCGCCTGCTCGACTTCCGAGAGCCCCATCATGGAGCGCTCCAGCTCGCCTTCGAGCGCCCGGTGATAGTTGAGTTGTTCGGTGAAATCGGTCGCTCCGAAGTTGGTCTTGTCGAACAACTCGTAGCCGATGCGCCCGGTCTTCGGAATTCCCGCCGCGGCCAGTTGCAGGCGAAGGTCGTCCACCTTCGCCGAGGGCACCAGCACCGTGGCGCCGTTGGCGGCGAGGCGGTACTCGGCGCCGCTTTCGCGCACCTTGGCCACCACCACTCCCGCGTCCTCCGGCGACAGGTTGGTGTACAGGGGCCGGAAATCGCGCTCGCGCGCCCACATCGTCGCCGCGATAATCGCCCCGATTACCGCAGCCGCGGCAACTCCGATGATGATGCGCTGCCTGAGCGAGAGACTCGCGAGCAGGCGTTTGATTTGATCCATGGCGCGACGAAAAAGAACCTCTGACCGGCGGGCTCCATCCCCCCTGTGAACGTGCGTCTATAACTGCATTTGCATGACCTGCTGATAGGCCGCCACCACCTTGTTCCGCACCTGCACGAACATGTCGAAGCCCAGTTCGGCCTTCTGGACGTTCAGGGCCACCTCGTGCAGTTCTCCTCCTTCGCCCGATAGCAGTTTCTCGATGGACTGCTGGGAATTCTCCCGGAGACCTTCGACGTTGTTGATTGCGTTGGACAGAATCGTACCGAAGGCGTTGGACGCCGAGGCAGGCGCACCCGGCATGGCCACCGGCGCGATGCTCCCCACCGAGGCCGGGCTACTGACGGGAACAATCGGGACTGACATCATGTCCTCAACAGATCTATGGAGCGCGAAATCATGTCCTTGACCGCGCCCATGGCTGCGACATTCGCCTCATACCCCCGCGCCGAACTAAGCAGATCCACCATGTCTTCGGCAGGGTTGATATGGGGAAACGACACGTACCCCTGCGCATCCGCATCCGGGTGCCCGGGAATGTACCGCTTGTCCGGGGGGCTGCTGTCCTGCACGATGTCCGACACCTGGACACCGGTCATGCCCGAGCTCAGCTCGTTCTGAAACACCGACGAGAAGGGCGAGGTCTGCGGCTGCGTCTCGAACACGGCGTCCTTCCGTTTATAGGGGCCTCCCTCGGGTGTTCGCGTGGTCTCGGAATTCGCCAGATTCTGCGTCAGCAACTCCGCCCGGGTTCGCTCGGCGGCCATCCCCGACGCACTCACCGAAAGCGCCGCGAACAAACTCATGAGCTGGCGCCTTCCTTGATGGCCGTACGCACCATGAGCAACTGCGAGCGCAGCAGACTCTCGGCCATGTTGAACCGCATGTCGTTCTCTGCCAGCAGCCGCGTCTCGTGATCGAGGCTGACATTGTTGCCGTCGTTCTTCGTCGCCAGACCGGGCGTGTCGATCACGTTGGGCGCTTCGCCCAGGGCCAGGCTCATGTATTCGAACTGGAAATCGATGTCCTTGCTCTTGTACCCCGGAGTGTCGATATTGGCGATGTTGGAGGCGACCAGCTTCTGGCGCGTGCTGAGCAGATCCATGTACTGTTCGAGGCGGTCCGCAACCGGATCCAGCATGCCCATGCCCGCGAAGCTGCAATCCCTCCGCCAAAGCCCTCGTTCCTGTTTTCGGGCACTTGCCGGCCTACCGCCGCGAGCGCTCCCGAAATGAACCATTCCAATCTGGTCCTTTCGTCTCGAATCGAGCCCGGCCGCACAGCGGCGGAGAACAGGCCCGCGCGCCCGGCCTTCCGGCGGCGGAGATGCGGCGGCATAAAGCTATAATCGGTTGCGGATGGACCCGGACACTGCCATCGGCGGGCCTCAGGGCCGTTTCCCTTCCACCCAGGCATCGCTGATCGAGGCCGCCGCTGCCGGCCTGCCGGGCGAGGCCCTGGACCGGGTGATCGCGCTCTACTGGAAGCCCGTCTATCGATACGTTCGCCTCAGGTTCCACAACGACAATGAAGACGCCAAGGACCTGACCCAGAGCTTCTTCGCCGCCGCGCTCCAGCGCGATTTCTTTGTGCGCTTCGATCCGCTGAAAGCTTCGTTTCGCACTTATCTCCGTATGGCCGTCGATCGCTTTGCCGCCAGCCAGCATGCCGCCGCAAACCGGCAAAAGCGCGGCGGCGATGCCGAATTCGAGCCCGTTGAGGAACAGGCGGCCGCCACCGAGTCTCCCGAACAGGTTTTCGAGCGCGAGTGGCGGCGCCAGTTGTTCTCCCTCGCCCTCGACGACCTGCGGGCGCACTGCGAAGGGTGTGGCAAGCAGCTCCAGTTCCAAATCTTCGAAGCTTACGACCTTGCCGCCACCGAGCGGCCCTCCTACGCCGTCCTGGCCGCGCGTCATGGCATCGCCGAAACCGCCGTGACCAACCATCTCGCCTGGGCGCGCCGCACTCTGCGCGCGTTCGTCACCGGCCGGCTGCGCGGCGTTACCTCCGGCGAGCGGGAACTGCGTGACGAGATGCGGCTCATATGGATGTAAGCGACTCCGTCCTCGACCATTTGCGCCATGTGGCTGCGTTGCCCGACCTCACCGCAACCCACTACGAGCTCGAAGCCGAAATCGGCCGCGGCGGTTTGGGGGTGGTCTACGCGGCGCTCGACCGCCAGCTCGGCCGCCGTGTAGCTCTCAAAGTCCTCGACGCTGCTCTGGCGGGCGAGGCGCGGATCATCGCCCATCTCGAACACCCCGCCATCGTCCCCATCTATGAGGCCGGCAGCCTGCCGGATGGGCGCGTCTTCTACGCGATGAAGCTGGTCACCGGGGCGCGCCTCGACCGCTATCTCGCCGGGTCCCCCTCGCTGGCCGAGCGTCTGCGGGTCATCCGGCGCGTCGGTGAGGCCCTCGCCTTCGCCCACAACCGCGGCGTCATTCATCGCGACCTCAAACCCCAGAACGTGATGGTGGGCGAGTTCGGCGAGGTCTACGTAATGGATTGGGGCGTCGACGCCGTGGCCGGGACGCCCGCGTTCCGCGCCCCCGACGCTCGCCTCGACCGGCGCTCCGACATCTACGCGCTGGGCGCTTTGTTGCAGTTTCTGCTCCCCGCGTCCGCGCCGCCTGCCCTGCGCGCCATCGCCGGCAAGGCCATGAAAGCGGACCCCTCCGCCCGCTATCCCGATGTCCCCGCGCTGCTGGCCGATATCGAGCGCTTCCAGGAAGGTCTGGCCGTGGAGGCCTGGTCCGAACCCCTGTGGCATCGATTGCGCCGCTTCGGGTCGCGCAACGCCGTTCTGCTCTGGCTGCTGGCGGCGTACGCGGGCGTGAAGTTCCTGCTGTTTTTTCTGCGAAAACTTTAAAGGAATCTTCGCCAACGTGGAATTCCGTAGCGAGAGGAAACAACGATGAACAAGATCCTGGTTGGACTCCTGTTTGGACTCGTTCTCGGGGCCATGGACGGCGCCACCGCGTGGTTCTACCCGGAGGCGCGCTCGCTGCTGGCCGGCATCATGGTGGGGTCGTCGATCAAGGGCATGGTGGTGGGGCTGCTCAGTGGCTGGTTCGCGCGCAGGGTGCAATCGACGAAATGGGGAATCGTGGTGGGCGCGGCCATTGGGCTGCTGTTCGCTTTTGTTGTGGCCGCCACGGATACGGTGAACGGCAGGCACCCCTACCTGGAGATTATGATGCCCGGCTTCGTCGTCGGCGCCATTATCGGCTTTTTGACGCAAAGGCTGGGCACACCTGGTGGCGCCCAGAAGGGGGCAAAATGAAACTTCTGCTCACCCCGCCGATTGCCCTGCTGATCGCCGTGGGCGCCGTGGCTCAGGCGGACCCATGGGCTGCCCTGCGCGTCTTCGAAGGAAAGTGGGAGGGGCCCACCACGGGCAAGCCGGGAAAGGGATCCACCTCCCGTGAATACCGATTTGAACTGAATGGGAGGTTCCTGTTTCAGCGCGACAAGTCCGTGTACCACGCCGAGGACCCGGCGGCAAAGCCCGTGATCCACGAGGATTTTGGCGTCTTCAGCTACGACGCCGGGCTGAAGAAGGTGGTCTGGAGACAATTCCACAGTGAGGGCATGGTCAACGAATACACGCTGGAATCGGTGAGCGCGGACGGCAAGTCGATCGAGTTCGTCACCACGAAGATCGAAAACCTCCCGCCGGGATTTCGCGCGAAGAAACTCTATCGAGTTCTTTCCGCTGACGAGATCGAGGAGACGTTCTGGCTTGCGCCCCCCGGCCAGGATTTTGCGGTGTATACGCTGGCCCGTCTCCAGCGGGTAAAGTGACCCGTCTGGCCGTCCATATTCCGACGTGCTCCCCTACCCTTTCGCAGGGGTCAGCCAAACGGCGCGGAGGCCGCCGAATCGCCGCTCCGATAGACCGGGAGTCCGGAACCAGCAATACACATCCGATCTTGGTTCAGCGCCCCTTACAGCACCGTCCAGGTTCCCACCTCGGTCCACCCGGCGTGCTCTCCGAATCCGTCCTGCACGTACCCCCAGATATCGTTGCTCCCCCCGAACGCCATGCTGAA
Source organism: Bryobacteraceae bacterium (assembly GCA_049520275.1). Lineage (GTDB taxonomy): Bacteria > Acidobacteriota > Terriglobia > Bryobacterales > Bryobacteraceae > CAWACP01. Next base: position 31,888 of record JBEKPY010000092.1, read on the forward strand.
GGTCAGATTCAGCGTGATGGTCAGGTTGTTGCCCGACCCGCTCACCGTCGAGACCGCAGCCACCAGCGTGCACTGGCTGTTCTGAACCGTCCCGCTCCCGCCCGGCTGGACCGAACCCACCCAACTCGCCGCGTTATCGGATAGCAGGTACAACAACCCGCTCGAGGCCACGTAAGCCACCTCGCAGGAGTTCACCGCCGATAGCTTCGCGTTAAACAGCATCTCTGCACGCGCGATGTCCCCGCTCCCGTTGGGATCGGAGAACGCGAACTGGAACTGTCCGCCCATGCCCGACCCCCCGGAGGGCGCGGTTAGCACGCCCACGCTGGGCGCCGCCTCCGCGCTGCTGCCCACCATCCACGTGCCCACATCGGTCCATCCGGCATGCTCCCCGGACCAATCCTGCGCGTACTCCCAGATCTGTTTGCCGCCATCGAAGCCGGCGCTGAAACTCAGACTTAGCACAATGGTCAGCGTGTTGCCGCCCGGCGTCACCGTGGATGTGCCCAGGTTCACCGTGCACTGGCTGTTGCTCAGCGTCCCCGTCACCCCGGGCTCGGCCCCCGTTCGCCAACTGCTCCCATTGTCGGACAGCAGATAGAGCAGACCCGTGGAAGCGTAATAGTTCACCTCGCAACCGTTCAGCGCACTCAGCGCCCGATTCAACAACATGTACACGTGTGCCAGATCCCCCGCCCCGTTGGGATCGGAGGCCACCAGCGTGAACTGCTGCGCGGTCCCGAACCCGGACGAGGGTGAAACCGTCCCCGTGCTCGGCGCCGCCTCCGCGCTGCTGCCCACCATCCATGTCCCCATGTCGTTCCAGCCGGCATACCGACCGCCACGATTCTGCGCGTACTCCCAGATCTGTTTGCCGCCATCGAAGCTGCTGCTGAAGCTCAGATTCACCATGACGGTCAGCATGTCGCCGCTCGGAGTCACCGTGGACGTGGACATGTTCACCGTGCATTGGCTGTTGCTCAGCGTTCCAGTTCCCCCCGGCTTTGCTCCGGTTCCCCACGAGCCCCCGTTGTCGGACAGCAGATAGAGCAAACCGGTGGGCGCGTAATAGCGCACCTCGCAGCCGTTCGTTGCAGCCGGCGTCTGGTTGAAGCGCATGTATACATCATTCAGATAGGCGGCTCCGTTGGGATCCGAGGCCACGAACGTGAACGTCTGGGAGGTCCCGAAGCCGGACGAGGGCGACACCGAGACCGTGCTCGGCGGCCTTGGGGTGTTGGTCAGGGAGAATGTCGCCGGCGTGGCCACGCCCGCCACGCTGGCCGTCACGGTATAGGGTCCGCCAGCGGTGGCGTTGGCCGTGACGGTCATGCTGGCCACGCCGGAGGAGTTGGTGATGGCGGTAGGGCTGGGAAACGTCGCACTCGGGCCGGAGGCGGGCGCGCTGAAGGTCACCGTCGCCCCGGTCACCGGGTTGCCATCGCTGTCGGTCACCGTGGCCTGTAACTGCGTCGCGAACTGCACGTCGGTATTCGCGCTCTGCGGCGTCCCGCCCGTGGCCGCGATGGAAGACGGGCTCCGGGCAGTGTTGGTAAGCGAAAACGCAACCGAGGAAGCGCCCGGCGCCGAAGCCGTCACCTGATAGCTTCCGAGGGTCGTGTTGGCCGTAAATGTCGCCGCCGTGGCCACGCCGGAGGCATTCGTCACCGCCGTGTTCACGCCGCCGGCGACCTTTCCGCTGGCGCCCGTCGAGGGGGCCGTGAAGGTCACCGTCACGTCGGGCGCTGGATTACCGCTGCTATCCGCAATGGTCACCTGCAGGTTCTCCGCGAAGGCCTCGCCCACGGCGGCGCTCTGGTTATCCCCCTGACTCTTCGTCATCGTGTTGCATAACAGCTTGGTCACAAAGGCGTTGTAAATCCCCTTGAGTGTCGCCTGGTAGGGCGACTCGGTGGGGAAGCTGGTCGAGTTGGTGAGCCCCGTGAGGTATGCCGAGCCCGCCCCATCTAGCGCGATCTTGCCGTCTTCCTCGTAGCCGCCGCTTCCACCCAGGTAGGTGGAGTAGACCAGCGCGTTGCCCGCCGGCGCCAGTTTCGCCACGAAAATCTCGAAAGAACCGCTGGGACCCGTGAATGTCGCTTGATACGGCGACTCGGTGGGGAAGTTGGTCGAACTGGTGAACCCCGAGACATAGGCCGAGCCCGCCCCGTCCACCGCGATCCCGGTACCCAATTCCTCGCCGCTTCCACCCAGGTAGGTGGAGTAGACCAACGCGTTGCCCGCTGGCGTCAGCTTGGTCACGAAGGCGGTTCCAGAGGAACCTGCCTTATTTGTCGCCTGATACGGCGACTCGGTGGGGAAGTCGGTCGAAGTGGTGTTCCCTGTGACGTAGGCCGAGCCTGCCCCGTCCACCGCGATCCCGTAGCCGGCATCGTCGCCGCTTCCACCAAGGTAAGTGGAGTAGACCAGCGCGCTGCCCGCTGGTGTCAGCTTCGTCGCGAAAACGTTTTCCGGTCCCTGCAATTTCGCCTGGTATGGCGACTGGGTGGGGAAGTTGGTCGACTTGGTGGACCCGGTGACGTAGGCCGAGCCCGCCCCGTCCACCGCGATCCCGGAGCCACCATCAACGCCGCTTCCACCCAGGTAAGTGGAGTAGGCAAGTGTGCTGCCCGCGGGCGTCAGTTTCGTCACGAAAGCGTTGTAAGTCCCCTGAAGTGTCTCCTGGTATGGCGACTGGGTGGGGAAGTCGGTCGAACCGGTCGTCCCTGTAACGTAGGCCGAGCCCGCCCCGTCCACGGCGATCGCGCTGGCATTATTTACAGTGCCGCTTCCACCCAGGTAGGTGGAGTAGGCCAGCGCGCTGCCCGCAGGCGTCAGTTTTGTCACGAAGCAGTTTTCGCCAGAAACTGCCTTATTTGTCGCCTGGTAGGGCGACTGAGTGGGGAAGTTGGTCGATTGGGTGTAGCCCGTGACGTAGGCCGAGCCCTCCCCGTCCACCGCGATCGAGTGGGGGATATCGTTCACGCTTCCACCCAGGTAGGTGGAGTACACCAGCGCGTTGCCCGCCGGCGTGAATTTCGTAACGAAGGCGTTTCCGCCAGTAGCTGCCTTATTTGTCGCCTGGTACGGCGACTGGGTGGGGAAGTTGGTCGATTGGGTGTAGCCCGTAACGTAGGCCGAGCCCGCCCCGTCCACCGCGATCCCCTCGCCCCAATCGATGCCGCTTCCGCCCAGGTACGTAGAGTAAACCAGCACCACCGGGTCGATGCGCACTTCCCGCTTGCGGTCGTACTTCGCCAGCTCGAAGCTCACCCGGTTGCGCGCCGCGATGGAATACTGCGCTCCCACTTCCACGCGTTTGCCGGCGATCTCCTGGTACACCCCTGGCTTCTGCTGCCGCATCTCGCCCAGCGCCGTGCGCAGCACCAGACCGCCGTTCGCGTCTACCCGCAGCGAGTCCACTCCCTCGTACGCCACCTGGATCTGCTTCGGGTCGGCGCCCGGCCCGATCACAAAGTCGTATTCCAGCCGGCGCTGGTTGCCGTACCACACCACGTCGATGCCCGGGTACACGCCTGCGTAGCGGACACTCGCGTAATGCGGCACGTCCCTGCGCCACTTTGCCGGATCGTTGCCAATGAAGTAGTTGCTGATGCCGGGCAGCTTCTCCACGCCCGTGATCTCTCGCGGCTGCACCGCCCCCGCCAGCTTCATCCGCACCACCGTCCGCTCCACGTCGCCCGCCGGCGCCTCCCGCCGACCCGGCATGGCCGCTGCTTTCGACGGCCGGCCTCGGCTAAGCACCATGTCGGTTTCGGTATCGGTGAAGAAGGCGGTCATCCCGCCGCCGCGCGCCAGAAAGCGCACACGCGCATCGGTCTGGCCCATGTTGGGCTCGAAGTCCAGCGGCAGCTTCCCGTAATCCGGGCTCACGCTGGCGTGAGCGGAGTGGTTCACCGGACTCGCCGGCGCGGACTGCTCTTTCAACGGTTCGGCGGCCTGGTTGGTGAGAATCGCAAACAGGATTGCGGACAGAAACCGGCAGGTGACATGCATTGCGCTCGCTCCTTGTCCCACATCAGGGCTGTATTCCGCCCCTCAGGTGACGCGTCGGACGAACTCGCGCAGTTCGAATCCTACCATTTTCAGCGCGAACGGGAAAATGGTAAGTAATGCCTCAACTTCAGCCGGGCGTTCCAGGCATCCTCCCGATTAAGCGCCACCACGGAACATTCCCGCCCCCGCCTTCGTTGACAATAGTATCGTGGCCCTCATCTCGCTCATCCTCCGGAACGCGGTGCGCAATCGCCGCCGCAGCATCCTCACCATCCTGAGCATCGCCGCCTCGTTCTGCATGCTCGGGGTCCTGATGGCCATGTACAGCATGTTCTATCTGCACCAGTCCACGCCCGATCAGGCTCTGCGCCTCATTGTCCGCAATCGTATCTCCTTCACCCAGCCCATGCCGCTCTCCTTCGAGAACCGCATCCGCGCCATACCCGGCGTGCGCGCGGTCACCACCTACGACTATTTCGGCGGCACCTACAAGGACGCGCGCGACCCCAACAACGCCTTCGCCCGCTTCGGCGTGGAGCCGGAGATGTTCTACATCGTCCATCCCGACTACCATCTCACCGGCGCCGAAAAGTACGCCTTCGCGCACGAGCGAAACTCCTGCATCCTCGGCAAGAGGCTGGCCGACCGCCTCGGACTCAAAATCGGCGACCACGTCATCCTCGTCGGCGACATCTTCAATGTGACCATGAACTTCATCGTCCGCGGCATCTATACCAGCGAGCGCAACAACGAGACCATGTTCTTCCAGTGGGAGTATCTGAACCAGGCGGCGTTCCACGGAAACGAGAGCTTTGCGCTGATGTACCAGCTTCTGGCGGACAGCCCGGCGTCGGTGACCCCCATCGCCCGCGCCGTGGACGACATGTTCCGCAACTCCGACACACAGACGAAGACCGAGAGCGAGACCAGCTTCGCGCTCTCCATCATCTCCTTCCTGGGCAACGTGAAGTTGTTCCTGCTGGCGGTGTGCGGCGCGCTGACGCTCACCGTTCTGCTGGTTTCGGCCAACACCATGGCCATGAGCGTGCGCGAGCGCGTCGCCGAGATCGGAATCCTGAAGACGCTCGGCTTCACGCGCGACAATATTCTGTTCCTGATCCTCGGAGAATCCATCGTGATTGCCGTGATCGGCGGCGCCCTGGGCTTTGGACTTTCCGAAGCCGTGGTCGCGGCCTTGCGCGACATGCGGGCGGCTTCCCTGATCAGCCTGCATTCGCTCCAGATCTCGCCTGTGCTGGCCCTGTTTGGCGGGTTTCTTGCCATCCTGGTGGGAGCGGCCAGCTCGTTCGTGCCCGCCTGGGGGGCGGCGCGGCGCGGCATTATCGACTGTCTTCGCCTGGCCGATTGAGGGACCCTTTCATGCCCATACCGCTCTCCTATAACGTCCGCAACCTCGCCGTCCGCCGCGTCACCACTCTTATGACGGCCCTCGGCACGGCTCTCAGCGTCGCCGTACTCGTCTCCGTCCTGGCGCTGGTCCAGGGCCTGCACACGTCCTTCGAGGTCGCCGGCAATCCCAACGACGTGCTGGTGATGCGCAAGGGCTCCACATCCGAGCTCACCAGCGTCATCACCCGCGCGAACTATCAGGACATCAAGACTATGCCCGGCATCGTGAGGAACGCTTCGGGGCAGCCGCTGGCTTCGCTGGAGATGGTTACCATCATCAATCTGGCCAGCCCCGGCGGAGAGGATATGAACGTCAACGTCCGCGGCATCACGCCCATCGGCTTCGACCTGCGCGACCAGGTCCACCTCGCCGAGGGACGCTGGTTCCAGACCGGCAAGCGCGAAGTCGTAGTGGGCAAATCGCTGGCCGGCCGCTTCCCGTCCGCGCACATCGGCCAGACCCTGCGATTCGGCCGCGCCAACGGCACCTGGACCGTGGTGGGCGTCCTCGACGGCGGCCGTTCGGTTTTCAACGGCGAACTCTGGGTGGACCTCAACCAGATCAGCTCCGACGACCGCCGTGCCGACTACCTCAGCTCCGTCCTTCTGCGCGCCGAGCCCGGCCAGGAACGGGACATGGAGCGGCGGCTCGAGAAGGACCCGCGTTTCAACGTACTCGCGCAGCCCGAGCGGCAATACTACAACGACCAGATGAAAGACGCCGCGCCCATCCAGTTCATGGGCGTGCTGGTGGCCATCATCATGGCTGTGGGCAGCGTTTTCGCGGCCATGAACACCATGTACGCGGCGGTGGCGCGCCGCTCGGCGGAGATCGGCACCTTGCGCGTGCTGGGCTTCTCCCGCGGCTCCATCCTTTCCAGCTTTGTTCTGGAGTCGGTGTTTCTGGCGGTGCTCGGCGGCATGGTGGGCTGCGTCCTGGCGCTCCCGCTCAACTACATCAACACCGACGTCGGAAGCTTCACCACCTGGAGCCACTTCACCTTCAACTTCAACGTGAACCCGCACGTGATGTTGTACGGCATGCTGTTCGCGCTGTTCATCGGCGCAGCCGGCGGCTTCCTGCCCGCGCGCAACGCGGCGAACCGGCAGATTATCGCGGCCCTGCGCGCGAGGTAGGCCGCTGTCAAACCCAATACCGTTCACTTTGCGCTTCGTCCGCTGGTGGGACACGCGGCGTGAGCCGCGTTTTTGCCCGGTACCGAGGGGACGCGGCTGTCGCCGCGTGTCCCTTGCACGCAAAGTGAACGGTATCGCCCTTAAACCACCCGCCGGCCGGTCTCGCGCACGTCGTAGCCCGCCACCGCTTCGAGTTCCCGGCGAAACCGGGCGCTGGTCAGGACATTCAGCAGCCGGTCCACTGCGGCGAGGCCGAGGTGTTCCGTTCTTAGCACCAGATCGTAGCGCCTGCTTGCCAGCGAATGGAACTCCAGGCCGCACGCGAGCGCCGCGGACCTCGTCGCCACGCAGCACTCCGCCAGACCGCACTTCACCTGTTGCGCGGCCGGCAGATGTCCCGGAAAAGCGTGGTCGTAACCGGTCACGTCGGCCTGTCGCACGCCTGCGCGCTTCAGTTCCGCGTCCAGCAGCAGCCGGCTGGCCGAGCCGGGCTCCCGGTTGGCCAGGCGAACGCCGGCACGGCTGAGGTCCGCGGCGCCCCCAATCCCGCGCGGATTGCCCGGCGCCACCAGCAGCCCTTCCTCCCAGGTTCCGAACGCGATTACGGCGATGGAGCCGGCGCCGAACATGCGCGTCACACCGGCCTGATCGGGCAGATGAGTGCCCGCGATGTGTACCCTCCTCCGCCGCAGGAGCTGAAGCGCTTCGGAGCTGTTGGACCGCACCGGCACGAGTTCGGCCCCGCTTCGCTCGAGGTGCCGCGCGACAATGGAAACCGCGGGATCGCAGCCGGCCAGCAGCAGGCCGTCGGGCGCCTCGCTATCGTCGAAGCACGCGACGGTGGCCCGCCGCCCACCTGAGCCGCCCGCATCGAGAACCGCGTCGGCGGGCGGCAATTGCCACGCATCCACCGGCGACGCCACGGCAAGCAGGCGTTCCCCCACTCGGCACAATCGCACCGCCGCCCCGCGCGTGAGATCGCCGGACGAGATCAGCTCCGCCGAAGCTGTCGGCCGCTTCGCCTTCTTCGTGTCCGCCACCCGGAACAGTTCCTCCACCGTGCTTTCGAGGATCTGCGCCAGCCGCAGCGCCACCACCGTGTTGGGGATGTACTTGCCCGCCTCGATGGCGTAAATGGTGGGCCTCCCGATGCCGCTGAGCCGGGCCAGTTCTGCCGCCGCGATGCCCCGCCTGCGCCGCAGTTCGGCCACTCTGTTCTCAACGGGGCAACTCGTATCCATATCGCTCCAGCATCTCCCGGCCCGGTGCACCCAGCAGGAACTGCACGAACTGGCGCGCCGCGCCCTGCTGATCGGATGATCGCAGAATGGCGACCGCCTGGTCGATAGGGGCATGCAGGTTCCCGGGAATCTCGATCGTATTCCCGCCCGAGTGGAGCACCAGCGAGTACGCCGTGAACGCCGCGTCGGCATTCCCGGTGGCGGCGAACTGTTTCGCGGCGCTGATGGTCTCCGCGTACACCACCTTCGGCTCCACGGCGCTCCACAGGCCGAGCTTGTGCAGCGATTCCACGGCAGCCGCGCCATAGGGCGCCAGCTTCGGGTTGGCGATGGCCACGATCTTCACGTCGTCGTCCTTCAGATCCTCAACCCGGCTAACGTGCGCGCGGCTCGCCGGCGGCATCCACAGCACCAGCCGCCCGCGTGCGTAGACGGCCTTCGAGCCGGCGACGAGCAGCCCCTCCTTGTCCAGTTGCTCGACGTGCGCGACATCGGCGGCGGCGAACACGTCGAACGGGGCCGCGTGCTCCGCCTGCATGGCGAGATTGGCGGTAGCGCCGAAGCTGTAGACCACGGCGATCCCGGTCTGCGTCTGGAACTTCGTCGCTATTTCGGCGAAGACGTCGGTGAGGTTGGCCGCCGCCGCCACGGTGAGTGGTTTGTGCTCCTGCCCGAACGCGCCGCAGCAGAGCAGCGCCAGAGGCCAGACTTTAGCGAGCATAGTTATTGTTAATCGTACATTGTCTCGTGAGAGAGAGATGCGGTTCGATGTGGGGCAGGCCCTCGGCCCAATGGCACTTAACTTTTGAGCCTGTCTGGCAAGTGGTTGATTCTCTGAGTTTGTGGGGCGGGCAATCCTGCCCGCAGCCGGCTTTCAAGCCGGCCTGGCGCCCCTCGGCCTGGCCCTCGGCCTGCGGCGGCCTCTCAGGCCGCCCCCTTCACCCATGGGCGTGCCGGCGTGGCCGAATTCGGATACTATAGAGGACATCCGGAGCCACTTATGCGCGATCATGTCCGCATCCTCGGCATTCTCCACATCGTCTTCAGTTCCCTCGGCATCGCCGGCGCACTGATTGTCCTGCTTATATTCGGTGGCATCGCCGGCGTAGTCGGCGTCGCCTCCGACACCACCAATGTCGATCGCACCACCGCCGTGGCCGTGCTCGGCATCATCGGAACCGTGGTATGCGTCATCATCCTGGTTCTGGCGGTGCCCGGCCTCATCGCCGGCATCGGACTGCTCAAGCTCCGCCCCTGGTCGCGCATGCTGACCATCGTGCTTTCCGCCATCGAGCTGCTCCACGTTCCCTTCGGCACCGCTCTGGGCATATATGGTCTCTGGGTGCTTCTCTCGCCGCCCACCGAGGAGCTGTTCCGCGACCAGCCGCCCGCCTTCCCGCGCCCGAATTACTGATTGCCCCCGCTCCCCATCGATCCGCTCCTTCCGCGCATCGTCGAGGCGCTCCAGCGCTCGCCCAGCCTGGTGATCGAAGCGCCGCCGGGCGCGGGCAAGACCACGCGCGTGCCCCCCGCTCTTCTGCGCTTCCCCGGCAACGTGCTGGTGCTGGAGCCGCGCCGCATTGCCGCGCGCATGGCGGCGCGCCGCGTGGCCGCCGAGCTGGGCGAGAAGCCCGGTGACACCGTCGGCTATCAGGTCCGCTTTGAGAAAGTGGCCGGTCCGCGCACCCGCCTGCGATTCCTCACCGAAGGCGTGCTGGCGCGCCAGCTCCTCGCCAATCCGCGCCTCGACGGCGTCGGCGTCGTCGTGCTGGACGAGTTTCACGAGCGCCATCTCGACACCGACTTCGCCCTGGCTCTGCTTCGCCACCTGCAACAGACCGCGCGCCCGGATCTGCGTCTGGTGGTGATGTCCGCCACGCTCGACACCGCCTCCCTGGCGGAATTCCTCGATTGCCCGGCCATCCGTTCCGCAGGACACCTGTTCGATGTCGCCATCGAGCATCTGCCTTACTCGGCGGCGCCCCTCGAAGAGCAGGTGGCCGGCGCGGTGGAGCGTCTGGTCCGCGATCCGCGTGGCGGCGACATCCTGGTGTTCCTGCCCGGAGCCGCGGAAATCCGAAGAGCCATCCGCGCCTGCCAGAACACGGCGCGAGTCCGCGATCTGTTGCTGCTGCCCCTGCACGGCGACCTGTCCGCGGCCGAGCAGGACCGCGCGGTTACCCCGTCCGGCCGGCGCAAAGCCATCTTCTCCACCAACGTGGCGGAAAGCTCCATCACCGTGGAGGGTGTCGGGGCGGTGGTGGACAGCGGCCTCGCGCGCGTGGCCGCAGACTCCCCGTGGAGCGGCCTGCCGGTCCTGCGCATCGCGCGTGTCAGCAAGGCCTCGGCGGCGCAACGGGCGGGCCGCGCCGGACGCACCGGTCCCGGTCGCGTGATCCGCCTTTATTCGGCGGACGATTTCGCCCGCCGCCCCGATCGCCATCCGCCGGAGATCGCCCGCCGCGAGCTCTCGCAACTCTGCCTGGACCTCTACGCCATGGGTTTCCCGCGCATCTCTTCCCTGCCCTGGCTGGAGCAGCCCCCGGCCGCCGCCATCCAGACGGCCGAAGCGCTGCTGGAGCGTCTGGGCGCGATTCAGCACGGCGCGGTCACGCCGCTGGGACGTCGCATGGCCGGCCTGCCCCTGCATCCACGCCTCGCCCGTCTGGCTCTGGAGGGCGCATCGCGCGGCGTCGCCGGCGAAGCGTGCCGCGCGGCCGCCCTGTTGAGCGTTGGCGTGCGCGCCGACGATCCGAATCTCCTGCACGTCCTCGATTCCGTCAAAGACCCCACCGTCGAGCGCACGTACCACCAGATCCGCCGGGAAATCGGGGACACACCGAATTCGACGCACCAACCCTCCGGCGACGCTCTGCCCGTCACCATTCTCAGCGCGTTTCCAGACCGCGTGGCTCGCCGGCGCGCAGGCACTCAGTTGCTCCTCGCCAGCGGAGGCTCGGCCGAGCTTCTCGGCGAAACCGGGACCGAGTTCCTCGTAGCCCTGGACATCGAGGAACGGCCCGAGCGCGGCCTACCGCTGGTGCGCCTGTTCAGCCCGATGCGCTCCGGCTGGCTGGTCGATCTCTTTCCCCACCTCGTGCGCGAGCGCAACGCCGCCGAGTGGAACCGCGCCGCCGAGCGCGTGGAAGCGGTCAGCGCGCTGCTTTACGACGAGCTGGTGATTGAAGAGACCCGCGGCGGGCTGCCCGAGCCCGAGGTCGCCGCCGAGCTGCTGGCCGCCAGGGCCCTCGAAGCGGGCCTCGAACGCTTCGTCGATGCCGGCGAGCTGAGCGCTTTCTTCGCCCGCGTATCCTTCGCCGCCCAGCACGGAGCGGTACGTCCGCTGGCGGATGTGGATGTCCACGCGGCGCTGCGCGATCTCTGCCGCGGCCTGCGCAGCTTCGCCGAACTGAAAACCATCGCCGCGCCGGGTCTGATTCCCGCGCTCGAAAAGCTGGCCGGCGCCCGGCTGTTGAACGAAATCGCGCCGCTGCGCATTCGTCTCCCCGGGGGCCGCACCGTGCGCGTGCACTATGCTGCGGGCCAGCCGCCGTGGATCGAATCGCGCCTGCAGGACTTCTTCGGCATGCGCGAGACGCCGCGCATTGCCAATGGCAGGGTACCGCTGGTGATCCACCTGCTTGCCCCGAACCACCGGCCGGTGCAGACCACCACCGACCTCTCCGGCTTCTGGGAACGGCTGTATCCGCAGGTGAGAAAGGACCTCAGCCGGCGCTACCCAAAGCACGCCTGGCCGGAGAAACCATAAGAATTGCTGAATCCCCGACTACATAGATTCGATAAGGTTATGTAGTGCAATTCCGAACCTGGCAACGCCTGAATGGCAAACTTCTAACCCATGAAGAATCAAACTGTTGGGAGCTCAATCTGGCTGTTAGTCGGCTTGAGCTGGCTCCTGAGTGCGGGAGCCGTTACTTTTCTTATTTATCACTCCACCTCGCTGAACGCCGGCTACGAACGGTTGCTGAACCGCGAGGTCCGTCAGGCGGAATCGTCGCGCATCCTGCAGCTTCATTTCAAGAAACAGGTTCAGGAGTGGAAGGATATCCTGCTCCGCGGCTACGACGCCCAGGCTCTCGAAAAGCACTCCAACGGTTTCCGCAACGAACAAGGTCTCGTCCGTGATACGCTTCGGGGACTTCGGGCTAACGTGAGCGACCCACGCGCGGGCGATCTGCTCAATCGATTCGAGCAGGCATGGGAGCAACTTAACACCGGCTACGACGCTGGCCTCAAGCTGTTTGTCGCCGCTGCCGGCAACAATCCGCACGAGGTCGACGCCATGCTGAAGGGTCAGGATCGCTCGCCTACGGATTTGCTGGACAGCGTCGTCGACCGTCTGAGCGCCCTGGCGCTGCAGATGCCCGCCGCCCAGAAGGCCGTCATCAACGTCATCATTGCGGTCGTGCTCACCGGATTCGCGCTGCTGGCCGCGTTCACTATCGGCTTCGTGCGGCGCGTCAATCGCGTTTTGCGCGGCACGGTCAGGCAGCTCCTCGAAGGCGCCGGGGAGATCGCGGCGGCGGCCGCGCAGGTCTCCACTTCGGCCCAGTCCCTGTCGCAGGGCACTTCCGAACAGGCCGCTTCTCTCGAGGAGACCTCCGCGTCCGGTCATGAAATCAGCGCCACGGCGCGCCGGAACAACGAGAATTCCGGACTCGTGGCGGGGTTGGCGCAGCAGTCGCACGCGCACTGCATGGAAGCCAACGACACGCTGCAGCAGACGATGGTGGCCATGCAGGGAATCGGCGCCTCCAGCGACAAGATCTCCAAAATCATCCGCATCATCGACGAGATCGCCTTCCAGACCAACATCCTTGCCCTGAACGCCGCGGTGGAAGCCGCGCGGGCCGGCGAGGCCGGTATGGGTTTCGCGGTGGTGGCCGACGAGGTCAGAAGCCTCGCGCAACGCTGCGCCTCGGCCGCACGCGATACGGCCCCGCTCATTGAGGATTCCATTGCCCGCGCCGGCGAGGGCAAGGCCAGAGTGGATCAGGTGGCCCGGTCCATACGAACTCTCACCGACGAGTCGCTGCAGGTCAGAGACCTGGTGGCAGAGGTGAACTCGGGCAGCCAGGAGCAGGCGCGCGGCATCGAGCAGATGGCTATCGCCCTCGCCCAGATGGAGCACGTCACCCAGACGGCGGCGGCCAGCGCCAGCGAGAGCGCCGCGGCGGCGCAGCAGTTGACGGCGCAATCGCGGTGTCTGGACGGGATCGCGCGGCAACTGGCGGTCCTTGTCGGAAGTGCCGTCTGAGGCCTTGCTCCGGCGACTCAATGATGCGGCTGCATGAACTGAGCGACGCGCCCTTCCCGGGGTCGCGCATTCTTACCGAAAACTCGCCTTCCCCCAGTCATCGCGGGCCGAGCGCCGAAGCCACTAAAGGCTTTCGCGTGTGTCGCCGATAAATGAATTAAGACGTGGCGCGACCAGTTCACTGGAGCGAGACCGCACTACCAACCGCACCAGTACCGAAAGGATGGGACCATGGCAGATGTTTCGCTCTTCAGGATTTCCGGAGGTCGCAGCTTTCTCTTTGCCGTTGCGGCTCTCCTGCTCTCGGCTGGCGGTGGCCAGCTTTACGCGCAGTACGATAAAATCCTTGCGCTGGGATCGGACTCGTTCCGCACGCCCATTGGCGGGCCGGCGTCCTCCCCTTTGATCGCCACCGGCCCGTACGACACCCCCGATCTCCGGCCTGTTGGCCTGCTCAACGACCAGTTGCCCAGGTGGCTTCAGTTCGGGCTCGACGAACGCTTCCGTTTCGAAGGCTATCAGGGCAGCGGTTTCAAGCCGGGCAATGACGATTCCTATCTGCTCAACCGCTTCCGCCTCGGTGTGATCATACGGCCGACGGGTTGGTTCAAGGTGGTGGGGCAGGTACAGGATGCGCGATCTTTCCTCCAGAACCCGCCGATCGGCCCTCCCAACACCGTGCGATGGGACCTGAAACTCGCCTATGCCGAGCTGGGCGATCCGGAAACCCAGCCAGTCACGCTGCGCGTCGGCCGGCAGATTCTCGACTTCAACAACACCATCATTGGCAACTCGGAGTGGCGCGACCAGGCGCGCTCCTTCGACGCGGTGGTCACCAATGTTCATGTGGATGACTTCCGCGTGTCCCTGTTCGCCGCCTCCGTGGTCAACCCGCTTATCCAGGGGATCAGCCATCACCTGGAGGGCAACAACATCTACGGCGCGTACGGAACGATTACGCACACCATCCCGAGATCCGGCATTGAGCCGTTCGTGCTCTGGCGCGTGGAACCCAGCGTGGCCATCGAGACCACCGCTAAAGTGAAAACGGGCCATCTGGACGAGCAGGCCTACGGGCTGCGCCTTGCCGGCAGTGAAATCGGGGATTTCGACTACCGCGCGGAAGTCATCCGCGAGGGAGGCTCGGCCGGTCCCAACACCATCAGGTCCTGGGCCACAACAGAAGGCGCCGGCTATACCATCTCTTCTCTCGGTTGGAAGCCGCGCTTCTTCACCGGCTACGACTACGCTTCCGGCGACCACAATCCTGCTGACGGCATGCATGGAACCTTCGACACCATGTACCCCAGCGCCCACGACCGCTTCGGCATTTCCGATCAGTTCGGCTGGCAGAACATCGTGGCCGGCCGCGGAGGCGTCACCGTCGTTCCGCATCGCCGCTGGTCGGTGACCGGCCAGTATCTCGATTTCTGGCTGGCCAGCGCCACGGACGCGCTGTACAATACCTCGGGCGGCGTCGTCCTGCGCGACGCCAAAGGAAAATCCGGCACGCACATCGGCAACGAATTCGACGCTTACACCTGGTACGAAATCAGCCGGGAGGTGCACGTTGGCGCGGGTGTTGGCCACCTGATAGCGGGCGAGTTCATCGACAAAGTGGGGAAAGGCGCTAACTACACTTACCCCTACTTCGTGGTTGAGTTTCTCGATGGTAAGCGTGTCCACTAACCACTCAGTGGATATGCGCGAGAGGACAGGGCAGACGCAATGCGCCTTCGAGGCTTTACCGGCCGTTGCGTCTGCCAGCGCCGGCTCGGGCACTGAAACAAACGCTAGACAAACCCCGATGCCAGACCGATAAGGTCTTATAGCGCGGTCTACATCCGGCTGTGCTGCCATTCACGGCCGGGCAAATCCCCGAAAGGTCTGAATCATGAGGAACCGAACGGTCGGAACTTCGATCTGGCTGCTGGTGGGCCTGAGCTGGCTGCTCAGCGCCGGCGGCTTTGCTTTTCTGCTTTATCATGTCACGGCGGTCAGCGCGGACTACGACCGGGTGATCAGTCACGAAGTTCGTCAGGCGGAATCGGCCCGATTCATTCAACTTCATCTCAAAACACAGCGGCAGGAGTGGAACTGCATCCTGCTCCGCGGCTACGACGCACAGGCCCTGGACACGCACACCAGAGCGTTTCGCAAGGAACAGGGCATCGTGCAGGACGCACTCGAGAGACTCCGGGCCAGCGTGACCGATCCCCCGGCGGCCGATCTGCTCAACGGCTTCCAGCAGGCCTGGGACAAACTCAATGCCAGTTACGCTGCCGGTCTCAGCCTCTTTGTCGGCGCCGGCGGCAACAACCAGCGCGATGTCGACGCCATGCTGAAAGGGCAGGAACGCCCGCTCACGGAGCTGATGGACAAAGTGGTCAGCCATCTCAGCACGCGGGCACAGCAGGTATCCGAGGCCGAGAAGGCCTCTGTCCAGCATCAGCGCACCGTCATCGTCGCCGTTCTGACGACCGGATTCGCGCTGCTGGCCGCGTTCACCATCGCTCTGGTCCGGCGCCTCAACCGCGTCCTGCGCGGCACGGTACAGCGGCTCCTCGACGGTGCCGGGGAGATCGCGGACGCGGCCACCCAGGTCTCCACCTCGGCCCAGTCTCTGGCCCAGGGGACTTCCGAACAGGCCGCTTCCCTCGAAGAGACCTCCGCGTCCGGTCATGAGATCAGTGCCATGGCCCGCCGGAACAGCGAGAATTCGGGAATCGTAGCCGGGCTTGTGGAACAGTCGCACGCGAACTGCATGGAAGCCAACGGCACGCTGCAACAAACCATAGCGGCCATGCAGGGGATCGGCTCCTCCAGCGACAAGATCGCGAAGATCATCCGCATAATTGACGAGATCGCCTTCCAGACCAACATCCTCGCCCTGAACGCCGCGGTGGAAGCGGCGCGAGCCGGCGAGGCCGGTATGGGCTTCGCCGTGGTGGCCGACGAGGTCAGAAACCTGGCGCAGCGTTGCGCTTCGGCCGCCCATGATACGGCGCCGCTTATCGAAGATTCCATCGCCCGGGCCGGTGAAGGCAAGGCCAGAGTGGATCAGGTGGCCGCGTCCATCCAGACGCTCACCGAGGAGTCGACGAAGATCAGGCGCCTGGTGGACGAGGTAAACTCGGGCAGTCAGGAGCAGGCGCGCGGCATCGAGCAGATGGCCACGGCCATCGTCCAGATGGAACAGGTCACCCAGACGGCCGCGGCCAGCGCCAGCGAGAGCGCCGCGGCATCCCAGCAGTTGACCGCGCAATCGCAGTGTCTGAACGATATCGCGCGGCAACTGGCGTCGCTGGTCGGAAGCGCCGCCTGAATCGTCGCAGCCCGTGACGATGCGAAGCGGGGCAGGCCCGTAGCCGGCCGTGGCCAGGGCCGCAGCGGTCTCCCTATGCCGGGCAAGGTCGGTATTGGCCTATCGCGGCTCCGCCACTCTGCTGGGCAGCGCTCGCGCCTGCTGCCCTCTGGCCGAGTCCCCGGCCTCCCGCTATCACGCCAGCCGCAGATTCCGGAACTGCGCGATCAGTTCGAAATCCGTGCGCACGGCTGGCGGTTGTTCGCCGCGCTGATCGATCGCTTCCTCCCGTACATGCCCCAGCGCGGAGGCCAGCCGCAGGTACTCCACCTTCGCCGGATCGATGCCCATGATGCGGCAGCACGTGGAATCGACGGCCGCCAGATCCCGCCCCATCACGATTACGCCCGCCGGCTTCGGCCGTCCCTGAATCGGCCCGTTGCCCTCCATGCCCACGATGCCGTCCACCAGCCCGAACGTGTTCCGGAAGGTGCGGTTCAGCTCGGTGATCGCGCGCGGGATGCCCACATAATGCAGCTTGTTCTTGGGCCATCCGTAGACCGATCCCGGCACCAGGCCGAACAGGTTCTTCATGGAGAGCGTCGCGCCGGCCCAGTGGTGCGTCTTCATCTTCGCCAGCGACACAATCAGGTCCGCGCCGAGCGCACTATGTGGAAAGTAGAAGCGCTCTCCCGCGAAATTCTCCACCGCGCGGACGTCGTCACGGTTCAAATCCGTGAACATGCCCTCGAAATTGTGTATGCCGTGCAGATACCTGGCCTCTTCGGCCAGCCCGAGCGTGTCCCGCCGGTGCCCCGGCCCCTCGCCGATGCGCACTTCAGCCGCACCCAGCGAACGGAACGCCGCCAGCGCCGCCGCCACCACCGCGACATCGGTGTTGATCGCCGTGGCCGAATCGAACTCCACCAGATTCGGCTTCAACAGAACCCGCTTGCCGCGCACGTCGAGGCCGCACAAGCGCGCGCCCTCGAGGATCTTCGCCGTCAGGTCCCCGGCATAGGACGCGGTCTTGAGCACCACCACCGCGGACTTGCCCGGCGGACCGGGCTCGGGTCCGCCTTCCCCGGTTCGCGACGCGCGCACCCCCAGGTACCCCGCGCCGGCCGCCACCCCCGTCAACGCCATGAATGTCCTCCGGTTCACGCGCGCCCCGCTTCCCGAGGCACGCGAAACGCCGTACGATTGCCCTCCGGATGCGCCATCGCTTCGAGTCCGGCCAGCAGGATATCGCCGTCCGGCTCCCCGTCCGGCGCCCGCGTCTCCTCTCCCAGATTCCGCAGCGCGATGGAGAGCCACGCCCGCGCCAGCCGCGATCGCGTTTGCTGCAACAGCCCGCGCGCGTGAGCAATCTCAGCGCCCAGTTCGCCGCCCCGTGCCTGCAATCCCAGCAGCGCCAGCGCGGTGGTCTCCGGATACGAGGGAAGGTCGATGCCCAGCGCCCGGCGGCTTCCATAATTCCAGCCTCCGTCGCGGCACTTGCGCGTGAGGATCAGCTCCTCCGCGTCGCGCACGCGCGCCTCCACGCCGGGGTAATGCGCCGCCGCCAGCCGCAGCGCGACGATGGTCTGCGCCGTGGGTTCCACCCAGGAAGACGTACCGCGCAGCCACGGCCAGCCGTGGTGCGTCAGGTCGTTGTCCGCTCCCGTCGGCTGGATGGCGGCCATCACCCGCGCCAGCCAGTTGCCCTCGCGCCCCTGGGTGCTCAACAACCAGCGGACGCCGTTCGTGAAGCGGTCGTCGAACTTCCCGCGCAGGCAGCAGAGGTGGACGCCAAGCGCCGTGACCCACGTTCCCGGACCCGCCACGTCGGCCCCCGGCCGCCAGCTTCCGTCGGGCAGTTGCCAGCTTTCCAGCAGGCGCCACGCCCCCTCCAGCGCCGCCCGGTCCGCGCGCCCATCCAGCGCCAGCATCGCGTACGCCGTCGGCTCCAGCCAGGATCGCCTGCCGGGAAAATACCCCCAGCCCCCGTCGTCATTTTGAACGCGCCGCAGGAGGTCCAGCCGCTGGCGCAGAGATTCGGCCATCTCCTGTAGTATCGGGCAGCTCGACCCTCAGCTTTAGCCGCGACTCCCCCTCACGATGCGCCGGACCTTGGATTGGCGTTCAGGGCACGTTGCGAGATCGAGTGTGTTCCCGCTCTCCGCGAATCACTGCACGTCCGTGACTTTGCCGTTCACGAAAGTCACCTTCATGTCCTTGTACACGTAAATCCTCTTGGCCCCGAGATTGACGATCTTGGCCGGCTGCCCGAGCGCTCCAGTGACCTGGTCGATGGTTTTACCCGCCGAGATGTTTGTGGGCTCAACGGGCGGGGCGGGCGCGCTGTTTTCTGCAGGTCCTGCGGCTGCGCCGCCTGCCTCCTTCTCCGCAGCGTCCGCTTGTCGCGACTGCTGATTGATTTCGGCGGAAACTTCGCTTTGGGGCGGCGGCGGCGGGGCAGCGGCAGCCATAGCCGACTGGACGGGCGCGGTCCGCGCGGCTACAGGCGCCGCGGGCAGCCCGCCCTGGCCCTGCTTCTGCTGCAGCTCCTGCATGCCCTGATCGATTGTCTGGCGCATGTGGTTCTGCATCTCCTGCAGGTCGGTAAGCTGGATCGCAACCGCGTCGCCCCTGGGGCACTCCCTGCCACCCTTGCTCGCCAGCACGGTGAGCTTCGCGGCCGTTGCGTCCGGCGCGGTCTGATCGGGATTGAGCTGAATGGCGTCGCCTCCGCTGAGGGCGCACTCGTTTCCGCCGGCATCCACCACATCGAGGTCGCTGCCGGCCACGAAAACGTGCGCACGGCCGTCGGCGAGCAGACGTTGAATGCTGCTGGAGGCCGGGTCCGGCTCG
>JBEKPY010000093.1:0-22578 GCA_049520275.1 Bryobacteraceae bacterium
CCTTCAATTAGGCCCCGGCTGATCAGCCGGGGAAATAGCTCCCCCGCTATGTTGTTCAATTTTCAATGACCTTCGCACGCCATCGCGAGCGGCCCCGAATTCCCTATTCCGAACGTCCCACCTCCGGTCAAGACCCTCTGACATCTCTCGCTTCCTTAACAACTTGCGTAGCGCGAGCGACCCCCGGCCTTTTCACATCATCGCACCGCTCGAACCGCTCAGCGCGTTACGAAAACCGGGTATGCCGAGATCTCGCCCTCGATCACCCGTGCCAGCAGCCGAGCTTGAATCTCCAGTAAGCGCCGGTAGCTCACCCGATAGTCGAACAGCGGATGCGTCACCAGTGTGTCCATTCTCAACTCATATGCGCGGAAGAACCCCTTCCGTCCCGAAGGCGCCAGCGCCACCGATCCTCCTACGCGGACGAAATCCCTTTCCGTGACCATCCTCGTGTTTATCGCGCTCAACACGGCGGAATCCGCGATCAATGGACGAAACGGCTCCATCAAGTCCAGCGCCAGCGCCGGACGCCCATGGCGCAACTGGTGATAGAAACCCATATAAGGATCGAATCCCACCGAATAGCACGCGACGGTCAAATCCTTCGCCAGCATGCTGTAAGCCAGCGACAGCAGTGCATTTACCGGATCGCGAGGGGGACGGCGGTTCCGTCCCTCGAAATCAAACGAGAATCCGTTGGCTGCCGACACCACTTCGTCGCCAGGCTTGATCATCCCGGCAAATTCTTCGAAGTACGCCCGCGCTGCCGTTCCCTCGATTCCCAGCAACGACTCCAGACTCTCTACCCGCTCGGCACGGTCCGCCATCGCCTTCATGAGGCCCAGTGACGACTTTGTTGGCTCAATATGGTTGCGCTGCAGCATCGTCCGCTGATTGCGAACCTTGCCCGCGACCAGTGTCCGCGCGAGGGAGAGCGCGAACCACTCCGAATCCGCCAGCCGGAATTGCGACCGACGCAGCGCGACATTCTTTGTGTTCATGCCGGTGGTGATGCCGTAGAAATAGCCACCCATGGAGAAGTACGACACCGGCACGCCCGCCTCGCACAGCGACTGGACGGCCTGTGTCGAAATCTGGATGTTGCCCAACAGATTCACCTGGCAGATCTCGCCAATCCTCACCTCCTGCACGGTTTTGTCCTTGTCCTTCACCTGCAAAACCTCGCCCGACTTTCCTACCCGGAACCCCTGGGTGTTCAGATAGAGCGGCTTGAGATCGTCGCGCGGCGTCATCAGCTGCCGGATCTGTTTCTGTACACCTTCACTCGCGGGCGGCTTCCGTGCCGGCGTGGCTTCAGGAGCATCGAATAGTCCCAATTGCGCCGCGCCGCTAACATCGATGCTGGTCAGCCGATTCGTCTCGTCGGGCAGGCAGATCGTATTCAAGGAGCAGCCGACGCATTTGGGCGAATCCACGAGCGGATGCGGAATCTCGCCGTAACCAGCCAGGTCCCATGCGCGTGCGACCGCTTCCTCGGCTTCGGCGATCAGCGCCGCATCCACAGGAACGCGCACGCGCTGCCGGGTCTTTTGATAAAAGACGACTGCCTCATCACATTGGTACCCGTTCTCGCGGAGGACGATGGCTTGAAGCGCGATCTGGACGCGGTCGGCGGGCCACATCTCGATGTTGCCGTCGGGTCCTTCGCGCGGTGCGCCGTGTTTGTAGTCGACAGGAGTTGCGGTGCCGCCTTCCGCTTCGACGAGGTCGAGCTTCGCAATCACGTGTAACCGTTCGCTCGAAAGGGTGACGGAACGGGCATGAATTGTTTCGGGGATATTGTCGGCGTCCCCCTGGCCTTTCGCGGCCTCATTCGGCTCTGGTAGCGCGGACGGGCGGGCGTCGACGCGCTTGTGCTGGGCCGAGCCTTCAA
The DNA here is from genome assembly GCA_049520275.1 of Bryobacteraceae bacterium. GTDB lineage: Bacteria > Acidobacteriota > Terriglobia > Bryobacterales > Bryobacteraceae > CAWACP01. Next base: position 1,895 of record JBEKPY010000093.1, read on the forward strand.
GCGTGTCGGCGCTTTCGCGAAAGACGCTTTCGACCCATTCGTAGAAGAAGAGGCGAGGGCAGTAGACGAATTCGTTGACCATACGCGCCGGGAGGTAGTCGGGCAGTGATGGACGCGGGGCGATTGGCGTTTCTCTTTGTACGTCCGGTTCCGGGAGGGGGAGGGGCAAGGCGCTCATGTGGGAGTGGACCTCAAACTACGAAGCACGGCGCGTCGATGGCAGTGTACGGCAGACCGAGCGCGGTGATGACTCGGTCGCCGCGTCCTTCGGCGGGGCCGAGATGGACGAAGAGAACCTGATCTTCGTCATGGTTGATTAGGCGAGCGAGTTCAGTGCGACAGCGGACAAGGTCGCTGGATGTGAACTGGCATTCGAAAACAGAGTACTGAAGATGGTCACCGTAGCCGCGCATCGTCTTGAACACCCGCCGCAACCGCTTGTCATCGCAGATGTCATAGCAGACGAGATAGGATTGGCGCATCGTGGTTCATCCTCCATGTCTCCGGGGACTTGCCCAGACAAGCTCCGGCGGTCGAAAGCTGGCAAGGTACTTGTTTGGTTTGAATCGCTCGCTCCGATACACGGCGACCACACCACGAGCCAACAATTCCTCTTGTGTTGCTTGCGGCACCAGGCCAAGGAGCAACTCGAGTGCCGCGACAGAGATGGGACTCTCCCAAACAGGCCAATAGAAGAAAAATGCCCGTCCGTCGCGTCTGAATGCGCGCGTCTGAAGGAGCCCGCCACTGAAGGAACATGGAAAGAGCGGCAGACTCTCGAAGGCCAACCAGACCGCCGCGCGGACTCCGGTGTTGGCCATCACCGTCGGCGCCTTGTGGGTGAACGCTCCGAGCTTGATTGTCGTAGGGTCCCAGCCAAATGAGTGTTGGTCGTCCTTATATCGCCAAGGCCCAAATAGCGCTTCTTCATATGCAGCTTCGGGCGTCTGCCCCTTCCATGTGGCTGCCAGCGATTCCGCTAGTCTGACGGCGTCTGTTGGAAAGCGCTGGCGCGCGACGCTCATGTCGAACGGAGTTGATTCGATTTTGTCGTCGTCATCGACGGCCAGGTCGTTGCCAAAGGCTGCAAGCCAATCCACCTGTTCCCGCTCCTGCCAGGAAGCCGCGGCGGTGGCGTCTTCCGCCACCTTCAGGAACTCACCGCGCTTGAAGCTCTTGGCCTGCTCGGGCCACTGCCAATTCCTTGCGCGCTCGGACGCCTTTCGGACGTCGCCACTCAGCACGGAAACGAGGGTGTCTTTCGAGAGTCTTTCGGCTGAAGTCACGACCGCGTGCCACGAGCCGCCTGATGCTACCCAATGCAATCGCGGCTCCGGGCAGAGTCTCCTGCGGTCGCAGATCCGAAGGACACCCAACCCGGCCATCACGCCAATCGGTGAGTCAGCCCGCAACCCGGCAAGTTCGACAGCGTTCATTTGTTGTCCTGTTCTTCGCGTGACCGCACGCAATCCGCGCGGCGCAGCATTACCTCAAGATACGCAAGCCCCCAGTATCCGTAGCGTTCCATGAGTCGTCGAAACAAATCCGGCCAGCCGTGATCTGCGCGCGCCAGGCTGGTGGCTGCGTCAGCTCTTACTTCGATGCCGGTTGAGCGGTCCTTCACCATATGCTCGCCTTCAGCCCAGTATGGAGGTAACGGCCGGCCGTAACCGTGGTGCGTACCGACCAGATAACGCAGCAAATCACTATCGCCGGAGTTTCCAGACGCTCCTGTGGCATCGGCCAACGCCACCGACATGAACTCATGCCGCGCGTTATGGGGATACTGGGCTTCGTCGTCGCGCCGCCGCATGTACTCCCTCACCGGGAGGCGCTGCTTGCTTTTCGCGAGCGGCTCGTCCGCAGGGTTCCGTTCGTGGTCCAGAAGAATCTGGAATCGTCCGTCCTGCTTGCCAATATCGTGGATCTCCGCCGCCCGATCAATCACAGAGCAAATGCGCGCCGACACACCGGAGGCTGCGGCAAACTTGGACACTTTGTCGCGGACGCCTGCGGTGTGTACCGCGAGCGTAATCACTTTTTCTCCAGCCAACCCGCTATCGTCTTCATCTGTCTCGTTCGGCTCGGCGGAAGGTAAGGAGGAGATCGCCTCCACCGGCGGGGCTTCCTCCGCACGCCGGATCCATTTCGATGTTGCGATGAGGGCGGTGCCTGCACCGTAGGGCTTCGCTCCTTCACGCCAGGCTACGTCGCTCGCAGCCTGCGCTCCGGCGGTTGTCAGCAATTTTGCGATGCACTCGTCCGCCGCCGGTTCATCCTTCGCCTTCGCCTCGAGCGCCTCCCATAACTCAATCCTCAAATCGGCGCGATCTGGGAAAAGCACATCAGGGTGAATGCGTAAATGGTAGCGGCCGCCGGAACTGCGGGTCCGCTCATTCGCGCACTGATCGCCGATGTCGCGCACTGGTATGGCTGATAGCGGATTCCAGCCGAATCGGTCGCAGCCGCCCTCGATGGAGCGAACCACCACGGTGTCTCCGGGTCGCACCTGGCGTCTTTGTGGCACGGTTTCAGGACCTCGCCAGATCAAGTACTCACGTTCTGAGTTGTCCTCGGCGTCCGCATGGTTGATACCCTCGAGATCAGGCAGTGCCAGAACTGGTTTGCGCGCTAACCAGGATCTGACCGCCCATATGGGTATGGGAAGCGCTTCGGTGCTGACCGGAAGTGCCGCGGCAATGACGTCCTTCCAATCGCGCAAGTTCTCCGGTAAGTCCGCTCTCCAGACAATTTGTACGTCGGCCGATTCCTGGGCGCCGGCACCGTGCAGGAACGGCGCGATATCTGGATCAGGCTTTGGCAAAGGATTGGTTTGTGCCCACGCGTCGAGGTGCATCGGGAACAGCACCGGACCGCGTTTGGGTTCGTTGAGTAGAGTTGGGTCCGGGGCAAGCAAGTCCATCGCGTTGACACCAAAATCGATAGCGCCGTTCTGTGCTTTGCGTGTGAGCCAGTCCCATGTTCGCTCTACCGCGTCACCATAAATCGTTTCAGTGGCTTTTGCCTTTCTGGGCTTCAATATGACTGCCGGTGACTCTAATAACTCTCCGAGCCGATCAAGACGCCCAAAGCGTTGTCGCAAGGAGTCGATGGGCGCAGCCTCTGTAACCAGTGCGTCGAAGTCAAGGTCCGCTCCAACTTCCACCGTCTGGGTGGCGACCACGAACAACCTTCCCGAGTCACGCGGTTTTCGGTCGGCACGAATTCGAGGAAGGTATTCCCGCAGCAATTGATCGCGATCATAGGGTCGCACTCGACCAGTCAGGAGTATAGAATCCCCCGGCGGGAGCTTTTCGAATGTTGCGCGCGCGGCTCCGACTGTATTGAGCACTACTCCAATGACTTGCCTGCCGGGCATACCACCCAGTCGGATTGCCGCTGCGGCTGCATCCGCCACCAGATCGGAGATCTCTCGAAGCTCCGCCACCTTCCTTGCCCCTAACCGAAGCTTCAGCAACCCGTGCTCGCGATCTTTGTCTGTGAGGTCGGATTCAGCACCCGGCAGTGTAGCTGACATTGCGACAACCTGAATTCCAGGTGCGGGAGCCTCGGGGGCCCACCGGTCTCTGTTCTGATATAGCCGCACCACCTGCCGGAGAGTGTCGAGAAAAGCGGTTGAAAGATGTGCCTCATCGAGAAAGATCAGGGAGTCATTGCCGATGAGTCCAGCGTGCAGCGGCTTCCGCCCATCGCTGATTCCGTAGCCCCGGAACAGCAGACGCGATCCGAGTTGATCCACGGTAGAGACACAAATCGCAGGCTGGTTGGGTGCGTCTGCCCAGGCATCACTTCGATACATGCCGCCGCGCATGATGGAGACCTGCAGAGGCTCCCTCACCTGGAAACTACTGCACAACGCCTCGCGCACCTCCACCAGGACTGGAGCCTGTGGATTAGTGAGTGCTTCGCGGATCCTCTGGGCATGACGTGATACATCGTCAACCACCAGCCGCCGGTCAACGACAAAAAAGATCCTTAGCGGCGACCGTTCCGCAGGCGTAAGGGACGACTGTGCCGCCAGTGCAAACACCGCCGCGTCCAAAACGGACGTCTTCCCACAGCCTGTTGGGATCGCCAGCTTCTCCGGCCAGGGGGATCCGAAGACGCCATCAACCAGCCTGCGCTGCCATGGAAAAGGCTCATGCTCATCGTGAATTGCGGCGTAAAACTCGGAGAAACGCTCACTGCTCAGCATCGTTTCCCTCTTCCTTGCGCCTTTCCGGACGAAGTAACCCCAGTCCGAAGTATCGGCCCGCTCCCAACAGAACCGGGCCTCGAATCTCGCACTCGAAGACGATCCTGGCGTGTACACCCCAACGCGCACTGTCAGACTCACGGCGTACCAGGCGAAAAGCCGGGACTGGCGGGACACCTTCGATCTTCGAATACGGACTGTGCTCGATCATAGTCGGGACAGGAAGTCCGATCCGGGCACAAGAGGCGACGATAATCTCCTCCACCGAAGGCCCTTTTCTCTTGGGAAATCTGTCCAGTAAGATGGGCGTTACGGTTTGCCATGTTTTACTGGGGTTCGCCCAGGAGACTGGGCGCAGCGTGAGTTTCGCATCCATTGCATCTACCGCTTCCAGGGACCAGTCTCCGACACCCGGTATGTGCAGCCCGCGCATCTGTAGCTGGCCGCATGCGAACCAGACCGCCCGGCGATCATCGACGCTCGCCGACCGCGGCAAAGCAATGGTGACTCCCATTAGGTGACCGTCGGCGTGTTCGAAGCCCACGTATGGAAGGGCAAGGTAGGCACAATGCGTGTCACCGCCATGCCCGTGCAGAGCATCGCGAATAGGCCCCGCATCACCGCTAATTGAGAGAAGCGCGGTTCGCAGGGCGTCTGTTACGGTCAGAGTTGCTTCCACGGGGAGTCCGGGCCCGCTCGTTTTCCGGAGCATGACCATCTGGCCAAATTCGGAGCAAACAGGTTCGCTTCGAGGCTCTTCATTGCGTCGCTGGTAACGCACCTGCTCTCCCATAGACGGACGCTGATCGCCCGCCCAGGATCGCGCTAGTTCGCTCAGCCGTCCTGGATTGGGAACTCGCAAGATATGCTTCCCACTAACGTTCGGGACATAATCTCCATCCGGAGCCGTTTCTGCCACCCGCATGCGCACCAGCGAACATGCCTTCCCAAGGTAGGCCGTCCGGCTGGCGAGAGCGTCCAGAGCACGCCGGGTTACCTCATCGGGCGTGGCTTGGGGCCAGATGAAATGCACGATCGACTCCGAAGGACCTTGTCCAGGGAAAACTCTGGGTTGCTTCAGTCGAAGGGTGGGAACCGAGTCCCCCGGGTAGTTCGTTGGCACAAACGCCACGAACTTCGATGGCTGTCCGGGTTCGCCAGCGTGGATGAGCGGTGGCCCCATGCGCTCCAGCCATTCGAGTGCTGCGCGTTCCTCCTCCGATCCGCCTCCACCTTCGAAATAGGCTGAGGCGAGTGCCGAGTAAAGGCGCGCTGGATGAGGAGGCCATTCAGACTCCGACCGGTCGCGAAAGTCACCTGCGAACACCCGTCCAAGCAGGTACTCAACCTCAAGCGCCAGCACCGATCACTCTCCCGACGGTGTGGCAACCGCCTTGTCGCTGAACTCCACAAGCTTAACCAGATCTTCGCGAGGTTCGAGGTCGATGGGACCCGGATACCATTCCAATCCTTGCTGCGCCGCGTTCTTGATCGTCGCCTCAAGCGCTGCCGTAGCAGAGGCAAGGTCCAATTGCACCACTTCTGTTTCCACCGCCGTGCGTCCCAACAGCTCAAGCTGCGGTGCCTCAGCAGGAATGAGTTGGCAGCTTGACCGTAACTGAAAGCCGTCGTGCCAATAGGACACCACGGCATATACCCCGAGGGCCGCGACCACTGCCCGGCCGGCTACATCGCGGTCGATGCTGGATTGCCCGTTGGCATCAGGAAATCTAAGCTTTCTGAGTTGGGTAAACGACAGTACCGTTGTCTGAATAGCTTCGCGAAACGTCACACCGCCGGGCCCGTTATCCGGTCCGGTAATCGTCGGCGTCACGTTGCCGTGATTGATTTCTGAAGGGCGAACCGACTTGGCGTCTTTGTCTCCTCTCTTCGGTTTCTTCGTCTCCGTTCCGTCGTCAATGAACCGCCACATCTCCGGGCTGTCGGTCTTGGCGATCACTCCTGTGACTAGCTTGATGCCAAGTGGGTCAATTCGCGACGAAGTGCGGACTCCCCGGACAGCCTCGATGCCGATGATTTCCGAGACAAGCGCTCTGGGGACCTTGGCGGTGTTAACGCCTCCTCCTCCTTGCGAATCCCACGTGCCGAATAGCAGGGCCGTCGGAGCATATTCGAAAAATGGTGTGGCATTCCAAGCTCTCGCCGAGACAAGCCGTTTCCCATGTTCCGATTCGCGGAACAGTACGCCGTCCCATTTCGAATCCCGCAGAATCGCATCATGAACGCGGTGCGGCACAGTCAGGGAAGTCAATGCTTCATGGCCAGGCACGCGCACTTCAAAATAGGGAATCCTGATTTGTCCGCTACGAGCGCCCTCGATCAGTCGTTCTTCAAAACGATTCGCCTGGCTCTGAACGCTGTCGAGAAGTACGGTGTCAACTTGCGCCCCGTTGATGAGACGCTTCTCAAGAGCATAGGCGCCGCCCTCGTAAGTGGGCGGCATAACTTTCGCGCCCGGCCCGCCGGCGGGCTGCAGTTTGGTCACCGAACGGAGCGCCGATGTGTTCTCTCGCGCCGCCTGAATCAGTAACTCGACAAATCGATGTGATGTCATAATTCCTCCACTCATTCTTGCGAGCGCGCCGCTTTAGAGGTGGCGCGCTCATTGTTCACGAGGAAACGGCCTATTGCGCCGTTTAGATTATCAGACTTGTAGGTCTCTTGGTTGGAAAAGCGGAAAACAGGTCGTCCGCAGTCGCGGAGTTGGCCGTTTTCTCAAGCGATGGCGAAGAGAAGCGCCCGAGACGTCGGGGCTTCGGCAGTTAGACAGCTTGCGATGACCGATACACGAATACCTCCTGTCTGAGGCGCGCGTGGTACCATGTTGCTGATGAATGGGTGCCCACGCGGCGCTCTCGTAGGGCCTGCCGGACGTTCAAGCGTCCTGCAGGCCTTCTTGCGTTTCTGACTCATCCTGGCATAGGATGGTGTATGAAAGCAAGTGGAAAGTTTGATCGTATTGCTTCGTCTACTCCGTTTCAGCGGAGTGCCTTTAAGGCACGTGCGTTGGCGCGGAGTAGTCAAGCCAGCATTGAAGTAAGGCCCTCCGATGATTCGGAGTCGGGAACTCGTTTGATTTCCGTGATCGAGGGATCACGGCCCCATTGAATCGACGGTTGTTTGTGCCCTCCCGCCAATCCAGTGACAGATGCTAGCCCCGAGAATTGAGTTGCGACGTTCTCCATCCCGCGCAACAGCCGCTTCTTCAGCGCGCGCGAGGACACTTGCTCAACATCAATAATCACATCGGTGGCTGACCAGTAGCGAAACAACGACCGCACACTCCCAGGGGGCGCCGGGGAGATGAACGTCAAGCCGCAACTCAGCGGCATCTCAAAGCTTCTGATTCCTAGGGTACTGGCTCATTTTCAGAACCTACTAATATCGTTCCCAAAAGCTCGCCAGCCATGCCGTTGTTTCCTACAGAACAATTCCAGCTTGCCTCCCGGACAGGTTGCATCCACGAGCGAGTAGAACTCCTCAGGCTTTCGGGAGTGCTCCCGCCGCGCCGCCTCAAGCACAGTACTGTGATTCCCGTGCAGGAATACCGGCTTGCCCCGCACAGCGAGCATACAGTGCTCAGTCTGCCCGCGCAACCACTCTCCGGTACCCATGCGATCCTTGACCCACGTCAAGAGTGTCCGATACTCGAAACCCCATGATTCTACGATGTCAAACGCTACTCGCAGGTGGGCGTTGGTGGTCCACAGCCAGAGCGTGGCGTTCTCGTCGGCGAGGTCCCGCACTGGCATGGCTTTGATTTCCTCAATATCCATCGTCGGATACGGCAAATCGTTTCCGCTTTCATAACGCCACGGCGGATCGGCAACGATCACCTGGAACGGGCCGGTAGGCAGCGCCGGTGGAGAGGCGCCCAGTTCTCTTGCCTGCTTGAGAACGGCGAGCCTTCGGTAGGCGCCCGCTACCTTCCCGGTGCGGTCCATCTGCTCAACAAGATGGCCGTATTCGTCCGGCTCCTCCTCTGCGGCTTCGATCACCGCTTCGGCCCGGTCGATGGTGGTGCGGCCGACGCCGAGATACCGGGCAATTCTGTCACGCGCCTCCCCGGCGTCCTCTGCCTCACTGGCTGGGTGGCCGAGGTCGGCTCGCGCGCCCTGCCGTTCCCGCGCCGAGCGGCGTTCCAGCGGTTCGATGGCACGCTTCAGCGCCACAATCTCGCTGGGCAACAGATCCTTGCGCACGAAGTTCTCGTGCGCTTCACCGCGCGCGGCCTGGTACAGATCAACGATGGTCACCGGCACGTCGGCCCACCCGAGTTGCCGGCAGGCCTGAAGCCGCCTCTGCCCGGCGATGAGCCGTCCCTCGGGGGTGACCACGACCGGATGGAGCAGGCCGACCTCCGCGATGCTGTCAGCGAGCGCTCGGAGATCGCCCAGTTCCTTCCGGTACCGGAATCCGATCTGGATCTGGTCAATGTTCATTTGTGAGCGGTAGCCCCTGAGTCGAACATCCGGCAGCCCTCGCGGACGGGAACGGACGACGATCCGTCCATGTTCCCGTCCGAGAGCCTGATGCCGCGGTAGTTCCAGTTGCGCGGACGGTTCATGAGCAGAGTGTCGGTCGCATACACGACAAGCGCCCCGAGCGCCTGCAGAATGTCGGCAACGGCTGGCGTGCCCGGACAGGGGTAGCGGTCGTCGTTGACCATGTCCGGAAACATGCAGGCGATGCACGCGCCTTCGCGGTCCTGCACGAACACGTACCCGTGGTCGCCGTCCCGGCTCACGGCCGTGAAGATAACCGGTATAGCGCGACTGCGGAAGAACCGGCTGGCGGCAACGCGAGCCGGGTTGTTGTCGACGCCGCAGATCGCAACATCGCACTCAAGGTCGATGCCGCGCGCAATCGCTTCCTCGAGGCGGAATGCATAACCGCGGATCTCAGTCGCGGCGATACATTCCGGCTTGAGATTGCGGGCCAGCGCCAACGCCTTGCTCTGGCCTATATCCCGCGCATAGAAGCGCTGGCGGTTCAGATTGCTGGCCTCGACAATGTCGTTGTCGAGCAGCGTGATTTGGCCGATGCCCTTACGCACCAGAGTGGGTGCGATCTGCGAGATGATCCCGCCCGCCCCTATGCACAGCACGCCGCTCGTTGAGAGGACGTCCTGATCGAAGCCGGGGATCTTCTTCTGACGGTCTTCGGCTCCGGGAACCGCTTCTCCGCGCAGCTCAGTCGATTTTCTCAAGCCGGTACACGTTGGGCTCATACTGTTTCACTCCCTCCCCGTAGATTTCGAGTTCGAACTTCTGATCCATCCGCACAAACCGGACGAACCCGTCCCGGCTGAAGATCCCCATCAGCGCCAGATGGCCCGCCCGTTCCAGCCGCCGCTGGAAATTCTCATCAATGCCCGATGGGTGCGTGGCATCCGGTCCGTTGCCGGGATGGCTGTGAAAATGGGCCAGGAACTTGTGGCCGAACTGTTCCAGCCGGATCAGCAGATTGTGCGTGGACGGGATTTCCGCCACCACGCCCATGCGGCTGCGGCGCTGGTGAGCGAACTCGGCCCACTGATCGAGCACGTGGACGCCGCCAACCTCGGCGCCGGTGACGAAGAAGAACTGCTCGTCCTGGTCGGCCGTGAGTTTCTTCGCGCATTCGTGGAGGAACAGCGAACTAACCGCGTACTGCCTCGGTCCGTCCTGCCTGGCTGTGTTCTCCTCAACGATCCGGTCCAGCGTCGACAGGAAATCATTGGTCCGGCGGATCTCCTGGCAGACCCGCGTGGTGCTCTTGCGGTTGCGCGCCGCCTGGTTGAAGCGGCCGATGAGTTCTTCGCGCCGGTCGAGCAGCGCTTTCTGTTTTTCATTGAGGTGTTCTGTTCTCATTGTTCGTAAGCCTCCGTGATCAAACGTTCGATGGCGATGATGCCGGAGCTGACGTCTTTCGGCTCACGGCCCATGTGGATGAGGTACCAGTCGCGGCCACGGTGCTGAAAGCAGGTCCAATGGCTATGGCTGCGGATTTCCCCGGACGGGTTGTACAGGTAGAAGTCGATGCGGCCGGACCGTTCCTGTTCGATCCAGCCCTGAAACGCGCCAAAAGCAGTCTGGTACGAGCCGGTGTAACGGTTTCCTGTTCTGGTCCAGCCGTGCTCCTGCCAGTAGGGGATCTGGCGCCGCTCAACGGTAATGGAGGGGCCGTGCCCCCGCACCACCCGCGAGAGAAGCTCGCGGATGGAGGCGGGGGCAGGCCGGTTGCCGAGGTCTTTCACGCGCACAGCGGCAGCGCTCCGACTTCGGCTTTGGTGGAAGCGAAGATCTTCTCGCCGTCCTTGACCTTGTCGTATACGGACTCGGTGGCGGCGAAGAACGGCTCATTCGGGCCTTTGGACAACAGGTAGTCCGGAAGATCGAGCTGATGGAGGATGTCGCCGGCACTGGTGCCCGGCTGGATCTCCACGTCGCGGATCTGACCGCTTCCTGCGATAACCACAGACAGTTTCTTCATACGTTCTCCTTGTCTCTCGATGTGGGAGGCGGGTCCTCTCCCATGAGCAACCGGTGAAATGACATGCGCGTTCGCCAGGACGGAATCGCGCCAAAGAAAAGAGACCAGAGAGAAAACTTCTGGTCTCCTGGCGCCATGCGCCGTCATGAATCGGGCGCAGGCACAACATCGGTGAGCCTGCCTTCTGTGAAGGCGAGGTCGCGCTCGACGTTAAGGCCGAGCGCACTGCGAACCTGCTGCAGTTCGGAAAGCAGGAAGTAGCCGAACTCACTTTCGAGCCCGACGACAAAACCGAACAACAGGAAATCGTCGCCCTGCGCGCTGCCTTCCATCACGTACCAGCTCCAGCCGGTTCCGGGCATGAACAACTTGCAGTAGATCCATGGCTCGGGTTCGGCCTCCTGGGAGTAAATGGGCGGCAAACGCGCGCGCAGTTCGTCTGTCAGAAGCGTCATGGGCTACATTCCTTCGAAGAGCTTTTTGGCTTCCTCGAACTTCTGCAACTGACGCCTCTTCGCCTTAAGCTCTTCTTCGCCCTCGGCGATTTCGGCGCGCAGCTTGTCGGTTTGCTCGAAGATCACGTCAACGGGCGTCTTCTTCTTCCACGGTTTGCGACCCTCTGGTTTGGGTGCCGCGAGTTTTGAATCCGGTGCTTTCGGTGCGGGCATACACTTCTCCTGTTTGAATGGCCCGGTGGCCATGTTCTGTTGCTGATGGAGCGGAGAGGTCGGCTGCAAAACTGCGCCTGATCTCCGCTCAGAACGTTTGCGTGCGGTTACCGGCGGTCGAAAGGTGGCGGTAATCCCAGCCGCTTCATGGCGACCGTGACATCCCACTGGCCGGTGAACATCGAGGCGAACCGGTGGACATCCATGTTGCAGGTCGCGGCATCCGCGGTGAGCGTAATGCCACTCTTCACGTCCAGTTCGTGCCAGACGTGGTCGAGATCCGGATCAGGAAACGGCGCCTGGAGGTCGCCAAGACCGACCTGGCTCGGGATGAAATACTCGCCCGAGTCAAGGGCGGCAGCAATGGCCTCCCGGTCCCTGGTCGTGATCTCGCCTTCGAGCACCACCGAAGCGAACTGCTTGAAGTTGCCGGCATCGCGATAGAGATACTCAATGCGCGTGTTCATCTTTAGCCTCGCTGCCTTGCTGGCACTGCTGTTGCCCGACCCACTCTTCGAGCCGCGCGATAGCCTTTCGCTTCACAGGAAGCTCGATGTGGGTGTAGGTGGCGTGGACTCTCGAGCCCGCGGAATGGCCCATGAGCGCCATGCGGACTTCCTGCAGGACGCCGGCCTCCATCAGGCGGGTGTTGAAGGTGTGGCGCAGATCGTGAAAACGGATGTGCCGGATTCCGGCATTTCTCAGAGCCGTCTTCCACGTGCGTTTGACGATGCGGACAGGTCTGCCCTGGAACTCGATGACGAGGCTTTCGGTCTTGCGAATCTTAAGCAGCTCGTCATGCAGGCGCCCGGTCAGGGGGATCTCTCGGGATTCTCCTTCCGGGGTCTTCGAGCGGGTCACGGACAGCACCCGGCGCTGAAAGTCGATGTCCTCCCAGTGCTGACCGGTGATCTCGCCCCGGCGCATGCCGGTATCGAGAGCGGCGATGATCATGGTCGAGATGTGCCCGGTGGCGGCTGCCAGGAGCAACTGCTCCTCAGCGACGCTGAGAATCTGCCGCCTGATCCGCCGTTCGCGGGCCATCTTCATGCGCGCGAGCGGGTTGGACTCAAGCAGCTGCTCATCCACAGCCCAATAAAGGATGTGACGAAGCGTGCTGAGGTCCCGGTTGATGCTGGCGTCCTTAATCGCCGGGTTCCGCTTGTGCCGCGCCGACCGAAATTCGTCAGCTGAGGATTTTGTGATCCGTGGCACGGCGGTCTCGGAGAAGAACGGCAGCAGGAACTTCAGGTGATACAGGTGGTGCGGGCGAACTGAGCCGCTGGCGATAAAGCGGGCGGCCAGTTCGCCGAAGGTCATGTTCGGATCGGTTTTGACGATCTGGAATCTCTGGTTGTTGACTTCCTCCCGAAGCTTGCCCTCGATGCCCTCGGCCTGCCTGCGATTGGAAGTCCCGGTGGAACACTGGTGACGGATACCGTCTGCGTAGAAGTACGACCACCAGACGTCGCCGCGCTTAAACAGGCTCACTTGTTTCCTCCTTGTTGTTGGCTTTCAATCCAGCGAACGACCTGGTCCTGATAGAAGACCAGTCGGCCGCTGGCCCCGAACCGGAAGTGCGGAAGACCTCTCGGGATGAGGGTCTGCCTCACGGTCCAGGGCGAGCAGCCGATAAGCCGGGCCACGGCGGCGACGTCCAGCGGCGGTCCGAGCTCCGCCGCACGCGCCTTCCCAAATGGCCCTGGTTCGCGCAACAGGGCCCCGGGTGGCCCCGGCCAATGCCCCGGCCAGCATTGGCCGGGGGGTACGGGCGAAAAGCCTCGTAAACGCGCGGGTTTGCGCGAAGCCGGGAATCCGGCCTTCTTTGCGGAAGTAGAGCTTCTTTTGATTGGGTAGTTCGGAAGGCTATTCATGGTCGTCTCGGTGGCGTCGCCGGAACAGGTTTGAGATAAGTCGTCTGAGGAAATGCGGCAGGCGCATGTACAGATACCAGAGGAATGCGAGCATGAGTCCGGCAAGGACAGCCTGGAACATGAGTGCCTGATTGGTCAGCAGCGTCCGGATGAGTCCGAAGGCGAACAGGATGCTGACGGTGACGAGCAGCAATCCGGGAAGGGCCGTGAGCAGCCAGACCAGCGGGAGCAGCAGGAACGGGACCCGCGGATGAGGCGTTGACAGTTCGCGGGAGCCGCACTGGCTGCAGATCTCGGCATTCCTGGGATTTGGGTGCCGGTGCGGGCAGAGCTTGAAATCGTAGGAGCGTCCGCAGAAGTTGCAGAACAGTGCTTCACCGGAAGTGATGCGATGACAATGATTGCAATAGCGCATATGAATTCCTCAGAGCAGCGGCAGGCGCTGGTCTCCGGTCGGACGCAGCCAGATGGGAGACCACAAGCCTTCGCGATGAATGTTGTCGAGTGTGGTGAACCAGAAAACCTTGTCCGTGGACTTCGCCACGACTGAACGAATGTTGCTGAGGCGCCGCTCGGAGCCGGTCACCACAAGGACCCGGAACTGGGGCTGGCGGAATCTGCTCTGAAACTCGCCGGAGACGGCAAGCTGCAGGTAGAGGGCGGCCTTCTGCTGCCATACCGAGAGGGCTTCGGTGCCACAGTCGACTTCGAGGAACATGCCGCGGATTGCGCCTTCGGATGCGAGCTCGAAGTATCCATCCGGCGTGAGTGTGATGGCTTCCGAGATCGACTGCCGGAAAGTGTGCCAGCGCAGCAAGCGGACTGCCGGATTCAGTACGAGCGGATACCTGAGCGCAATATAGATGTCGTTGATTCCTGTCTGGTGCCCGACAAACCGGTCACCCACCACGAGCCTGCCTGCGGGCCGGTTGATACCGTCGAACTTCGCGGCCACGACCTCGGCGCCTTTGCTGGAGAGCGTGTAGACTGATTTGCGGCCATGAGCGATGCTGCCAACAAAGAACCTGCGCAGCAGACCAGCGCGCGTAAGCTCCAGCAGCCGCGCATTGGCACGCCGGGTGGAATGGAAGCCGGCAACCAGTTTTGCGGTCTCGCGATCGATGATGCGCATGACGCCCAACTCCGAAAGGAGATGGCGGTCGCGCTCCTGCAGGACAAGGCCGGTATGTCTATTCCCAGCCATCGAGGACCTCCTCACTGCGGCGGCTGGCGTTCCTGTGCCGCGTCCCGATCTCGGCTTCGATGTCAGTTCTTCTTCTGGCCCAGCGCGCCCGACACCGGTTGTAGAGGTCGGCTGGATCAGCGCCGGGCTCGGCAACGGTCGGCACCAGGGCTTCCACGGGTCGATTCGAGCCGGATTTGACGACCATGTGCCGTTTGGGCAGGTTCTTCAGGATCTCGGCCAGCCTTTTTCCGCCGTCAAGCGCCGAGGCGATCTTGTCGGCGTCGGTGCTCGAAAGCTGAAAGAAAACGTGGGTGCCGACAGCTAAGACAGCTGCGCGCATCTGGGCTGGATACTGCTCCAGGAACTGATTGGCGGTGACAACTGAGATGCCGAACTTGCGGGCTTCCGAAAGCAGCGTGTCCAGGCCGGCATCGTAGGCGACCAGATTCTGAATCTCGTCGCAGTAGAGCGTAAACAACTGCCTGCGCCTGCGGGCGAACAGCGCGTTCTTGAGCTTGGTCAGCAGCAGGCTGCCGAGCGTTGCGGCCTGTTCGCCGAGACGTCCCTTATCGAGGTTTAAGATCACCCACCGACCCTGGTCCAGCGCATCGAGCAGGGAAAACGTCGAACGCTGCTGGCCGAGGATGTGGCGGAAGCGTGGGTCAGTGGTAAATCCCGAGACCTTGTTTAAGATGGCGTCGCGGTAGACGCCCTGCATGGCTTCGCTGCGGGTGTCAAAGCGGGTGCGGAAGTAGTTGCTGACCTCTGTGTTCTGGACGCGTTGCACACAGGCGGCCCGAAACGCCGCGTTCGTTAGCAGCACCGACAGCTCCAGCAGCGTCAGATTGTTGTCCGCAAGCACGTGCAGTGAATCGCGAAGGAGCTCTTCGGTCCGCGCGCCGAGCGAATCCAGATGCCACCGCGCCCGGAGGATCTGGGCAAACTCAGCGAGCTGAACGTGGTCCTGCTGACCGGCCCGGCCGTCGAGCACGTTCAGGCCGATGGAAAACTCCGGATCGCCGGGCTCAACGACGATCAGGCGTTCGCTCAAGTCGGTATGAGTGCGCCGCTCCTCAGCCGCAATCAGGCGCAAAAGATACGGCATGGTGTCGCCGTGGAGATCGAAAAACACGAAGCCGCGGCGGCTGCGAACATCCTGGGCGGCAAGATGCCGCAGGAAGAACGACTTGCCCTGGCCGGTTTTCCCGAGGATCGCGACGTGTTCGCAGCGCTTTGCCTGCGGCAGGTAGGCGCGGAGACGTCGCACCTCTCCATCCACGATCTGAAAGCCGAGGTCGAGAGTCGGTCCGTCCTCGTCGTTTCGGGCGCGCGGAACCACGGCGTTCCAGGCGGATGCGAGAAGTTTTTCAATCATGGCTTCGTGGTTAATGCTGGTTCGGAGGTGTAAGGAGATGGGCTCCTCGGGCTCCGGCACTGTTGCGGGTTCCGCTGTGGGCCGAATGAATACGGCGCGCTTTCCGTTGCGCCGTCCGGCGGTAACGCCGATTCGGTTGCCATAGAGGTCCGAGCAATGCCGGAATCGAAGGAGCTCATTCATTGCAGCTACAGAATGCAGCCGCAGGGCCGGGCGGGAACACAGCACCCCCGCCGGATTTTGTAACGCTCGGAAAGATTCTTCAGCGGGCGCGGAAGGCGTTCTCGTAGAGAGCGCGCCTGACCCAGGCGGAGCGGAGCCGGTCGTCCAGACCGAGTTCCGGTGTTATGGCGAGGAGTTTGCGGATGGTACTCTGATGACCGAACTGCGCGGCTGGTATTGCGGCGGTTTCGAGAAGAACCTGCGCCTGGCGTATGACGGACGCGCTGCCGATTGTCAGGCCGCAGGCAGTCGCCCAGTGCAGCGCCATTGACGCTTCAAGGCTCTCAGTCCCGAACGCCTCCCGGGCGGTTACGACAAGTTCCTGAGCCTTGTCCCATTTCGGGCTACCGAGCAGGTTTGTCTGCCTGGGTCCGGTCATGAACAACTGGGCAGGAATTCGGGCTTCGCCGAGTCTCTCCATCGCCTCTGTCGCCCGTGCGAAGTGCGACGTTGCCCGTTCATCTTCCCGAAGCTGGAACAAGGCCGCGCCGCGCTGGCGAAAATGTTCGGAGCCGGTCGGCGCGCCAATGGATGCGGCGGCCTGCCCGGCGAGGTCCAGAACCGTCAGAGCCTTCCGAGGGTTTCGTGCCAGGAGCCAGGAGTTCGATTCAATCAGCGCTGCCTCGACGAATCCCGCCGCGAACTCTTTCGAGTCGGATTCGTGCCAGGCGATTCTCCACAGATCCTGCGCCATCCGCGCCTCCCGTGAAGCGGTAACACACTGCCCGGCGTGGACCAGAAACCAGGCGATGTGCTGGTGAAGGAGGGCGGCAAGGGCGATCCGGCGGGCGTCCTGTGGGTTGCCGATCTGCGGCAGGAGCCGCCGCAGCGCCCGGCTGCCGGCCAGAAAGTCATAGCGGCTCGCGTACCGCGCAACGGTCTGGTCAATCTCGTCGCGCAGCCGGTCGAGCTTTCGCAGCCGAATCGGCGTGTCGACGATTTCATCGGGACCTGAGCGGACGCCGAGTCCTTCCGCAAGCTCGACCGTTGGCGGCATGTCGAGCCCGGTGTTGGAAGCTGGCTCGGGATTCAGTCCGTGCCGGGCACGAAAAGCGATCACTCGCGCGTTTGCAGGCGTGGTTCCAAACACTGCCGCAAGTCTCGCGGAGGAGACTCCCTTCTGCAGGAGCCAGTCAAAGGCTGGCCCGTATTGCGACAGTTTCGGCTCGGGAGCGCGCATTTCCGCTTACGGATCGAAGTTAGTGATTAACAATTCATTGTGACGCGCTTTGGTGTTGCGTTTCGCCGTGTAGGCCAGATCCACCGCCTGCATGCGGAAACTGCCGAACAGGTGCCGGACCTCGGGCCGGTCATCGAGCGAGAGGATGAAATTCCCCTTCAGCCGCCCGAGCCGGGCTTCCAGATTCCGGAAATCGGACTCCGTGAAGTTGAACCGGTAGAGTTTGCGCTCCCAGTAGGGCGGGTCGAGGTAGAAGGCCGTGGTGGGCCGGTCGTATTTTTCAAGCACTATCTCATAGGGCAGCGACTCGATCTGCACGCGCATCAGACGCTGGTGCACCCGTTCGATGATCTCGGGAATGCGTTCGGGATTGTAGTTCGACGGCTGGATCACCCCGTAGTGGAACTTCTGTTTGAGGATCAGTCCGCCAAACGAGTTCTTCTGGAGATAGAAGAATCGGCCGGCGCGCTGGATGTCGGTCAGCGTGGCGGGATCGGTCTTCACGTGAAGCTCGTGCAGACGGCGGCTGGCAAAAGAGTAGCGCAAATAGCGGATGAACTCTTCATAGTGCCACTGGCAGACCCGGAAGAAATTGACGATGTCGAAATCGAGGTCGTTCAGCACTTCCACGTTCGATGGCGGCTTGTGAAAGAGCACCTGCGCGCCGCCCGCAAACGGCTCCACGTAGGCAATGTGCTCGGGCAGCATGGAGATGATCTTTGTGGCCAGGCGGTTCTTGCCGCCGATGTAGGACAGAGGTCCAACCATGGGATAGTCAGTTAATGATGAAGAGGCGTTCGGTCTGAACGTGGAGGCCAAGGATCGCGGCGTCCTGGATGAACAGTCTGGCGTGTGTGCCGGCTAGCACCGGCCAGATGGCGGTGGCGATCTGGCGAACCTCGCTCCGGGATTTCAGAGGCGGGCGGCCCCAGGCTCCGTACAGGACGTTTCGGGGGATTTCCCAGATGGACATCATACGGTCGCGGACGGTCTTGCAGATGGCTTCGTGCAGGACGCGCCGTTGAACTTCGTCTGCGCACGGGATCTCTTCAAAAACCGCAGATTCGACCGGAAAGCGCTCCAGCGTCCATGAGACGAACCCGACCGCGCTGGCAACCGCTTTATCCTGCGCTGAAGAGAGCTGCCTCGCATCGGCGTGCTCGAGGTGACCGCCGTCGAAAATGGCCAGAGCGATGGCGCGCCGCTCGACCCGGATCGAGACAAGACTGCCGGGCGACTCGTTGTGGCCATTGCCATGAACGCGCTCCAGCTCCGCGTGAAACCGTCTGGCAGGGTCGCCATTCCCATTTGCGCGAAGGGCCCGGCGGTACGCACAGAGCAGCTGCGACTCCGAGTACCTGTGGGCGAGATCGACGTAGTGGCGGACAGCGCTATCATCGCCGAGCTTCTGCGCCAGACGCAGCGCAAACAGTTCCGCGGCATCGCCGGGTCGGAAGGCGGACGTGTTGGGGATGTACCGATCAAGAAGAGATTTCATCGCTGTCGGGGATTAAATGATTCAGAACAAAGGCGGCTGCGACGGATTCGCGAGAGATTGCTCCCCGGCGCGAATGCGCAGCTTCAACTCGTCGTACATACCCGGAAACAGGAACGCCACGGGTGTCCGATAGATGATTTCAAGACTGAGGGCGACAGCAAGGGGCGGCAGAGCGCGGCCGTGCTCGTAGTGACACAGCATGGTCGCATCGCGATGCCCCAGCAGCCGGGCCACCTGCTTCTGCGTGAAACCCATCCTCCTTCGGTACAGAGCGAGGTTGTTTTGTTTTGGTGTGGATTTTTCCATAACCTCCGTTTGATGTCACTGTAGCAATTCTGTGGAATTGGTAAAGGCGGGAAAAGTTGTGGAAAACTACAGCTCGTCCTCGATCTCTGTGAGCAGCCTGTGGAGAAGCCGTTGCCCGTTGCGGCGGTGGATACGGGCTACCGTCCCGCGCAGACCCCGCGCGCCGCGTTTTTCGAGCAGCCGGCCGGCCCGCATACGGACACGGCCGGACAGCTCATCGACGAGAAGAGCGCGAACGACTTCCAGAACGAATTGGATGAAGGGGTTGTCCATAGCCGGGGCATCATGGCGCTGGCCGCGGAAAAAGAAAAGACGGGAAAGGCCTCGCTGCGTCCGGTGCGAACTGCAGTTCAGCTTTTCCCGTCCTCGCGAGCTGGGTCCGATACCCGGCGAGCGGGTTGCCGTCAGGTGTGGTTGAGACCTGTACTCTCCTTTTCATAGACCAGAAAGCGCTCGTGAGCTACCTTGGCCGCGCGACGATCCAGTCCGAGATAGTAGCGGCAGGTGGTTTCCAGTCGCTCATGGCCGAGGATCTCCTTGATGTGACCGACAGGGCAGCCGTTGAAGAGAAGTTGCGTGGCCGCCGTATGTCGGAGCAGGTGCGGCCTGACCGGCTTGTTGATTCCGGCAAGCAGCCTGTGGCGCGCAAACGGTCGCCAGATGTCCGGCTGTTTCATCCGCTCCCCGCCGTCCTGCCGGGCAAACAGCGCCGGATGGTCGTCGGTACGCAGATCCAGATAGCGCCCGAGCCAGAACAGCGCACGCTCGGTGAAGAACACGACCCGCTGCTTGTTGCCCTTGCCGATGATGCGCGCTTCGCGTTCGGGAAAGTCGATGTCACTCCGGTTCAGCGACAGGAGTTCGCCGATGCGCATGGCGCTGCCCAGCAGCATCTCGACCAGAGCCCGAAAGCGCAGGCCATGAATTGAGGGCTGGTCGCGCAGTGTCGTTAGCCGTATGCTGCTTACAAACCTCTCCACTTCCTCCACGGTCAGGAACACCACCTCGCGGCGCGGTCTTTTGGGAATCGAGACTGCGTCAGGTTCCAGGACGGGCAGCGCAAGTTGCTCCCGGCAGAACAGCAGCAGACGCTTGAAAGCCGAGAGGATTCCCACCTGACGGCAGACGCTCAGGGACCGGGCGATCATGTCTGATTTGAGGCGAAGAACATCCTCCCTGCCGTATGCCGTCACCGGACGGTCGCCAATGACTTTACGGATCTGGCGCAGACAGTCCTGATACTTCGCCACGGACTGCGCCGCGAACTGCAGCTCGACCTGGATGTATTGCAGGAACTGCGGTTCGAGTTCGCACATGGTCGGAGCGGGAACGCTCTCGATAGAAACTCCGGACATAACAAAAGGCCCTTTCGAATCAGAACGAGTCTTCTCGAAAGGGCCTTCTGCGCCATTAACGGCCCGGTAGTGATTAGAAGTACAAAACCGGTTACGTCATCCCTTGGTGTTCCCGCCGGGTGGTGGAGTGATCCACAACCGGACGGAATCGACCGTAATGGACATACCAGCTACTAATGTGGCGTAGTCACTGCTGTCCGGCTATAAGTCGAAGAGATTCAATTGGTTATAAAATGAGCCGTATTTGTTTTGGTTATCCGGTAGCTGAAGTGCCTGTAGAATGGGCACTCGCTCGAAAATCGTGACGCT
>JBEKPY010000094.1:0-22083 GCA_049520275.1 Bryobacteraceae bacterium
CGGTGCACAGCATCGCCGGTAACCAATGGCCGGCCGGTAACGTCGATTGATCCAACCATACCTCTGCGGCGATTCATAATCGTTCCCAAGCTGAAAACTGGACTTCTGCCACGGGCTGCTAGTCGGGCGCGCCACCAAACGCCGCGGTTACCGGGAATTGGGTTGCCCGTTGTATTGAAAAACCGGGCGTCCATCAAATGGACGTAATACGCAGGTGGCACGTCCTCGGTTTTAATCCGGCATGCCTCAAAGTCTAGCGCTTTCTCAACGTCTCGCAAAGGGTCCTTTGTGAGACTGACAATATACGACCGCCGCAAAGCCCCGGCCGGTCGCTCGTCCGCCGCCCGCGCAAGACCTCTAATCCCGGCACCGGCACCGGCCATCCACCGGCCCACCGGCCACTGGACAACGTGTTCCTCCGAGGAATAGAATATGCCGCGAGGGATTATGTCAATGAGCGTGTATGATTTGGACGAGGATGCTGCGAGACGAGGCGTGTCTGAGGCGGACAGTGCCCGACACCAGGCCACGAAGGACGCGAGCGCCAAGCGTAGGAGGTTGTTGCGTTTGATAATTGCCGGCATTTGTTTTCTTATCGCGGCGCTTTGGATTACCGTTGGTGCACCGAGCACGGCCGGACTTCAATTGGACGACCCAAACTTCAAATGGAGACTTTTGGGCGAGCTTGTTTTCCTGGCTTCCTCGGTTGCTGGGATAGTAGCCCTCATTGCTGCTAGACGGTAGGAGTGCCGCCGGTGTCCGGGCGGGTGCCCGGCCCCGTCTCACCAAGGGTCGTTGTCGAGAAGGGGACCGAGTAGGAGACTAGCGGCGGCGAGCAGGAGGCGAGTCGCCCCTCCCTTACCGGGCCTTGAGTTGCGCGGCGGCTGCGAACAGCCTTGAACTTCTGGAAGCAGCTTGTCGCTGCGGGCCGAAGTTCGTGCGTCGCACTCACCTGATTCGGATATACTGAGTCGAAACACGGAAAAGGGGGTCACCGTGAACAGCTTGAGGATCATTCCAGAAGAGCGGACGAGGGTATTTCGATGCCCGAACTGCGAAAAGACAATCAACCTCTCGGTGCACCGGTGCCCATTCTGCTCTGTGCCCATCGACGGTCGTGCGGCTGAGGCGGCTGCAGACCTCATGGACCGAGTGAACCGGGCCTGTAGTGAGGCCACTGACGTGAGGACCATGTTCGACCCTGCGGAGGCCCCCCTGGGCTCGGCTGAGGACGTGCCTTGGCGGATTTGGGGTGGGGCTGGCCTCTTCGGACTCTGGACTATCTTCGTCGTGAACCTTATGCGGTGGGATTCTCAGCTTGCCGCCGTTCTCGGTGCCCCTACCTTACTGATCTTGTTTATCTTTGCCAAAAAGGTGTTGAGGTTGCTGGTCTTCGCCATCGTCAGCCCGTTGATGGCGGTTCGCTGGTGGGTGAGATTCGGGTCTATTCGGTCGGACGATTCCGATTTTGTCCTCGCGAAACGGGATGTGACTCGCATCGCGCGGGGATCGGCCACTACCCTCGGCATCTTGTTGATCGTTGCGTGGATTGGATGTTATCGGTGGATACACAAATGAAGCTGGATCACCCCCACAGATTCGAACCTTGTCTCGCAATGCGTAAGTTTTGCGACGAATGTGAAAGGCTCTGGAATTGGGGCACTGGCACGTCTCATAAGTCTGTCTTGAAAGTGGGGCGGAATCCAGATTTGTCCCCCGGCGTTTCACGCGAGCCAGCCGTCGCAATACTGCGCCTCGAAACTGACGCGAGGGTCTGTCCCTCTGGAAGAAGATCCGTGGGGCCGGCGTCCCGGATGTCCGGTGGCCCTCCAGACCCCGGTTGGCGCCCGGGAAGCATCGGTTTCGGGCGCGCCCCCCGTCACACCTCCAAAATCACCGGCGTTATCAGCGGCCGCCGCGAGGTCTGCTTGTTCAAAAACCGCTTCAAATCCGCGCGGATCTTCTCCTTCATGACGCCCCAGTCGGTCCGCTCTTCCTCGGTGGAAGTCTCCAGCGTGCGCGCCACCACCTGGCGGGCCTCCTGCAGCAGGCCCGATCCCTCTTCCTCGAACGACACGAACCCGCGGCTGACGATTTCCGGAAGCGTTTCGCTGCGCCCGCTGTGCTTGTTGATGGCGATGATGGGAATCACGAAGCCGTCCTCGGAAAGGTGGCGCCGGTCGCGGATCACCAGATCCTCCACCACGTCGTCCAGGCTGCCGGAATCGATGCACACGCGCCCCACCGTCACCTTCTCGCCCCGGCGCGCGCCCATCTTGTCGATCTCCAGCGTGTCGCCCGTCTCCAGGATGAAGGTCTGCTCCAAGCCCGCGCCGCGCAGGTGCTGCGCCAGCGAGGCGTGCCGGGCAAGCTGCCGGTACTCGCCGTGAATGGGCATGAAATAGCGCGGGCGCACCAGGTTCAGCACCAGCTTCAACTCTTCCGCGCTGCCGTGCCCGGATACGTGCACCGGCGGATTCATGGTTCCGTAGATGACTTCCGCCCCGCGCTTGGCCAGATGATTGATCATCCGGTAAATCGCTTTCTCGTTCCCGGGAATGATGCGCGCGCTGAGCACCACCGTGTCCTCCGGCTCCACGGTGAGGTTCTTGTGGTTGTCCACGGCCACCCTCGACAGCGCCGACATGGGCTCGCCCTGGGTCCCCGAAACCAGCACCGTCACCTTGCTGGGCGCGGCCTGCATGATGTCCTGCGGACGCAGCAGAATGTTATCGGGGATGTGCAGCAGGCCCAGATTGTGGGCGATCTCGGTGGCGGTGAGCATGCTGCGTCCCAGCAGCGCCACCTTGCGTCCATACTCGGCCGCCAGATCCAGCACCCCTTGCAAGCGGTGGATGGAGGAACTGAAGCAGGAGATCACCAGCCGCCGCTCGGCGCGGTTGAAGATGTCTTCCAGCCGTGGCTGGACGGCGCGTTCGCTTTCGGTGTAGCCGGGCCGGTCCACGTTGGTGGAATCGGACATCAGCAACAGGATGCCGCGCTGGCCATAGGCGGCCAGCGTGTGCAGATCGAAGGGCACGTTGTCGACGGGGGTCGGGTCCACCTTGAAATCGCCGGTGTGGATAACCACACCGAGCGGCGTAGTGATGGCCAGCATCACCGCGCTGACGATGGAGTGCGTCACGTGGATGAACTCGATGGCGAACGGGCCGATCTCGATGCGCTCGCCGGGCTTCACCCGGTGGAACTTCACGCGGTCCAGCAGTTCGTGTTCTTCCAGCCGCCGCTCCACCAGCGCCAGCGTGAAAGCGGTGCCGTAGACCGGGATGTCCAGCTCGCTGATGAGGAACGGGACCGCGCCGATATGGTCCTCGTGGCCGTGGGTCAGCACCAGCGCGCGAACCCGTTCGCGGTTTTGTTCGAGAAAGGTGAAATCAGGCGTCACCACGTCGACGCCCAGCAATTCGGCTTCGGGAAACATCATTCCCGCGTCAATGACGATAATGTCATCGCCGAACTGCATAGCCATGCAGTTCATCCCGAATTCGCCGAGGCCGCCAAGCGGAATAATCCGGAGCTTGCGATCGGTCATCAAATGATCAGGGTAGCAGGATTGCGCGACGGTGAACCGTCAGATCGCAGTCTCGCAAAACCGTTCAAAAACGGCGCCAGCCAGGCTGTTCCGCTCAAATCCCGCGCGCCCGCGTGAACTCCACGAGCGCCTGCATCCGTGCCCGCGCCGCCCCGGAGTCGATCGATTCCGCCGCCAGCGCCACCCCGCCCGGCAACGTCTCCGCCCGCCCGGCCGCCGCCAGCGCCGCTGCCGCATTCGCCAGCACGATGTCCCGATGCGCTCCGCGCGCGCCATCCAGAACCGCGTGCGCGATCTCCACATTGCGCGCCACGTCCCCGCCGCGCACGTCATCAATCGCCGCGCGCGCCAAGCCGAAATCCTCCGGCTCCCACACGTGCTTCGTCACCACGCCGGCGGCTACCTCAAACACCACCGTCGGACCGGCCGTGCTGATTTCATCCAGACCGCCCGCGCCGTGCACCACGAACGTGCGCTCGGTTCCCAGCTCCGCCAGCGCGGCGGCCATCAGCCCGGCCGCGTGCTCCGACGGCGCGCCAATCAGTTGCCTCTGCGCGCCCGCCGGGTTCGTCAGCGGCCCCAGCAGATTGAACACGGTCCGCATCTTCAGCTCCAGCCGCGCCGGCTGCGCGTGCTTCATGGCCGGGTGGTGCGCGGGCGCGAACAGAAAGCCGATGCCCACCGTGCGAATCGCCTCGGCCGCATGCCGCGGGTCCGGGAGAATGTGTACGCCCAGCGCCTCCAGCAGGTCGGCGCTGCCGCAGCGGCTCGAGATCGACCGGTTGCCATGCTTGGCCACGCGCACGCCCGCGCCCGCCGTCACAAACGCCGCGACGGTGGAGATGTTGAACGTGCACGCGCCATCGCCGCCAGTGCCGCAGGTGTCCAGCAGCGGCTCGCCCGCGAGCGCCACGTCCACGCGATGGGATTTCTCGCGCATCGCGCGGGCGAAGCCGGTCAGTTCCGCCACGGTCTCGCCCTTCATCCGCAGCGCCACCAGAAACGCCGCCACCTGCGGCACCGTCGCCTCGCCGCTCAGAATGCCGAGCATGGCCGCGCGCGCCTCGCCGGCGCTGAGGTCTTCCCGCGAGGCCACCCGGTGGAGATACGGCAACAACATCAGCGCTGCTCCACCGCGGGGGACGCCAGCGCGAGGCCGGCGGCAATATAACGAATCTGCCTTCGTCCGCTGGTGAGATCCAGCGCGATGCGGCCGTCCGCCTGAGAGAACCCCTGGCCGGTCAGCGTGTCGCGTTCCTGGCGCGCCTGAACTTTCTCCAGCGTGAGCCGCGGAACCGCCGCCGCCACGAAACGGTAGCTGCCGGAAATCTCGTCGAAGGTCACCTCCGGCGCCACCGTGGCGTCGCGCGCCGCGAACGTTCCTTCCATGCGCGCGTTGGCCAGCAGGTCGATTCCGGCGCCACTGGTGTCCAGCGTTCCCTCCACGTCCAGGCCCCCATCGCGCCAGGCGATGTCTTCCATGCGTCCCGCCAGATGGTACCGGGGAGCGGGGCCAGCCAGCGCGACGGTCATCTCGCCCGTGCCGGATGCGTCGCCCAGAGCCCACGCCATATCGCGGAACGCCACCGCGGTCCCGGCCCAGTGGAGACGCCCGCGCACGCTGCCCAGCACGGTGTCGCCGAAGGCCAAAGATTTCACCTGCACCGTTCCGTCGATGCTGCGCTCTTTCAGCCAGGCGGGCGCCACGGCGCGGCGCAATCGCAGCCGCGTCAGCAGGCTTTCCGGCCGGCGCAGCGACGGCATCAACACCCGCTCCAGCTCGTCCAGACCGGCGTCGCCGATGGCCAGCCTTAGGCGCGCGGGAGCGCCCGGACGCGTGGCGCTGCGATAGTCGGCATCGAACTCGATCCTCCCCGCTTTGCCCCGCAGCTTCGTCACCGCCAGCTCATTGGGGCCGGTAGTGATGCTGGCCGAGGCCACGCGCAGAGGAACCGCCAGGCCATCCACGTCGAACTGCGTGTTCTGCACGGCGTATTCGCCGGCCCACGTGCCCGCGTCGTCGCCCTTCTGCTCATACTGCAGCGACCCGAGCAGCACGCCACCGGTGGCCGCGTCCAGCAGCGGCAGCGATCCGTTCCCCAACAACGTCGCAGCCGCGCTTCGCAATCGCGCGATGCTCACGCCCCGGCTCTCCACGTCCACCTTTACGGCGGGCGCAGTTCCGTCCCAGTTCGCCAGGATGTCCGCGCTCTGGCCGTCATCCAGCGTCACCGTCGCCGGCCCAAACGCCACCTGCCCGCCCGACACCACCGCCTGCGCGTTCTCCATTCGCGCCGACCCGGCTGCGGGAACCGCGATGGACGCGTCGGCGAGCTCCAGTTGCCCGGCCAGCCCCTGCGCTTTCGAATAGCTGAGGGCCCCGTTCACCGTTCCCTGCACCGTGACGGCCTCGGGCAAGGGCAGGCCCATGCGCCGCGCCGTGCCGAGCAACGATGCAGCCGGCAGTCCATGCAACGCAGCCGTAACCTCCCAGTTCGGCTTCGACAGATAATCCGACACCCTCAGCTTCGCCTCCACCGGCACGATCTGATTCGGCGGCGATTCGGTTTCCATCTCGATCCGCTGGGAGCGCAGGTCCAGCGCGCCTCGCCACGCCACTGTCCAGGCCTCGCCGTTGGCCGGAGTGCTCAGGTCCCAGCGATGCACATCCAGGATGGTCAGGTCGCCGGTCACGCTCGGATGCGTCACCGGGCCGCTAAGGTGCGCCTCAGCCGTCACCGTGCCATGAACGCCGCTGTCCGGCATGCCGAACAGATGGCCCAATTCCGTGATGGAGGTGCGTTCCATCTCCACCGTCATGGCGATCTGGTTTTCGCTGCCGGCGCCCACCCGCACGGTGCCACGCCCGCTCAGAATGCCGAAGACCCGCGCCCCGCGATCGGTGCGCGCCGGCGCGCCTTCGAACTTCACAATCAACTCGCCGCTTGATCGGGAATACACATCCATGTCGGCATCGGAAATGTAGAATACCGATTTCGTGTCGCCAAATTTGAAATTCAACCGGCCGGATCTCACCTCAATGTCCGGAAAGCTTTCCTGGGACGCGCTCGGTCTGGCGATCATCCGCGCCACGAACGGCTGGATGTTCCAGCTATCGCTGTCCGGGCGCACCAGGTTCACCGTGGGTTCGTCCAGCCGCAGCGTGGAGAAAGCCAGCCTGCCCCCGAACAGACTGGCCAGCCGGATGCGCGCCTTCAGGGACGCCACGTGCGCGAACGGCTCGATGCCGGCCCGCGGCTCGTCGTCAATCAGGACGTCGTCCACTTGAAAGCCAGGCCCGTTGAACAGGCTGTAATGGACGTCTCCGATGTGCACCGGCCGTCCCAGCGAACTCTCCAGAGCCGCCTGCACGCGGGTTCGGAAGGCGCCCGCGTCCACGTAGGGAGCGGCGAACCCCGCCAGCAGCACCACCAGCGCGACAACCGCAACGGCGCGAACAACAAGCCTGGCGGACAGCTTCACGGCTCCGCCTCCAGCAGCACGCGGTAGTCTTCCGGCGTGTCCACGTCGTTCACCACGCCCAGGTCGTCCACGGTGATGTAGCGGGTGGCGGCGCGATGACGGCGGATCACCTCGCGCGCCTGCGCCGTTGCCGGGAGCGCCAGCAACTCCGCCGCGATCGCGCGCGAAATGCACACCGGGTGCCCGTGCCGCCCCTCGAATACCGGGACCACGATGTCCGCCGTGCCCGCCGCGGCGGCCACCTTCGCCAGGGTGTCGCCGCGCACGCTGCCATAATCCACGGGCAGGAACAGGACCGCGTCCGCTCCCTCCACCGCGCGCAATCCACATTGCAGCGAGCTCAGCATGCCCAGCTCCGGCGCGGGGTTCAGCGTAATCTCCGCGCCCTCGGGCGCCGCCGTGCGCACGCGCTCCGCCTCGTATCCGAGCACTACCACAACCCGGCCGCACACCTCATTCAGCATCCCGGCAAGGCGGCGCACGAATGCCTCGCCCTTGTATTCGAGCAGAGCTTTTGGCTGGCCCATGCGGCTGGACGCGCCCGCGGCGAGAATCACGCCGGCGATGCCCGCGCGGTTCACTGGGCCCAGACCCGCGGACTCTCGCTCGCGAAGATCGACTTCGAAAGCGCCCGCCAACCGGAATCCGCGTTGCGCCTGACCGCGATCATCTCCGCCACCACCGCGATGGCGATTTCTTCCGGTGTGATGGCTCCAATCGCGAAGCCCATCGGCGCGAACAGGCGATCGAACGCCGCGCGCGGGACGCCGTCCTTCTCCAATTCCTTCACCACGCCGATCACTTTGCGCTTGCTGCCGATCATGGCGATGTAGCGCGCCGGCGTGGTTACCACGTGCCGCAGCACGCGCATGTCGTCGCGGTGCCCGCGGGTCACAATCACCACGTAGCTGGTGTCGCGGATGGCCAGTTTCCCAAAAACGCCGTCGTATTCCTCGGCGTACACCTCGGCCGCCTCGGGGAAGCGCTCGCGATTCGCGAACTGCTCGCGATTGTCCACGATCACGGTCTCGAACCCGGCCAGCCCGGCCACTTTCGAAAGGCTCTTCGAGATGTGCCCCGCGCCAAAAATAAACGCGCGCGGCTGCGGCACCACCGGTTCCACGAACACGCTCAACTGCCCTCCGCAGATGAGGCCATTATCGTACGCCGCGTCCTGCCCGAGGCTGAAGTTGAGATGCTTCGGACGTTCCGTTTCCAGCACTTCCCGGGCCGCGTTCCAGACCTCCGCTTCCACGCACCCGCCGCCGATGGTGCCCACCAGAGACCCGTCTTCGCGCACCAGCAGCTTGGCGCTCTCGTAGCTGGGAATCGAGCCGTTCACCTGCACAATCGTGGCCAGGGCGCACTTCTGCCCCAGCCGGCGCAGCCGGTACAGTTCGTCGTACACGTCCATCGCTAAGATTATACGTGTCCTCTCTCGCTGAACGAGGGCTTTGATCGAAAAGCATTAACATGCTGGTGGGCTTCGACGTGATCGAGAGGGCGAAGATACCCGCGCGTGGGGGAGGAGGCGCCCAGTTCCTGTACGTGTCCGGCGACGGAGTGCTTGAGCGTTGGCCCAATAGAGCCCAAGCCCCAACTGCTCCTAGCGTTAAATTAGTTTAATTTAGATTGTACTCCTTGTGCCAGATCAACGCAGGCTGCGAGGCTCGCAAGGACGTCGCCGGTTCATTCCACTACCGCGCGGGGGCGGGGTGTTTCGCAAGGAAAGTCTATCAGGAAAGCGCAGCGTTCAGGACCGGGCTGGCGCGGGCGTGCTTGGCTTGCCCGGAAACCCCGGCACACGCCCATCCACGCCTGTTCCCGTGGCTGGTCCGGCAGCACGCTCCGGCGATTCGCGCGGGCCACGGCGCGGTCGAGCCGGAATCCCTCAAGAGAGATGCACCGTAACAGGGTTATCCATGACCGGGCCGCGACCCAACAGACCCCAGGACAAACCGCGCCCGCTCGCGTCGAAGCATCTCGAAGGGAGTCATGCACCTGATACCGAGGCCGATGCATGCGTCGGGTATTTTGATCTTGCGAATCGATGCCGAGGGAACCTCGTGCGTCACGACGGTATGTTGGCCCGCGAGCGCCTGAGCCACAAGGTAGTAATCAGCCAGACTGAAGGAAAGTACTCACGGCGGAAGGCGCGTAGCGTTGGCCGCTGGCCCAAATGCCGACCGCCGCCAGCGCAGGGAAAACGTCAGCGTCGGGCCGAAGAGAAAAACCGGCGCCACGGGCGTCGGCCCAAGCCGACAATTCGTCCGCTAGGGATAGCACCTCGTCGCCCACCTTCTCTACGCTGAATACGCCGCCGCTCGCATTGTTGGCGATGATCCAGTCCCAGAATGCCGGGCAGAAGTCGAAACCGTAATGCAGATTCTTCGCACTGATGAGCACATTGGCGTCGAGGAGAGAAGCCATCAGACGCCGACCCCGAGGCTATTCCCAAGCTCGCGAAAGGTCGCCATTTTCTTGAAACCAAGGAGTCGGAACGCCTCCGTGAAGGACGATCTCCCCTCCAATGTGCTGACGACCAGGGCACGTGCGAACCGTTTGCCCGCACGAGCGCCGAGCGTTAAGTAGAAGTCGCCGCCGCTCCCCGCTGGCATCGCTCGCAGACGTTCGAGCTCTTCCCGATAGGCGCGCCAGAATTGATCCTGCGTCAGGCCACCCACATCGTGAATGCGGCGCAGGACCACCAACGTGCTCACCTTGAAGCGACGTGCTAAACGGTTGATCTCGTCCCCCAGTTGATTACGCGGCGCATAGTCGGCTCTTACCACGGCGAGCGGAACCAGAAGCTCAGCAGCGACCCGGTTGCACCAGCGCTCCACCTCGTGTTCGGGCAACCGCGACGCCTGTGCGTCGGAGACAGCGGAGAGCCCGAGCCAGATATGAGCCAACTCATGGGCCAGCGTGAACATTTGGGCTGCCTTGGTGTCCGCGCCGTTGATGAACACTAGCGGTGCAAGGTCGTCTGCGAGGGCGAAGCCGCGGAACTCCTGGGGATCAAGCTTGCGGCGGTTGTTGCTCCCCACGACGCCGTTCACCATAACCAACACCCCGAGCGCGTCGGCCTGTTCGATAAAGCGCCGCAGTGCGTCGGTCCAGGTTGGCATCCTACGGCGTTCATTAATGTCGAACCTCAGCGCATGCCGAATCGTCGCGGCGGTGGCCTCAACGCCGTCAGCCAAATGCGCCGAGCCCACGAACGGAACCGGTTCCTCGCCCTCGGATCGCACGAAGTCGCGGTACCACTCCTGACGTTGCTGACAAATGTAAACGGTGTCGAGCAGATCCGGGCTCGGGTGTCCGATGCGTTCGTCGCCGACAGTGCGGAAATCCGGGATGGGAATCCGCTCGACAGGCGGCTCCTGCAGGAAGAGGTAGCCGAAGGGGGTGTGCGTTGCCTTGGCAAAACTCTCCAATTGCCTGAGCGTCGGACTCGACTCCCGGCGCTCCCAGGTATCAAGTTGCGGAAATCGGTGGGCGAGCACGGCAGGGTCCAGCCCAGATCGCTCTCGCGCCCACCGCAGCAATTCCGGTTTGATCTCCACGCGCATTATTGCGGCAACCCGGCCTTGTTCCCAAACAAAACGCTGGGGATGCCCCGCTCCTCATGTTGATGTTACCGCTGACCGCATCAGCGATCAGCGCGGCGTCGCCGCCCCTGGGCGAGCCACGGCGCTCATCAGAGGGCTTCCCGCTAGGGACGCTTATCGTCATCTCGTTGGTCCGATGTTCAGGACCTCTATCGGTGGATTCAGGCCAGTAGGGTGGCCGACGCAGCGCAGGTCCCGACGCCCCGGATTGTGTCCAGAGTGCAGGCAGCGAACATCTTTCGATTGTTGTTGGTCATAGGCTTATTCCCCTTTCGGTTCTCAGTCGGTTGTAGCTTCCAGACCATCGCCCTCAGTATCGCGAGCAATGCGAAAAGGACGCCGAAACCAACGACCGCCGCGAGAGTTGAACTCGCGCCCACTGGCCCTACTCGCCTGAATCCGCCGACCACAACAGGGTGTATCGCGTTTTGCGTTGGCGGAGAGCCCTCACCACAGCGCAGGGACCTGACCTGCTGTAAATCAGGCCGCGACGGATCAGAAACGCGAGGTCGCCTCGCCCCTGGTCGGCTGGAGGGCGCGGTCCCCTCGCCTCCTGACCGGACAACTTCGGCAGCGGCGGCCTTCGTTGCGCCCGTACTATTCGCGGGCGAGGGCGCGGCGCACCACCGCCGGCTCTCTTGCAATGACGGTCAGGTACGCGCGTGCGGCCGAATCCGGCTGACGCCCGCCCTGCTCCCACTCCTGCAAGGCGCGCTTGCTGATGCCATAAGCTCGGGAGAATTTCGCCTGTGACATTCTCACCCGCTTGCGAATCGCCCTGATATCGACGGGCCTCGGCCAGACCTGCTCCAGCTCGACTTCGCCGCGCTGATGGGCCAGCACCCGCTTCATGCCCTCGATCAGGTCCGCTCCAAAGGTCGCCTTCTTCGCCGCCGCCTTCGGGGACCGGCGCGTCGCGGTGGACGGCTAACCTCGGCTAATTCACGGCCAATTCCAAAACGGTTCACCTGGGGAACGGCCTCCCGACGTTTTCAAGTCGCTGTTTCGGGACAAGCCGCACATGTCCGCAATGCCGACTACGCGCCCAGGTGTTTCGAACCGGTACAGCAAGGTTAACGATAAACCGACAGTATGGATTGAAGCCTTTGCAGTGCCGCCGACCGGAGCCCAGGGAAGCTTGGCGGGACATGGTGCTTCCGCGGCGCCCGCCTGCCGGTTGCCGCGCTGTTCGAGCACATCGATCGGGGCTCCACCATTGACGAGTTTTTGGAGTGGTTCCCGTCTGTCAGCCGCGAACAGGTGCATCACATTCTTGCTTTCGCCAGGAGTTCCCTTGAACAGCCCACGGCGGTTGCGTGAAGATCCTGTTTGACGCCAACGCCCCGGCCCCACTCGCCCGGTTCCTGCGAGGACATCAGGTAGTGCGCGCGGACGAACCGGGATGGCAGGGACCCGAGAACGGCGCGTTGCCTGGCGCCGCTAAGCAAGCGGGGTTCCATCTGCTGCTCACCTGCGGCCAGAATGTTCCGTATCAGCAGAGTTTTACGAGCCGTAAGCTGGCTCTTGTGATCCTGTCCTCAAATCACTGGCCGACGATGCGGCGAATCGCGGCCCAAATCGCCGTAGCCGTCGATTTTGTGCAAACCGGGCAGATCGTTCGCGTTGATGTCGCGACATTGTAGACCTGCCTGGCTCGGACCGGCCGCCGGGGAAGCACAAGGAAGCGAAGGCGACCACACACTCATGTGGTTTCCGTGGACGGCGTTTCACGGGACCGATTCGGTTGTTGGACGGAACGGCTGTTATCGCCAACTATCCGGCCATCAGCCACCTCGACCTTCTTCGAAAGCCATCTTCCCAAGCCGACATTTGCACCCGCAACACATAGAATCTAAATGAGTTATAAAGTCCGTGACTCCAATCAGACTCCATTCGCAACGCCCCCGTACATTATTGATAACACGAGGCTGATCTACTGCGAATGCCATTCTGGCAAGCTGGCATTCCTCCTTCGTTCAACAGCACAATCCTCGGGAAGGGGGCGCGTCTCATTGCGAGGCCGTCGAGAGTAGCTCGGACGGATCAAGCCAGTAGTCCCGCAGTTTTTTTTCAAAGGCGACCCGGTACTCCGCCAGAAGTGTGCTAGGTGGCATTATCATTTCCGCTGACGCGACGCGAGTCGGTTCTTCAGGATCGTGGTGGTCTGTGAACGCACGTTCAGCTTCGGGAAACAGGACAAAGTCGTCGCGAAGCCGTGTATCTTCGTGCAATACGTCCTCAAGCCAGACGGCGTGCACGCCGATGCCGCATTGCCGTTGCTCCTCGATTAGCCGTCTGGTAGTGTCCCCGTGGCTTGATGCCATCTGGTTTCTTCGCAATACGAAGACTCTATCGATCTTCACGCCTCTGTGTACTGCGGCGACATTAGTCTCTAGCCATCGGAGTTGATTCCGGTCCACCTTCCATCGCAGGGCGTCGATTGAGCTCACAGCGTAGACGTGTGAGCCCTTCCGGCAAGACTCGAGCGTCTTTCTCAGCGTGCGGTAATACTCTCTCGGGTCAAGGGGTACAATTCCTCGGCTGATCTTTTCAATTTGATCGCCCGCGTGTTTTAGGGCGAGCCGCGCGTGAAGGAGCGGTTCCCCATCGAGGCCAGCGAGAGCGTCCATGATCTGCAGGCCTACGTGCCGCAGGACCTGATCAGTGTCAAGCAGGGTGCGTGCGACCTTGGTGAAATGTTGCTTGATCATCGCCACGCATACCACCAGTACGGCGGTGACCAAATCAATCTGTATGCCTGCAGCCAGCTCAAGCTGACCCCGAAGTATCCCAATCGTCGTCACGACCAGCACGAGTAGGGACAGGACGATCTCACCAACGTGAGTATCGCGTAACGGGTTTTGCGCGGTGCGCCAGGGGAGGGAGAGTTCCGGACGGTTCATGTCGCCCCCTTTTCGAGCGTGGAATTCGACGAACTACCCAGTCACCGTTCTACAGCATCCGCTCACGACGTGTCAAGTGTTAGTGTAGTTCGTGTAACGTGTATGTGTATTTTTAAACAAGAGAAACGAACACTGTGTGACGTTTTATCGTGTATCATAGACCTGAGCATGCCCAAGAATCAGAGCTTCAAGGATCTGCTCAAGGCCGAACTCTCTCGCACGCCACACGGCGTTCGAACCGTGGCAGATCTTGTTCGGGCTGCCAGAGTTCCTGCCTCGGCGGTTTCAATGGTTATCTCCGGACAGCGCTCTCTTCGCAGCGACGTTGCGGAACGACTGGGGCACGTGATGTGCGACGACATCGGCGAGAGAAGTCGGCTTATTGAGCGACTTGTGAGAGATGGACGAAAACCTATTTGGAGCGGAGGTACTCCCAAGGTGCGTAGCCGGCCGGATCACCGCCCATCGGTTGTTGACCGTATGCGCCGAGGCGAGGGTATCAACGTGGGCGTTATCGTATGTGAGCCGTTCGTCAATGCCGATGGACGAAGTGGGTTCGCTATCGATCTGTTTCATCGCCTCGCAAGTCTCATGGGCATTCAGATCGCGAGATGGGAAAGGCTTCAACTTAAGGAGCTCGAACGTAGACTCGGCGTTATTCACGAATTTGATGTCATCGTCTCAAACCTGCTGCCCACGTTTCGTCGTCGTACCTTCATGGCATTCTCGCGACCGTTGCCGTACCTCGGGGTTCCGCTCAGTGGAATCGTGAGTGTTGCCCTTGAGGAAAAATTCAAGGCGGCGCGCCTCGCGTTCGATGTCGAGCATCTGCTAACTTCACCCAGTTCCGAGCCTACTCGATTACTTCGGGGTTCAAGAGTAATGCTAATCAAGGGAGAAGCCGGCGAGGAGTTCGCCGAAGCGTTCTTCAACCAGAAGATCGTGGATCTTCTCCAACGGGTACCTAATCTGACCGACGACCTTGCTCCGAAACAACTCGCGAAAAGCATGATCGAGCAGAACGCGGACTTGCTGGTTGCCGATGTGAGCACTTGCCAGTCGCTCATGGCGCAGGCTGAAATACGCGAACGATATCGGCCATTGAAAGAAGCCAAGCACACGGCCCTTCTCCCGTCCCTGAAGATGGGAGAACAAGAATATGCAAGACTCGCCCTGTACCGGATTGCGTTCGGCTTGTCCAGAGATGACCACGAGTGGAAACAGATGATTGACGAAGCGTTTGAATGCCTGATGAGCGAGGGCATTCGCTCGTTGCTCTCGCTTTATCGTGAGTACGTGGATCGCGCGAGCGCGTTTCGGTCCTTCTTGATCCCTGACGATGACACGGTCGCTTCCCAACTCGTAAGGAGCCACTTCGAAGGCCTCATCGGGAACCATGGCGAATAACGGGAGGAGTTGGCGCGCATTAGCGCCTTGCGATTCGTTGACGCGCCGACGCGGCGCGGATGAAGCTCGGTCGGCGACTGTGTTCTGCAAACCAGTGCGAAGCCTAAGTATAGAGTTCGTGTAGAACCTTGAGAGCGATTCTTATGGATGAACCTCGATCCCTAGATCATCATCTCGCTGTTGCTCGGGCGCTTTTGCGACTAGGCGAGACTAGCATCCCAGCGATGGTGGAACGAACGGTGCGGTTTCTGTCCTCCGCTCGGATCTGGTTCCAGTTGAGCCGTAATCATGATTCGAGGAGCTGCCGTGATGCCGCGAACCGACGCAACCGTCTCGGCCATCAAGGAATCCCTCTCTGGGACGAGTTGAAATCATCCTTCTGCAAGTTCCGCGACACCAACGGTCAGGTACAGCTTGCCATCGTTCACTGTCGGGGTGACCGTATCCTGAACTGGGAGAAGCTATCTGCCGTACTGGGTGGCTCGGCCCCTCCCGAACGCTTGAGCACGGAAGAAATCTCGAAATTCGGGATGGAGTACGGGCTTGTGAATCCTTTCAATGTGGCGGGGCAGCCGACGAGCATTGACCCTTACGTGCTTGATGCAGCATTCCTCGAAGCGCCAGTGCAACAGGTGTTCGATCAGGACGCGCTAAGCCCGATAGGAACACCAGGCACCATGATGACAAATGCTGGATCCTTAAGCTGGGCCATCGAGTTCTTTCCCTGGGACCTTGCCAAAGTGATTCACGCCAAGATTGGATCGATCACAGACCCAGACCCTGCTGCCAGCAACGAACTGTGGGGCGTTCGGGACGAACGACGCATTGGCATCATCACCGGCAACGGACCAGAGTCAGGTAGTGCCCTATGGAACATCATCAATTCGCAGGTCCGGACGTTGCTCGGACACCACTTCTGCGGTGATGTCTCGATGCCTCCCGTCATTGTCTCCTCCGTTCCGGCCCTGGGCCTCGCAATGGAGCTTGAGCAGCGTGAGACCGCGATATGGAATGCACTAAAGACCGCTGTCGGAGAAGTCTGCCAACGCGGGATTTGCTTCTTGGCAATACCTGACCACACGACTGCCTGTTTCGCGCCGAGAGTCCGCGAGATTTGCCTGCAGCATGGAACTGAGTTCGTATCTATCGGCGAGGCGACCGCCTCCTGGCTCCAAGCGAAGGATATTCGAAGGGTGGCGCTCGTTGGGGTTGAATCAGCAGCCGGCCAGACACAACGGAGCGCGTATCACGAACGACTTCAGGACGTCCAAGTGGAACTGATGTCACCGCGCGGCGCAAGGATGATCGAGAAGTTAGCCTACCAAGTTAAGCAAGATGGCG
Source organism: Bryobacteraceae bacterium (assembly GCA_049520275.1). Taxonomy (GTDB): domain Bacteria; phylum Acidobacteriota; class Terriglobia; order Bryobacterales; family Bryobacteraceae; genus CAWACP01. The sequence continues at coordinate 16,299 of JBEKPY010000094.1, forward strand.
TAACAGAAGAAGGACTCACGCGCCTTCGGGATCTTCTTCGCGAAGAAATTGCCTCTGAGTATGTCGTCCTTTGGCTGCCGGAGCTTTCTCTGCTGTTTGAACGCCAGCGAAGAAAGGGACGAAGCGGGAAGACTTTAGTCGATCCCTTAGCGATCTACGCCGAGTACATCGCGCGACGATACCTCGGCCTTCCATGGCCGAGCGTGTCACGATAGAGGTTACAGGATGGCCCACGCTCACAAAATCTTGCTCATCACCACCGGCGGGACGATAGCCGGGCAAGTCGCTGGCGATCAGCAGGACGAAACAATGGTCCGCTCGGCGGACGAGTTTACACGGCTGCTCTCGCCCACGATTGGCTATCTGAACAGAAAGCACGACATCGACATCGAGATATGCACGCAGCCTCTCTGCGACCTCGACAGCTCGAACATGCGCCCGGAGCACTGGACAAGCTTAGCAGCGTTGATCAGAGAGCAGTACGATCAGTACGACTCATTTCTCATTACGCACGGCACGAACACACTGGGATACACGTGTGCCGCGCTGTCTTTTGCTCTCGCCAACCCAAACAAACCAATCGTCCTCACGGGCTCGCAGTCTCGGCAGGCTTACCCGGTTCCGATAGCTTCACGAACCTCGCAAACGCCATGCGACTCGCGGTATGGCGACGCGAGAAGAACCCGCTCAAGGGTGTCATGGCAGTGTTTGGCACTCAGATAATTAGCGGCACCAGGGTAAAGAAATATTCCGAGTTTGACTATGATGCCTTCAGGCCATTCCAGACAGGCAGCATTGGCCGGATTGGTAGGATTATCAATATCAATGAAACCAATTTGAGCAAACATCTCAGCTACCTGCGAACAGGGCTCTACGCGGAGGCTCGAACCGGAAGAGATTTACGATGCGAGAACGAGTTCGACATGCGGATTGCCTCAATCACGGAATTTCCAGGCATGTCCCCTCATTTCATCGTGAATATCGTCAGGCAAAATGACATTAGAGGAGTCATTCTGAGATCGTTTGGCGCCGGAGATCCCTGCACCGCGCATCTTTCAGCGTTCGAGTGCTTGAAGGCCAAACAGATCCCACTGGTTGTCACGACACAAGTTCCGAATGGCATCAGTAACTTCCAGGTGAACGAGCCTGGGAGGGTGCTGAGAGACAAGCTTCTGGCTATTCCAGCCTTTGACATGAGTATTGAGTCACAGACAGCCAAGTTGGCTTGGCTACTCGCCAAGAAGGCAAGGGGAGAGCTTGACTACGCGCAGTTATGCTCCGAGATGGTCCATGACCTACGGGGTGAGATTGACGTGACCTGGGAGATCGGTGTCTGAGGAGTTCAGATGTGAGGAGAGCATCGTGACTCCGTTGTGACTCCAAAGAGCGGGGGTGTTTGATGGTTTGGTGGGAAACTCGGTGCTTCTGTGTGCACACGGTGCACGCGGTTTGCCCCTCCAAATCCCCGGTTACGTTAGTGTGTAGCGTTTTCCCAAGCTGGACGTCGCCAGACGCTCGCCAGTCGAAACGCCTCCACCATGGATTCCTGTCGCGAAATCCCCATGTAATGAAGAACGCGGCGGCATTGCCCACAAAGGACTGACGTTGCGGCACTCAGTCGCTCAACGCCAACTCTAGTCCGCGTCACGCCAACTTTAGTCCGCGTCACGCCACTTGGCCGTATCACGCCCGATCCGTAGAACCGAACGGGTAGAGGGGAACGCGGAAGTCCCGTGCCGGAGGTGGGTTCTCAGCAGACCCCTCCTGCGAGTTCGCGCGGGCAGGCAGCAGGGCTACTGGCCCCCTCATTGGTCAGGTGAATAATATTGGGGCTAACCCCGGCTAACCCGCCTTCTTTCGAGTCACGTGCCGAGGCAGGGCCGCCGCGGAACTTCGCGCGAGCAAGCGCGGCTTTAATCCCCGCTGCGGTCCCGGCCACGAGCGGTTCGCACCAACTCACACGAGTCAATACACACATTACAAAACACTTCCACCAATTGCCCCCGGATATCCCGCCGGCCTCGTGCTACCGTCAATGCGGCATGGCCATTGAAGCACAGATCCCCGCGGGGAGGCCCGGCAACCGGCAGTCCCGCATTACAAAACGAACCCAGTTTCGGCATCAATCCTGCCACGACAAAACGAAGCCAATTCTGGAATGAACCCTTCCGTGCAAAACGAAACCGCCCATGAGCCGGGCCGCTCATCCCCGGCCATGAAAATGCCGTTGGGTTGCCTTTGTCGCGGCGGAGGCGGAGCCCCTTGCAACTAATTGAAAACAGGTTGTGCGCATCGCATTTCCGTAAGAACCCAATTCCGGCATCCATCCTGCCACGACAAAACGAAGCCAATTCCGCGACGAGCCTCCTGCGACAAATCGAACCCAATCGCCCCCCAACGCCGCAGTACACTGATGGTTTAGCCCCCCATGTCCATCCCTGGCAGGCACTTCGCGCGCATCCTCGTGGAACGCCGCGCCTTGTTGTTCCAGTTGGTGCGCCGCGACTTCCAGCAGCGCTTTGTCGGCTCCGCCGCCGGATGGCTGTGGGGTTTCATTCACCCCCTGGTCATGCTGTTGAGCTACGCCTTCGTCTTTCAGGTTTGTCTGCACGTGACGCTGCCCGCTGGCGACGTGACCCGAAATTACACGCTCTTTCTGTTTGCCGGGTTCCTGCCATGGCTGCTGTTTCAGGAGACCGTCACGCGCTCGGCCGCCTCCGTCGTGGAGAACGCAGGCCTGATCACGAAAACGGTGTTCCCCGCCGAAGTGCTGCCCGTCTCGGTGTTCCTGTCCTCCCTGGCCAATCACCTGATGGCGCTCTTGTTGATGCTGGGGGCCATCGGCATCTGGGAGCGCCGCTTCAGCCCCTGGGTTTTCCTCCTTCCCCTGTACATGATGCTGCTGGGGTTGCTGGCGGTGGGCATCGGCTGGATCGTCGCCGCGCTGCAGGTATACATCCGCGACACCGCCCAGATGCTGTCCGTGGTGCTGACCGTCTGGTTCTGGACCACGCCCATCCTGCTCCCCGAGTCGCGTTTCCCGCCGTGGGCGCATTTCCTGGTGCGATGGAACCCCCTGGCCCGTCTGGTGCGCGCCTATCGCGACCGGCTGTTCTCCTGGCGCGTGCCCAACCTGGACGACCTCGCCATCCTCGCGGCCTGCTCTCTGGCAGTGTTTATCATGGGAGGGTTCCTGTTCCGGCATCTCAAACGAGGATTCGCCGACGTACTGTGATCTTATGCTGAACCGAAGACAATTCCTTGCCGGCGCCGTCGCTGTGACCGGCGCGAGAGCGGCGGCTCCGGCCCCGGCCCCGCCCAACATCGTGCTCGTCGCCATTGACGGCCTGGGCGCGTGGATGACCGGTGTGCATGGCGCTCGCGACCTGCGCACGCCCAACCTGGATCTGATTGCCCGCACCGGCACGCGATTCGTGCACGCCTTTTCCGCCGCGCCCGCCGCGCAGCCGGGTTTTGACACTCTGCTCACCGGCCTGTCGCCCATGCAGGCCGCCGCGGGCCCCGCCAACACGCTGGACAAGGTCCTGGCGGCGCGCGGATACCGCACGGCTTCCCTCGTGGAAGGGGACATGGCGTCGGTGAGCGATGGCCTGCTGCGCTTCCTCGACCAGCAAAAAGCCGGCCAGCCATTCTGTGCGGTGGCGCGCTACGCTCCTCTGCGCGAGGCGGGCAAGGCGCCGGAAAAGTACCGGCAGCTCTTCGCCGACAACTTATTCACCCAGACCGGGTGGATGCCCGCGGCCGACAACGCCACCGACAAGAAGCCTTTTGAGTTCATCATCGGTCGTCTTCGCGAGGCCGCCGCGGCCATTGCGGCCTGCGACGATCAGCTCCCCGTGTTGCAGCAGAAGCTGCGGGAGCGGGGTCTGGCGGACGGCACCCTGCTGGTGGTCGCGGGCGCCAACGGAGTGCTGCTCGGCCGCCATGGGCTCTGGGGCGACGGCCGTGCCTCCACGCCGCCGAACATGTTCGAGGAAGTGGTCGGCGTGCCGTTGTTCTGGAACTGGCCGGCGGGTGTGCCTGCCGGGTCCCTGCGTCCGGAGGTGGTCAGTCTGTGCGACGTGCTGCCGACGCTCTGCGAGTTGACCGGCGCGCCCATTCCCGCGAGTCCGCCGGTGTCGGGCCGCAGCCTGGTGCGCGCCGTGCTCAATCAGAAGTATCCGAAAAAACAGCCCTGGCGCGACCGCGCCTACGCCGCGCTCGAAGGCGCCTCGATGGCCCGGGACGCGCGATACAAGCTGGTCCTGCGTGTGAACGGCCCCGGCGAGCTGTACGACCTGGACAACGACCCCGGCGAGATGCGCAACCGCTTTGACGACTCGGAATTCCTCGCCGTCCGCGCCGCCCTCACCCGCGAGCTCGGCAACTGGAGGTGAGCGCATGAACAGACGGTACTTTCTCATGGGCACGGCGGCCGCCGCCGGCGCGGCGAACATCCGCGCGCTGGCCAGCCCGAACGACACCATTCGCATCGCCTGCGTCGGCCTGCGCGGGCGGGGCAGGGACCATATCAACGCTTATTTGAAGATGCCCAACGTCGAGATCGCGGCCGTCTGCGACATCGACGAGAGCATACTCAGCGAGCGCACCGCCATGGTGGCGTCGAAAGCCCCGAAGAAGCCCGCCGCGTACACCGACTTTCGCAGGCTGCTCGAAGACCAGAGCATCGACGCGGTTTCCATCGCCACGCCCAATCATCACCACACCCTGCAAACCATCTGGGCGCTGCAGGCCGGCAAGCACGTCTTTGTCGAGAAGCCCTGCTCGCACGACATGTTCGAGGCCCGGCAGATCGCCGCCGCGGCGCACCGGTACAACCACCTCCTCGTGCAGCATGGCACGCAGAGCCGCTCCCTGCCCTCCGCGCGGGAGGCCATTCAGAAGATTCGCGACGGCCTCATCGGCGACATCTATATGGCCCGCGGGTTGTGTTTCAAGTGGCGGGACACCATCGGCCGCGCGCCGGAAGAGCCCGTTCCCGGCGGCGTTCATTACGATCTGTGGCTGGGTCCGGCGCCCCAGCGGCCCTTCACGAAGAACCGCTTTCATTACAACTGGCACTGGTTCTGGGACTACGGCAACGGCGACATTGGGAATCAGGGCCCGCACCAGATAGACGTCTGCCGCTGGGGGCTCGACGTGAAGTACCCGTACAAGGTGAGCGCCACCGGCGGTCACTTCATGTTCGACGACGACCAGGAAACACCCAACGTGGTCACCGCCTCGTACGAGTTTCGCGACTCCGCCGGCAGGCGGAAGCACATGGCATTCGAGGTGCGGCACTGGATCTCCAACCACGAAGCCGGGATTGACGGAGGTCCCAATCGCGATTCCAACACCATGGGCGCGGTGTTCTACGGGTCGAAGGGTTACCTCGCCATCGAATACGACGGACGCTACCAGTCCTGGCTTGGCCGGGATCGGCAGCACGGTCCCGCGAACTTCGCCGAGGCCAGCCACTGGCAGAACTTCATCGACGCCCTGCGCAGCGGCAAAGCCTCCGATCTCCACGCGCCCATCGAGGAGGGAGCCATCTCCACCACGCTGGTGCATCTGGCGAACATTTCTTACCGCCTCGGCCGCACGCTCACTTTCGACGCGGAGAACTACCGCTGCGAGGGCGATGCCGAGGCCACGGCGATGTTCCGCCGTCAATACCGGGCGCCCTTTGTGGTGCCCGATCAGATCTGAGCACGGTGTACGGGCCTGCAAATCTAAGAACAGAATGTGCGTATGATGGAGGATTCCTTTGTGGGGCGGCCAA
>JBEKPY010000095.1:0-21813 GCA_049520275.1 Bryobacteraceae bacterium
GTGGGGCGGCCAATCCTGGCCGCCGCCGCGTTTCCACGCGGCGCCAGGCCGGCTTGAAAGCCGGCTGCGGGCAGGATTGCCCGCCCCACAAACTCAGAGAATCAACCACTTGCCAGACAGGCCCAAAAGTTAAGTGCCATTGGGCTGAGGGCCTGCCCCGCAGAGCAGCAGAGCCGCAACCAAACACAACAGCGATGGCGTTTCACATTCCCGTACGATGTTGTTTGTCGAGAACCACATCATCCGAAGAAAGGAAACGCCATGAACGAGTTTATCTCCCGCTACCAGGATCAGATCAGCGGGGTCGTCAGCGGCTTCGACCGGCTGGTCTTCCGGGGAAACCTGGCCTTGAACCACGAGGCCGGCATGAAGGGCTACCTGTGGGCCAATGGCATCGCCTGGAAGGATTACGCACAACATGTTGGAGAAGTCAGTCAGCGGGTGAAACAAGCGTCGCTGGTGTCCATGGAAACTTCTAACCGCCCCGTCCGTTACCTGAGCAGTGGCAAAGAGAGCAAAGAGGAGATGGCTCGGGCCATTGCGCGGCAGGACCGGATCAACAGCGGACCAGTGTGCGCCTTCACCGCCGTGGAGCCCTGCCTGAGCTGGCGAGTGGTCGGCGACCGGCAGATCCGCAAGCTGAAGCTGGTGCGCAGCATGCGGCAGTGCCTGTTCGTCTATCAAATGAAAAGTTAAGTGGCACTGGGCCCTCGGCCTGCTCCGCAAGGAATGCGGACCATTCACCTGGCGTTGTGGAGCGGGCGTTTTCGCCTTGCCACGGCTGTTAACATAGTTGTTTTCCCGGCGATGCTGCGATTTGAAACGGCAGGTGAGTCCCACGGAGAGTGTCTGGTTGCCACGCTGACTGGCCTGCCCGCCGGGGTGCCGGTTTCGCTGGAGGCGGTGAATCGGGAGTTGTGGCGGCGCCAGCAGGGCTACGGGCGCGGCGGCCGGATGAAGATCGAGACGGATACCGCGGAGATCGTGGCCGGCGTGCGCCATTCGAAAACCATCGGCTCGCCGGTAGCCATCATCGTCCGCAATCGCGACTGGATGAACTGGACCCAAGCGCTTCCCGTGGAAGACAGCGACGGCGCCGGCGACAAACGCAAACGGGTGACGCGCCCGCGCCCGGGCCACGCGGATCTGGCCGGCGTTCTCAAATACAACTTCGATGACGCCCGCTACATCCTGGAGCGCGCCAGTGCGCGCGAAACGGCGGCGCGGGTGGCGGTGGGCGCGCTGGCGAAGCTGTTCCTCGGGCAATTCGGGATCGAGGTGCTCAGCCACGTGATCCAGGTGGGCGGCGCGCGGCTGGAGCGGGCGGCGCACTGGGACGAGATCGTGGAGCTGAGCCGCCGGGACGAGGTCCTGCTGAGCTGCGTCGACGCCGAGGCGGAGCGGCGCATGAAGGCGGTGGTGGACGAGGCCTATCGCACCGGCGATACCGTGGGTGGAGTGTTCGAAGTGGTGGCGCACAACGTGCCGCCGGGGCTGGGATCGCACATTGCGTGGGACACGCGGCTGGATGGGCGTCTGGCGCAGGCCATCGTGTCCATGCAGGCGGTGAAAGGCGTGGAGATCGGGCTGGCGGAAGAGGGATCGGCGGCCTTCGGTTCGAAGGTGCAGGACACCATTCAGTACCATCGCGAGGAGCGGCGGTTCACGCGCGGGGCCAACCGCGCGGGGGGCCTCGAAGGCGGAATCAGCAACGGGCAGGACATTCTGGTGCGCGGCTTTCTCAAGCCCATTTCGACGCTGCGGAGGCCGCTCGAATCCGTGGATCTGGCGACGCGGGAGCCCGCGCTGGCCGCCTATGAACGCAGCGACGTGGCGGTGGTCCCCGCGGCGGGCGTGATTGGCGAGGCCATGGTGGCGTTGGTGCTGGCGCAGGCGTTCCTCGAAAAATTCGGAGGAGATTCGCTGCTTGAAACGTCGCGGAATTTCGCCGGTTATATCGAGCAGGTGAAGAATTACTGATGGTTTACCCGATTGTCAAACTGGGCCATCCGGTGCTGGAGGCCGAAGCCGAACGGGTGTTGGAATTCGACACGCCCGAGCTGCACAAGCTGATTGACGACATGTTCGAGTCGATGTACGCCGCGCGCGGGGTGGGACTGGCCGCGCCGCAAATCGGCATCGGGAAGCGGATCTCGGTGATCGACACCGCGGTGGGGCAGGATGAAGGGGAGAAGCTGGTTCTGATCAACCCGGAGATCGTCGCCAGAGAAGGGTTGCAGACCGGGGAAGAGGGCTGCCTCAGCCTTCCCGGATTCCGCGAACAGGTGTCGTGCCCGCAAAAGGTCACCGTGCGAGCGCAGAACGCCAAAGGCGAGTGGTTCGAGAAGACCGGCGAAGGGCTGCTGGCGCGGGCGTTTCTGCACGAGACCGATCACCTGCGCGGGAAGCTGTATATACACCGGGTAAGCGCGCTGAAGCGCGATCTGATTCGGCGTAAAGTGAGGAAGCTGCAGAAAGCGGGCGAGTGGTAGCGTGGCGCCATGCGCATCGTGTTCATGGGCACGCCGGAATTCGCGGTTCCCACGCTGGAGCGCGTGGTTCTGGCCGGGCACAAAGTCGCGCTGGTGCTGACCCAGCCGGATCGGCCGAAGGGCCGCGGAGGGCGGCTGTCTCCCTCCCCGGTGAAGGAAGCGGCGTTGCGCCTGGGGCTGGGACTGTATCAGCCTGAGCGCGTGCGGCGTCCCGAGGTGGTGGAACTGCTGCGGGCGCTCGCCAGCAACGCGATGGTGGTGGTGGGCTACGGGCAGATCATCCCGCAGTCGATCATCGACCTCCCGCCATATGGCATCATCAACGTGCACGCCTCGCTGCTTCCCAGGTATCGCGGCGCCGCGCCGGTGCAGTGGGCCGTCGCCAATGGCGACAAGGTGACGGGCGTGACCGCCATGCGCATCGACGCGGGTCTCGATACCGGAGACGTGCTGTTGCGGTACGAGACCGCGATCGGCCCGGAAGAGGACGCGCTGGAACTCGGTGCGCGGCTGGCCGTCGCGGGCGCCGAGTTGCTGGTCGAGACGCTGGACGCGCTCGAGGCCGGCACCCTGCGGCCCGCTCCACAGAACGACGCGGAAGCCACGCTTGCGCCCATTCTGAAAAAAGACGACGGGCTGGTGGACTGGAATGCGCCGGCGACGGCCATTGCCAATCGCGCGCGCGGGTTTCTGCCGTGGCCGGGCGCATGGACGTGGTTCCGCGGGCAGGTGTTTCACATCTGGAAAGCTCGGCCCGCCGGCGCGGGCGTTGGGGCCTGCGGCGCGCTCACGGTGGAGCGCAGGCGTCTGCTGGCGCAGTGTGGCGTGGGCACGCGTCTGGAGTTGCTCGAGGTGCAGCAGGAAGGCCGCAAACGGATGGGTGCCGAGGCCTTTCTCAATGGTGTGCACGTCGGCGACAATGAGATCCTGGGAGTGAAGGCCTCGTGAATCTGCCATCCGGTTACCGCTATTCCGCCACGTACGCGGGCATTCGCAAGGAGGCGCGCGACGATCTCGCGCTGATTGTCTCCGATTCGGCCGCGTCGCTGGCCGCCGTATTCACGCAGAACCGCGTGCAGGCCGCTCCGGTGAGGGTGGCCCGCGCCCATCTGCTGAAATCGCACGGAGCGGTGCGCGCCCTGCTGGTGAATGCGGGCAATGCGAATTGCGCCACGCGCACGGGCGATGCCGTCGCCGAGGCCTGTTGCGAAGCGGCGGCGGCGTTACTGGACGTGCCCGCGGAACAGATTTTCCCCGCGTCGACGGGCGTGATCGGCGTGGAGCTGGAAGCGTCGCTCATCACCGCCCGTCTGCCCGAGCTGGTGAGCGCGCTTTCGCCGGAACGCTTCGAGGACGTGGCCCGCGCCATCCTGACCACCGATACGCGCATGAAGACGGCCAGCGCGGCGGTGGAGATGGGTGGGAAGGCGGTTTTCATCGCCGGCATGACCAAGGGCTCGGGCATGATTCACCCGAACATGGCCACCACGCTGGGCTTCGTGCTGACCGATGCCACCGTGGCGCCGATGCAGCTCAAGGCCATGCTGGCGGAGGCGGTGGCGCGCAGCTACAATCGCATCTCCGTGGACGGCGATACCTCCACCAACGACACTCTGGCGCTGGTGGCCAACGGCGCGTCCGGCGTTCTGCCCGCGGGCGAGGACCGCCGGCGCTTTCAGCAGGCCCTCGACTCGGTGGCGGAGAGCCTGGCCGAGCAGATTGTCCGCGATGGCGAGGGCGCGCGGAAGCTGATTCGCATCGAAGTGTCCGGCGCGTCGGACGAGAACTCGGCCGTGCGAATCGCGCGGGCCATCGCGAATTCTCCGCTCTTCAAGACGGCCATCGCGGGCGCGGATCCCAACTGGGGAAGGATTCTCTCGGCGGCGGGAAACGCCGGCGTGGCGTTCGACCCGGCGCGGGTGGAGATCTGGATGCAGGGCGCAGCGGTGTGCCGGGATGGCCTCGCCGCCGAATTCTCCGAAGAGGAGCTGAAACGGAAACTGGACGAACCGGTGTGCGTGGTGCGGTTTGCGATTGGCGGGCCGGGCCGCGGAGAGGCGCGTTTTCTGACCTGCGACCTCACCGAGAAGTACATTGAAATCAATGCGAGCTACCGGACTTAGCGGACACGCGGCACAGCCGCGTTCGCGAATCACTCGAAGAAACGCGGCTGGCGCCCCGTGTTGGACATGACCGAGGCGGCCACCGAACTGAATGAAAGCGGCTGGGAGCGGCCAGTGACGAAGACCGTTAGAGCGGGTCTGAGAGCCCCGCGCAGGCAGAGAGCCCGATGCCACTTAACTTTTCCATTAACGGACGCTTATACAGAATTCGTGGGGCAGCCCCTCGGGCTGCGGCCGGCCCTCGGCCGGCCTGTTCCGGTGAACAGATGCCTGATGCTGCCAGCGAAGAGCGGGTCCGGGGGACCCGCGCAGAGCGGGGGTCTGTTCCACAACGTGCCGCACTGCGCCTCCGGTGAAAAGTTAAGTGGCATTGCGCCGAGGGCCTGCCCCGCAGAGCAGCAGAGCCGCAAACCAGTAGCCGGGCGGCCTGAGAGGCCGCCGCAGGCCGAGGGCCTGCCCCACTTCGAATTGTCGCGGGCTGCGAAGATTCCTGGGTGTAGTAGTACAAGGCAGGAAGACGGGGCCGCCGTCAACGGACGACTGTTTTCGAGGGTGTCCGCGCTGTGCACCGTGGCTCTGCTGCTGGTTGTGAGCGCGCGCGCGGACACTCACGCCGACGTCGTGGATCTGATCGCTTCCATGACCGCCGCGCTGAGCAACAACAACGCGCCGGGTTTTCTCGAAGCGCTGGACAAGGCCATGCCGGGCTACGATCGCCTGCACGAGGCGATTCCCGCTCTGCTGGACCAGGGTGACATTGCGTCGTCGGTGCAGCCGCTGCGGGACGACGGCGACGACACCAAACGCAGCCTGGAGCTGGACTGGTATCTGGAGATACGCAACCCCGACGAGAATGCTCCGGTGATCCGCCGCCGGGAAGTGATTCGCTGCCGTGTGGAGAAGCGGGGCAAGCACTGGCGAATCACCTCTCTCGATCCGCTCTCGTTTTTCGATCCGGAAAACTTCACACACAAATGACGCTCAAGGAAGCTGTTGTGATCGCGCTGGCGACAATCATGCCGTGCCTGGCCGCCGACCTGAACCTGATGCCCTGGCCGGCCCGCGTGACGGTGGGCAGGGGCGCCCTGGCGCTGGAGGGGCCGCTGACCATCTCCGTGCACGGCGGGGATCCGCGAGTGGCGCGCGCGGTGGAGCGGTTCGTCGCGCAATTGCGCCGGCAGACCGGGACTGGGTTCGACGCGCAGTTTCCCGCCGATTCCGGACGGATCGACATCGTCTGCGGCGGAGGTGGCGCCCGCGTTCAGCAACTCGGCGAGGATGAAAGTTACACCCTGGCGGTGGACGACCATCAGGCGCGGCTGAGTGCACCGAACCCGCTGGGCGTCCTGCGCGGCCTCCAGACATTGCTTCAGTTGGTACAAGCCGGCGAGCGGGGCTGGATCATTCCGGCGGTAGCCATTGAGGACCGGCCGCGGTTTCCGTGGCGCGGGTTGATGATCGACGTTTCGCGGCATTTCATGCCCGTTGACGCGATCCGGCGCAACCTGGACGGCATGGAAGCGGCGAAGCTGAACGTACTGCACCTGCACCTTTCCGACGACCAGGGCTTCCGCGTGGAGAGCCTGCGTTTCCCCAAACTGCAGCAACTCGGATCCGACGGTCTGTTCTACACGCAGCAGCAGATTCGCGAGCTCGTCGCATATGCCCGTGACCGCGGCATCCGCATCGTCCCCGAGTTCGACATGCCCGGCCACGCTACAAGCTGGCTGGTGGGATATCCGGAGCTCGCCAGCGCGCCCGGCCCGTATCAGATCGAGCGCGAGTGGAACATTCACGCGCCCTGTATCAACCCGGCCGATGAGCACACGTACGAATTCCTCGACGGCTTTATCGGCGAGATGGCCGGGTTGTTCCCCGACGCCTTCTTTCACATCGGCGGCGATGAGGTCAACGGCGAACAGTGGAACGCCAGCGCGCACATCCAGACATGGATGAGGGAGCACGGCATCAAAGACAACGGCGCCCTGCAGGCGTACTTCAATCAGCGCGTGCAGGCGATTGTGTCGAAGCACGGGAAGCGGATGGAAGGCTGGGACGAGATTCTGGACCCCAGCCTGCCGAAGGACATCCTGATTCAGTCCTGGCGCGGGCAGAAGTCGCTGGCCGAGGCTGCGCGCATGGGGTACGATGGGCTGCTCTCCTCGGGCTGGTATCTGGATCTGATGTACTCCGCGGCCACGCACTATGCCGTGGACCCGCTGGACAAGGAGAGCGCCAGCCTGAGCGCGGCCGAGGCGAAGCACATTCTGGGTGGGGAGGCGGCAGAGTGGGCGGAATACGCGACCCCCGAGAACCTGGATGGGCGCATCTGGCCGCGCATGGGCGCAATCGCGGAACGGCTGTGGTCGCCGCAAAGCACGCGTGACGTAACCTTCATGTACCGGCGTCTGGACGCGCTCAGCCGCGATCTGGAATGGCTCGGCCTGCGGCATCGCGAGAATCCGCGTCTAATGGTGCAGCGGCTGGCGGGCGGCGGTCCCGTGGCTCCTCTGGAGAGGCTGGCGGCCGTGGTGGAGCCGGTGAAGGGATACAAGCGGGAAGAGACCAACAAGTACATGCAGCAGACGCCGCTGAATCGGCTGGTGGACGCGGCGCCGCCCGAGAGCGATCTGGCGCGGGAGTTCAATGCGCTGGCGGCGCGCGCGAAACGCGACCCCGCGGTGCGTCCGCAATTGCGGCGCTGGCTGGTGGAATGGCGCGACAACGACGCCGAGCTTCATACCATACTCGGGCAGTCGTTCCTGCTCCGCGAGCTGCTCCCGGTGTCGCAGAATCTGACCCGGATCGCCGGCGCGGGGCTGGAGGCGCTGGGCGCGATGGAAACGGGGCACGGGCTCACCGCCCATGCGAAGAAGCGACAACTGGCGGCTATCGACGAAGCCGAGAAGCCGCAAGCGGAACTGCTGATCACGATCGCGCCGGGCGTGCGCGCTCTGCTGGAAGCCGCGGGAACGGGCGTGCGGCGCTAAACGCAACGGACCCACGGCGGCAGGCGCTTGCGGCCAGCCTGTTCGCCGTCGCACCGTCCACCGGCCGATTGAGGGATCGCCCCGCCCGACTGTGCATGCCCGCGGTTTGCACGTCCGCATCCGCGAAGATGTGCACGCGCTCGCGGGCCAGACCCGCTCGCCGGGGACGAGAAGAACGCGGCTGGCGCCGCATGTCCGGCTAAGGCGCTGGAATCGCGACTTCCGACGTGAACGGCGAAGCCGGCAATCCCGCGGAGTTGTAAAGGTTCATCACGGGCGCATTCTCCCACCCATAACGGACGTAACCGGGCGCCTGCACCTGCGAACTGGTGACGACCACAGTGTTGCCGTCAATCCGCGCTTCGGCTTTCACGAAGCGATGGTCGCTGCCGGCGATCTCGAACCCTTCGAGCGCGCCGCCTTTGGCCAGCAGCCCGTCGCCCGCGTGATCGAACCAGACCCGCATTCCCTGCTCGTCGGGAGCGGCCTGTCGAAAGAGCGGGCCGGAGTACTCGGGATGTTCGCCATAGGCCAGCGCACGCGCCGCCAGCGCCAGACGCGCCCCCACGGTCTGCTTGTCCGCCGGGTGCACGTTGTCGGGATCGCCGATATCCACGGTGACGGCCATGGCGGTGTTCGTCACCGCGAGCGTGCGCCGCTGCGCTTCGCGGATGGTGGCCCACGATTCCGTGGCGTCCGACGCGAAGGTGGAAATCTGCACGAAGAGGAACGGGAAGTTCCCCTGATGCCATTGCGCGCGCCAGTCGGCAATGAGCGCGGGGAACAGCCGGGCGTACATGGGCGCGAAGGTGAGCCGGCTGTTGGATTCGCCCTGATACCAGATGACGCCTTTAATGCCAAATCCGGCGACCGGAGCCACCATTCCATTGAACAAAGCCGCCGGGCCCCACGAAGCGGGATCGGGATTCCACACGTGCTTCGGCGCGGGCAGGCCGGCTTGCCTGGCCGCTTCGTCCTGGCGATGCTCCATCGCCAGGACCGCCGGGACGTCCGCCTGCCGATCCATCATCTGTGCGCGAGTGGCAAAGGCGGGCATGAGAGAGGCGTCGGCGGAGATGGCCTCCAGGCTCATCCATGCTTCCACCACGGTGCCGCCCCAGGTGGAGTCGATGAGGCCGATCGGAACATGTTCCCTGGTGGCCAGTTCGCGGCCAAAGAAGTACGCCACCGCGGAGAAGCTGGCGGCGGTTTGGGGCGTGCAGACGGTCCAGGAACCCTCGATGTCGGGCAGAGGAAACTCCGAGGTTTTGTGATGGATGAGCAGCAGCCGGATGCCCGGCTGGCTGGCGTGGGCGATCTCTTCGGCGGCGTTCTGCAACTGCGCTCCGGGCCAGCCTTTCATGGGCATTTCCATGTTGGACTGGCCGGAGGCGAACCAGACATCGCCAATCAGCACGTCGTCAAGAACGATGGTGTTGCTGCCGCTGACCGTGAGCTGATACGGGCCGCCCGCGGGCGCGGGAGGCAGGTAGACGCCCCATTTCCCCAACTCGTCCGCGGCGGCGTTCCGGCTCACTCCGCGCATTTCGACCCGGACCTTCTCGCCTGGCGCGGCCCATCCCCAGATGTGAATCGGCTGGTCGCGCTGCAGCACCATGTGACTGCCGAGGATTCCCGGCAACCGGACTTCGCAGGTGGCGCGCGGTGCCAGGCAGGCCACGAGCAGAGCAATAGCGGATGTTCGAAGCAGAGTCTTGAGGAGCATGATCAAATACAGCATTTCACAAACCTGGGACATGCGGCGCCAGCCGCGTTCCCTCTCACAGCGCGGCCACGCAATCCGCCAGCGTCGCGGCGATGTACTCGATATCGGCATCGCTGCGCTCGTGCCCGATGGGCAGCGCGAGTGACGAAGCCGCGGCGGCCTCGCTGTGGGGCAGATCGCCGGCGGAATAGCCCAGATACGCGAAGCATTCCTGAAGCTGCAGCGGTACCGGGTAGTAGATCTCGCTGGCCACGGCAGCCTGGGCCATGGCTTCGCGCACGCGGTCGCGCTGGGGCACGCGCACCACAAACTGGTTATAGATGTGGCGGCAATCGGCCAGCTCCACCGGGAGCGTGATGGCCGCCGCGTTCGCCAGCGCGCGCCTGTAGACCTCCGCGTTGTGGCGGCGCCGTTCGGTCCATTCGTCCAGATGGCGCAGCTTCACCAGCAGCACCGCGGCCTGCAGAGTGTCCAGCCGCGAATTGACACCCACCATGCGATGGTAGTAGCGCTTCTCCGCGCCGTGGCCGCGCAGCAGGCGGAGCTTCGCGGCGAGATCGGCGTCGTTGGTGGTGAGCATGCCGCCGTCGCCCATGGCGCCCAGGTTCTTCGACGGGAAGAAGCTGAAGCAGGCGCACTCGCCCATCGACCCGGCCCGCCGCCCGTGATACTCGGCGCCGATGGCCTGCGCGGCATCTTCCACCAGCGCGATACCGTAGCGCGCGGCGGTGTCCAGAAGCGAGTCCATATCTGCGCATTGCCCGAACAGGTGTACCGGCAGGATGGCTTTGGTGGCGCGAACCTGTTCCGCGGAGGCGCTGGCCAGCGAGTGCGCCAGGGCCTCGACGTCGATGTTGTATGTGGCCGGGTCGATATCGATGAACACCGGCGTGGCGCCCAGGCGGGTGACCGCGCTGGCCGTCGCGAAGAACGTGTACGGCGTGGTGATGACGCGATGGCCCGGCCCCACGCCCAGCGCCATCAGCGCCAGCAGGAGCGCGTCCGAACCCGAGGCGCAGGCCACGGCGCACTCGGCTCCGCAGTACGCCGCCGCCGCTTTTTCGAACTGGGCCACTTCCGGACCGAGGATGTAGCGGCCGTGATCGAGCACGCGGCCGATGGCCTCCTCCAGCTCCGCGCGAATGGGCTGCGTCTGCGCCGGAACGTCCAGCAGCGGGATCTTCCTGAGTGCTGTTTCCATGTCTCCATCCATCATGTCAGGTCCACGTAAACTAAGAAGAACAACATGACCCGATGGTTTGTTCAGCGTCGTGCGACTGAGTTGCGGCGGGCCGAGTCAGACCAGAACAACGAATCCGAGTAACGCCATAAGCGCAAAGACGGCAAGGCCAGCAGCTTCCGGTTTTCCGTCCACGGATAGCTCCCACACACCGCTTTCCACCTCGCGCGACCGGGCTGCACCGTTGAACTCTTCATGGCCGACGAGTTCTTTCCACGGATCGGTCTTTGAGACCATTCGGGCCTTTACTGCGCCCGAAGCGAGACCAAACTCGACTGCAATTCCCGTGGCCCCGAAATCCTCTCCCTCTGGTGAGATGCTCGCCAGGACCACAGTGTTCCCGCGGTAGTGACTGACGGCCCATAACGGGGCGGAGCGATCCACCTGCTTCCACTCCGGGAGGTCGGGCGGCAGAGCACGACGCTGCGGAGGCGAACCGATGCGCGAGACAATCTCGCGGAAGAACTCGCGATTGTTGCAGACCATCATCAGGTCAGGCTTGATTAGCGAGACAAAGTAGGTGTCCGCATCTGGCAAGTCGTTCTGGGACCCTTTGGACGTCCAGACGCGACGGCCCATGATCGAGTCCTCTGGAGGCCTCGCGAGAATCGCGTTCGGCACTGGATCAGCAAATGCATATACGGCGCAGCCCTGGTAAGGGACCATGCCGAGCGGAACGGGTCCATTGTCACCGGCCGTTGCGCGCGAGGGCTCTTCTTCAAAGAAGCGTCGAGCAGCCAGCGCCGCCAACCGAACGGTTCGGCCGTCGAGCGCTTTGAACAGAGCTTCTTTCTCTGGAGCTTCAAGAAGTCCGAGCACGTAACTGCGCGCCAATTCCAATGCCCGCGGAATGCTGGTTCGGTCCGGGGCGGCGATTGCGAACGGCTGTTGTGAGACCACCAGGGTCTCCGTGTCGGCGGGTAACCACGAGAGAATGGTGTCGGCCAGCTCATGTCCCGCCGCCGCCATCGACTGATCGCGCGCTTCGTGAACGGCCTCCCGCAACTGACGGCTCAGGCGCGCGGCCTTTGGCCAGTCGTTATCCTGAATTGCGGCCTCGACCTCGTCGGTGAGTTTCAGCAAGTCGTGTGCAGTTTCGGTCTGTGCCGCCAGCACGGAGCCGGCGAATAGAAACACCATGACATAGCGCGTCATCGATATAGCCCAAACCCGAGCATTTCTAATGCAAAGTGGACCGGGAATTCGCCTTTCGCCTGAATGTCAGACGACAAGCGCCAGACCCCGCTCTCGGGATGATCGACCTGGAACGCGCGTTTCAGGTCGCCAAATGCCCCCTCCTGCACCGGGCGAGCCGAACTCAGGTAACGCACCTCCAGCCGCTGCCCGGCCGGATCAAATTGAACGGTGACACCCGTGGCGCATCCATCCGGCGCCGGAAGCTCAGCCGCGTCGAAACCCGGATCCCCCGGCTTTGGCCTGGATTGAGTTGAGTAATGCCGAAGTCCCCAAAACGGAGCTCTTCGATTGACATAAGCCCACTCCGGCAAATCGGCAGGAAGAGCGCGACTCTTCGACCCTCCAGCAAGCCGGTGCAGAATCTGATCGAGCAACTCGTGCCGGTTCGTCAGAATCAGAAGATCGGGCCGCGCAAGTGTGATCCAATTCTCGCTCTGCCGTTCAGGGCGCTTCACCCCGCGCTGGCTTATACCGCCAGCGTCGGTTTTCGCTGTCGCGTGCCAGACCGGGCGTCCTTCGATAGATTCATCAGGCGTCGGGAGGTCGACGGGCTCAGTGAAGAAGTAAAAGTAGGTTGCGTCCCGCGCGGCCATCCGGCCGGGAACCATAAGCCCTTCGTCGGGGATTCGTCGGGGGATGTTTGCTCCCGCGGCCACCACGAGGCGCACAGTGCGGTTGGCAAGAGCCCGGTAGAAGTCGCCTTCATTAAGCACACTCAACCGGTCGACGGAATACACCTGGATCGGCCGACCATACAGAAGTTGGAGGGATTCTTCGGGCTTGATTGTGAACGGCTTCTGGTTCACCCAAAGACTCTCTGTGTCATCGGGCAGCCATGACAGGACGTCCTGCACACGCTGCCCCGCGTCGCGTATCAGCGAAGCTTTGTACCGCAGTTGGACGGCGTCATCCAGCCTGTCGGCGATGTCGGCGGCGCTCGCAAGCGAGTCATTCCGGACCGCAGTGCGCAACCCGCCAATGGCTTGCGTCAGATCGTCCTGACCGAATACCTGAGCCGCCACACCAATGAAAAGTACGACGAGCCGGAGAACGTTACGCATGACTGCCTGCTCGTCCGGCATTCTATCACCACGTAAACTAAGAAGAACAACATGACCCGATGGTTTGTCGTCCTCCTCCTCGGCGCCGCCGCGCTCCGCGCCCAGAATCCCGATATCTCCGGCGATCGGATTCGCGCCCACGTGAAGTTCCTCTCGAGCGACCTGCTGGAGGGCCGCGGACCCGGCGCGCGTGGCGGCGATCTGGCCGCCGCGTACATCGCCACCCAGTTTGCCCTGTTCGGCCTCAAGCCCGCCGGGGACCAGGGCACTTACTTCCAGCATGTGCCGCTGGTTGGCGCCACCACGCAGCCGGAGGCCACGGTGACGGCCGACCGCGGCGGCCAGGATATTCGCTTTCGCTGGCTGGACGATTTCGTCGGCGCCACCGCAACGCAGAAACCGGACGCGCAGATCGACGGCGACGCCATCTTCGTCGGCCACGGAATCGTCGCGCCGGAGTTCCAGTGGGACGACTTCAAGGGAGTGGACGTCCGCGGCAAGATCCTCGTCCTGTTCACCAACCAGCCGCCGTCCGACGATCCGAAATTCTTCGGCGGGAAAGCTCTGACGTACTACGGCCGCTGGACGTACAAATACGAAGAGGCCACCCGGCGCGGCGCTCAGGCCGTGTTCATTATCCACACCGCGCCCACCGCGGGCTACAGTTTCGATGTGGTCCGCAGCTCGTGGGGCCGGGAAGACGGGCAGGTGAAGCTGGAACCCGGAGAGCCCGCTCTCGGGTTCGCCGGCTGGTTCTCGAAGGAGGCCGGCGACAAGCTGCTGGCCCTTTCCGGGCACAACGTGGATGAGATGCTGAAGCTGGCCGAATCGCGCGATTTTCATCCCATGCCGTTGGGCATCCACATTCGCGGGAGTTTTCCCACGAAGCTCCGGCAGATCGAATCGAGCAACGTGGTTGGCGTGGTGGAGGGCAGCGACCCCGTGCTGAAGAACCAGGCCGTGGTGTTCACCGCGCATTGGGATCATCTGGGCATCGGCACGCCGGTGAATGGCGACGCCATTTACAACGGCGCCGTGGACAATGGCACCGGCTGCGGCATCATTCTGGAGATGGCGCACGCCTGGGCATCGCTCCCGCACAAGCCGCGGCGCTCCGCGATTTTCCTGGCGGTCACCGGGGAGGAGGAAGGCCTGCGCGGTTCGGCATACTATGCCGCCCATCCGTTCATCCCCCCGGGGCGCACCGCGCTCGATCTGAACTACGACGCACTCTTTCCGGCCGGCCGCGTGCGCGACGTTTCCGCGGCGGGTGGCGAGCGGACCACGGTGTGGCCGGTGGTGCAGGAGATCGCGCGGCAGATGAACCTGACCATCAAGCCGGACGCGCACCCGGAGCAGGGCTCGTACTACCGGTCCGACCATTTTTCCTTCGCGCAAGCTGGCGTGCCGGCGTTTTCCATCGACGAAGGGACCGACTTCGTCGGTAAGCCTGCCGATTTTGGCGAAAAGCTTTTTGACGACTACAACGACAACCACTACCATCAGCCCTCCGACGAGTTCCACGAAGATTGGGACTTCTCCGGACTCGCTCAGGCCACGCGCTTCGGCATGAATATCGGCCTGGCCGTGGCCAACCAGACCGCTCTACCCACCTGGAGCGCGGGTGATGAGTTCCTTCCGGCCCGCCAGCAGAGCGGGGTGAAGTAACATGGCCGCGCAACGTGTGCTCGCCTGGCCGGCGCTACTGGCTCTGGCCTGCGCGCCGGGCGTGCTGGGGGATGCGCCGCCGGTGCGCGGGCTCCATCTGCTCACGCCGAAGCCGGCCGACGTGCCGCTGCTGGTGCGCTTCATCCGCGAGGCCCTGCCGCGGGAAGGCGTGAATACGCTCGTCCTCGAGATCGACTACCACTACCAGTTCAAGAGCCACCCGGAAGTGGCCGACCCCGACGCGCTTTCGCGGGAAGACGTGGCGGCGATTGTCGCGGCGGCGCGGGCGGCCGGGGTGCGGGTGATCCCCCAAATCAACCTGCTCGGGCACCAGTCCTGGGACAAGGTGACGTACGGCCTGCTGCGCTCGCATCCCGAGTTCGACGAAACGCCCGGGAGATACGCCGAAAATGCAGGCATTTATTGCCGCAGCTATTGTCCTCTGCATCCCGGCGTGCACCAGATCGTGTTCGATCTGATCGACGAGCTGGTGGAGGCTTTCGGCGCCGATGCCTTTCACGCCGGGATGGACGAGGTCTTCATCCTCGGCGACGAGGATTGCCCGCGCTGCCGGGGCCATCTGGCCGCCGAACTTTACGCGGACGAGGTGAGGACCATCCACGATCATCTGGCGCAGTCGCATCGCCAGATGTGGATGTGGGGTGACCGGCTCATTGACGGGGCGGCATCCGGAGCCGGCAAGTGGGAGGGCAGTTACAACCAGACCTGGCCCGCGCTGGAGCGGATTCCCCGTGATATCGTAATCGGCGACTGGCATTACGAATCGGCCCTGCCGGGCGCGGCGTATTTCGCCATGCACGGCTTCAACGTGGTTTCCTGCTCGTGGCGTCAATCGGATGTGGCGCTGGCGCAACTGGAGTTGATCCGCACGCTGCGCGCGCACGCCAACCCGGAGGTGGCGTCGCGGGTGCAGGGACTGCTGCACACCACCTGGGGCGACGCGGCCGATTTCATGCGGACTTATTTCGGCGAGCCGCCGGCCAGTCCGAGCGTGGCCGACTCCCTGAAGTGTTTCCGCGCGGCATTTGCGCGCTTGCGAGAGGACGCCGCGGGCGCGTCAAAATGACCATCCGTGGCAACAGAGACGATTCGAAGTGGAGCAGGCTCCCAGCCTGCGGCGGCCTTGGCCAGGGGCCAGGCAGCAGAGGTATCCTTATCCGCGGACAAGGTCTGCGAGCGTGCTTCGCCGGTGGTCAAGGCCGCCTCGGCTGCTCCGTGGGGCAGGCGTTTTCGCCTGGGTTCGGCCCTCGTCGCGCGTTCCAGTCAGCCCTGTCTGGTGAAGACCAGCTTGTCCGTCTTACCCTGGGGCACGATGGGAATCACGTCCATCTGCAATGTGGAGCCGGTCACCGTGAGCTTGCGCTTCACAACGTTGTTGCCTCTCGTCTCCATCATCACCAGACTGTCGCCGTTGTACCAGACCGACACTTTGGCCTTGTGTCCGCCATCGGTCATGGCGCATTCCCTGCCGTCGGTGATGCACTGGAACTCGGCGATTCCGCCGTTGTGAGATTCCAGCAGGTAATGCAGCGAGTCGTCATCCTTCGCTTGAATGCTCAACGTTTCGCCGCCGCCGCCCTCGCTGCGGGCCGGGTCAATCTGCCATCTCCCGGTCATGTTCGGCCTATCGGTATCCTGAGCCAGTGCGGCCGATACCATCGGAGCGCAGAACAAAATCCATACGAATCGCATCGCCGGCAACCTCCTGGGCGGTTCCTACGCTGGTCGAGAGCATATCACCGCGCGACATTTCGCGCAATCGTGGTCGTGCATTATGAGTCTGTTCGAAATCGCTAAGGTGCCCACGGCCGCGAACTCGGTAATCCGTCTCAATGCCGCGGACAACGTTGCCATCGCGCGGGTGCCCCTGCAGTCCGGCCAGAACGTGCTCGCCGGAGAGATTGAAATACGCGTCGCGCAGGCGGTGCCGGTCGGCCACAAGATCTCGCTTTGTGCGGTCGCCAGCGGCGCCCACGTGATTCGTTACGGGCAACCGATCGGCCGGGCGCGCGCGGACATCGGACCGGGCGAGCACGTTCACACGCACAATGTCGCCTACGAAGAACATCCGCTTGATTACGAATTCCCGAGCGTCGAGTTGCCCCTGCCGGGCGCGCGGAAAGAAGCGCCGTCGTTTCTCGGTTATCCGCGCGCGGACGGACGCGCTGGAACGCGCAACTACATCGCCGTGGTGGCGGCATCCAACTGCGCCGCGCACGTGGCCACCATCATCGGCCAGAGCTATGACCGCGCCTCCCTGCCCGAAAACGTCGACGGCGTGGTGGCCTTTCCGCACGGTGAGGGTTGCGCGCACACCATCGGGCCCGATACCGATCAGCTTCGCCGTACGCTCGCGGGCGTGCTCGATCACCCGAATATCTCGGCCGCGGTGATTCTGGGTCTCGGCTGCGAGACCAATCAGATCGAACATTACCTTGGTCCGGGGGCCATGGGAAACGAGCGGCTGATCGGCCTGACCATCCAGGAAAGCGGGGGCACGCGCGGCACGGTGGAAGCGGCCCGCAGGCAGATCGATCGTTTCATCGAGCGGGCCGCCGCCGAACGCCGCGAGGAGACCAGCGCCGCGAAGATCGTCCTCGGCCTGAACTGCGGTGGATCGGACTCGTTCAGCGGCGTCACCGCCAACCCGGCGCTGGGCGTTTGCTCCGATCTGCTGTCCGAAATCGGCGCCACCGCCGTGCTGGCCGAGACCACCGAGACGTTCGGCGCCGAGCATCTGCTGATTGCCCGCGCGCGCAGCCGCGCCGTGGCCGAACGCTACCTCGGTTTCGTTCGCGAATACAAGGAATATCTGCGCAGAATGGGAGGCAGTTTCGACGATAATCCGTCGCCCGGCAATAAAGCGGGCGGGCTGACGAATATCGTCGAGAAATCGCTCGGTGCGGTGGCCAAGGCTGGCAGCACCGCCATGAACGAAGCGGTCGACTATGCCGAACGCGTGCGCGGACCCGGCTTCGTGTTCATGAACACGCCCGGTTACGACCCGGTCTCGCTCACCGGGCTTGCGGCCGGCGGCGTGAATCTGATCGCGTTCACCACCGGGCGCGGCAGCGCGATCGGTTTTCCCTCCATCCCCGTGATCAAAATCGCCACGAACTCCGCGACGTGGCGGCGCATGCGCGACAACATGGACGTCAACGCCGGCCGCATCGCCGACGGGGAAGCCACCGTCGCTCAAATCGGCGGAGAGATCTTCGAGATGGTGCTGAGGGTGGCCTCCGGCGAGCGCACCTCGAGCGAACGGCTCGGACACAGCGAGTTCGTGCCGTGGCGCATCGGCCCGGTGCTGTAGTATCTAATCTGAGTGGCAGTGTGAAAGGGGAGTGCGTCGTATGAGCCTGAAGATTGATATCCGGGAGACCCCGGAAGCCGTGATTCTGGACATGAAGGGTCAGATCACTCTCGGCGAATCGCTGATGGATTTTCGGGACACGATCCGCGAGTCGCTCGCCGGCGACCAGAAGAACATTCTGTTGAACCTCGCGCAGGTCACCTACATCGACAGCTCGGGCCTGGGTCAACTGGTGGGCAGCTATGCAACGGTGACCAATGGCGGGGGCCGGATGAAGCTGCTGCACCTGCAAAAAAGGGTCAACGATCTGCTGCAGGTCACCAAGCTGCTGAGCGTGTTTGAGGCCTACGAAAGCGAGGCGGCAGCGCTCCGCAGCTTCAAGACCTCGAAGTAGCGCCTGGGTGAGACCGCTTGCCGACGCGCGCGTCAGCGAGCGGACTTGTATGCCACCATGGGCAGGGACCAGGTTTCCTGAAAGATGATCCCGTAGTCCCGGACCGTCGGGCGGCAAATCTCCACCTTCGCGAACCCCGCCTTCTCCAGGCGCCGCACCAGATCGGTCCCCGAGAACAGCCGCATCTCCAGAGTGGTGCCGGGACCGCCGTGAAAGACGGGGTCCTCGAAGACTTCCATTCTGCCGTCCCGGGTGCGGTTACGGACCTGCCAGCGGCCCTTGTCCTGCACTATCTGGTAGTCGAACAGATCCGGGTAATGCTCCTGGGTGACGTCGCCAATCCAGGGCACCGTGATGAACGCGATGCCGTTGGGCTTCAGCGCCTGGCACAAGTTCACCAGCGCGGCGTCCACGGGCGGAACCACGTGCTCCAGAACCTCGGTGGCGATCGCGAAATCGTAGCGGCCCTTCCGGTCCTCCGGCAGGTTGCCGATATCAAGGAGAGGCTCGGTGTGAAAGAACGTGTTGGTGTAGTTGAAGCAGCGCGCGAACGGACCGGCATAGCCTTCCCAGTCGCTCAGGCCCAGACCGGCAATGTCCTTTCGAGCCGGGAAACGCCGCAGCGGAAGGCTTCTATCGAAGAGCGCCTCGGAAACCGCGTGGACGATCCAGCGGAAGCGCACGTTCGAATCGCAATGGTCGCAGCTCGGGATCTCGCGGTCCATCTGCTCGTAGGATTTTGTGTTCGCGGCCGAACAGACGTTGCACCGGAAGCGAATGATCTCGCCCTGCCCCACCGCGCGATTGGAGCGGAGGCGCCTCCTGATCCATCGGCGCGCGCGGGCCCGCAGGGAGTGCATCATGGTGGCTGTCGAGCCATTTTCTCATACGCCGCTCTTTATACTCAAAAGTGACCATGGCACAATCACCGGTGCGGCTGGGCGCCGATTTCAAAGAGAAGGTCTGGGGCTCTGCGAACCTGGAACCCTGGTATGCGGGCGACGGACGGCTCATCGGCGAGGTCTGGTTCACTTACCCGCAACCCCTGCCGCTGCTGGTGAAGCTGATCTTCACCGAAGAGAACCTCTCCGTGCAGGTGCATCCCGATGACGTGTACGCAAGGGAGCACGAGCAATCCCGCGGCAAGACGGAGATGTGGCACATCCTGCGCGCGGCGCCCGGGGCCAGAGTAGCGATGGGGTTTCGTGAGGAGATCTCCCGGGAGCGGCTGCGGGAAGCCGCGGTCACCGGCGAGATCATGGAACTGCTGAACTGGGTGGACGCGCACCCCGGCGACACGTTCTTTATACCGGCGGGAACGGTCCATGCCATCGGGGCCGGCCTGGCGCTCTGCGAAGTGCAACAGCAATCCGACGTCACCTACCGTCTGTACGATTACGGCCGTGGACGCGAGTTGCATCTGGACAAAGCCGTTGCCGTATCGCACACGGGCGGCCACCCGGGTTATGCCGCGCGGGTTGCGCTCCCCGGCGGGTCCGAGCTGCTGGCCGAGTGCGAGTACTTTCGCACCGAGCTTCGAATCTTCGCCGATCCCATGGAGCACCGCCCGAACGGCCGCGCGCCGGAGATTCTGGTTTTCCTGCGCGGCGCGGGCTCCATCGCGGGTCAGCCGTTTCGGCTTGGTGAAGCGTGGCTGATTCCCCCGGAGGGGCCGGTGACCCTGCAGCCGGATGAGGAAGTGACCATGCTGAGGACGTTCGTGCCGCCATGTTCATGACACGCGCCCGCGCATTAATGGCCGCCGCGGCGGCGCTGGCTGGAGCCGCGCTGTGGCTGGCCGCCGCGCCCCCGGCTGCCGAGAGCCCCATCCGATTCGCCTACCGGCCGATCGATTTCAGACTGGAAAGTTGTGAGACGCCCGACCGCCACGCGCCGGAAACGATGGCCGGCGGCGTAGCCACCTTCGACTACAACAACGACGGCAAACTGGATATCTTCTTCACCAACGGCGCCGATATCAGGACGCTCAGGAAGGACTCGCCGAAATACTCCAACCGGCTGTTCGAAAACGACGGAACGGGCCACTTCACGGACGTCACCGCTAAGGCGGGCCTCGCCGGCACAGGCTATGACACCGGCGTGGCCATTGGCGATTACGACAACGATGGCTACGAAGACATCTTTGTCGGCGGCGTGTATCGCAACACGCTCTATCACAATAACGGCGACGGCACGTTTACCGACGTTACCGCGAAGGCCGGGCTTCCTACTAAGCCCGATCCCGAGTACGGGCCGCTCTGGTCGGTGGGTGGAGCGTGGGTGGACGTCAACAATGACGGCCTGCTGGATCTGCTGATTGTGAATTACCTACAATGGGACGGCAACAAGGAGCCGGTGTGCATGGACAACGGCCACAAGGAATACTGTCACCCGAGGTTTTACGGCAAGACGCCCAACCAGTTGTTCCTGAATAACGGCGACGGCACGTTCCGGGACGTGTCCGTTTCTTCGGGTTTTCGCGCGCATCCCGGCAAGGGTATGGGCGTGGGAGTGGCGGACTACGATCTCGACGGCCGGATGGACTTCTTCATCGCCAACGATAAACTGTTCAATTCGTTGTTTCATAACAAGGGCAACGGGAAGTTCGACGAGGTGGCTTTCGACGCCAATGTGGCGCTGCGCGAGGACGGCACGTACATCTCCGGCATGGGCGTGGATTTTCGCGACCTCGACAACGACGGTTATCCCGACATTTGCCTGGTCGCGCTCGACAATGAGACTTTCCCCATTTACAAGAACACGGGGAAAGGAGACTTCGTCGAAGTAACATCGCCGAGTAAGATGGGCCAACTGAGCGGGTCGATGTCCGGTTACTCGCCGATGATCGCCGACTTCGACAACGACGGGTGGAAGGACATCTTCGTCTCCCGAGGCCACGTGCAATCGCTGCTGGCGTCGTCTCATCTGCTGGTGGCGCAGAATAACACCGTGTTCCGGAATCTGGGTGGCATGAAGTTTGCCGCTCTCACCGCCGAGGCCGGCTTCACGGCGCAGCCGCCATCGCGGCACCGGGGTTCGGCCATGGGCGACCTCGATGGCGACGGACGCCTGGACATCGTCGTGAGCGCGCTCAGCGCCCCCGCCGAGATCTGGATGAACCAGAGCCCCGGGTCGAATCACTGGCTCGAGCTCAAGCTGCAGGGCACGAAGAGCAATCGCGACGCCATCGGCGCGCGCATCAAGGTGGTGACGAAGAGCGGCGCCCAATACAATCACGTCACCACGGCCGTAGGGTACGCCTCCTCCAGCGCCGGCCCGGTTCATTTCGGGCTGGGGAAGAACGCCTCGGCGGACCTGGTGGAGATTCACTGGCCGTCGGGCATCGTGCAGGAGCTGAAGAATGTGCCTGCCGATCAGCTCCTGAAGGTCCGGGAGCCGGCGCCCTGAGTCCTTGTACTACTACACTTAGGAATCTTCGCAGCCCGCGACGATTCGATGTGGGGCGGGCTCTCAGCCCAATGGCACTTAACTTTTGGAACGGGCCTGCAAATCTAAAAACAGAATGTGCGTATGATGGAGGATTCCTTTGTGGGGCGGCCAATCCTGGCCGCCGCCGCGTTTCCACGC
>JBEKPY010000096.1:0-23613 GCA_049520275.1 Bryobacteraceae bacterium
CACATGCCGCACCTGACTCTGCGCGGCGTCATGGCGCTGGGATGGCTGGTGGTTTTCGGCTCAATTGTGGGTTATAGCGCCTTCATTTATGTGATGGACAAGCTGCCCGTGTCCGTGGTGAGTATTTACAATTACGTGAACCCGGTGGTGGCCGTGATTCTGGGGTGGCTGTTCTACCGCGAGCGGTTTGGTGCGCGCGAGGCGCTGGGGATGGCCATCATATTTGTGGGCGTGGCCGTGGTGAAGCGGTTCAGCTCGGGGACGCGGGCGAGGCCAGTGGTGGTGGGTGCGGCGAGTTCGGAATAGGGGAGAGTCGGGCGCAGGGTATGGCCGTGCCGCGAAAGGAGGTCATATTGCGCTAACTGGCGCGAAGTGGTACGGTCGGTTCAATGGAAGGCGAAATCGTCGAACCTGAGCCCACGTCCATCTACCGTTTCAGATCGACCGGAAAACTGCTGCGGCAGAAGTTTCAAGAGCTAGATAAGCAAGAGATCTATTTCGCGTCACGCAGCGAACTGAATGACCCGATGGAGGGGTTCAAGAACATTCTCTGGAAAGGAGACCATATCTTATGGACCAACTTGCTAAACCACTATCTGCTGTGCCTCATGCACGCGGTACTGGCCGCGAACATCTCTGGACCCGGGCACAAACCTGCCGATTGTGACGCCTTCGTGCTTCAGACTGAAAGATCCCTGGCAACTCCAGAGCTGCATGACATCTACCGCGAGATACGTGAAGGCTTCTTCCGGCATCAGGATGCCTCTCTCCTCCCGGATTTGCTATCTGCCCGGGCGTCTCCGGTCAGAGGTAATGAGCTTACTTACTACCTTCGACTAATCCACCTTCATGCGTTGAATACGGTGTGGGCCGTCTTTGAGGATCGTGGATACATGAAGGCCCGCCCGCCTGACCACCCACTCCGCGCAGAAAGCGAGAAGCGGATCTCCCCTTTAAGGGAGTTGTTTGATAACTTAAAGGCCTCGGAGTTGCGGCATCCCAATCGCCCTGAGTACGCTGAAAGCATCAGCACTGCGATTTGTCGGGCAGACGCACAAATGACTATCATCTTAGCCTACAATGGCATCTC
The DNA here is from genome assembly GCA_049520275.1 of Bryobacteraceae bacterium. GTDB lineage: Bacteria > Acidobacteriota > Terriglobia > Bryobacterales > Bryobacteraceae > CAWACP01. The sequence goes on from JBEKPY010000096.1 coordinate 1,091, forward strand.
GTTGTTGGGGGGGCCTGCTTGGCAGGCTGTCATCGGGGAGTTTCCAGAGCGGTACGTTGCAAGTCTTGAGAAGTTGCTCTACTTCGACTGGTATACGGCATGTTTTGTAGGTTACCCCACACATGCAGCGATGTGGGGATATTATGGTGACGGACACAAGGGAGTGTGTCTGAAGTTCAGGACGCACTTGAATGCAGCAAGAACGCCGTCAATCATGTTATGGCCGACTGGTGCAGTGACGGGGCACGACAACGCTGCTGTTGCAATACCATTACATAGGATCAACTACAACGGCAGGTTCGTTGAGGTCGACTATTTTCGCTCGCTTGGAAGAGTGCTTCACCCCGACTTGAATTATTGGTGGTATGATTCAGCGGGAAAGCCGTCTTTTGCCGCGGAGGAGTTTCTTGGAGATCCAGACGGGTGGCGAAGGAGATATTGGGATAACTTCTACATGGCCGCGACGACGAAGCTGCCCGATTGGGGAGATGAGGAGGAGTATCGCCTCATTTACAGCCCGTCGTCGGACTTGGCCGATAAATCGTCGAGGAAGCTCAAATATCGCTTCGAGGATCTTCAGGCACTGATATTTGGCATACGGACCTCGTTCGCAGATAAGCTAGAACTAATCCGAATTATTTGCGCCAAGTGCGATGCCCAAAAGCGCAAAGAGTTTGAATTCTACCAAGCCTGCTACTCAAGCAATTCCGGCACAATCGACATATTTCCTCTTTCCCTTCTGAGGTGCGGCGCCGCATTATCGCCCTGAGACCAAACACGGGTCACCTTCGCGAAACCGCATAACCGCCAACGATCATGTATTTAACGTTGTGGGTGGGGAAGGCGGACAACAGGTACCTGAAGTCTTGGTGCATCGGTCACGCCTTTCAGCGCGTAGGCGGCGGTGGTGAGTTCGGAAACCGCGGCCATCAGTTCATGCACCGGGCGGCTCTGCGAGTGCCGGTATTTCGGGCTACACGAGTTCCAGCCGCCTGAGCTTCATCTGATCGGCGCGAACGTGGGCCAGGTCGTACTGGGCCTGTTGCACAAGCCAGCCTTCGGCGCTGCCGCCGAAAACCTTCGACAGCCTCGCGGCCATTTCGGGAGATATGCCGCGCGTCCCGTCTACAAGTTCCGAAAGCGTGTTGCGCGTCACTCCAAGGGCTTCGGCTGCCTGCGTGATGGTCAAGCCCGAAGGCTCAACGCATTCCTGCAACACGACAAGGCCGGGGTGCGCGCAACCTTGCTCAACGTCCGCGGTTGGCATGCTGGTGGGCCTTGCGGGCACCGTCGTTCTGGTTTCGCGGGGTGCTTTCGGACACGGCGCGCATGGCGGTCTGCTGAGCGGGTTTCTGCTGTTGCAGCTCGGCTGTTGCGGGTGGGCCGTCGGCTCGGTGCTGCGGCGGCGCTATGTGACGGCCGCCCATCCGGTGGTGAGCGGCGCGGTGCAGCAACTGGCCGGAGTTGCCGCCGCACCCGCATTGCTCATCAGTCCGCACATGCCGCACCTGACTCTGCGCGGCGTCATGGCGCTGGGATGGCTGGTGGTTTTCGGCTCAATTGTGGGTTATAGCGCCTTCATTTATGTGGTGTTCTACCGCGAACGGTTCGGCGCGCGCGAGGCTTTGGGAATGGGGATCATTTTTGTGGGTGTCGCGGTGGTGAAGCGGTTCAGGTCGACGGTGCGCGCAAGGCCGGCGGTGGTGAGCGCGGCGAGTTCCGAGTAGGGGAAACTCGGGCGCAGGGGACGGCTGTCCGCCAACAGAGGCAAGTCCGCCGGGCACGCCCGGCGAGACACTTCACATACACCGGGCAGATCCAACGTGAGTTTCCCCGCTTACAACCAGCCTCAAGACAAACTGGGCTATCTTCTGTGGTGTTGATGTCCCGTGTTTCGCCCACCGGTCCCCACCCTTCGCGCGTGTTGGTGGGTCGTCGACCCCAGCGTCGCGGATCAGAATATGTTGGGCAAACATAAGGCGAACATCATAGTGCTACAATCAACGTGAGGTGAAGAGACATGGTGTGGAACGTTACCGAAATCACACTTCAGCTTCATTACGTTGGTGCCGCCTCAGACACATTGAGGCTTGCGTGCCGGTCGGTTTCAGAGCTACCCGCAGAATATTACGCTGACCAGACCTGCGCGGACGGCGTAGTCGTGCCAAGCGTCAAAGAGCCGCGTTCGCTCATGGTGCGGGGCATCGGACCCGAGGAGCTTAACGCCCTCGACGCCCTCAATTGGAACCCCTCTGAGGTCTCGTTTACGGATCGGCGGACGGGAAAACCGGAGAACTTCTGCGTTGTTTCGCGCGCGTATACGCAAGAGCCTGGTGCCGCAAGGTTTACGTTGCGTGATTAAGCTACGATGTCACCGCTAGCTCGATGACGTGAGCGTGGGCGAGGTGGAGGTGGGATTGATGCTTTCAAGGCTCGTTACCGACTGGGGCGGATTCGAGAAACTGATTACGATGCTGTGCGAGACAGGATACGTGACGGTTACTCGCGACGCCAGACTCGTAGGCAAGTCGGGCGCTCCCCGGCAAGTCGACGTTTTGATTAGCCATAAGCAGGGTCTCGTCGAGCATTTTACAGTTGTTGAGTGTAAGTACTGGAATACGCGGGTCAAGCGTCAAAATGTGGACGAACTTGTGGTGACGGTCCGTGATGTGGGTGCTTCACGTGGAGTGATGTTCTCTACGAAGGGCTTTCAGAAGGGTGCGGTCACACAGGCGAGATTCGACAATATCGAGTTGTTCAAGCTCCGCGAACCGACCGACAAGGAGTGGGGATCGCCGGGGCGGCATGTCGACTTCTACCTTCAGTTCGTTTCCCGGTCCCTCGCTAATCTTCAAGTGTATGGCCTGATGGCGATTCCAATGCAGGTGGGCGCAAGGAAGCTTGATATTGGTCTTGGGGTGCCGGAATCGGAAACAACTATTGTGCCGCGAGACGGATGCGACGCCAAAACTTTGGAAGCCCTGATTCATTTGTGTACATGGCAGGCGGTGCGCAAAATTCTTGGACCGATAAGCGTTCTGTTTGATGGCAAGGACGGTGAGCGGCGAATCTGGAACCGGGTTGAGTTCCCCTTTCCCTCACCTGTGCAGATACCTATTATGGGCAACGGCGTAGTTATAGTGCCGAAAATCAGCCTGGACCTTGGAATCAAACTCAAGCAAATGCGGATTCAGAAAGATCGCGGAGAGCATCAGCTCTTCGTGCTTGCGGTTGAAGACTGTGTTCGAGGTAATGTCACCCTAGCAGCACGGCAAACCGGGCAACAGGCAACAGCTCTAATCGCACCCTCTATCACTGCGGAAGTGGAAGGAAGGTTCGAAAATGGGAGTATCCTTTCGTTTGCTCTCCAACCTCTCGATCCATTTGACGAATTCAGCGCGCTTCCTAAAGGCGAGCCACGCGATTACTATGAATGAGAGACTGACGAAGGTCTCCGCTCATGGCGGAAACGACCCAAGGCGCCTGTGCTGGTGGGTGCGGCGAGTTCCGAATAGGAGACCCCGGTGTTGGGTCAAACGAGTTCCAGCCGCTTGAGCTTCATCTGGTCGGCGCGAACGTGGGCCAGGTCGTACTGGGCCTGTTGCACAAGCCAGCCTTCGGCGCTGCCGGGCCGGACACTTTCAATACACGCATCGACCGAACTCAGGAACTCCTCACCCAGTCCGGATCTGCGGCCTTCATACCAGACGTAGGCTTCTGCAATATCCAGCTCGGCTTCTGGAGCGATGACCAGATCAACGGGCACAGCGGGCACGCACCCGGCGCTTGACGTCTTCCCAGACCAGTACCGAATCCGGGTTCTTCAGCAGGTTCGCCTTTCTGCGCGCCAATTCCTGTTTTTGCCAGTCGTGTACCGGCACAGCCTCCGGTGCGGCTGCAAGGTCGTCCCACAAGTCCTGCACAAGTTGAAGCTTCTCGGAGGGGCTTAGATCAAAGATCGAGACTGTTCTCGAATCCATTCGGGCCTCCACTGCCAATTCTCTCAAATTGCCTGGCCGGCCGTAGATGGGCGCCGGGTTGAAGCGTTCGAGAAGTGCCGTTTCCGGGACGTTCCTCCAGATCCTTGTCCTCAAACAGCGAAGATCTGATCGACCGCAACACCGCCAGCGCCGAACATCGCACCCGGGATCACATCGCCGGCCGCGTACAGCGCGGCGCCTCGGAGATCGGTCACGTGCACCGTTCGCTTCTCCGGGTCCACAACCCAGAACTCCTGGGCGCCCGCCGACATGGCCACGATCCGCTGCCGGGTGACCCTGGCTGGCGTGTTGGACGGCGAAAGCACTTCCACAATCAGCGCGGGCGCGAAGACTGGGTATTCGTCGGGCGGCAAGGCATCCCAATCGGCGCGGAGCGTGCAAGCGACATTCGCCACCCAGTACTGCAGATTGACCACCGGCCGGCAGGGGAATTCGATCGTCGCGACGCAGCGCTCGCCCGCCAGCGCTTCCAACAGTTGCTCGATGCGCTTTTGCAGCTTGATATGCAGTGGTTTGGCTGGCGGCATCAGGATCACCGCACCATCGTGCAATTCATACCCTTGGCCTGTCTCCGCGCGCTCGGGAAGCCGGAGGAAATCCGCCCACGTCACGAAAGAATGTGCCAGACTGCTCATCCACGCTCCATCCCGTCATCTTAGCGAAAGCCGAAACGTCGTGCGTCCAATGGAAAACCCGATTTGCGGCTTCCCTCAGCCGTAGTGCCACCTGACCAGGTGGCGCTGGTTCCCGGGCCGCGCCTTCTCCACCACGGCGGTAACAACAACCAACGGCAATCAAGCCACCACATAAATCAACCAGTTCCACACAGCGCCGCCCGGATTCCGCATCCGCCACGTGCTACCGTCATTGCGGGATGACCATCGACGCGCAGATCCTCGCGAATCGCATCAGTTTCCTGCCAGCTACGGCACACGGCTGCCGGGCCACCGCGAATCCAGCCGTACAAAACGAACCCAATCTCAAGCCGCCCGCGAGCCCCGGTCACCTCTGTAAATGCTTGCGCCAGAAGGGACTTTCCGTTGTCGCTCTGTCGGGAAGCCGGTCCCCGGCGGTTGGCACGTGGTGTATAACGACGCCTCGCGCGTCCCTGCGACGCGAAAGTGGCGGACCGCACACGCCTCGCAATCGCAACTCGCCGGACCCCGGCCTATTCGCGAATCCAGCCGTACAAAACGAACCCAATGTGTGCGCTCATCGCGCAGATCTGGCAGCGGGTGCAAGTCCGCCACACCGCACCCTTTCCCGACTCTACTCCGCGTCGCCCCGCGATCTTGGTCGCTCCACTTTCCTCGGGAACCAAACCAGCACTCGCACGTATAACCTGCATGGCCACCCTCTGGCGTGACTTCTGCTTCGGTTTCCGGCTTCTTGGCAAGAACAAGGGCTTCACCTTTATTGCCGTCCTGGCGCTGGCGCTGGGCATCGGGCCGAACACGGCCATCTTCAGCGTGATCTATGCCACGCTGCTGGCGCCCATGCCCTATCCGCACCCCGAGCAACTGGTCATGGTGTGGTCGAAGATCCAAGGCCATCGCAACGGCGTGGCCGCCGGCGATTATCTCGACTGGGTTCGCGAAAACAAGTCGTTTCAGGGCCTGTGGGCGTGGACGGGCTTCGATGCGAACCTGGCGGGCGCGGAAGAGCCGGAGCAGGTCAACGGCTCCCAGGCGGTGCCAGGCTGGCTGAACATCGGCGTGAAGCCGATGCTCGGCCGCGACTTCCTGCCCGAGGAAGGCCAGACGGGCAGGGATCATGTAGTCATACTCCGGAACAAGCTGTGGGTCCGCCGTTTCGGCAGCCGGCGCGATATCATCGGCAGCCGCATCCATATCAATGGCGATTTGTACACGGTGATCGGAGTGCTGCCGCCGGGGCAGCAGGACAGGATGCCGGACGAGCTGATCGTCCCGCTGTCGTTCAAGCCCGAACAGATCAATCACGATTTTCACTGGCTGCTCGTACTGGGCCGGATGAAGCCGGGCGTGACCATCCAGCAGGCCCAGACGGACATGGATGCGGTGACACGGCACATCGGCGAAGTTTATCCGCAGGACAAAGGATGGGGGGCCAGAGTGGACCCCCTGCGCAACGACTTTCTGCCCAGGGAGCGGATCGCCAGCCTGTGGCTGTTGATGGGCGGCGTGGGCTTCGTGCTGCTGATCGCCTGCGCCAATGTGGCCAATCTGCTGCTGGCGCGGGGGACGGCCCGGCAGCGGGAAGTGGCGGTGCGCGCATCGCTGGGCGCGTCGCGAGGCCGCCTGTTCGGTCAACTGCTCACCGAGAGTCTGGCGCTGGCGCTGATGGGCGGGGTTCTGGGCGTCGGACTCGGCTGGGGCATCCTGAAGGCCGTGATGGCGTTCATGCCGCCGGAGACCCTTCCCTCGGAAGCGGATGTCACGCTCAATCTGCCGGTGCTGCTGTTCACGCTGGGCGCTACGATGCTGGCGGGCGTGCTGGCGGGTTGCGCTCCGGGGTGGCAGGCGGCGCGTCTGGACCTGAATGAGACGCTCAAGCAATCGGGCCGTTCGCTCAGTTCGGGCAGCCACTGGCTGAGGCGCACGCTGGTGGTGGGCGAGTTCACGCTGGCCCTGACGCTGCTGGCGGGCGCCGGCCTGGCCATCCACAGCTTCATGAAGATCACTCACCTCGATCTGGGCGTGCGCACGGACCACATCCTCACGTTCTATCTGCCGGTGCCGGATGGACGCCTGACCGAGGCCGATCGGATCCGCAGCTACTACCGGCAGATGCTCGATCGGATCAAGGCCGTTCCCGGCGTCATGAATGCGACCGCAGGTACCGGGCTGCCGCTGGAGTACACCGGCTTCGGCATGCCGTTTCATATCGCCGGCAGGCCTTTTGGCAATCCCGCGGACAGGCCCGGCGCCGGCTTCCAGATGCTGACACCGGAGTATTTCGACACGTTCGGCGTTCGGGTGGTGCGCGGGCGGCCGATCGACGAGCATGATATCGCCGGCGCTCCGCGGGTCATGATGGTGGACGAGACCTTCGTGCAGCGCTATCTGAAGGGCGTCGATCCGTTGCGTCAGCGGATCGTGGTGGAGGAACTCATTCCCGGCGTGGAGCGCCTTGGGCCGCCTGTCGAGTGGCAGATCGTAGGCGTATTTCACACGGTGCAGTACGGAGGCCGTCCCAATCCCGACAGGGCAGTGATGTACGTGCCGTTCTGGCAGAGCCCCTGGCCATCCTCCACGATCGCGGTGCGCACGGGCAGCGATCCCGCATCCATGACCAAAAGCATCGCGGCCGCGGTGCATTCCGTCGATCCCGAGATGCCGCTGGCGCAGACGGAGACCATGGAGCGGGTTATGAACGAATCGCACGCGGGGGACCGGTTCGGCACAGTGCTGTACGGCAGTTTCGCGGCGGTGGCGCTGCTGCTGGCCGCGTTGGGCATCTATGGCGTGATCGCCTTCCTGGTGGAGCAGCGCACGCACGAGATCGGCCTGCGCATCGCGTTGGGGGCCGGGCGGATGGAGGTGCTGCGGCTGGTGCTGGGCGAAGGCATGGCGCTGGCCGGTTGCGGCCTGGTGCTGGGACTGGTGGGCGCGTGGCTGGTGGGACGCGCCATGCAGTCGATGCTGTACGGCGTGACCTCGTTCGATTTCGCGGCGTTCGGCGCGATGGGCGCGGTGTTGCTGGCGTCCGCGCTGGTGGCGTGCTATGTGCCGGCCCAGCGGGCGGCTGGGGTGGATCCGATGATTGCGCTTCGGCAGGAGTAGAAGAGGGACACGCTCCGCCGGCCGCGTTCTTGCGGTAGCAGGGGGGAACGCGGCTGGCGCTGCATGTCCGCTCCGAAATTGCAGAAGCTGAAGTCATGTTCCTGCTCATGGAGGACGCGGTATTCATCATGATTGCGCTCCCGCGGGCTGGTTGCCCTCGGCACGCCTCTCCAGACGTTGTCCGAAGTCAGTCGAACGCTCGGGGAGATCAAGCTCGTTCTCGAGGATGGGATCAGGTTGTTCCGGGTCAGGGGCCTGAGATAATGGGCGCATGCCAAGAGTTTCAAGCGGACTCGTCCATCAAGGGCAGCTCGACGATGAGATCAAAAGCGCAGTTGGCAAGCTGGGCCCGGAGGCTGTCCATGTTTCCTACAGCATAGGCGCGGACTCAACCGGCGAGCCCTCCGTTTTTTTCCGCATCGTTCTGGCCGATGCAGCAATAGGTGAAGATACTCTCACCGAAATAACAGGCCGCATCGCAACAATCCTCCTGGATGAGGTACGGCCCATCGAGAATTGGGGACTGCATCCCTATTTCAATTTTCGCAGCCAGTCCGAGCAGCGCAGACGAAAAGATCCCGAGTGGGAATAGATGGCGTACCACGATGATCTTCTGAGCCAGGCCCTGCAGCTTGTTCACACTGTGCCCGCAACGCAAGCGAGCCTTCGCAGGGCCGTCTCATCCGCTTACTACGCCGCCTTTCACTTGCTGATCGCTGAAGCAACTTCCAATTGGGCCAACGAGAAGCTCCGAGCTACGCTGGGTCGCGCCTATGATCACGACACGATGATGATGGCATCACATCGACTCTTGAATAGGCGAGACTTCCCTTTTACCGGAAAAGATCCGCGGGTGGTGGCAAGTCTGCGGTTTGTTGCGCTCACGTTCACCCAGTTACAAGAGGATCGTCATTTCGCGGACTACAATCTTACCGAGGACCTGGATCCAACTGACGCCCTCAATCAGGCAGAATCCGCAGAGAAGATCTTCAACACATGGCCGTCCATCAGGACTGACCAAATCGCACAGGAATACCTGGTCTCCCTTGTCGTGAGGCGTCGTTAAGACAACTACGCTACTTCTCCGGCCTCACCCGCAGCACTTCCTTTGCCTCCACGTGGGTGAACTGCATGGGCAGGCTGTGGCCGTAGTAATACGTGTCCCACTGGTCCGAATAGTGGCCGGAGAAGATATTGCTGCTCTCGCCAAGCGTGATGTTATTCAGTGAGTTGTCCCAATTCGACAGATCCGCCACAAAGTGCATGGATGGGGCGACGCGGTTGCGAATCTGCTTCACAGTCTCCGGGGCGCCGCTCATGGGTATCGGTCCGATGCTGAAATAACGGCCCACCAGCGGGATCTTGCCGTCCACCGGCTGCTCGACGGTGATTGCATTGAACTCGCCGTAGTTCCAGCGGGCGATGCTGCTCCCCTGCTCGCGATCGCCATCTTCAATCGCCTGCCCCAGAGCGGTCAGCAGCATCGCATCCTTGTCCGCGAACCAGCCCTTCGCTCCGGATTCCAGCAGCGTCTGAATCACCGACGGCGTGATGAAGTAACTGTAAAGCTGCCACTTCGCTGGCGACGCACTTTGGGCAAAGGCGTCGCGAACATGCTCGTACACCAGCCGCGCGAGCATGGGCGCGGCCAGCGGGATTTCCATCTGCCCGTTCCAGGTGCGCAACACCGCGACGGCTTCGGCGAAAGGGGCGCCCGCGGGCCGTTTGCGATCGTATGCGGCCACCACCTGGCGCGCCAGAAAGCGCTCGAAACCCGAGTACACGTCTTTTTCCACCGTGAGCATGTCTTCCGGCCTCCAGCGCTCGCGCGCGGCGAGCAGATCGCGAATCTGGTTGGAGCGGTACTCGGCGGCGAAGGCGCCGTTGACCTGGTATGCGTATTTTTCGGGGAACGGGTTCTGATTGGCGGTGACAATGCGGCCATGGGCGGGATTGAAAGACGATGGAAGGCGGTCGAACGGAATGAAGCCCTGCCATTCGAACTGGCCGGAGCTGCCATCCACGGGCACGGTTCCGTCGAAGGTGGTGCGAATGGGCAGGCGGCCGGTGGCGTGATAGCCGATGTTGCCGTCGACGTCGGCGTACACGAAGTTCTGCGCGGGGCCGGGGTAGCGCGCCAGCGCGGCAGTGAACTCGGACCAGTTCGCGGCGCGGTCGATGTCGAGGAACGGGAACTGGAACGAGCCGGGTTCGGCCATGGTCCAGCGCAACGCAAAGTAGTGCGAACCATCGCCGTAGACCACCGGGCCGTGCCGGGTCACCCACACCAGCAACTCGTCGGTGGGGGCTCCCTTGACGCGGATGAATTCACGGTCGGGCCGCGCCTGCTCCACCTGGCCGTTGAACAGGTAGCGGCCGCTGCGCGGGTCCAGCTTTTCGTCGTAGAGATCCTGCACGTCGAACTGGAGGTTGGTGACGCCCCAGGCGATGCGCTCGTTGTGGCCGACGATCACGGTGGGCAGGCCGGGGAGCGAGACGCCGATGACGTTCAGGCCCGGAGCTTTCAGGTGGATCATGTACCAGGCGGACGGCGACGTGAGCTCAAGGTGCGGGTCGTTTTCGAGAATCGGCTTGCCGCTGGCGGTATGCGCGCCGGAGACGGCCCAGGCGTTGGAGCCCGGCTGGATTTCGCGGCCGGAACGGGCCGGGAAGAGGGCGTTCACTTTGGCGGCGTCGCCGGCGGCCAGCATCTCGAATTTGCGCGCGTCGTGGTGCCAGCTCTCGGTGAGGATGCGATACATCTGCACGCCGGCCAGCATGCAATCCACCGGGCTCCACGGGCGGGGATCGTAGCCCAGCAGCGTGAACTCGAGCGGGTAGCGGCCGCGGTACGCGTCGATGTAGTAATTCACGCCGCGGGTGTAGGCCACGAACTGAGCGCGCTCGGCTGCAGGCAGCGTACGGTATTGCTCTTCGGCCAGGCGGCGCATGCGCAGCCGGCGAACCTCGCGGTCCGCGTCGAGGGCCTCCGGTCCGACAATCTCGGCCAGTTCACCGCTGGCCAGCCGGCGCATGGCGTCCATCTGCCACATGCGATCCTGGGCGGTGACGAAGCCCTGCAGCACCATGGCGTCTTCGATGGACGCGGCGGTGATGTGGGGGACGCCGAAGCGGTCGCGCGCGATGGTGGCTTCACCCGCGATGGGGAGGGCGATCACGCCGGTGGTTTGGGGCAGGGGACGCCAGGCGACCCACCACACGGCCGCCGCGAGCGCGACGACCAAAACCGCTATGCTCAGATTAATCGCTCGCAGGAATCTGCCGGAGGCCACCGGTTGATTCTATCAGCAGATGGTTTACCGTCTCTTCATTCTCGCCGCCATCATCGCCGTGAACGCTTTCTTCGCGGCGTCGGAGGTGGCGCTGGTTTCGGTACGCAGGAGCCGGCTGCGGGCCATGGCCGAGCGCGGCATCACCGGCGCTCAGGCCGCTTTGAGCCTGCTGGCCAGACCCGAGCGCCTGCTGTCGGTGACGCAGGTGGGCGTGACCCTGGCCTCACTGGCGCTGGGCTGGGCCGGCGAGCCGACCTTCGATGCCATCCTTACGCGGCTGCTGGGACCGCTGGCCACAACGGTTGCCGCGCCGTATCTGCACGCCGTGAGTTTCACGCTGGCCTTCGTGCTGATGACCTGGGCGCACGTGGTGATTGGCGAGGTGGTCCCCAAGAATCTGGCCATGGAGAAGGCGGACCGGCTGGCTCTGCTGGTGGCCCCGGTGCTGCTGCTGGTCTTCCGCGTCAGCGAACCGTTCGTGTACGTGATCGAGCACTCGGCCATGACGCTCTCGCGCGCGCTGGGTCTGCGCGGCTCCGGCGGCGGCGTGCATTCGGCCGAGGAACTGAAGTTCATCATCAGCCTGAGCCGCGCCGAAGGACACCTGCACCAGTTCGAAGAGGACGCGATCCAGAGCCTGCTGGATCTGCAGAATTACAGCGTGCGCGAGATCATGACGCCGCGCAACGCCATCGCTTCGGTGTCGGCGGAGGCCACGCTCGATCAGGTGCTGCGGATCATGCGCGTGCAGAAATACTCGCGCGTGCCGGTGTACGAAGGCCGGCCCGAGCACATTGTCGGGTTCGTCCACATTAAGGATCTGCTGGGCGTTCTGGAGCAACAGCGGATCGCGCTGGAAAAACGGCGGGAGCCGCGAGCGTTTCATTTGCGCAGCATGGTGCGCAAGCATCTGGTGGCGCCGGAAAGCAAACCCCTGAACGAACTGGTGGACGAGTTCCGCAGGACGCACACGCACATGGCCATGGTGGTGGACGAGTTCGGCACCATCTCCGGCCTGGTGACGCTGGAGGACGTGCTGGAGCAGGTGTTCGGCGAGATCGGCGACGAGCACGACGTGAAGCGGCCCGCGCCGCGGCCTGAGGCGCCGCTGGATCTTGACGGGACCACGCTGATCCGCGATCTGGACACCCAGTACCAGATCGAATTGCCGGCCGACGCCGGATTTGAGACGCTGGCCGGGTTTTTGCTGTTCCGGATGGGCGATATTCCAAAGGAAGGCGATGCGGTGGAGTACGCGGGGCGGCGGTTTACGATCACGCGGATGAGCGGGAACCGCATCGCGCGGGTGCGCATTGAGAAGGTGGCGGGGGCGGGGGGCGGAGCGGGTTAGTGTTTGTAGACCTGACCACGGGTATCGACGGTCAGAATATGGACCGCTTTGGCTTCGCGATCCACGGTGAACAGGATGCGCCGACGCGGGACTTTCGGATTCCGGGCTTGCCGGTGAGCGGCGCAGTCAGGCGCGGGTCGCCCGAACACGCTGTTCAGCGGGGCGGTCAAGGCGGTCAAGGATCTTTTCCGCTTCGTGGGCGACGCCGACTCGAAAACTCACAGGCCGCGTTCGCGCTCGTATTCGGCGAGAGGCTTTACGCGACCCGCCGCAAGATCCGCGAGACCGCGATCCAGAGAAGCGAGCGCCTCGCGGTCGAGTGGAGGCCCGTCTTCGTCAGCGGCGTCGCGAAGATCCTGAAGCCACGTGTGCGCGAGTTCCGCCTGATCTTCCGGCAACTCATCGACGAGCTGGTGCAGTGCTTCGCGTGTCGTCATGCCTCGCCCTCCCTTCGTCTCATCATAACCCTGGCAGTCGTTTTCTGGCGGCGGAGGTCAAAGCGTAGCGATTCCTCTTGACAACCGGCCGAGGCCGGTTTAGTATTGTTCCCATCGACGTCGATGGGAACATCCAGGAAAGACCAATTACTCGGCAAGCTGGACCTTCTTGTCCTGCGCACCCTGGCAACCGGCCAGAGCATGCACGGGTATGCGATCGCCGAGCGGATTGAACAGCTCTCGGAAAAGGTGTTGCAGGTGGGTGAAGGGTCGCTGTATCCGGCGCTGCATCGCATGGACGAAGCGGGCTGGATCCGGTCGGAATGGAAGGCGTCGGACAATAACCGGCGAGCTCGATATTACAGAATCACCGCCGCCGGACGGCGTCAGCTTGCCGACGAGCAGACCGAGTGGCGGCGCGCGGCGGATGCGATTACGCGAGTGTTGAGGCTGGCCTGATGCGATTCCTGCGGCGGGTTTTCAACGCACTGCGCGCCGCGCGGCTAGACCGCGATTTCGACGACGAGTTGGAGTTTCACCGCCAGATGCGCCTGCGCAAAGCGCGCGAACAGGGCCTCGATCCGGAGGAAGCGGAATGGGATACGAAACGCCGAATGGGCAACCGGCCGCTGGCGAAAGAAGAAATGCGGGACGCGCGCGTGCTCGGCTGGCTGGCATCGTCTCTGCAGGATTTCCGCCACGGCGTGGTTTTGTTGCGGCGCGACGCTGGAATCAGCGCCCTGATCGTGCTGGTGCTGGCGATGGGGATCGGCGGCAACGCGGCGATCTTCACGTTGCTGGAGGCTGCGTTCCTGGATCCTCTGCCGTATCGCGACTCGGGGCGGCTGGTCACCGTGAAGGAGCATAGCGGGTGGATTCCGAGCGTCGCCGAGTTTCTGGAAATCCGCGCACGCACCCGCACGCTCGATCAGATCGCGTTTGCCGAGCACGTGGACATGCAACTCACCGGCGCCGGCGAACCGGTTCGTGTCTTTGGGGCGCGCGTTTCGGCCTCGTTCTTTGCGCTGCTGGGAGTGAATGCGCAGCTCGGCCGCACTTTCCTGGAGGAAGAGAACCGGCCAGGCCGCGCGCCAACGGTGATTCTGAGCGACTCCTTCTGGCGGTCGAGATTCGGCGCCGATCCAGGCATCATCGGGCGCACGATTCGGCTCGATGATCACCCGTCACAAGTGGCCGGCGTTGTTCCGCCTGGATTTCATTTCGATTATCCGACCCTGGACATTGCCGAGCCGGTGGACGTCTATGTCCCCTATCCGATCGAGCCGGCGGTTTCTTTCTTCGCGAGCGGAAGCGGACGAGGCGTGCCGGTGAACGTGATCGCCCGGCTGAGGGAAGGGGTCACGCTCCCTCAGGCGGAAGCGGATGTTCGGGCCATCGCGCGCGCGCTGGTGCGCGAGCATCCCGCGGCCTTTCCAACCCTCTACGGCATAAATCCCGGGAGAGACTTCACCTTCGACATTCTGACGCTGCGCGACGCGATCATGGGCCCTCAGCGGTCCCTGTTGTGGATGCTGCTGGGCGGTGTTGGTGTACTGCTGTTGATCGCGTGCGCGAACACCGCGCAGCTTCTGCTCGCGCGCGCACTGCAGCGGGGGCGCGAAGTGGCCATTCGCTCGGCTCTGGGCGCGAGCCGCCTCCGGCTGATCCGTCAGTTTCTTCTCGAGGGGCTGGTGCTCGCCTTGTGCGGCGGGGTGGCCGGGCTGTTGACGGCCAGGGGGATCGTCCGCGTTCTGGTCACGCTGCTCCCGGTGCGCAGTCCGCTGTTCGCTTCGGCACACCTGGACGCGCGTGTCGTCGGATTCACATTGGCGATCTCGCTGGTTTCGGCGCTTGTTTTCGCCATCCTCCCTGCGGTGAAGGGCAGCCGGTGGACGCCCGGGCCGAGCCTCACCGCGCGCGTCACCATCGGAGAAGGCAACCGGTGGCGCCACGCGATGATCGCGCTCGAAGGCGCGCTTTCCGTCTTCCTGCTGTGCGGCGCGGGGCTGGTGGCGCAGAATCTGTGGACGCTGATCTCGACGCCCATGGGGTTCGATCCGAGCCATGTGCTGGCGATGCGGTTGAAACTTCCGGGGCGCCATGACGATTTCCCTGACCGCAAAGCGGGCGTGGTGTTTCAGGAGTATCTGGACAAGATCGCCGCCATCCCGGGCGTCGATTCGGCCGCCACGGTGACCGGACCGCCACTGCGGCCCGCGCGAATTGGCAACGCCGAACTGGTGGGCGTGACGGAAGCGAATGGCCAGCTCAAGATTATCTGGTCCAATAACCATCTGGTCAGCCCGGATTACTTCCGCACACTGCGCATTCCGCTGCTGGTGGGGCGCACGTTTCGGCGCGGGGATGCAGGCCGCGCGATTACCGTCGCCATCGTGAATGAGGAGTTCGGGCGCCGCTTCGGACTCGGCGCGGATGTGGTCGGCAAGCAGCTTGACGAGGGGCCGGTTGATCCTTCTATCACCATCGTTGGCATGGTGGGGAACGTGCGAACGCGCGGCCTGGGGACCGCGCCGGATCCCGAAGTGTATATATCGTCGCTGCAACTCGATTGGTCGAATGTCTACCTGGTGGTGCGTTCGGCTCTGCCTCCGGCGCAACTCCTGAAACAGGTGAAGGCGGCGATCGGGTCCGCGAACCCCGAGCAGGCAGTATTTGGCGTGTTGACCATGGAGGAGCTGATCGCCGACGCAGTGACCGAGCCACGATTTGAAGCCCTGCTGATTGGCGCTTTTGCGCTGCTGGCCGTGCTGATGGCGGCCGCCGGGATGTATAGCGTGATCTCCTGCCTGGTTTCTCAACGCACCAGCGAAATTGCTATCCGCATGGCGCTGGGCGCGAACCGGGGCGCCATCATCCGTACCGTCCTTGGGACGAGCATGGCATGGGTAGTGGCGGGCCTGGCGTGTGGTTTGGGACTTGGGCTGGCCACCCGAACCACGGTCCGTTCGCTTTCGGACGCTACCGTGAAGGGCTCGCCGTGGATGTACGTCACGGTGGTGGTGTTCTTCTTCGCGATGACGCTGGTGGCCGCCTGGCTGCCCATGCGGCGAGCCAGCCGGCTGGATCCCGCGGCGGCTCTGCGTTGCGAGTGAAGGCGGAACGTCGCTCAGCGGCCGGTTCGTATCAGTGGCAGCAATTGCTTCAGCGAGACCGGTCCCGTTCGCTCTTGCGCGCATTGTGTTGCTGGTGGCGGAACGGAACCCGCCGCAAGAATCGACCCCATGCTCCTGCCAGGAGGGAATGGGCTCTTGGAACCCATGCAGGGAGATTTCTGCTTTGCCGCGCCATTTTCTCCTCTCTCAAGTTTCTTGACACGCGCCATGACTTGTGGTAGTCATCTACATGCTGCGCACAGGTTTCACCCTTGTTCTGCTCGGCATTGCGAATGGGTGTCTTTTTGCGGGAAGCACATCCATAGGAACAGTGCAGAGCGATTCCGAGACGTCGGCCCACAATCTCCTGGAGGCGGAGAGCGTTACGACCTCCATTGCCGGAACCACCGTACGCCTGCTTACGGGCGGCATTGTCTATCTTGGTCCGCGCTCCTAGGGCACGTTCTACGGGGATCACGCCGTGATTCGCGACGGCGCCGCCAGGTTGGACCTTCCTGCCGGTTACGAGGTTTCGGCCCGGTTCATTGACATGCAACCGCATGGCGCCGCCAGGGCGTCGGTGGCTTTGTTGAACGGCACGGTTGCGGTCGCGGTCTGGGGCGGGTCCGTGGCCGTGATCAGCGACGGAACGACGGTGGTTGATTCGATGGGGCCCGGAACAATGCTCGAATTCAGCCCCGGTCCGCAATCGTCACCGGGCGGGAAAATGGCTGCGCCCACCGGGGGTGGGCCGACCAACGCCGCAGTGGGAACTTGTAGCGGAGCCCTCTGCGTGCAGGGGAAAGTCACGATCGCTAACGGTAAGGTGTACATCGACGACGAGAATCTCGGCGCCCGAATCGAACTGCGGGGCGCAATCGCCGGGCTGAAAGACGGCCAGCGCTTTTCGGCCGACGGCACCATCGTCAAACCGGCCAACCCCAAAGACAATTCCGGCCTGGTACTCAACGTGACCGTGACACAGGCCGACCCCACGCGGGTGAACGTCGGAAAGTTTCAAGGGAAGGTAACCACAGAAGGTGGCCGCTACTGGTTAGTGGACTCGAAGCTCGGCCTGAAGTTCGAACTGAAACCCGGCAGCGTTGGTGGGATTAAGACCGGCCAAACATTCCCGGTGGCCGGGAAGGTTGAGCCTCCCAAGGGCGGAAAGTATCCCACTCTTGAGGTCAATCCCTCCATCGAGGGCACAATCGAAGCAGAGGGCGACGGGAATAACCGGAAACTCTTCATTACGGACCCTTCCACCAGGGTGAAGACCGAGCTCAAGATCGACCCCAACAACCAGCGCCTGGCAGCGTTGTGGGACCACAAAGGACCGGCGCAGATCAGCGGTTATGTGACGAATAGGGCCGATTCGGACAACAACAGACTGCAGATTGCAGTTTCGAGCGCACGCAAAATCGAACAGGTAAAGGAATCCCGGCCAATTTCGGTGACGGGCCCCATCACAACTTCGAAGGGAAAATACTATATCGACGATCCAGTAACCGGAGTTCATTACGAAATCACACCCGGCGACCTGAAAAAAGAGCTGGATAAACAGGCCGACCAGCAGAAGAAGAACAAAGAGAAAGGGGTCCCGCCGCCGCCCGACATCACCATCAACGGAACGGTCCAGCCGCCGTCAAGCATACTCGGTGAGACCTACCCCCAAATCGTCAACCCAAAGCGTGTCGCGAAGTTAACCCCTGTGACGCCCGGAGACGTTGGGAATGAGGTGATCATCACTACGGCATCAGTGGCTGCAGCCGTCATCCTGACCGGAGTCGTGGTCGCGGAAGAAGGGAACAACAAACCGCCGGCCAGCCGGTAGTGGAGAGACCATCCAGCCGCTACAGCGTGACCGACGCGATGTCGACCAGCGAGCGATGCCCTTCCACCACGACAATGCCGCTGTCGGTGACGTAGTAGCGCTTGCGGTCTTCGGCAAGGTCGTAGCCGATGGTGGCCTCTTCCGGGACCTTCACGTTCTTGTCGAGAATGGCCCGGCGCACTTTGGCGCGGCGGCCGATGTCGCAGTTGTCGAAGATGATGGAATCCTCCACGTACGCGCCGGAATGCACGCGCACGCCGCGGCCCAGCACGGAGGTGCGCACCATGCCGCCCGACAAAATGGTCCCTCCGGAGACGATGCTGTCGAGCGCCGTGCCGCGCCGCCCTTCGGCGTCGAAGATGAACTTCGCGGGCGCGTCGGAGTAGCCGGCCGTGCGCAGCGGCCACTGGCGGTTGTACAGATTCAGCACCGGCGACACGGAGCGCAGGTCCATGCTGGCGTCGAAATAGGCATCCAGCGTCCCCACGTCGCGCCAGTACACCGGGGCGCCGGGGGGATCGCCGGGAATCCGGTTGGTCTGGAAATCGTAGGCGTACATGTCGTACTGGCCGATCATGCGGGGCAGGACGTCGCGGCCGAAATCGTGCGAGCTGTCCTCCCGCTCGGCATCGGCATAGAGCTGCTCGATCAGAGACCGCGTGGAGAAAATGTAGTTGCCCATCGACGCATAAACGCGGCTCGGGTCGCCGGGCATGGTGGGCGCTTCCGGGTTCTTCTCGTGGAATCCGACCACCTGGCCTTCCTCGTTGGTTTCGATCACTCCGAACTCGGCTGAGTACTCCCGTTCCACCGGGATGGCGGCGATGGTGACCTGTGCCCGCCTTTGCATGTGGTACTCCACCATCTCGCGGATGTTCATGCGGTAGATGTGGTCGGCGCCGAAAATCACCACAAGGTGCGGGTCGGCCTGCTCGATGAGGTTGATGTTCTGGAAGATGGCGTCGGCGGTGCCACGATACCAGTCTTCGCCGGGAGTGCGCATCTGCGCCGGCACCGGGATGATGAAGTGGTTGCGGAGCAGGCTGGCGGCTTCCCACCCTTCTCTCAGGTGCTGCAACAGAGACTGGCTCTTGAACTGGACCAGGACGTAGACGGAGTAAATGCCTGAGTTTACGAGATTGCTGAGAACGAAGTCGACGATTCGGTAGCGGCCGCCAAAAGGAACGGCGGGCTTGGCCCGTTCCTTGGTGAGTGGGTAAAGGCGCGTGCCCTTTCCGCCGGCCAGTACAAACGCCAGGACTCGCAGTTGCATTCAGAGGCCTCCAGGAGCTTCAGTACCAGTATCCCCTGTGTCAGCCGATCCTGGGGCTTGCAAGACTGTCGCGAGGCTTCCCCGCAGTGACTCAGAAGCGCTTTTCGACTTCGGCCCAGTTCACCACGTTCCACCACGCCTGAATGTACTCGGCGCGGCGGTTCTGATATTTCAGGTAGTAGGCGTGCTCCCACACGTCGAGGCCGAACACGGGTTCGATGCCTTCCAGCAGCGGGCTGTCCTGATTGGGGGTGGAGGTAATCTCCAGCGTGCCGCCCTTCTTCACCAGCCACGCCCAGCCGGAGCCGAAACGGCCCATGGCGGCGGCGCCGAACTTCTCCTTGAAGGCGTCGAAGCTGCCGAACGTGCTGGCGATGGCCGCGCCGAGCTGACCGGCAGGCTCGCCGCCTCCTCCGTGCTGCATGATCTTCCAGAACAGGGTGTGGTTCGCATGGCCGCCGCCGTTGTTGCGCACGGCGGTGCGGATGGCCTCCGGCACGGCGGCCAGGTTGCCGGCCAGCAGGTGCTCCAGGGTCTTGCCCTGCAGATCGGGGGCGGATTCCAGCGCCTTGTTCAGGTTGGTCACGTACGCGGCGTGGTGCTTGCCGTGATGAATCTCCATCGTGGTCTTGTCGATGTAAGGCTCCAGCGCGTCGGCGGCATACGGGAGCGGCGGAAGTTCAAATGCCATGGGTTCTCCTTTGTCCAGCTTGTGAGATGCGCAGGCGAGGTCCGGCGATTCGGGCGAACGGTGGCGCAGACGTTTTCGCCGGGGACTTACCTTTGGATCACCGCCCACTGCGTTGCGGCAGCCTGGTGGAGCGTGCGGAACGGGTGGCATGACGAACCCGGAGCCCGGCATGTGTTGCAGGTTCGAATCCAATGTGGGGAGCCACGGGTGTCCATATTGATTCCATAGAGGGTTCGGTCACCCCTGATCGCTAACCCTTTGTTTTCAAGTTCGAATCCAGCTTGGCTCCTCGCCTCGGGAGCGAGAGCGAGAATGCGAAGCCTCAACTTCCGAATGGTGTGATCCGATCAGGGACCCCCTTCACGACTTCCGAGAGTACGCCTTGCGAATCGCGATAAGCTTCGGTTTAGCGGTGAATCTCAACAGCAGGACGATCAGGGTACTCACTGATGCGGTTGCCCCGTCGACCAGAACGGCTAGACGGTGCCTCTGGCTCTGGGCCTGGTTCATGATCGGGGCCAAGAGAAGTATCATGAATCCGATTCCTCTAACCTCGTCATAATGTAGGCCCATATCTTGTTCACCGTGGAGAACTTCGCAGGACGGATGTCTGCATCCGGTATCTTTAACTTAAACCTCTCCTCCAAATCTTGGACGAGATCAGCTAGGGCGAAAGAGTCGAAGCAGCCACTATCAAAGAGCTCCTCATCGTCATCAAACGGGACTGGACTGCGTGCAACGGTGGTAACCGAACGGAGAATCTCCTCTCGCGAAGAGTCGCGCCGGGAGATTAAGATACTGGAGGCGGGAGAGGCGGCATCTAGCCCCTGTGCATAAATGGGGACACCACTGGAGGTGAGTTCCCATTCAAGATATGTAATCGTCTGTGCGTCAGAGTACTCTCCAACTTCAATCGTCCTTCTAACCCGTCGAATCTCCTTCAAGAAGGCAACTAGCCTAGCTTGAGCCATGATAGTAAGCGCTTTTGTGGGAGATTCAATCAGTAATGAAAGGAGATAGTCAAGCTCATAGGCGAGCTGTAACGCTTCTGCGCCGGGATCAATGTATCGCGTCGATTGGAGCAGCCGCAAACATTCCGATCTCAAAGATGAGAGAGGTCGCAATTGCTCTACATTCGAACTATTCGAACTGAATAATATGTTCCTATTCAGTGTCAGTTCAGTCAGTAATGCGCTGAGTTTATTGAGAGTGTCTCGCTGGGTATAGGAGAGCCCAGCGATGCGCTGTCTGTCCAGATGGGCCGCGACGGGATTGTCAGCATGATTGGGGCTTTCCTCGATCAGTGCAACCAGTCTCTTGATATCATCTTTGAAGCGTGCTATTCCGGGTGGATCGGGTACGTATCGCACGTACCATTCCCCTGCAAGGTCTGATGGGATATGCTCGTGAGCTTGCGTCACCAATATTGTTCCGCGCCTCAACGTATGCCTGACACCGAGTTCGTAGAACACATTTGGGTTGCGGTCCGTTAGGTCTGCTAGTACGATTCGGGCATTGTGTAGACGTTCGATGATGCTACTTGAAAGAGATCCGACCATGGGGGCCGCGCGGACGCAATTGTACCCGAGTTCGGTAAACGCAGGTCGAAACATATATTCGAATATCCCTGCCCACTGTTCCTCCGTGTGGGTCTTGGTAGAGGAAAATGGCATGATCACGAAGGCGTCTCTGGGCATGTTCTGAGTTTAGCCCCAGCGTGAGGAGCTGGGCACAAGAAACGACTGCAGGGCCAATCTAAGGCAACTTCTCACTGGGAAGCCCAGCTCCGCGACGTGCTGGCCCGCTGTCCTGCTACATCCGTCCTTTTTCACCGTCGCTGCGCTTGAGATCACCAAAGCGTTGCCCCCGGGCCCAAAGGGAGCCGCCGGGAACCGTTCGTCTCGCGCGTGAGCCGTCAAGAAATTTACCTCAGGAATTAGCGGGAGGAGCAGGAACCTCCACCCCAGAGCTGTTCGAGAGGCGTCGCGTCTGGGTGCCCAGGCTGGATGAGCAGGCACATTTCGCCGATAGTTCGTTGATGTCAAACCGGTTGATCCGGTTCGAGCGGCCCGGTCTTCAGGCCGCAAAAGTTCGAAACGTGTCCAATGTGGGGAGGCAGTTCGCAACGCACTCATTCCATTAGTCGCTCGGACGCGTGATAGAGCCAAGTCGTTTGTGTTCCGGTTCGAATCCTCGCTGGCATTCCACCCGGAACGAGGGGAATTGGTCAGCGCTGGGCGACTGGTGGCGAGCGATCGTACTTGGTAACCTGCTGAGGTGTGTTTCGATCAGCGCGAATTCGACCTAAAGTGTGAGTGGGGGGTGCATGGTTTGCTCGCGCTCCAGCCCGCAAGCGACGCGGTTGTAATCGTCGACGTATTGTCGTTCTCGACGGCCGTCGATATCGCCGTGTCGAATGGCGCGTCCGTTCTTCCGTACCGTTGGAAGGACGACTCAGCAAGAAGTTTCGCTATGGAAAAGGGCGCGGTTCTAGCCGACGGGCGGAGTAATGAGGGCAAATACACGCTCTCGCCGGCATCACTTCGCTCGATCCCCCGCGGAACCGCCCTGGTGTTGCCTTCGCCAAACGGAAGTACGCTTGCCTTGGGCGCGATGGGCGCTCCCGTATATACCGCTTGCCTAATACTACTGTGTTATAAACAGAACATTCTGGTGTAGAATTGTTTTGTGGGTACACAACCGACGCCAGGCCCACAGGAGAAGCGCTTTGCGGCATATATGGACCGCCTGGCGAAAGCCGCAGGG
>JBEKPY010000097.1:0-20913 GCA_049520275.1 Bryobacteraceae bacterium
GCGGCTTTCGCCAGGCGGTCCATATATGCCGCAAAGCGCTTCTCCTGTGGGCCTGGCGTCGGTTGTGTACCCACAAAACAATTCTACACCAGAATGTTCTGTTTATAACACAGTAGTACTAGGAACCTTGCGTGCCAGTGCGGTCGATGGTCGGACGAATCGACCACTCACCCTTCCGCCAAGCCGGCTTGTAACACGCCGGCGGTTTCCGTTATATGATGGACTAACTCTCGGACTCAGGTGGGATCGCGCTCGCCGGGGATCCGCCCACGCCGCCGGATTCGCGTTCTCCAGTTTTTGAAAGTGGTCGTTGCCGGGCCGCCTGACTTGTTCTGCCGGAGGACAACAACCATGCTAACCGCGCAATTCAATCCAACCGGTTCTTCCAGGAACCGCGCTGTGTTTCTGATCGCTTCGATCCTGCTTACGGCCTGTGGCTTGTCTGCCCAGACGTTCCGTGGCGGCATTCAGGGGACCGTTCTCGACTCCTCGGGCGCCGGAGTGCCCGAGGCCGAGGTCGTGGTTCTCGGCACCGAAACCAATCTCAGCCGCCACACCAGCACCGACGCCGTCGGCAACTACGCCTTCACTGAGCTGCCGCTGGGGGTCTACAGCGTCAGCGCGACAAAAGCCGGCTTTCAAAAGCAGGTGGTGTCCGGCATCGCCGTGACCGTCGGCGCAGCAATTCGCGCCGATCTGACGCTGGCGCCCGGCGAGACGAGGGAGATCGTCGAAGTGGTGGCCACCGTTCCGCTGGTGGAGACCAACTCGGACACCACGGGAGGCACCGTCGAAGGCGAGCAAGCGGCCGAACTCCCCATCAACGGCCGCGACTTTGGCAAGGCCGTCATGCTGGTCCCCGGCGCCGCCGCCGATCCTTCCTCAGCTTCCGATTCCCCGGGCTCTTTCGGCAGCTTCAGCATGAACGGCAACCGCGGGCGCTCGAACAACTATCTGCTCGACGGCACCGACATGAACGATGGCTACCGCAACGATCCGGCCATCAACGAATCGGGCGTGTTCGGCACGCCAGCCACGTTGCTGCCTATCGACGCGCTGGCGGAGATCCCGGTGATCTCCAACGCCGACGCCGAGTTCGGCCGCAACTCCGGGGCCATCGTGAACATCGTCACCAAGTCCGGCACGAATTCGTTTCACGGGGCCGCGTTCGAGTTGTTCCGCAACAATGCGCTGGATGCGCGCAATTTCTTCAACACCACGAACGTGAAGCAGAATCCACTTCACAACAACCAGTTCGGCGGTTCGCTGGGCGGGCCCATCGTGAAGGATCGCGTGTTCTTCTTCTTCGCCTATGAGGCACAGCGTGAGTATGGCGGCATTTCCGCCCTCGGCCACGTGCCCACACCGCAGGATATCGCCGCGGCGCTGGCCTCTCCCACGGTGGTCGAGGCCGGCGGCGAAAGCCCCATCATCGCCAACCTGATGGCGCGGAATCCCTGGCCGGCGCCGAACATGCCCATGGATGCGAACGGTAACAACCTGCTGGCCATCACCCCCTTCACCAACACTATCGACAGCCTGATCGGCAAGATCGACTATCACTTTGGCGCAGGGGACGTTTTCACCGGTCGCTATTATTTCGGCAACGGCACGCAGAGTTATCCTCTGGCGCTGGTGGGCGGCGGCGACCTACCCGCCTACAACACCATTACCCCGACGCGCGTCCAACTGGTCTCATTGTCGGAGACCCATGTGTTCTCGCCTCGCCTGCTGCTGGAACTTCGCGCCGGCTACAATCGCTTCTTCGAAAACTTCACGCCCGAGGACGCCAGCTTCGATCCGCGCTCCATCGGGTTGAACACCACCCAGGGGGACGACACGGGGCTGCCCCTCATACTGGTCAGTGGCGAAGCCGCGCTGGGCGCCAACAGCTCGCTTCCCCGCGGCCGCGTCGACACCAACTGGCAGTACTTCGCGAATATGTCCTACAGCACCGGGAAGCACAATCTGAAGTGGGGCTACGAATTCCGGCGCACCTTTGTGAACGGCTATTTCGACGACGGCTACCGCGGGCGCCTGATTTTCCCGGACCTGGCCAGTTTCCTCGCCGGCCTGCCCAGCAGCAGCCATGAAGCCGAGGGCAATTCGCGCCGGGGCACCTACCAGAACAGCGACGGTCTGTACGTGCAGGACAACATCAAGCTGACCCAGCGCCTCACCTTGAACGCGGGTTTGCGCTGGGATTATTTCGGCGTTATCGGCGAGGAGCATGGACTTTTCAGTATTTTCAACCCTTCCATCCCGGGCCCGGAACTGGTTAAGCAGCTTTATCCAAACGACTGGAAGAATTTCGGGCCGCGCGTCGGCCTCGCCTACGATCTCGGCGGCAAAGGGAAGACGGTGGTCCGCGCCGGGTGGGGCCTCTTCTACGATGCTTTCTCCCAGGATTTCTTTGTCGGACAGTTGCCGTACAACACCTTCAATCCCGGCCCGGCGTACAACGATGTTGGTCCTTCGCCGGTTCTCTTCAGCGGCAGCGCCGCGCTAACACTGGTGCCCGGACCGTGCAACGGAACGAACATCGCGGTACCCGGCACCAACATGTGCGCTCCCCCCGTGTTCAGCAACTTCGGCGCCACCGACGTGTTCACCGTCGATCAGCATCTCCGCAATCCCTATGTCGAGAACTACAATCTGAACATCCAGCAGCAGCTAGCTGGCGGCATGGTCCTGCAGGTTGGCTATGTGGGATCCGCCGGGCGGCACCTGTTCCGCTTTCGCGATCTGAATCAGACCGTTGGTGGAGGCCCGCTGCCGTATCCCGACTTTGTCTACATAAACCAGTTCGAATCGACAGCGGTTTCCAACTACAACGGCCTGCAAACGACCTTGCGCCTCGACACGCACGGCATCTCCGCGGCGCTGAACTACACGTGGGCACATTCGCTGGATGACGCCAGCGACGGCCAGGACTTCGTTCCCAACGCCGCGCAGCCCGACAACAGCTACAACGTCAAAAATGAGTGGGCGAACTCCAACTTCGACATACGCCAGCACTTTACCGGGAATTTTGTGTACGAGCTCCCGAAGGCACCGAGACTTAAGCCGCTTCTCTCCGGCTGGGAGGCGGACGGCATTCTGACCCTGCAGACCGGAATGCCGGTGAACGTCAACTACCTGTTTGAAGGGGATTTCAACGGCAGCGACGAGTATTTCGGACGGCCCGACGTGGTGGGAAATCCCTTTGCTGGCCGGAGTTTGCCAAACACGTTCCTGAACGCGGCTGCTTTCGCCGTGCCGTGCACCTGGGATGCGAGTGCACAGTCCTGCGTCCCCGGCACCCAGCATTTCGGCAATCTGGGGCGCAATGCCTTCGCCGGCCCTCCCTTTAAGGAATTCGATTTTTCGCTGGTGAAGAATGGCACGTTCCACGAGTGGCTCAACGTGCAGTTCCGGGCGGATTTCTTCAACATCTTCAACCATCCGAACTTCAGCAATCCGCTGCTGCCGGCGTTTGGCGTGGATTTCCTGAACGGGGGCATGCCCGACGCCAACGGCCGCGGCACCGGGTCCATTCCGATCACGGCGACGCCCGACGTGGGCTCTGGAAATCCGTTTCTCGGCGGGGGCGGCCCGCGCACCATCCAACTTGGTCTGAAATTCAGGTTCTAGCCGGACCGGTCGCGCCGATTCGGCGCCACACGCGATCCACGACGCGTTCGCAACCGCACAGGTCGAAGGGGAACGCCTGCGCAGCTACGATGCCGGTTTGCGCCCTCAGTTCGCGTGGGAGCAAACCGCGCGCGCGGTGAAGCCGCGTCTCGACGGTTTCCTCGGTGAGATCCAGACAGGCCGCGGTGTCCGCTACACTCAGCCCTTCCACCAGTCTCATCACGAAGACTGGCCGGTAGCCGGTCGACAGGGCGTCGATCGCTCGCTCCAGCGCCAGCCGCAGTTCGCGGTCGTGAGCCTGGCGCTCCGGGTCGGCCGTGCCTGATGTACCTTCCTGACCAGGGTTCAGCGTCGCTTCCGGGAGTGCATCCGGGTGCTCCCCGGGCGCGCGCCGGCGAAGCCGCAGGCGAGCCTCGTGCACGGCGATCCTCGTCAGCCATGTGGAGAACTTCGCCTGACCCGCGAACTGATCCAGATAGCGCCGGGCGCGAACATACGTCTCCTCGGTGACGTCTTCCGCTTCGGCGGCGTCCCGCAGGATGGAGAGGACCACCCGATAGATGCGCTGACTGTACCGGCGCATCAGGATTTCGTACAGCTCAGTCTGGCCGCCACGGACACGCTCCACCAGAATCTCGTCGGGAATGGCGTCCCACCTGGCTCGTTCCAGGCTCGTGTCGCGTGCGGTCCCCTGCTCCTCCTGCATCGGGACGCCCCTTTCTTCCTTATAATAGAGTAAACGAATCGCGGAAGCTGAAGGATTATTACGCTTCTCGCGACAGATTACCGTGCGCGGCCGCACTGGGAACACGCCGCTTCGCCAATTCAGGTGCGGTCCCTTTAATCTCGTTGCCTTTTCCGAAAGTGGCCCGCTCCCTTGCTGCTGCGGGTGGCAGAGACGTGGTCGCGTGCCCGCCCCCGCCGCCGAGACGCAACCGTAAGAGAGTGAACGGTTTTCGCCGCAGGAAACCGTGACGGCGATGCCAGCGCGCTTCCCCGCCGCCTGCTAAACAAGAACAATTCTTTTGACGGGAGAGTCAGACGCGAATGTCCTGCCGACTCAGAAATCCGAGGCAAACATCCATTGCTTCTGCGCGTCTCGTATAGGACAATGCGGGAACCTGGCGCCGGTCCTCACTCAGCGCCGGACCGGGAACCAGGTAGTCGACCTAGACAAGAATTGAGGAGATTGTTTCATGAAAGTTTCAAAGAGTTCTCTGGTACTTACGGCCGCTTTCACCGGGTTGCTTGGCGGCACGATGGCACGTGTGAACGCGGGCACCATGACCGCGACGAATCCGGGTTCGAGCGTCACCTCCACGCGCGCGGCCGCGGGCCAGCTCGCTGGCTCGGTGGTGCACGACGACAGCAGTGACAAGCACGCCTGCAAGGGGCAGAACTCCTGCAAGGGCAAGGGCGGCTGCAAGACGGGCGACAACGGCTGCAAGGGCAAAAACTCCTGCAAGGGCAAGGGTGGCTGCGCCACCGACGGCTCCAAGCTCAGCTAGTCTTTGGCGTGCCGCGGTTTCCGGGGCCGAAACCAGATGGATCCGGCCCCGTTTTCATCGCTTCCAATACATTCATGCCCGCGAATCGATTCAACGGATTTACCGAATACGGCATCGGCATAGGTCTCCGCATCCCCCACTACCGGCACATTTTCGAGCGCAAGCCGGTGGTGGACTGGTTTGAGATTATCTCGGAGAACTTCATGGTGGACGGCGGCCGTCCCCTGGCCGTGCTCGACCGGATTCTCGAACAATACCGCGTGGTCCAGCACGGGGTCTCCATGTACTTCGGCTCGGCCGATCCGCTGAACCGCGAACACCTGCGGCGGTTGAAGGCGCTGGTCGGGCGCACGAAGACGCCGTGGCTGACCGATCATCTCTGCTGGGGCAGCGTGGACGGGCGCTACACGCACGACCTGCTTCCCATGCCCTACACGTTCGAGGCGGCCGAAGTCACCGCCCGCAAGATCCGCGAAGCGCGCGACTATCTCGAGATCCCCATCGCCGTGGAGAACGTCAGCAGCTACGCCGAGTTCCACGTTTCCGAAATGACCGAGTGGGAGTTCCTCAACGAAGTGGTGGAGCGCGCCGACTGCGGAATCCTCCTCGACGTGAACAATATCTACGTCTCGTCGCGCAACCACGGCTTCGACCCGCGCGAGTACGTGGACGGTGTCCCCGCCGAGCGCGTCGCCCAGATCCACATAGCCGGCCATTCGAAGTTCGAGAAGTACATTCTCGACACGCACGATCATCCGGTCATCGATCCGGTCTGGAAACTGTATGAGCAGGCGGTGCGGCGCGTTGGGCCAACGGCGACGCTGCTGGAATGGGACGACCGCATCCCGTCGTTCGACGAGGTTCATGCTGAGGCGCGCAAAGCCGAGCGGCACGTCCCCGTTCCCGCGGTGGCGGCTCCATGACCCTGCAGGAGTTGCAGCAGCGCATGGGCGCCGCGGTGATGCGTCCGCTCACGGCGTCCGACAAGACGCGGAATCGTCCCGCCGACGCCGGGTTCGTCAAACCGAACGACCGGTTGTCCGCGCTGGAACGCCTCGAAATCTACAACCGCCAGTACTGGTTTCGCGTTCTCGATTCGCTGGCCGAGGATTTCCCCGGCCTCTGCGCGATAACCGGCAAACGCGCCTTTGACCGGTTGTCCCGCGCGTATCTCGCCGAATGTCCGTCGCAGTCCTTCACGCTGAGGAACCTCGGCTCGCGCCTGGAAGAGTGGCTGCGGCGCAATCCACAATATGCCGGCCGCGTGCCCGGCCTCGCTCTGGACATGGTGCGGCTGGAATGGGCGCACATTGAAGCGTTCGACAACGGCGCGGCCCGAGTGCTGGGGCCCGAAGATTTGCTGGAGCTCGGCCCCGATTTCCGCGCCGCTCTCCAACCTTACTTACGGTTGCTCCACCTGCAATACCCGGTGGACAACCTGCGAATACGCGTGAACGCGGACACCCTGGAGCATGCGACAGCCAGTAACGCCGTGAGCATGAATCGCCAGCGCGGCCTGCGCCGTCACGCCGTCCGTCTGCAGGCCGAAGAGATCCATCTGGGGGTGCATCGTGTGGACTTCATGGTTTATTACCGGCGGCTCGCGCGCGAGGAGTTCCGCCTGCTGCAGTCGGTCGGGCGCGGTGAAGCAATCGGTGAAGCCATCGACGCCGCCTTCGACGGCAGCGCGCTCTCGCCGGAGGAGATTCCCCCGTTGCTCGAACGCTGGTTCGCTGCGTGGGCCGAGCTGGGCTGGCTCTGCCGCCCGGGTGGAGGAGTAGAAAGCGCCGCATGATTGAGCCCGTCCGCAAGCTGTATCGCCTGCTGATCGCGGTGGCGTCGAGTTTTCAGTCCCTGCTGCTGCTTGCCGTGCGCCTGTACTGGGGATGGCAGTTCATGCAAACCGGCTGGGGCAAACTGCACCACCTGGACAGAGTAACGCAGTTTTTCACCAGCCTGGGCATCCCGGCTCCGGGGCTGAATGCCGGTTTCGTCTCCGGGCTGGAGTTGGTGGGCGGAGTGCTGCTGGCCCTGGGGCTGGCCTCGCGGCCGGTGGCTCTGCTGTTCGTGGGCGACATGCTGGTGGCCTACATCACGGCCGACCGTGCGTCGTTCTTCTCCTTCTTCTCCGATCCCGGAAAGTTCGTCGGGGCGGCGCCCTGCACGTTTCTCTGCGCGTCCCTGCTGATTCTGATCTTCGGCCCAGGCAGGTTTTCGCTGGACGCACTGGCGGACCGATGGTTTACCGGGCGGACAGCCGGTTGAACAGTGGATCAGTAGGTCCCTACCTTGATCGCCAGCGGCAACGTGAGATTCTGACCGCCGCTAGTCACTACCAACGACTGTGGCGCGCCCACCGTGGTCGAATTCGTCGTCAGCGTCGCCGTGATTGAGGTCGCCGCGTTCACAGTCACGTCGCTCACCGTCAGCATCCCGCTCGGCACCGTCAGCGTGTCGCCGTTCTGGAAGTAAGTGTTGACGCTTGTGATGGTCACCGTGATCTGGCTGCCCAAGGTCGCTGGCAGCGCGTTCGGAGACACTCCCGTCAATTGCGGCGCTGTCAGGCACAGGGTCATGGTCTCATTGAACAACGCCCGCATGACGAACGACGCCATCTCCCCCCGCGTCACCAACTGGTCGGGACAATAGACCAGCGGGCTGGTCCCGCAGCCGTTGGTCACTTGTTCCTCAAAGGCCCGCTGGATGAACGGAAACGGCATCCCCGTGCCCTCCACGTCCGTTGGCGCATCCGCGAAGTAAGGAATCGTCGAGGCCGCGAAGGACTGGCCGAACAGCATCAGCCGCGCCCGGATCAGGACCATCGCCATTTCCCAGCGCGGGATCGCATCGTAGGGACAGTACAGCGCCGGGCTGTGCGAGCAGCCCGTCGTAATGCCAAACTGCATCAGGTTCTGAATGTGCGCGAAGAAGGGATTCGTGTCCGGCACATCCTGGAAATAGGGAGTCGGGTTGTAGATGGCCGGATTGGTGGCGCCGGCGATTGCGCGGTCGATGAACGCCGCCATCTCCTGGCGGGTGACAACCTGGTCCGGGCAGTAGCTGCGGGCCTGCGGCGTGCTGCCCTCTACGCAACCAGTAGTCACGCCGGCCTGAAACATCAGGTTCGCCGCGTCGAAGTATGTGGCGCCCGGTGGTACGTCATTGAATTGCGCGGTGGTCTGGATCGTGGTCACCTCGCTTGCGCTGGCGTCGGCCAACCCGCCGCCCGATACCGTTGCCTGGTTGAGCACCCGCGACGGCGCATCGCGCGTCACATTCACTGTCACGGCGATGGCCGGATAGCTGGAGCCGGCGTCCAGCGCATCGCTGCGCGTGCACGTGTCCGCGAGGCAAGTCCACCCCGTGCCGGACATCGCCGCCAGCGTCAGCCCGGCGGGGAGCCTGTCCTGCACCGTCACCGTTCCACTGGTCGGGCCGGCACTGTTGGCATTGGAGACATCCAGCAGGTATGTTGCCCCGCTCTGGTCCTGCGTGAAACTGCCGCTGTGCGCCATGGCGACGCTCCAGGAGTCCGGAAGCCCGGGCGCGGCTGCCGTGTCGAGGATGAAACCTTGGTCCTGGGGTCCTCCCTGAATGGCAGTGAACTGTCCGTAACCGGCAATCTGGCCCTTGTTGTTGATTCCGGTAGCTCCCTGAAGCACCCAGCCGGAACCGGCGGGCAGGAGTGAATTGAGATCGATCATGACGCCGCCCGAGTACAAGAACGCGTCCCTTGCGCCGCCTGGCCCATCCGCGGCGCCCACGACCTGGCCGCTGTCGTTGATGCCAAGAGCATAGCTGTCAGGGCCACCGAGCGTGCCGAGATCGGTCATATCACCGCCCGAGTACAAAAACGCGTGAGTGGCCGCGCCGCCCGGTATAGTCCCGTAGCCCACAATCTGGCCACTGTGGTTTACAGCCATGGCGACGACGCTGGAGAAACCAAGCGCGCCGAGATCCCTCACGCTGCCGCCCAAATACACAACCGCGTGAGTCGGTTCATCGACACCCTCCGTAATCGCAGACGCGCCCACAATCACTCCGCAGGCGTTGATGCCGTAAGCATAGCTAAAGCCACCGAGCGTGCCGAGATTGGTCATGATGCCGCCCGAGTACAAAAACGCGCGCCATGCTGCGGTTTTCCCTGCAAAGACCGCCTGGCCCACAACCTGGCCGCTGTCGTTGATGCCATAGGCAATGCCACTGAGCGTGTCGAGATCGATCATGCTGCCGCCCGAGTACAAAAACGGGTCAACAGATCCATCAGCCGTCAGCGACCAACCCACCACCTGTCCGCTGGCGTTGACGCCGTTCGCGGAGCTTTGGGCGCCACCGAGCGTGCCGAGATCTGTCATGATCCCGCCCGAGTACAGAAACGCGCGACTGAGTGAGCTGCTTGTCGTGGTTGCGCCCACGACCTGGCCGGTGGCATTGATGCCAAAGGCGGAGCTGGTGGGGCTGCCGCTGGGAGGCCGACCAAGCGGGGCCAGGTCAGTAATCGTCTGGGCCACGGCCAAAGGACCCAGGGCGGCGGCAGCGAACATAGCAGACATCACCATGACGCGTTTCATATTCTCGTCCTCCCGTTTGGAGTTTTCGTACAGGCTCGACCATTGGGCAGCCCACGATCAGCATAAGTCGAGTCTGGCGTGTAATTCATTTCTCATCAGCGTGAGAGCTATCGCGGGAGAGCGTTATCCTGGCCCGCCTACTGGGCAATACCGGCCATCTTTATCGGGCTTCGCGCACAATCATCGGCGACAGGCAGCACTGAGTATATGTCAGGCATGGCCTGTTGTCCATGCCGTGATTTTGAACCTTTTGAACCGAATTCGGTCCCCCGAATCTGGTCGTCCCAAAAGTCGGTCACAGGTGGCGGGAAAATCGGCTGAAATGGAGGAGCTCGCTGCCCGGGAGTCTCCGCAGGCGCCGGCGGCGATCCCGCCATTGCCATCGTTGCCCGTGCCGCCCAGCCAGGCCCGCAGCCGGTTTGTCCTTAAAGCGTGAACTTCAGACTAGTACCGGTACCACGAGCAGACAAACCCTTAGTACCAGATTGCATCAAACCTCCTACAGGCGGCATCGAAGAGTTAAGTGTCCATGAATGACTGTAAATGGGACGAAGCAGCGATTTCGTCGCATCCTGGCGCAAGTTTGGTACCACCACCGCGGGGGTACCTGAGCCATAATAGATCGAGTTCCATGAGTCCTGGTAAGTCTGGGAACACAGATGAGGCAATCCGCCGTGTTTTGTCCTCCTATGAGATTGGCGCCAAGTTGCGGCAGCTCCGGCTCAGGAAGAAGATCGCTCTGGTCGATCTCGGCCGGCATGCGGGGCTGTCCGCCTCCATGCTCAGTCAGCTCGAGAACAGCAGGCTGGTCCCCACTCTTCCTACCCTCGTCCGCATAGCCACGGTCTTCGACGTCGGTGTGGAGTACTTTTTTGGGGACCGAAAACAGGAGAGGGAGTTCGTGGTGGTCCGCAAGGACGAGCGCATTCGCTTCCCCGATCGCCCGGACAATCCCACGCCCAACTACTTTTTCGAATGCCTGTCCTGCTTGAGCCGTGAGAAGGCCGCCCAGGTCTACCTTGCGGACATCGTGCGGGTGCCCGAGGAGTCCGTTCAGGAGCACGCGCACGACGGCTCGGAGTTCTTCCACGTGCTGGAGGGCAGCGTCACCATCCGCTATAGCGACGAGGATCACCTGCTGAGCACCGGGGACAGCGTGTATTTCGATTCGTCGGCGCCCCACGCGTACCGTGGCATGTCGCGGGCGCCAGCCAGGGCCATCGTGGTGACGTCCGCTCCGAGAATCTGAGCGTTCCAAAACGAGACGACCAGGTTCCGTCTTGACATCGCGGCGGTTCGGCCGGGCTGTAACCTGTTGATTTACCGGTGCCCCAACTCTGGCGCGCGGGATGCAGTGCATCCAGTCGCGATGGGAAGCGTATACTTAACCGCCTTGTCCGGTCTCCAGGCGAACAGTTCGGCGATCAACATGACCGCCAACAACCTGGCGAACATCGATACCACCGGGTTCAAGAGCCAGAGCGCGAGCTTCAGTGATCTGCTGGCCAGCGAAATGGAAGTGCCCGGGATGACCACCGCCCTGGGCACGGCACAGCCGGCGGCCATGTACGAGTTCCAGCAGGGCGCGGTGGAGACCGGGCAGGCGCCGCTGGACGCGGCCATCTCCAACAATCCCAACGCGTTCTTTGTGACCGGGAGCGCCGCGGGGCCCGTGTACACGCGCGCCGGCGGCTTCCAGACCGGGCAGGATGCTGCGGGCAATAATGTGCTGCTGTCGCAGAGCGGCAACGTGGTCGAGGGCTACGCCATCGGCGCCAACGGGCAGGCGAGCGCAACCCTGGGCGAGATCGTTCTGCCCACCCAGCACAACGCGGCCGCCACGTCCCAGATTAGTGTGCGAGCGAATCTCGATTCCAGCACCACGGCCGGGGCCACCACTTCATACAGCCAGACCATCGACGACGCGCAGGGCGGGACCCACACCCTGACTTTGAACTTCACTAAGGGGACGGCAGCGGGAAGCTGGACTCTGACCGCTCAGGTGGATGGGCAGGCCACACCGGGTTCGACAACGCTGCAGTTCGATTCGAGCGGCAACCTGACGTCGCCGGCTTCGTTCACGATCGACGCCAACGGCCAGATCATCTCCATGCCGCTGGTGGACGTCAACGGCAATGGGGTGCTGACGCAGTACGCCTCGTCCTCCACGCTGGAGCAGTTTGGGCAGAACGGGACGGCCGGAAGCGCCGTGACTGGTTACTCCATTGGAGACGGTGGAATGGTGACCGCCTCGTGCGCGGATGGAAGCACCATGAACGTGGCGCAACTGGCCGTGGCGCAGGTGGGGAATCCGGAAACGATGACCGCGCTCGGGAACGGCGACTACACGGTCACCACGAATACCATGGGATACAAGGATCTCAGCACGGCCAGCGGGGCCGCTCCGTATTTCGGAAACGCTCTCAGCACGGGGACCCAGATCACCGGGTCGGCCCTTGAGCAATCCACCACCAATATGGCTGGACAACTGACCAACCTGATGGTGTACCAGCAAGCTTATGCGGCGAACTCGAAGCTGCTGACCACCAACGACCAGATGCAGCAGGATCTGATTCAACTGGTGATGTAACTCAGCCGACCTTGCCGGCCAGAGCCCGTGGATACGTCATGACGCCCGCTTCCGAAGCGCGGAAGATCTTATAAAGGATCTGATTGGTGGGCAACTGGCTCTCCAGAAAATCCACGCCCTCCGCGCTGATGATGAAGCTGCTGCGGTCATCCTGCAGGATATAGCGCTTGGCTCTGAGGTACCAGATGGCGAACAGCAGCCGTTCCCGC
The DNA here is from genome assembly GCA_049520275.1 of Bryobacteraceae bacterium. Taxonomy (GTDB): domain Bacteria; phylum Acidobacteriota; class Terriglobia; order Bryobacterales; family Bryobacteraceae; genus CAWACP01. Next base: position 12,512 of record JBEKPY010000097.1, read on the forward strand.
GGGAAGGACATCAGGTTCTCCATGTCCAGAAGGGACAGCGCGGCAAAATCCGGATTCGCGCGCCGCTTGCTGTAGAGCAGGCAGAGCACGCCCACGCGAATCTTCGCCTCGGCGTCGATGCCGTCGGTGAACTCCCTGCCCAGAAAGATGGACAGCGGCGAGGCCTGGCCCTGCTCCAGTTCGGCGTCATAGCGGGCGCGCCGGGCGGGGTCGCTGAGAGTCTCGTACGCTTCTTTCAGCAGCCGCAGGCGTTCCGGATCGCCGCTTTCCTCGGGGCCGGGTTGATACCGCGCCGCCAGCAAACGATAGACCCGTTCCACCGCCTCCGTCTCGGCGCGGGGATTGATCTGGAGCAGATCGTAGTAGTTGATGGGCGCGGGGCGCATACTCACGGCAACTCATCGCCTTCGCCGGGCGGCTTCGGGTGTTTCGGCCTCTTGCGGCGGGTTTTCGGCTGGATGGTCCGGCTGGCCGGCACGGCGCCGACGCGCTCGCGCGCCAGACGCCGCACTTCCTTCTTCTGATCGAACTTCCGTGGCCTGGCCATGGATTCCGCTACAATGTGAGTGTATCAGCCCGTAAGGAGGCCGCATGTTCAGCACCATCGAATTCCCCCAGCTCGTGGTCGGCAACATCTTCAGCCCCCAGGACATCCTTGTCATCGCGGTGATTTTCCTTCTGTTCTTCGGCGGCAAGAAGATCCCGGAGATGGCAAAGGGCCTGGGAGAGGGCATCAAGAACTTCAAGAATGCCATGAAAACGGACGGCGACGACGTCGACTCGAAGAAGCAGGGGTAAGGCTTCCCGCGCGGTCCGCAAGGTGGACCGGCTCCGATCGGCGAATTGCAAAACAAAGACCCCGCGAGACTGCCTCGCGGGGTTCCTGTTTTTGCGGCGTGCGGAGTTTACTTCGCTTTCTTCGGCGGAACGATCGCGTCCTTCACGGCCTTGGCGACGCGGAACTTCACGACCTTCTTTGCCGGAATCTTGATCGCTTCCCCGGTCGCCGGATTGCGGCCGATGCGGGCTTTCCGATCCACTCTCACCAGACGCCCGATGCCCGGGATGATGAATACGCCATTCTTCTTGGTTTCGCGAACCGCCAGTTCCGCGAATTTGGTGACGAACTCCTTGGCGACCCTGGTGGAAACGTTGTTGGACTCGGCCAGTTCGCGCACCACCTGCGATTGCGTCAACTTGGTACCTGCTGCCATGTTCTTCTCCTTATCCGTCTGTGCCCGGAGGCTGAAACAAAACCGATCAGTTTTGTTTACACCTGAATCATAGCCGCGCGCCGCGCGGATGTAAAGGGAGAAGAAGCAAAAAACTGAGGTTTTTGCGCGTTTTTTGCGAGCAGACCCTTCCGCGAGCCCGTCCGGCGCGCCTTTGGGCGGTTCTCGGGCGCCGGAACGGCCCAAACAGGAGGTCTCGGAGATGTTGCGGACCGCCAGGCCGGAGCGGACTTTGTGGGGCGCGCTCGGCCCAACGCCACTTAAACCTTTCGCCCGAGGCGCAGTGCGGCACGTTGTGGGGCAGACCCTCGGTCTGCGACCCGGTCTGCGCGGGTCTTTCGGACCCGCTCTTCGCTGGCAGCATCAGGCATCTGTTCACGGGAACAGGCCGGCCGCAGGCCGAGGGGCTGCCCCACGAATTCTGTATAAGCGTCCGTTAGTGGCGTTGGGCTTTGGCCTGCGCGGGGCTCTCAGCCCGGCCCTTACGCTCTCCGTCGCTCGCCGCTCCAACACGCGGCGCCATCCTCGTTCTTTAGGCACCGCGTGCGCAAACCCGCCGGGGCAGATTCAGGCGGTCTTCGCGCTGAGAACCGCGGACCCCGCTGCGCTGGCGGCGGGTTTGGGCACGGCGTTTGGCGCGGCGCCTGGCACGGCCTCCGGCGTGGCGTCGGACGCGCTCAGGCCCAGCGCTCGGCGCAGCTCGGCGTCCATCTGATCGCGTGCCGCGGTGTTCTCCTGCAGGAAGACGCGCGCGTTGTCGCGCCCCTGGCCGATGCGCTCCCCGTGGAAACTGTACCAGGAGCCGCTCTTCTCCACCAGGTTCTGCGCCACGGCAACGTCCAGCAGATCGGTCTCGCGGCAGATGCCCAAACCAAACATCATGTCCACTTCGGCCTCGCGAAACGGCGCCGCCACTTTGTTCTTGACCACCTTGATCTTCGTACGGTTGCCTACCACCGTGTCCCCGTCCTTGATGGCCGCCCCGCGGCGCACCTCGGTGCGAATAGAGGCGTAGAACTTCAGCGCCCGCCCGCCGGTGGTGGTCTCCGGATTGCCAAACACAACGCCGATCTTCTCGCGCACCTGATTAATGAAGATGAACAGGCAGTTGGTGCGGGAGACAATTCCGGTCAGCTTGCGCAGAGCCTGGGACATCAGGCGGGCGTGCAGGCCCATGTGGCTGTCGCCCATCTCTCCCTCCAGCTCGGCCTTGGGCACCAGCGCGGCCACCGAATCCACCACCACCACGTCGATGCCGCCGGAGTTCACCAGAGCGGCCGCGATTTCCAGCGCCTGCTCGCCGTGATCCGGCTGCGCCACCAGCAGATCGTCCACCAGAACCCCCAGCTTGCGCGCGTAGGCCGGGTCGAGTGCGTGTTCGGCATCGATGAACACCGCCGTTCCGCCCAGTTTCTGCGCTTCGGCGATCACCTGCAGCGCCAGCGTGGTTTTGCCAGAAGACTCCGGCCCGAAGATCTCCACCACCCGCCCGCGCGGGAATCCTCCGACGCCCAGTGCGGCGTCCAGCGAGATGGACCCGCTGGAGATCACGTTCACCGGCAAAGTGCTGCGGGAACCGAGGCGCAGCACGCTGCCTTTTCCGAACTGCTTGTCCATCTGGGTGAGGGCGACGTCAATGGCGCGTTGCCGCGCGGCGCGTTCGGTGGGGCTCATGGTCACGACCTGTTAGTGGCGTGCGGCCCGGACTTCTCGCTGTTTTTGCGGTACGCTGCGGAACAGATGAGAGCCTGCGTGCTGCACAGCCCCGCGCCGGTGGAGAGCCGCCCTCTGCAACTGGCCGACCTGCCGGTCCCCGAGCCGTCCGCGAACGACGTGCTGATTCGCGTCCACGCCTGCGGCGTTTGCCGTACCGACCTGCACGTGGTGGAGGGAGAGCTGCCCGCGCGGAAGCTGCCGGTGACGCCGGGCCACCAGGTGGTGGGCGCCATAGAGCGCGGCGGGCCGGGCGCCGGCATGTATCCGCCGGGGACCCGCGTGGGCGTGGCCTGGCTACACTGGACCGACGGCGAGTGCCCGTTCTGCCGCGCCGGCCAGGAGAACCTGTGCACGAACGCGCGCTTCACCGGCTACACCGTGAACGGCGGATACGCCGACTACATCGTGGCGCCGGAAGCGTTCGTCTATCCGCTGCCGGCCGGTTTCTCGGACCTTGCCGCGGCGCCGCTGCTCTGCGCCGGCATCATCGGCTTCCGCTGCCTGCGGCTGGCGGGGATCGCGCGCGGCGCCCGTCTGGGCTTCTACGGCTTCGGCGCGGCCGCCCACGTGGCCATTCAGGTGGCGCGCTACTGGGGCGTCGATGTGTATGTGGCCACTCGCGACGAACGCCACCAGCGGCTGGCCGCCGAACTGGGGGCGGTGTGGACGGGCGGCACGCTGGCCGAACCGCCGGCGAAGCTGGACGCCGCCATCGTTTTCGCGCCCGCCGGCGAGATTGTCCCCGCGGCGCTCGGGGCGCTGCGCTACGGGGGCACGCTGGTGCTGGGCGGGATTCACATGAGCGCCATCCCGCCGCTCGATTACGATTTGCTCTACCACGAGCGAGTGGTCCGTTCGGTGGCCAACAACACGCGCGAGGACGGGCGCGATTTCCTGCGCGTGGCCGCGGAGATCCCCATCCGGACCGAGGTGGAGATGTTTCCGCTGGAGCAGGCCAACGAGGCCCTGAATCGGCTGAAGAACGACGCCATCCGCGGGGCCGCCGTGCTGCAAATTAGGGCGGAGTAGGCCCTGACGTTCGTCGTAAGGCTTCTGACTTCCTTCGCAAAGCCGTAGAATTGAAGCGATGGCCCTGCATGAAAGCCTGCTGCACGTGCGCCGGTGGTGGACGGACGGCATTCTTCAAAAGCAGGGGCGCAGGGCAGGGCTCGGTTGCGCAATCGGCTCACTGATAAGCATCGGGTTGCATCTCGCAACTCGCGACTCCCGCGTTTCCAACTCGCTGCGCTGTGAATGGTCTCGTCTTTCGGCAGGCTTCGACGGGATCGGAGCATACAAACCTGAACTGTTTGCCCTAGGCCTCGGTGCTGTTGTGGTCGTGATCGCGACTCCGGCAACCCGCCGGTGGTTCGTCGGATACGCTCGCGCTTGGTGGGCAGGCATCACGAGTTTGGCTGCGCTCCTGTTAGTTGTCGCGACGATCCTTGTGCTCACCTACTGGCCTGTTTATTCAACGTTCGGTACGGTTATCTGGTTGGTGCCCATCGCAGCGCTCTTCGTAGTGGACTTCTGGCGGCAACAGCGGAGACCGTCGCAGGAGATCAGGCACGACATCCAGTTCAGTATCCCAGTAGGGAAGACCGCCGTCTTTAACGAGGCGCAATGGGCAGCGCACGTGTCCGATGATCCAATCACCGGCTGGGCGGATGACATTGTCGGACGGGCGAACGTGGTGGAGTTGCTAGCGGATCACGCCCTTCGCCAACGCACCCCAGTCGTGGCGCTCCACGGCGGCCTCGGTGATGGCAAGAGTTCCGTCTTGAACCTCTTGAGAAATGCAGTAGAAGGACTGGCAATTGTCGTCTCGTTTAATGCCTGGCTGCCCGGATCGGAGACTACGCTTGCTTCTGACGTCTTCGAGAGCATCGAAGCGGAGTGTAGGAGGTATATCCGCGTTCCTCAGCTTCGCAAACGCACACTCGCGTTCGCACGAGCAGTAAGTGGGTCTGTGGCATACCTAGCCGGGCTGAGAGAACTGATTCCCGCTCATTCTCAATGGCAAGAGATCCAGGAACTCCGCGCGGCGCTCTCGCGTCTGCCCAAACCGGTACTCGTGTTGCTTGACGAAATCGATCGAATGCAGAAGGAAGAACTGCGCGTGCTTCTAAAGATACTGCGCGGCGCATACTCGCTTCCAAACGTTGCCTTCGTGTGTGCATTCAGTGAGGACGAGGTCAAGAAGATCCTAGGTCTTGGTGAATCTTCCGAATATTTGGAGAAGTTCTTTCCGCTTTCCATCAGCCTTTCGCAACCCTCCCCGGAAATGGTTGGAGCGTGTCTCAAAGCCCGATTGCGGCGACATTTTGCTGAGCAGAAATGGTTCCACGGGGAGCAAGACAGCACAAACTTCGCTGACCTACTAGGCGGCGCGTGGGCCGACCCGCTACAGAAGTTGTGCACGAACTTTCGGAAAGCGGGATTACTGTTCAACGACATCGTCGCCACGGGCAGGCCCATTGCCGGCGAAGTGAATCCGCTTGATTTGGTACTGATCGAGGCGCTTAGGCGTTTCTGCCCTACGATCTATCACCGAGTGAAAGCCAGTGGGTCATGCCTAACGGATGCGGCGAGAAACCCGTTGTTCGATGTGAAGAACGCCGCAAACGCCTCCCTTGAAGAATTAGTTGGTGAAGTTGATAAGATTCGGGGCGGCAGCGCCAGCGCTGTTCGCACGCTGCTTTGCTGGCTCTTCCCTGAGTTTGCGAAAGCTAGTCACGAAGGTACGTCGGGCCTCAAACGACCCACCAGTGACGACACTGCGGAAGATGAGAAGAGGATCTGCAGCTCTGACTATTTCGACATATACTTCCGGGCCGTCATTCCCGAGGGGATGTTCAGTGAAGCTGACTTGCATCGGGCGCTCTCGGCCCTAGAGGAAGCTGCTACGGAAGCCGACGCGAAAACCGTCTTGGACAGCACACTTGAATCTATCCCGGCGGGACACCCGAGGAGGGCCGATTTTCTATGGAAGCTTACCCGTCATTCGGAAACACTGACCAACCGCGCTGCTGAGAACCTCGCTTACGCCGTTGCCACCCGCGCTGCCGACTACCGTTACGACATCTTCAATCTAGGCGAAGGGGGCTCTGCATTGGGGATCGTTCTCACCGCCGCTCAGAAGCTGTCGGGTGACACCGCTGTGCAGAGGGTCCTTGAGGGCGCGATCAAGCGCGCTTCAGACGATACCTTTGCTGTGAGGCTCATGGGCTACGCTGAGGGCTCCTCTCGAAACAGGATATTCACGGCTTCTTCGCGCGTGGACGTCGCCAAGCTGAAGCGTGTGTTCATGGATAGAATGCAGAGGCGATACGGTGCAGAGGGCGCGACCGAGACGGCGAGCATAGCACAAGGCGATTGGTACGCATTCCGTTGCTGGGCGGCGAACTCCGAAGAAGACCGTCGGAATGAGCAGGACTTCTGGCGTAGGTTCATTGGGTCGAGCCGAAAGAGGCTGGCAGAGGCGATCAAGTTTTTGTATCCAAGCAACGTCCTCTGGAAACCAAGCCCCGGTCCGATCGTGGACGTGTTGTTCCCCTTGAAGGAATTCGGCCACCTCCTGAACGAACTTCCGGACAGCGAAGAATTGAACGAAGCCGAGAGGAGTGACATCCAGCGGATGCACGACCTGCTTGATGCAAGTATTCGAATCCCTGAGTAAAGTCGCGTCCCAACACGCCCTGCCAACATATCTATCAGAGCACTTAGGCGCACTGCATGGGGAATTTCACGCACCCCGAGATCAGGGCACGCAAGGCACTGGGGCTTGCAGTGGCAGGCGAATTGCCCTGTAGTTAAGGAAGAAGGAGGCGCTATGCTCTTCTCGAAGATCCTGGTGCCTGTCGATTTCTCCCGCCGCTCGCTGGGCATGGTCCACTATGCCTGCAAACTGGGCGCCCGCTACAAGGCCGAAGTCACCCTGCTGAACGTCATCGAGATTCCCTGCTACGGCGTGCCCGGGGCCGGGCTGGAGTTGCCCGCCTTCGCCCCCGTTCTGCCGGAGTGGAAGGCGCAGCATGAAGCGCGTCTGGACGAATTCGCCCGGACGGCCTGCCCGGACACCATGGTGGGCGGCATGGTAGTGGAAGGGAACCCCGCGGGGAAGATCGTGGAAACGGCGCGCACGCTCGAAGCCGATCTGCTGACCATGCCCACGCATGGGTATGGCGTGTTCCGGCGCCTGCTGATCGGCTCGGTGACGTCCAAGGTGCTGCACGATGTGGCGTGCCCGGTGCTCACCGGGGTGCATCTGGAGGAAGCCCCTCCGGTCGAAAAAATCCACTTTGATCGCGTGCTCTGCGCGGTGGATCTGAAGCGGGATTGCCGGCGCGTTCTCCAGTGGGCCGCCTCGTTCGCCGCGGACTTTGGCGCGCGGCTCATCGTTCTGCATGTGGTGCCCATGCCGTTCGTGCCCACCGATGCCGCCTTCGACGCAAACTGGTTCTCCGAGTTGGAGCAGATGGCCACCGCGCAGTTGTCGGACCTGTGTTCGGAGTTGGGGGTGACGACCGACGTGAAGACGGCCACCGGCTCGCCCATCACCTGCACGGCCTCCACGGCCAGGGAAGAGCGGGCCGACGTGGTGGTGATCGGCCGCAGCACGGACGAGCATCTGGGCGGGCGCCTGCGCGCCAACGCGTACGGCATCATCCGGCAATCGCCGTGCCCGGTGATCAGCGTGTGACGCGGTGAGGGGAGTAAGGGGAATAAAAGAAGTAGAAGGAGTGAGGCAGTGCAGAATACCCGGAACGCGGCCGTCCTGGCTGGTCTGTTGCTCGCTATGACCGCCTGCAAGCATTACGACGAAACATTGTCCAATGACCTGGTGGCTGCCGCGGCCGACAAAGACGTTGAGAAGACCAGAGGCCTGCTGGCCCGTAATGCGAATCCGAACGCCGTGGACGCGGAGGGCGCTCCTCTGCTCATGACGGTTCTACAGCGCATGAAGATTAGTTTCCAGGAACTTTCCTCAGGGGTTATCGGCGACGGCGCGCAGACTTCCGAAACCGAGCAGATTGTGAAGCTTCTGCTTGATGCGGGGGCAAACCCGAACGGCAGAAACAAGGAAGGGAACCCGGTCCTCCTGGCCGCCCTTGCCAGGCAGGACCCGGCAATTGTAGAAGACCTGATCCGGGCCGGTGCTTCCGTCAGGGAAACCAGCTCTTCAGGCTGGCCGATGATCGTTCATGCGGCCTATGCCGGAAATCAGAAGATTGTTCAGCTCCTGCTCGACTCCGGAGCCAACGTCAATGAGACAGGGAAGGACGGCGCGACCGCGCTCCTGGCCGCCACGAACAAGCACCATGCGGAGCTAAGGGCCTGTTAGGAAATAACCTTGCCAGAGGTTGGGCGGATCTCGTAGTTCCATTCGCCGTGGAACTTATTGCGCCGGAGATGGAGCCGGGCGAAGTCCTTGTCGGGGATTTTGACCCCGGC
>JBEKPY010000098.1:0-20661 GCA_049520275.1 Bryobacteraceae bacterium
CCACCGCCAGGTGGCACCGCTGGTTCAATTCCGCCGACCGCGTCACCTCCGCCACCCGCTCCGCCACGTCCGGATATGTCGTCCCCAGCGGTAGCCTCTCGAGCTGCCGCAGCCGCAGCACCGTCTTCCTCCTCCATGCGGCCACCGCCGGATCCCAGCCGTCCCGCAGTCCCGCGATCTCCACCCCGGCGATCGCCGTGAAATCCCGGGCCTGCCCCAGATCCACGCCCAAAAAGAACCACCCGTCTGGCATCATTTCCGTCCTCCAAGGCCTTGCAACCCGTCCAGGTCCTTCATTGTGGGGCAGGCTCTCAGCCTGCGGCGGGCTCCCAGCCCGCCTCATCAAACCTCCAAAGCCTCCACCTCGTCCGAAACCGCGCGCTCCACCAGTTCCGGATCGAAAACCCCACTCGACACGTCCGTGAATTCGCAAAGGTACTCCTGCCGAAACCAGCGTTCGCCCATCGTCGCCCTCTCTTCCTCTAGAAAAGACTGGCCAATGCGGGCGCACTCGTAAGCGTTCACCTGCAGCCGCAACCATCCGCTCCCCCGTTCCCACTCCCGATGAAAGAACCCACGCTTCCCGAACGGAGTGCTCATCAGCCACAACGCCCCGTTGCTCACCGCCAGCATCGGCCGCACGGAAAAGTAAAGGTCGTCGCTCACCCGCGCCGCCTCGTCCACCAGCAGCAGCGAAACTGCGGAAAAGCCCCGGATCGTCGCCTCGCTCCCCGGCAATCCCACAATCCGCGACTGGTTCGGAAAAATCAGCGACAAATCGTTGTCACCGTCTCCTTTCACCCGCAGCCCCAGCCGCCGCACAAATCCCGCCGCCTTCCGCAGAAACTCCCCGCTCTGCCGCTCGCTCGGGCTCACCACCAGGGTCAGGCTCCCTGCCTCATGCTGCGCCTGATACACCGCCTTGGCCGCGGTAACCGTCGATTTGCCCCACTGCCGGGCGCAATTCAAAAGCCCTCTATTGCTCTTGGAATTCAACACTTGCGCCTGCAAGGCATCCGGCTCAAATCCCAAATGCGACCGCACCCAGCAGGCAGCATCCAACAACGGCAACGGAGGCCGCGGCACAGTATTCACCACAGTGGTATCCCACACAGTGCCCCAACCCTACCACAGGGAATTGGGGTGGGGGAATTGGGGCGTTCGGTCGGGAATAGGTGCCCGGTGGGTGCCCAAGGGGAATTGGGGACACTTCAATTACTTACGGGCTCGCCTCAACCAACGATCAGGAGAAGTGTCCCCCAATTCCCCCAGCGCCGGGCCCCACGAAAGCACCATAACCACCAAAACGCCCTTAAGTAACAGACACATCCGCCATACTTCTCCCACCCGTCCCCTACTCTGTAACGTGGCCAACACATCAAGTCAAAGACGAATCCGATCCTCCCGAGCCAACGGAGCCCGCTCCCACGGCCCCCTGACTCCCCAGGGCAAGCTCCAATCCTCAAAAAACTCCGTCCGTCACGGCCTCCTCACCAAATGCGCCGTCCTGCCCAACGAATCCCGCGAGAACTTCGAAAAGCTCCTGGATCGATACATCACCCGTCTGCGGCCCGCCGACGAGATCGAGCTGGGCATCGTCGAGGAGATGGTCTCCGCCTACTGGCGCACGCGTCGCCTCTGGGCCATCGAGAACCGCAGCATCGCGAACGCCCTCCCCGCCGAGCCTGGCATGGATGAGGTCGGCCGCATCACCGCCGCCTTCACACGCCTCGCCACCACCCCTGAGCTGAACCTGATGCATCGCTACGAAACCCGGCTCCATCGCATCCAGCAGCGCGCTCTGCACAACCTGCTCCTCCTGCGTGACGCCCTGCCAAACGAACCCAGTCCCATTTCCGAACAATTCGCGAAAAAGGGCAGTCCCCTTTTTCCCGAATTGGCCCCACCCCCCTTTGAATAGCGCCCCATGTATTCGCTGATCTTCCTCGGCATCGCGTCCTTCCTCCTGGCGCTCTTCCTCACCCCCCTCGTCCGGAATACCTTTCGTCGCTGGGGGCTGGTGGATCACCCGGATGCCGCTCGCAAGCTCCACGAACGGCCCGTGCCGAGCGGTGGCGGCGTGGCAGTGGCCCTGGCCTATGTGCTCTCCTTCGCCGTCCTGCTGGCCCTGCCGCTCCACGCCGGATTGATCATTGAGGCCAGCCTGCCTCTCACTTGGCGCCTCCTGCCGTCGGCCCTCCTCATACTCGCCGTCGGCTTCCTCGACGACACCCTCGGTCTCCGCCCCTGGCAGAAGCTCCTCGGCCAGATCGCCGCCTCCGTGGGCGCCTACTGGGCCGGCATCCACCTGTCGGGCCTCGGCGCATACCACCTCGGCACCGGCTGGAGCCTCCTCCTCACCATCGGCTGGCTCATCTTCTGCACCAACGCGCTCAACCTGATCGACGGCCTCGACGGTCTCGCCACCGGCCTCGGCATCTTCGCCGCCGGCACCATGCTGATCGCCGCGCTCCTGCAGGGCAACGTTCCGCTCGCCCTCGCCACCGCGCCCCTGGCCGGCGCCCTGCTCGGATTCCTGCGCTACAATTTCAACCCTGCGACAATCTTCCTCGGCGATTCCGGCAGCCTTCTCCTGGGTTTCCTGCTCGGCTGCTACGGCGTCCTCTGGAGCCAGAAATCCAGCACCATCCTGGGCGTGACCGCTCCTCTGCTGGCCCTCTTCATCCCCCTGCTCGACGCCGCGCTCGCCATCGTTCGACGCTTCCTGCGCGGCCAGCCCATCTTCACCGGCGACCGCAGCCACATCCATCACCGCCTCCTCGAACGCGGCTTCACTCCCCGCCGCGTGGCCCTCTCTCTCTATGCTGCCTGCGCCGTCGGCGCCGTCTGTTCCATCGCCATCATGCAGGCGCGATTCTCCGGCATCGTTATCGTCTTCTACTTCCTCCTCGTCTCCATCGGACTCTACCGTTTGGGCTACGCCGAGATCGGTACCGCCGTCCGCATGTTCCTCGACGGGGCCTTCCACCACCACCTCAATTCCCGGATCGCCCTCCACGGCCTCGAGGAGAAACTCAACGCCGTCGAAACCCCCCAGGACTGCTGGGTTACCATCCAGCTTGCCGCTCCGGATTTCGGCCTTCACTGTACGCGGATGGCCGTCGGCGGACACACTTTCAGCGAGCCCAACGGCTCCCAGTTCAGCCGCCACTGGACCGTCCACATTCCCTTGTCCGACATCGATCACCTGGAGCTGACCCATGCCTTCGGCGGCACCGTGCGATCCGATTCCACCGCCCCCTTCGTCGCCGTGGTCCGCAAATCGCTCACTCCCAAGCTCGCGGGCTTCCACGGTCTGGAGCCCCGCTACCGCACGCCCGCCGCCCGTCCGGTCCCGTCGCCGATCCCGGCGCGCTCCTTCCTCTTTATCAACCAGTTCTTCTGGCCCGACCCCGCCGCCACCAGCCAGCTCCTCACCGACGTGGCCGCCTGGGCCGTTGAAGATGGCCACGCCGTCCGCGTCATCGCCGGAGCCACGAAATACACCGAGTCCGAAGACCTCATCCCGCCGCCCGTCCGCGTCGACCGTTGCCCTGCGTTCCCCTTCAACCGCGGCGTCCTCGGCCGCGTCGCCTCTTATCTCTCTTTCCTGCTGGTTGCCGCCATGCATGCGTTCCGAGGTCCCCGGCCCGACGCCGTGGTCACCCTCACCACGCCTCCCGCGCTCGGATTGATTGGATCTCTCGTCCGCGCCGTGCGCGGCGGGCGCCACTACATCTGGGAAATGGACCTCTATCCCGACATCGCCGTCGAGATGGGTGTCCTCTCTCCGCGCTCCCCGCTCACGCGCATCGTCGGCTGGGCCTTCGACTTCGCCCGCCTCCACGCCGACGGCATCATCGCTCTCGGCGAGGAGATGAAGGACCGCCTCATCACCCACGGCATCCCCGCGGAAAAGATCCACGTCTGCGAAAACTGGGCCGACGGCCGCGACATCGTTCCGCTTCCGTTCCCGGATGGGCCCCTCACGCTCTACTACTCCGGCAACCTCGGCATCGTCCATGACGTGAACACCATCCTGGGCGTCATGGAGCATTTCCGGAATGACCCGCGCTTCCGCTTCCTGTTCGCGGGAGGCGGCTCCCGTCGCGCCAGCTTCGAAGCCCTCTGCCACGAACGCTCCCTCGACAACGTCTTCTTCGGCCCCTACTGCGATCGCACCGATCTCGGCGCCCGCCTCGCCCAGGGCCACATCGGTCTGGTCACGCAGCTCCCCGAAAGCCTCGGATCCGTCGTGCCCAGCAAGACCTACGGCATCATGGCCGCCGGCCGCCCCGTCCTGTTCATCGGGCCAAAGCTGGCAACCCCCGGGCGTATCGTCGAGAAGCACCGCTGTGGCTGGCACATCGAACCCGGCGACGCCGGAGTCCTGGTTCAGTTGCTTGAAACTTTGGCCCGCCGCCCCGAACTCATCCACCACGCCGGAGCCCGCGCCCGCCAGGCCTTCGAACAGCACTACGACCGCCCCATTGCGGTCGCTCGTCTCAACGCGGTCCTCGGCCTCCCCACCCCCGTCCAGGCCACCCTGACCACAACCGCCAACGCCTCTTGAACCGCTATGCTCACACGGGGAAAACGTCTCGCCTGGATTCTGGGCTTATTCGCGTTGCTGGCGTTCGCAGGGATGGCTGGCACCATCGTAGGCCCCACCCCGCCGGTCGGTGACTCGACACTCACATCGGCATCCGGAATCAGTACTGTCGCGGGAAACCTTCCGATCAGCCCTTCAGAGACTAAGCACTCCAACGGAATAGTACTGTTATTGCTTGTCGTAATACCAGTATGGATTCTGCTGAATGCCCTTACGTCCCCGGAGTTCTATGATTACATGCGGAGCATCTACTTTCCCGACGAGTATTGACGGCGGCAATGGCTGGTTCTGCCGATCCGCTCCTGCATCGCAATTCTCTGAGCCGCGTGATTCCCTCCGGCGCCGCCCGGCCTCACGGAATCTGAAATGCAAAACGTGGTAACCCACCGGGCCGGAGGTGTGCCCCCAGTTAACATTACCGCAGTAAGCTGGATCCCGCCCGCCAGCGGAGTTATCGACTTCTGTTTGCCGTGCCTCGGAAACGCCTTTCTCTGTGACCTGGACCACGCCGAAGTGCTTCAAGACCCGGACATCGCCGGTCGCTCGCTTCTGTCGCGCTTCAGCGTCTTCGTCGGCCTGCTGATCGATGCTGGTGTTTCTTTGAACCGCCCGAGCAGAAGTACTCGCTTCTCAGTCAGGACATGAAGGAGAGACTCGACGTCCTCGAAGGCCGACTACCCTGCTGGACGGAATGGCCACGCCCTTTGTCTGCGGCCCTCGCAATTCTGCGGCCCCGTTCCCTGCCGGGCCTTCCGACCTGACTCTCCCCTCGCACGAAGTTATGCCCGAAATTGATGAATTATCCTGTCCGTACTGCGGGCGAAAGCCTGTCCACCAGTCCGGACGGCATGCCGACTATGAGGCTCTCCTGCCCTGGGTGGGCGTTTCGCGCCTTCGCTGCGCGAGTTGCGACCGCCGATTCTACCGGCTCTGGAGCAGGTGGAACCTGCGCGCGCCGGAAGCTCCTGTCAACCTGCTGAGGTGGTCCGCGATCCTCCTCCCGGTTTGCGCGGTGTATCTTTACCTCCTGCTGCGCCGCTGAAATCAGTTCATATTTCCGGCGTTTGCGACAGCCAGAGCGGTTTTCTGAGGGACTTTCAGTTAATCTAAGGCTCTTCTCGGCAATATCGACGGTCTGAGCTGCTGAGCGCTCGCCCTATGAGAGTTTTTCGGCTGGTGTGCGCAGCAGCCTGCATGATTGTGCGCATATTCCCGGCGTCGCTTGCCGTGTTCTGCCGGTGACCCCCTTGCGCACGCTGATCGCAATCCTCTGAGCCGCGCGTAATTCGCTTCTGCGCGGTTTGGCCTCACCGAAATCTTAAACGCACGTTTTGACCCACCGGGCCGGAGGCGTCTTTAGGACGGCCGTGCACCGTGCACTAAACGACCCTCGGGGACTCCAGCGCAGTACTGGTACCGCATTTTGTCCGCAATATCGACAGCGGGCCCCCGGCCCGACCTGAATCCCATGTTTCCGGCCTGTAATGAACTCGATTAACGGCTATGGACCCAGACTCCCAATCACTGTTCATCGTGGTTATCGCAGGACTGATCGGCCTGGGATTCCTGTGCTCCCTGTGCTCCGTGCTGCTGCGGAAGTCACGCACCGGGATATCGCTTGTGACGCAGCGATTACCGTGGTTCCAGACGGCACGGTCAGTGATGAAGACTCTGCCGGATGCGATCGTCGGGGTCGATGGCAGGGGTCTCGTCCGCTCGCTGAACGAGTCGGCCGAACGGTTGTTTGGCTACCGGGAGATCGATTTTCTCGGGCAACCGTTTTCGGTGCTCATTCACGGTGCCACGGCGTCGCGGACCCGACAGGGAACTCCCTGGGACCCTCCTTCCTACGCTTCGCCGGCAGATTGCAGCATCCGCGCGAAGGCCATTGGCAATGACGGCCGAAGGTTTCCCGTGTCCTGCTTCCCCCTGCGCCTGGCTGCGCCACGGAACCAGTCCTATGTGCTGATCCGCGACGAGTCGCAGCGTCTGCCGGAAAGCGGGTTGCGGCAACGTTGCGAATGCCTGGCATCGGCCCTGCGGGCGTTCCCCGCGCCTTTGCTGGTCGTCGACCGCAACGGCTCCGTGCTGATGTTCAACCAGGCCTGCGAAGAAGTCTTCGGAGACGCGCTGCGGCCGGGCGCGAATCTGCAGGTTCTGTTCCCCGGCATCCCGCTCCGAACCATGTTGGTCGGACAGATGGGAAAAGGGCACGCGCTGCGCCTTCCTCACAGCCGTTCGGGCTGCCTGTTCACTTTTCCGGGCAGCGAGGCGTGGCCCGCTCCCGACTATGTGGTCCTGATGGGCCAGGCCCCCGACGAAGTGCGGCGTGCCCGGACACAGGCTGCGGCGATGCACCGGCTGGAGAACCTGATGACCGAGATCAGCGGGTTCAGCGAACTGCTGCTGGCGGACGTCGGATCGGACAACCCGATGCACGAGGATCTCTCCCGTGTGCATGGTGCGAGCCGGAGGGCAATGGCTGTGTTACAGGCGCTGCTGGCCGGAGTATCGTGAACATCGGGAAGCAGCTTCCTAACATGCGAACTTGTCCGGGTGTGGCGGCGTTTGCTGCAGCCGGAATGCTTTACTGAGCGAGCTCACGTTGATTTGAGGCTCTTCTCGGCAATATCGACGGTCTCAGCTGTTGAGCGGTCGCCCTATGAGAGTTTTTCGTGCTGTCGCCTAAACTGTCGCCTATATGATCGAGAGTAATTTCCGGCGTCGGTTGCTGCGTTCTGCCGACACTTCCCTTCCCCACGCTGATCGCAATCCTCTGCGCCGCGCGTAATTCCCTCCTGCGCGGTTGGGCCTCACCGAAATCTTAAACGCACGTTTTGACCACAGGGCCGGAGGTGTGCACAGAGGGTTTCCGGTTCACGCCAGGATTTGCTCGGCCAGCTGGATGAACCGGTCGGCACGATCCAGATGAGCCTGAACATCCTCTTCAGCCAGAATCAGCTCAATCTGGTAATCGCCCGCATTGCGAGCGTCCTGAGCCTCGACGATGCCGTGATGGAACTCCCGAAGTGTCTCGTCGTCTTTCGCAAACTCCTGCCCGAATGCGGCGATGACGGCAGAATGCCTCGAAAAGCGCAGCCCCCGGGCGAGCAGGAAGGCCTGCGCGGTGTAAAACATGGCATAGTACGCGCGGGATACGGCAAAATCGAGATCCCCGTCTGCAGCCAGGCGCCGGGCTGCGGCCAGACTCCGGCTAGCTTTGGTGAGCAACCCTCGTTGATTCGCATTCACAGGGCCACGCCTTCGGCGCGGATGTTCTGAAGCAGCGGGTTGTCGGCAGCCCGGGCCTCTTCCGCCGAGATGTAGACGCAAGTGATCACCACGTTGTGACGGAGACAGAGATCGCCTCGGAACCGGCTGATGCGGCTTGCCTCTCGGAGAGGATTAACCTGCCCATGGAGCATGACCATTACGTCGATGTCGGAGTCCGGGAGTGCATCGCCCCGAGCCTGAGATCCGAACAGGAGCAGACCGGCGAGCCGGGAGCCGTAGATCTGCTCAAGACCGTGACGAAACTCCTGCAAAATCGTGCCCAGCTGCGCCGCACGCATATCCATGAACCCCCTACAGTTTGCCACAACCGGATGGCGAGCGAACCAGAATCGCTCACCCACCCTACGCGCGATGTCCACGACCCGGGCGTGGCGGGCGGCCTGGCCCACAGTTTGCGGCTGCGCCACCGCCCGTGATTACGCCACCTCCATCAGTGCCTCGCGCCGGATATCGGTCATCTTCCGCACTGCCCGGGCGATGCCGATCTGCGTTGCTCCCCAGGCATCGTCTTCGGACAACCCGCGGGTCCGGGCCAGTCGCAGCACCGCCTGTTCATCCTGCAGTCACAGGTCAAGGGCGCGGCGGAGTGCGGCGTCCACTTCAGCCATGCGGAGCGCGGCCAGTGCGCCGACTTCCCGAGTTCCTAACCGCGACGGGTCCAGAGACCGGACCTGGAAGCACAGGAACACGGTGTCACGAGGCAATCCGGACTCGGCCGCGCTCACCCGGACGTTCACCGGATAATCGCGGGAAATGTTGGCAGCATCGGTGCCGACGACGACCGTGACCACGAGCGGGAGCCGGTTGATGGCGTCGCTGGAAACAACCAGAACCGGCCTGCTTCCGGCTTGTTCCCGACCCTGCACGGGATCGAGCGACGCAAAGTGAATCTGGCCGCGCCTGATCATTATCCGAGACCGTCCATTTCGGTGGCAGCGAAGTCTTTCGCAATGGCCGCACACTGGGCCCTGACTTCCGGGTCTCCGGCCATGGCGGCAACGGCACTCTCGAACTCCTGCCGGCGCCGCCGGGCGACGTACTCCTGAAGAGAGACGATCACCAGGCGGTTCAGGTTGGAACGGAGTTCCGGTGGAGCAACCGACTTCAGTTCGCTGATCAGGGCACCTGGCAGGGCTACGCTGCGGCGGAGCGTGGCAGACGACGAATGAGGTTTCATGTCACACTTATTGTAACACCTGTCGTCACGCCCAAAGGGTGTTGGCTGGGGTTTGGATGATGGGATTGAGGCTGTCCCATCCCTGACAACGCCGCCGTTCCCTCATTACGCCACCGCCATAAGCGCCTCGCGCCGGATATCGGCTCGGCCGGCCAGAGTGGCATCTGAAACTCATATTCTGACAACCGGGTTGAGGGTGTCAGCGTGCTTCCTCGGGCAACCGAGTTTTGATCGCCGCGACAAATGCCCGGGCCCTGCTCAAAACCGCGACGGCTTCGACGAGGGACGGCTCATCGACATCGCCTGGCTATCGGAACATCCATGCGTATTTTGTGAACTCAACCACCTCGTCGAGGAGAGGTTCCAACGTCTGGTCCAGTTCAAATGCCTCTTTGCCCAACTTCCCCAGATCATGCGTCCGGGGAAAGGGCCGATCATGCCACACGAGGAATCCCTTCAATGCCTTCTCTGCTGCTTGCTGGCAATGGTACAACGCATCCTCCGGTGCCGGTGGGTCGGCGGCCAGATCTATCTGGGCGCACCGCAAATCCTTACGAGCCTTTTCGAACCAGAACAGGGTGTCGGCACGGCGCCGCGCCTCAGGGTGCATAGATCAGTTTGCCCTCCCGCGCAATAGTCGACGGCAAAGACGCCTTCAGAGGCAGCCGCTCCGTAAAGTCCGAGTGAGTCCAGACCAGTACGTCGCTGGCCACGCCAAGCCGCCAGATCGCTTTATACGCTCGGCCGCTGTCGCGAAGAGAAACCGGCATGCTGTCGGGGACAACCACCATCAGGTCGTAATCGCTGTCCGGGCCGGATTCTCCTCGCGCGGTGGAGCCAAATAAGTAGATCTGTTCAGGGTGATACAGTTCCCGAAGCCGGCGCACGACCTCAGCCAGTATTAGATCGTCGGCGGAAGGCGGGGCGAGGATCGGAGGAACTACATCCGGCATGTTGGTATTCCCAGTCTGCCACAACTTCATTTTCTTAAGACCGACCCCACTCACCCGCCCTACGCCGGAACAGACAGCGCGGGATTCTTGTTCGCGATGTCCACGGGCGTGGCGGGCAGCCCGGTCGTTCCCAGCCGCGCCGCCATCCTTATTACGCCATTACGCCACCTCCATCAGCGCCTCGCGCCGGATATCGGTCATCTTCCGAACTGCCCGGGCAATGCCGATCTGCGTTGTCCCGAGCAGGTATTCCTCTCCCCGGAGCGACCCGATGAACAGGCCCGATTCCACGCGAATGAACGGCTTTGCGCTGAGCCGCGCCACCAGCACCGGGATGTCCAACTGGTGGACCTCGGAAAACCTCCGCGGTCCCAGCCTGTGATACGAGTCGTCGCCCGTCCGATGGTGCCGCGCGCACAGCGGAATGGCCGAGGTGTCCGACGATTTCTGGCTCAGCCCGCGCATGCGCGGCACAGGTTCTGTTTCGGCTGACAATCTGAAACGCAAAACGTGGTGACCCACCGGGCCGGAGGTGTCGCTGCGGTGGCCGTGCCACGAGCAGGAATCCAGGAATTCCGGGTGAGCTACGCCCGGACTTCGCCCGGCAGTCGAGACAGAATAGCCTCCGTTACTTCGCGCGCCAATGCCAACGCCGCTTGCCCCTCTTCCAGGCTCGGCTCATAAAGAGCGCCTGGGTAGCGAAAACGGGAAGCGTACTCGCTGAGCGTCTCGGCCCTTCCCATCAGTGATCCCAATGTCAGGTCGACCTGAGCGCATTGTTTCCCGATCTCCTCCAGATCGTGTATTCTGCGAAAGCGAACATCGTGCCAGGTGAGGAATGCCTTCAAGGCCTTCTCCGCGGCCTGCTGGGAGTGAAATAACCCGCCTTCCACGTCCGCCGGAGTGGCTGCGAGCAGAATTTCGACGCGCCGCAGATCCTGTCGTGTCTTCGCGAGCCAGGCTCTGGTGTCGGCAGTTCGAGTGTCCTCAGACTCCATACAGCAGCTTGCCCTCTTCGACAACGGTGGAGGGCAGAGAGGCCTTCAGATGGAGGCGCTTGTCGAACTCGTTGCGCGTCCAAACCAGGATGTCCTTGGCAATGCCCAGGCCGCTGAGCGCCCGATAACCCTTTCTGCAATCCTGCAATTCCAGGGGAGCATCGTCCGAAACCACTATCATGAAGTCGTAGTCACTGTCGGTTCCGGCATCGCCTCGCGCAGTTGAACCGAACAGGTAGACCCGCAACGGATGATATGCCTCCACAAGACGCCGGACGACCTCGGTGAGCACCGGGTCGCCAGCAGAGGGTGGCCTGAAGCTCTCCATCGCGTTATTCTGCATGCTCGCCATCACCCCCAGTTTGTCACAAGGTGTTTGCCAGGGGAGAGGTGGGTAGTGTTCTAACAGGACTACTGCTCAGACGTGCATACTCACCCCACCCTGGCCGGAATGAACAGCGCCGGATTCTGCTCTTCCCATATCCACCACCCGGGCGTAACTGGCGGCCTGGCCCGCAGTTCGCGGCTGCGTCGCCGTCCCTTGTCACGCCACTTCCATCAGCGCCTCGCGCCGGATATCGGTCATCTTCCGCACTGCCCGGGCGATTCCGATCTGCGTTGTCCCGAGCAGGTATTCCTCTCCCCGGAGCAACCCGATGAACAGGCCCGATTCCACGCGAATGCACGGCTTTGCACTGAGCCGGGCCACCAGCGCCGGAATATCCAGCCCGTGGACCTCGGAAAACCTCCGCGGCCCCAGCCTGTGATAGGAGTCGTCGCCCGTCCGGTAGTGCCTTGCGCACAGCGGAATGGCCGAGGTGTCCGACGATTTCTGGCTCAGCCCGCGGGGCCCGGTGTGCGCGGCTTCCACCCCGCGGATGGTGGCGCAGACAGTGCAGGGGAGTGTGCGGATCCACTGCAGGTACTGCGGATTGCGTGCCGGTTTCATTCTCAGCTCCTGCGTAGCGCCTGGCGCGCCGTCACCAGTCCGGCGCCCGGAACCTTCGCTCCCGCCTCGATCGCCGCCTTCACCGAGCGCCTGTCGATCGAAAGAGACTGTCACAAAATAACTAGAACATCTAAGGCCGAAATGTTTTATACTGGAATCGATGCCAGCCCACGGATTGGCGCGCAAGTTCGAAGTTCTGGCTCGGGTTCTGGACGAGCGCACGCGACGTTTGGTCGCGGCGGCGGAGGCCCGGGCGATCGGTTTCGGCGGGATCACGGCGGTGGCCCGGGCCAGCGGCCTGTCGCGCGGGACAGTGATGCGCGGTATGGCTGAACTGGAGACGGCGCCCCGGCCGGCCCGCGGACAGCGCATCCGGCGAAGGGGAGCGGGCCGGAAGCGGACGGTGGAACTGGACGCCAGCCTGAAGCGGGACCTGGAAGCTTTGGTGGAACCGGTGACGCGTGGGGATCCGGAATCGCCCCTGCGTTGGACGTGCAAGAGCGTGCGGCAACTGGCCGCCGAACTCCGGCGCGGGGGACACCAGACCAGTCACCGCATGGTGGCCGAGCTCCTGCATGAGATGGACTACAGCCTGCAGGCCAATCGGAAGACTCTGGAAGGAGCTTCTCATCCCGATCGGGACGCGCAGTTTCGACACATCAGCGACCGGATCCGGGAATTTCAGGTGGACCGCCAGCCAGTCATTTCCGTGGATACGAAGAAGAAAGAACTGGTGGGGAACTTCAAGAACAATGGCCGGGAACTGCGGCCCAAGGGCGATCCGGAGAAGGTGCGGGTACACGATTTCGTGATTCCCGAACTCGGCCGGGCGGCTCCCTATGGGGTCTACGATGTGACGCAGAACGCGGGCTGGGTCAGCGTGGGCGTAGATCACGATACGGCTGCCTTTGCTGTCCAGAGCATCCGGCGATGGTGGGAATCGATGGGCCAGGAGGCCTATCCGAAGGCCGCCAGATTGCTGATCACCGCCGACTCGGGCGGAAGCAACGGAGCCAGAGTGCGCCTCTGGAAGCTGGAACTGCAAAAGCTGGCCGACCAGACGGGACTGGCCATCTCGATCTGCCATCTGCCGCCGGGAACCAGCAAGTGGAACCAGATCGAACACCGGCTGTTCTCCTTCATCAGTCAGAACTGGCGTGGCAAGCCGCTGGTCAGTCACCAGGTGATCGTGAATCTGATTGCGGCGACCACCACCCGGAGCGGGCTCAGAGTCCGCGCCGCGATCGACCCCGCCAAATACCCCCGGGGCGTCAAGGTGTCGGACAAAGAAGTAGACGCCCTCCGAATCGAGCGCGACCAGTTTCACGGCGAATGGAACTACACCCTACTTCCGCGTTCGCTCTAAATGTCCTGTTTATTATGTGACAGGCACAAAAGGACGCGGAAGCCCCCCTCCCCATCCCGATTTTGAGCTCCGGGACGCGACCGGACACACGCTGCGGCCCCCCTTTTCGCCTCGGGAATGCGGGGCGGAGGCGGTCAGGTGGCGAAAACAGTCGTCAGCAGCCGCCCGTGTCCGGCAGCATCGACGTGACTCAGCGGAAGGAAATCCGCCAGGCTCGGGATCACACAAGCGCGCCTGCCACGTCTGTCCGTACGTGGGGAAGAAGCCTCCAGGGAGAAGTACTCTCAGGCCGAACCCTGGGCAGAGCGGGGAAAGCCTCCACGCATAACGAGCCCCCGTCA
The DNA here is from genome assembly GCA_049520275.1 of Bryobacteraceae bacterium. Lineage (GTDB taxonomy): Bacteria > Acidobacteriota > Terriglobia > Bryobacterales > Bryobacteraceae > CAWACP01. Next base: position 13,691 of record JBEKPY010000098.1, read on the forward strand.
GGTCAATCGCTCCAGGTCCTCCGGCAGACTGATATCGTTCTCCAGGATCCTTTTGACCGTCGCAGGATACCACTTCGCGCCACCCCTCTTGCAGGGAATCTGCAGGTCGTTGAGCATGTCCGCGATCTGGCGCAGAGTCATACCGTCAGCTCGTGCTTCCCGCATGTGCTCCAGCACCACGCGTTCGCGCGGGTGCGCCACCAGATCCGTGCCACGCTCGCCCCGATCTGTCCAGGTCCTGCCGCGTCTGTTCATGCTCAGGGAGATATCCCGACCGATCCTCTCGCATCCGTAAGGCGTCGGCCCGTAAACAATTCTCATCCGCTTTCTGTCGGCGAGGGCACGCGCCGTCGATTCCGCGATCCGGTGGCGATCCAGTCTGACGAGTGTATCCCCAATGGCGAGGATCATGCGCCCCACCGCCGAGCCTGTGCTGGTCGGCTGTCCGGCCAGGTCGATCAGGTGCGTCACGACGCCCGCGGCCTCCCATTCGGACATCCGGCGCACTGCGTCGGCGGCCGACCGAAACAGCCGGTCGAGCCGCAGCGTGACCACGTGGCGAACCTGACCCTTCCGGATCATTTCGAGCAGGCAGGCGCCCATGGGCCGCTGATCCAGGGGCACCACACGGGAGATCCCCTGCTCGGTGAAGCTCCGCCGGCAGCGGAGGCCCGCCGCCTGCAGGTAGGCTTCCGCCCGTTCCATCTGCTCTTCGAAGGAGACCCCGACTTCCGCCACCGCCTCATCCGGGCAGACCATGACGTAGACAGCCGCGTCCCGGGTGGACTTTCGGGACCCGACCGGCATGATCACCGGCTCTGCAGGCCCGTTCCGCGCTCCTGCGTGAGGCTGGGAGATGCTCCGTGAAAGCGCGCGAAAGAACTCGTCCGGTGTCGCAAACCGCAGGCCGGTCCGCCGCGCCACGGCCGGCGTGAATCGTTGCGTGTTGCGCGTGAGAAACCAGTCGGGGCGGGCGGCGATGGCCGACAGCAGCACCGGAACGTCTGCCGCATGCGGAATCAGACGACGCGCAACCCGGACCTCCGCCGGTCCCGGCCGGGGTACGAGTTCCGGCTTCAGAAGCGCGATCAGACTGTCATAGTCGCGCAATACCCGGTCCGCCGTTTCGTCTTCCAGCCCGCCCGGACGGAAGAGCAGGTTCTCTTTCACCTCGTCGCGAACCGCTTCGGCAAGAACCAGCCGGCAGGTCCGCGCCGCGCACAAGGAGAGTACGGCCTTGTCCGGGCCCCCGGTCGAGACCATGCCGGTGGTCAGAACGTCGGAGTCGAGGAAGAGCCGGACACGTTCTTTCCGGCTCACTGTCCTTTGCTCCGCCTCCCGCGGCGACCGGAAACGCGCGCGCGTGCCTCAGGCAGCGTGTCCGGCAGACCCGCCGGGCTGACCTGACGACGCTCGAACACTGCCGCGATGGAATGGCACAAAGTGCGGAAGCGCTCCTGCTCGGGGATCAGAAGCAGGGACTCGCCTACTCGTACCACCGCCACGGGATCGCCGGGCTGCAGGCTCAGCTGGTCGCGATACACCTGGGGAATGGTGAGTTGCCCCTTCTCGCCGATGCGGCTGCTGGCCAGATATTCGACCTGCTGCTGGCGGGAACGCATACTCTCAACTCCGGTAAGACTATCCTACCACCTTATTCTCCGCCGTCAGCGGGCCCTCTGCGAATGAGGATGGAATCGTTGCCGGGCGAATGCACTCCAGCGGAGCCCCCGGAAGCTGCTGAAAACGGCCCCGCGGAGCCAGGCAATCACGCGGAAGCTCGTGTCGCCCGTACCTCTCCAGACATCCCGTGATATACGAGAGTGTTGGTTGTATTATGCCCCATTTCGAGCGTGATTCAGCCGGCTCAATGATGTGAGTGCGCTCCGGCAGGAAGGAGAGGCAGAATCACTCTCATGGCACCGTGTTAAACTGGTAGCAGGGGACGACGAAGCATCCCGAATGAACGCCAAAGCCGTTTACCACAGCGGTTTCGCTCAGGTGTGGCGATGGTTCGGACGACTCTCGAGGAGTTCGGGTTCGGGGTCTGGTGGCGGGCGTGATGTCGCATTTCACGTCCGGAAGCCTGGCGCTGGCTCGGCGGAACACGGTGGTCGCGAAGGCCGTGGCGGTGCGGCTGGCGGACAGGGCAGGCGCACTGTTGGAACTGGTGGTCGGAGTGGCAAATATGGGCCGGAATGCAGCAATCGCACCCTGCAGGCTGCCGGAGCGGAGAATCCCGGCCGCGAAAAGAGAAATTTTTTTCGGGTGTTTTTTATCCGTTTTGACCGCTTTTTCTTCGTGTTTGCTCCTCGTACACAACTATGTACACAGCCTTTGGGGCTCCTTCCCCGGGTCGGGCCCCGGTAGCGTCGAGGGCCGGGGTATATTCGCCTCCACAGGATTGACGGGATGCTCGTAGGGCGACCGCTCTCAGCCCGAATGGAAGGCGCTGCCGGGAGGAGCCCCAACGCATGGATCGAATGAACCGTCCCGGCCCCGTCGTCTTCACCTCCATCGCACGCATCTCCTCCATCAATGCCATCCGCCACTTCAGCGCCACCGCAATCTGTAACTGCCCCCGTTGCAGCAGCACCTGCAGCCATGTCATCAGATCTCACTTCGGCAGCCGGTAATAGCCCTCTGCGTAACTCTCGCTCTCGCCGCCCGTGATCACCGTCGGCAGAAACCTCGCGCTCCCCAGCCGCTTGCCACGCAACAGGTCCACCACCGGCCGCCCTCCCCCCGTCGCGTCCACCGCCAGGTGGCGCCGCTGGTTCAATTCCGGCCACCGTGCCACCTCCGCCACCCGCTCCGCCACGCCCGGATATGTCGTCCCCAGCTATTTGACCTGCGGGCCTCCCAGCGATAGCGGGCTCGATTGAATCGAGAGCGCCCCGTCCCAGACCTTCCAGATTCCTGTCACGCTTCCCGGGGTTTCGCCCCATCGCGCCACCATTCAGGAACACCCATGCCAATCATTCTTGCGGCGTGGGCAGGCGCTCACACTTGCGGCTGGTCCCGGACCCGGTCCCCGACCCGCCTGGCGATCATGACGGATCCTTAGCTTGATACGATTGCGCTACCATGCGAACTGCCGCATGCCTGAAATCTCCCCCCTGAAGTTCCGGCGAGCGCTACTCGTCTGGTACGGCCGGAACAAACGCGATTTGCCGTGGCGGCGCACTCGCGACCCGTGGGCGATTCACGTCTCCGAGATCATGCTGCAGCAGACGCGCGTTGCCACGGTGCTGCCCTACTACGAGCGGTTTATGGCTCGTTACCCGTCGCCGGCGGCGCTCGCGCACGCGCCCGAAAGCGATGTGCTGGCCTGCTGGGCGGGGCTCGGCTACTATTCGCGCGCGCGCAACCTGCAGGCGGCGGCGGAAAGGATTACCCAGCATGGCGCGTACCCGCCAGATTACGACGCCATCCGCGCGCTCGCCGGCGTGGGCGATTACACGGCCGCGGCCATCGCCAGTATCGCGTTCGGCGAAGCCCGGGCGGCGGTGGACGGCAACGTTCTGCGAGTGCTCGCGCGCGTAACCGCGGAGAAAGCCGACCTTCGCGCCAGCCGGACACGCGCCCGCCTGCAAGCTGCCGCGCAGGCGCTCATCGAGGCGCGGCGGCCCGGCGATTTCAACCAGGCCATCATGGAACTGGGCGCCGTGGTTTGCCTTCCGCGCAGCCCGCGCTGCCCCGCATGCCCGGTAGCAGCCTGGTGCGAAGCGCATGCGCGCGGTCTCCAGAGCCAGCTACCCGTAAAGACGTCGCGGCCGCGGCCTACGGTGGTGGCGCGCCGGCTGCTCGTTATCCAGGGGAAAGGGCGGCGGAAGAGGGCGGTACTCCTGCGCCGGCTGGCGGCCGATAGTCCGCGGCTCGCGGGCTTCTGGGAACTGCCCGAGCCGGAGCATGTTCCGGGAGCGCGCACGCTGAGAGAAATCGGCGAGTTCCAGCACACCATCGTTAGCACGAATCACCGCTGCCGCGTGTTGCTGGCCTCCACCGGACCGAGAGCCGTGGACCGGGTGTGCGAATGGGTGCCGCTCACCTCCCTCGCTTCTCTTCCCCTGAGCACCATGGCGCGCAAAGCGCTCGTGCTGGCCGGGCTGGTGTCCTCCGCGTAAGCCGTCGCGCCGCCCGGAAAGGAGCTGGCGTGATGCGATTCCCCCTGACCCGGCCAAAGCTGGCGCTTTTCGCGTTTTGCTGCAACGTCGCGGCGCCGGCCCAGTGCCCGCCTCCCCCTCCGCCGGCAGGTTTCCCGGCCTACTGCGCCGCCACCGTGGTTAACTCCGCCTCCAGTGTGCCCGGCGCGCTGGCGCCGAACACCATCGCCACGGTATACGGGCAGAACTTGTCCACAACCACGGTCACGCTCACCGCCGCCGATCTCTCCGCCGCCGGGGAGCTGCCCACCCGATTGCCGGGAACGGATACGCATATCCTGGTGAGCGCCATGGAAGCCACTCCGTACTACATCTCGCCCACCCAGATCAACTTTCTGGTTCCACCGAACTACCTGCCCGGAAAGATGACATTCGCCGTGCTGAGCGAGGGCCGCGCCGGTCCGTTGCTGACGCTCGAACTGCTGGACACCGCGCCGGCGCTGTTCCTGCTGGATGCGCAAACCGCGGTAGCGACGCACGCCGACGGTTCCGTGGTGACCACCGCGCGTCCAGCCCATCCGGGAGAGATCGTGATCCTGTACGCCACCGGACTGGGCCAGACAACCCCGCCCGTGGAACCCGGGCGGATTCCCACCACGGCCGCGCCCCTCGTTACCGCCAGCGATTTCCAGGTTCTGCTGGATGGCCAGCCCGCGCCGCAGGCAAACGTGCTGTACGCCGGCGTTGCGCCTTTCTTTGCGGGACTGTACCAGATCAACCTGCAGCTTCCCGCCTACACTGCAACGAACCCGGAGATTCGCATCGGCTCGGCGAGCCAGATCAGCCCCGCGGAGATTCATCTGACCGTTCAGCGCTAGCCTGGCACCCCGTTTCGGAAGTTCGCTGACGTGTTTCTGTGTCCACCTCCGGCCTGCCCCACAAGCCGGGACGACGGGGCCGCCTTCACGGGGCGAGCGTTTTCGAGGGTGTCCCTGGAGGCTCGTGCACGCCACTCTCGGACAGCACCGCTTTCCGGCGGATCGCGGAGTGCGAGCTTCCGGCCCGACGAGCTCCGCTTCGTAATCGCCAACACCACGAACCTTCCCCATACGATCCGAACCGAGCGCCGGATCATCAACGGCTGCCGGAACCTGCTGAAGCTGGGTGATTCGGCCACGGTCGAATTGTTCAGCCACTCCGGCAAGTGGATCGTTACCGCCGCGTGCAGTCTTTCCGCGCCTCCGGGCGTGGAATTCGGCGAGTGAGGCAATGGGGAAGCGCCAACCGATTCCGAACCTCCATCGGTAGAATAGATTCAGTCCGCGTAAATTCCGCGTGGTTCCATGTTCGCGATGCTCCCGTGTTCATCTTGAACGGAGTTTCATGGTCTCCTGTTCAACTTCGTGAAAGCCTCCGCGATCACCCTAATCGATTCATCGCACCTTTGGCAAAGCGTATGGAAGTGATCCTTATACGTGCCATGGGTCTTGAAAATCTGCTTCCTGACTCCTCCATCTTTGCCGGAGGCGTGTCCTTTCACCTTGGAGCGCAGATCGTGTGCCTCTCTGAGAGGCGCAACAACGGCGCTCGCATGGTCCTCTTCAAATCCGAGAGCCAGGAGGCACTCCTCCACCAGTTTCAATGATCGGAAACGGATGTCGGGCGTTCGCCCCAATGACTGCGCCGCGTTCCTGAGCCACTTGTCTTCAAACCCTTCCACGACCAACTGATCCAGATTCAGAATCTCATTTGCCCATTCGTCAGGAGATGATGTGACCGGGTAATGTAGTTGATCGATCAGCTTCTCAGACCGAAGGGTCCACCATGGGACTTGGTCACGACTCAGGTCGCCAACTACGCTCTGGACGTAATTGATTAGCGGGCGGGTTCCTGGAACAGGGTCAGGAATCCGTGGGCGATGGTCTCCTGCTGGTGCTTGCGAATGGTCTGGGCAATGCTGGCGAAGGCGGCAAAAGCATCGGCACCGCGCTGGTTTTTGGAACACTGAGACACCTTGCGGGCAATGACCGCCGGCCGGAGAATCCGCTCCGCTCGATTGTTGGTCGGCTCCACTGCTTCGGTTTCCAGGAACCGCAACAGGTGACCCCGGTCCTGCTGCATACCGATTCCGTTCAGCAACCGTTGGTTGTCGTCATCCCGCAGAATCCGATTGCGCAGATGGCTGCTCAGTCTCTCCTTGATATCCTCCACCCGGAGTCCGTACTCCTCCGCGGCCAGACCTCTCCGAGCGTGCCACAACGCGAGCCCTTCCCGCAGCAGGATCTTCAGCGTTTCCCCGAACCGGCGGGCCCGCCCCCGTTTGTTTTCCAGCACCTCACTGACATTCCGCAGCAGATGCGCCAGACACTTCTGCTGGGCCACCCCGGCAAACTCAGCGGCGTCGTAACTTTTGCCCCGATCACTGACCATCACCCCGGCATAGTCGTCCGGGATCAGCTCCCGGACTTCCTCGTTGCGATGCTGGCTGCGAATCTGATACACCGTCGCCTGGTCGGTGTCGAAGCCCATCAGAAACGCGCCCTGACCACCCACCCGCCAGCCGGTGTCGTCGGTGTGGACCGCCGCAGCCTGACGCACACTGGCACGCAACTGTTCGTACCGGGCTCCCACCGCTCCGGCCGCGCGCCGCAGAGCATCCTGTGTCAGCGCCCCCTGCGTGATCCTCACCCCGGTCAACTCCCACAGCACACTCGGTACCTTGCGCATCGGGATGCCCAGGCCATAGCAGCCCGTGGTAAAAGTCGCCGAAACATGTGACCAGAGAAATGTTTCGGACGTCTTATAGCCATGGCGATGGGGAGACGGAAACCGAAGCAGCGGGAGCTGTGGGTGAGCACCCAGGAG
>JBEKPY010000099.1:0-25477 GCA_049520275.1 Bryobacteraceae bacterium
GCGGCGCCAGGCCGGCTTGAAAGCCGGCTGCGGGCAGGATTGCCCGCCCCACAAACTCAGAGAATCAACCACTTGCCAGACAGGCTCAAAAGTTAAGTGCCATTGGGCTGAGAGCCTGCCCCCCACCGGACCCACCCGCCGCGGCTTCACCCTGCTGGAGGTGCTGGTGGCCACGGTCATCATGGCCTTCGCCATCACCGGACTCCTCTCCGCGCTGACCACCTCCATGCACAATGCCGCCCGCCTCACCGACCGCGACCGCGCCATCACCCTCGCCCGCCAGCAGATGAACGAGCTGCTGGTGGCCAACACCGCGCCCGAGGATACGGCCCTGCAGGGCGCCTGGGACCCTGCTCTCACCGGGGGACGCCCCTGCGGCTGGACCGCCATGATCACCCTCTTCGAAGCGCCCGCGGGCGCGGTGGAGGGAGATCCCGCGCTGGACCGCGTGCATCTGGAGGTCTGGTGCGGCGACGGCGACGCCAAACGCACCTTCACCATGGAGGCCTTCCGGCGCGGTCTGGTCACGCCCGCTCACGCTGCCAGGGAGCGCACGCCATGACCTCGCGCCGCGCCACTGCCGGCTTCACCCTGGTGGAGGTGCTCATCGCCACTTCCCTCTTGATGGCGCTTACCACGGGCATTCTGATGGCCCTGCGGGTTGGCATCGACGCCATGGACCACGCCGACGCGAAGCTCATGCACAATCGCCGGGTCATGGCCGTGGAGCGCATCCTGGTAGCGCAGGTGAGCGATATCGTGCCGGCCATCACCCTCTGCCAGCCGCGCAACAGCGAGGACCCGGGACAGCCCATCGCGTTCTTTCAAGGGGAGCCGCAAACCATGCGCTTCATCACCAGCTACTCGTTGAATGAGAGCTCGCGCGGCCTGCCCCAGCTTCTGGAATACCAGGTTATCCCGGGCGAACGCGGCGAGGGCGTTCGTCTGGTGGTGAACGAGCACCTTTACTCCGGTCCTCTGAGCGCCCGCGCCTTCTGTTCCGGCACGCGCGTCGATGACGCCCTTGGCGCTCCCGTGCCCGTGTTCACTCCGGTGCAGATCGGGCCTGGCTCGTTTGTCCTCGCCGACAGGCTGGCCGCGTGCCACTTCGAGTTTCTGCAGCCGGACAAAAACTCGCCCGCGAAGCCCTCGGTCTGGGTGCCGCGCTGGGTGAGGCCGCTGCTGCCCGACGCAATTCGCGTGGTCATGGGGCCGCTGGACCCGGGCGCCTCGCAACTGCCGTTGCTGACGCTCACCATTCCCGTGCGCGTCAACCGCGACCCTTCGGTGAACTATGCGGCTGCGAATTAAGGCAGTAGGGGTGGGTGGACACGCGGCGTCAGCCGCGACCCTTCGGTGGACTATGCGGCTGCCAATTAAGGTCGTGGGGGTGGAGGGACACGCGGCGTCAGCCGCGTTCTCACATCGCTTGTCCCCCCCCACCGAGCGCGGCAGCGCCCTGCTCACCGTCCTCTGGCTGAGCGTGGCGATGTTCGCCATCGCCTTCACCGTGGCCCACATGGTTCGCGCCGAGGTGGAACGCGTCGGCACCGACGCCGACAGCCTCCGCGCGCAGTATCTGGCCCAGGGCGGCATCGACCGCGCCCTGCTCTGGATCGAGTGGAGCGCCGCGGGCGGGCGCCGGCCCGATGGCAGTCCCTATTACGATGCGCCATCGTCGCGCCTGCACTTCGAGTTTCCTTCCGGCGAGGCCAGCGTGGAGCTGATCCCGGAGAGCTCGAAGCTGGATATCAACCGTGCCGCCATGCCCGACCTCGCTGCACTCATGGCCGCCGCCGGCGCCCCGCCCGACCAGGCCATGGCCATCGCCCAGGCCGTGGTGGACTGGCGCGAGGGAGACCCGAACTCCATCACCCGGTTCGATCAGTTTTACCTGGCCCTGCAGCCGTCTTTTCGGTCGCCACACGCGTCCTTCCGGGAGGTAGAGGAATTGTCTTTGGTGCGTGGCATGACCCCGGAACTCTTCTACGGAGGTTATCGGCGGGCTCCCGGCGGGGGGCTGTACTCGTATGGCGGCGTTCGCGACTCTCTGTCCGTTTACGGCGCCACCAACCAGTTTGACGTGAATACGGTCAGCCCCACGCTGCTCGCCGCGATCGGCCTGCCGCCCGGCGTCGTCAACGTGATTGTGAATATGCGCAATTCCGCCCCCATCCAGTCCATGAACCAGCTCCGCAGCCTCCTCACGGACGGGCCCGCCGCGGCCCGCCTGACCTGCGACACCGCGAGTACAGGAAGTGTCTGGACCCTGCGTGCCACCGGGCGGCTGAAATACGCCGACGGCAGATACTCGGAGGTGAAGCGGACCGTGGCCGCCCTGATCAAGTTCTTCAAGCAGGGGAGTAACCCGCCCCATCAGGTTCTGCGCTGGTACGACGAGGCTCCGCCCGCCCCGGCCGCGCGTCCGCTCCCGGCGGGTTCCAATCAGGTGGTGTCGCTCCAATGAACGTTCGCATGCGCACGTGGCTGGCGTTCGGTACCGGCGTCGGAATCGAAGTCTGCGGCGCGGACCTGAGGGTAACCGTGGTGCGGGCGCGCCCGGCGGGCGTACAGATCCTGGGCGAAATGGACATCCCCGGATTCCGCGAACAGGCCGCGGTTACATGGGGCGACCAGTACCTGCGATTCCTGCGGGAACTCGGGGCCGGTCACCTGGCGGCCACGGTCCTGCTGCCGCGCGAAGCGGTAATTGTCCGCCAGGCGCCCATGCCCGGTGTCAGCGACAGGAACGTCGCCAGCGCGCTGAAGTTCCAGATAGACTCGCTGCATCCATGGCCGGAGGACGAAGCCGCATGGGACTACGCGCGCGCCGGCAAAACCGACACCGTGCTGGTGGGCATCACCCGGCGCGGCACGCTGGAAGAATATGCCACGCTGTTCGCCGAAGCGGGTGTGAAGATCGCCCGCTTTACGTTCTCCGCGGCGGCCATCCGGCCGGCCCTGCGGTTGTACGGCGCGCCCCCCGAAGGTTTCCTCGCGTGGTCGCAAAATGGCGAGTTGGAGCTCTACGGCGAGAGCCCGTCGAAGCCCGTGTTTTCCGCCTCTTTCGAGCAGCAGCCGCAGCTTGCCGTGGCTTCCGCGCTCTCCGAGCTGCGGCTGGACCCCGCCAGCGAGCCGGTGCCCATCGAGTCTTTGTTGCCGCAGCCCGCCGCCGCCCCCGCCGGAACCGCTCTCTCGCGCAGCGCGCGCGCCTACGCGGCCGCCCTGACCTCGGCCTGCCCCTGGCTGGCGCTGCGCTTGAATCTGCTGCCGGAAGAGAAGCGCCAGGCCAGCTCGCGCGCGCTCTACTTCCCCACCATCGCGCTGGCGGCGCTGATTGCCATTACCGCCGCCGCGCTGTTTGCCTACCAGGCCATCGAGGAGCGGCGCTATCTCGAAACGCTCCAGTCGCAGATCCGCCGGATCACTCCGCTGGCCAACCGGGCCGCCCGTCTGGAACAGCAGATTCTGGAGGCCCGCGGACGCGCCGACGCCATCGATAATTTCCGCCTCCGTTCGAAGGAGGACATGGACGCGCTGAATGAAATCACTCGCGTCCTGGCGCCGCCGGCCTTTCTGAGCGGCATGAATCTGAGCCGCCAGAGCGTGGAGATGTTCGGCCACGCCGAGCAGGCGGCGGGCTTCCTGAAACTGCTCGACGGCACCGGCAAGTTCCAGGACTCGCAGTTCACCATGCCCATCCAGCACGACGCCACGGGCGAGAGCTTCTCCATTCGCGCCCAGAGGAAGGGAGCGACCACCCAGTGAACGTCAGCGAGCGCGAACGCAGGTTGTTGATCGTCGGCGGCATTGCCGTAGCGGCGATTCTGATCTATTATTTCGCCGCGTCTTCTTCCTCCGGCACGCCGGCGGTGTCCGCCCCCACGGACACGCCCGAGGCGGCCGAAAAGCGCCTCGCCGATTTGCGCCGGAGAGCCGCCACCGTGCCCGGCAGGGAAGCTGTCCTGAAACAAGTCTCCGCCGAATTGTCGCGGCGCGAAAAGGGTCTGATCCAGGCCGACACCGCGCCCCAGGCGCAGGCCCAGTTGCTGCAGGTGGTGCGCCGGGTGGCCCGCGCCCAGACTCCGCCGGTGGAGATCGGCCAGGTGGAGCTAAGCGAGCCGCACGCGTTCGCCGGCGCCTATGGCGAGGTCTCGCTGACAATCAGCATGACCTGCGGCATCGAGCAGCTTGTCAACATGATCTCCGATCTCAGCGCGCAGCCCGAGATCGTCGCCACCACCGACCTGCGCATCGGCGCCGCGCACGAAAAACTCAAGACCATGCCGGTGCGGCTGGTGATCTCCGCGCTGGTTCCCCGGCGTCTGGTCCCGGAGAAGAAAGGACTGACGGCGTTTTGAAACGAAGATTGTGGTTGCTGAACATCGCGCTGGCCGCCGTTCTGGTCCTGCTGGGCCATGTGCTCCGCCAGCGCTGGCAGGAAGCGCACTTGCGCGAAGACAGCGTTCTCGGGGCGAAGATCGCGCCGGCCCCGCCGCCGTCCATGCCGCCGCGGCCCGTGGTTCCGAAGCTGCAGCCCACTTCTTATGCCGACGTGGCCGAGAAGGTGCTTTTTTCCCGAGATCGCAATCCCGACGTCATCCCCGATGTGCATCCGCCTCCTCCGCCTCCGCCCGTGCCGCCGTTTCCGGTGGCTCACGGCGTCATGATCTGGGACGGTGTGCCGCCCACGGTGATTCTGAGCGTGGGGAAGGCCGATCAGCAGACCTATCGCGCCGGCGACAAGGTGGGCGAATTCGAAATCGCGTCCATCACCGACCGGCAGATCGTCTTCACGTGGGACGGGAAGACGTTCGTGAAGAACATTTCGGATCTGGAGACCGCCGACGTGGCTCCCGCGGCCGCGAATCAGGCCCAACCGGCGAAGGCGCCGCCGGAAGCGGGCGCACCGGCGCCGCCGCCGCCCCAGGTGGTCCAGACCGGGCCCGGCCAGAACATCGGCAAGGACGGCAAAATGCGGACGTGCGATCAGAACGACCCGTCACCGGTTGGCGCGATCGTCGACGGATACCGGAAGGTTGCGGTGCCCAGTCCCCTTGCGCCCAACGCGCACTTCTGCCGGTGGGATGCGGTGAATTAGAAACGGAGAAGGAAACAACAGGATGTCGAAAAAGATATGGGTCGCGACGCTTCTCGCGGGGCTGCTTCTGGCCGCTGTTTCGGCTGGTGCGCAGATCGGGTGGACACCGGCCCCGCGACCGGAAACCGAGGAGAAGAAACCGGCCGCCCCCGCGCCCGCGGCGGCGCCAACCGCTAAACCGACAGCGGCGCCAACGGCCAAGCCCACGCCGTCCGGGAATGCCGCCCCGCCGTCTTCGCCGTCCGTGGGAACGTCGGCCGGGACCGTCACTCATCCGGCCGTGATCTACGGAGGCTTGAACCTTCATAACGCCTCGCTGACCGAAGTCATCGACATGCTCGCCCGCCAGTTGAAGATCAACTACGTGCTCGACCCGCGCGTGAAGGGCGGCGTGGTCCTCAATACCTACGGCGAGACCAGGGACATCGACACCCGCTCTCTCCTCGAGATGGTTCTCCGCATCAACGGCTTCGGCATGGTGAAGGAGGGTGACCTGTATCGCATCGTCCCGCTGGCGGAGATCTCGCGCCATCCGCTCGAGCTCGAACAGAAAGAGGCCAAAGCCATCGATCCCAACGAAGAGGAGATGATGAACCTCGTCTTCCTCAAGTACGTGACCGCGGACGAGCTGTCCAACGTCCTGAAGAACTTCATCGGCGAGTACGCCCAGATTTTCTCCTATCCGCCCGCGAACCTGCTGATCATGCTGGACAGCCGCCGTAACATGCGCCGCACCATGGAGCTGGTGGCGCTGTTCGACAGCGACACCCTGGCCAACCAGCGCATTCATCTGTTCGAAGTGCAGAACGGACGCGCCAGCGATCTGGTCAGGGAACTCACCGAGGTTTTTGACTCCCTCTCGCTGAGCGACAAGAAGGCGCCGCTCAAGTTCCTGCCGGTGGACCGGCTCAACACCATCATTGCCGTGGCCGCCAACCCGGGTGCGTTCGTCGAAGTGGACAAATGGCTGAAGAAGCTCGACGTCCCCGTGAAGGTGACCTCGGGGAGCGCCGGGAACTACGTCTACCGGGTCAAGTATGGGCAGGCGGTGATCATCGCCGCGGCCATTCAGGCCTTGTACAACGGGGGGGACCTCTCGCGGTTCGCCTTCATGGGCATGGGCGGCGGCATGGCCATGGGGGGCGGCATGGGCATGGGCGGCGGCATGGGGATGGGGGGCGGTTATAGCGGCATGGGCGGGGGATATGGCGGCGGATATGGCGGCGGCATGGGCGGCGGCGGAGGTTACGGCGGCTACGGCTACGGAACGGCGCCCACGAATCCGGGCAACCTCGGCAACTCATTCTCCTCTGCAAACCCCTTCAATCCGCAGAATGCCGGAACCACCGTCAGCGGCCTGACCTCGGGTGTGCCCCTGACCGGCGGGCTGCCAGGCGCTACCGCGAACGCCGACCGCACCGGCACCTATCTGACCCCCGAGCAGAAGGCCGCCCCTGCCGGCCCGCGGGTGATCGGGAACCCCTTCGACAACACTCTGCTCGTGCAGGCCTCGCCACAGGAGTGGGCCTCCATTCGCAAGCTTCTGGACGACCTGGACGTCGCGCCCCGCCAGGTGCTCATCGAAGCGAAAATCTACGAGCTCGATCTCACCGGTATCTTCCAGAGTGGAGTGACGGCGTACCTGCAGCAGCTCAACGGCAGCGGAGCGCCCGTCAGCACCTCCACCGGCGGCGGTTCCTCCACCACCGGCACGGGCACGGGCACGGGCACGAGCAGCACCACCTTCAGCAGCCAGTCCATCCCCCTGCAGTTGCTCGGCAGCGTTGTGAACGACGCCACCACGCTTTCGGCGGGCACCCTGGTGGGCCACAGCAGGGAATTGCTGGGCATCGTCAGCATGCAGGTGAGCAACGGCAAGGGCAAGGTGATCTCCACGCCGAGCATCATCTGCACCGACAGCATCCCGGCTTCCATCAATGTAGGCACCACGGTGCCCACCCTGAGTTCCCAGGCGGTGACCAGCGTTCAGGTGGCCGGCAGCTCCGCGTTCGCCAACACCATCAGCAACGTGGACACCGGGACCACGCTGAATATCATGGCCCGCGTGAACTCCAGCGGCATCGTCACCATGATGATCAACCAGGAGGTCAGTGCGCCCGTGACCAACACCTCCAGCAGCATCGGGTCGCCGTCCTTCTCGCAGCGCTCCATCCAGACGCAGATTACCGTGCAGGACGGCGATACCGTGGCCATCGGCGGGATGATCGACGAAAGCGACAGCGCCAGCACCACCGGGATTCCGTTTCTGAACCGCATTCCCATCCTCGGCGCGGCCTTCGGCACCCGCGCGTACAGCAAGACCCGCAGCGAACTGGTCATCTTTCTGACGCCAAGAGTAATCTATGATACAAACCAGATTCTGGACGCCACCGAAGAGCTGAAAAGCCGCTTGCGGGGTGTCAGCCGCATGATGAAAGATTAATCCGTTTCGGTCCCCGCCCGGAGCCGTTCACCGCCCCTTTGGCGCCATTCGCTGACCTGAAGCATCCTTCGGTGGCGCTGGTGCCCCCAATGTGCTGGAATGAGAAGCGGGGATGGCCCTCATCCGATATCTAACGGCCACATTCCGCTTGACTTGGCTTCCCATTCGATGATAAGTATGGTTTGACTGCGTCCAAGGGCTTTGGCGGCATTCATGTATGAGTCCCGCGAGCACAGACCACACGTTACAAGCACGATAATAGGAAGTCAGGACGAAATGAGCCCGATGAAGAAAATGAGCACGAGCCGGACGGCAGCCATGGAAGAGACGGGGATCCCGTCGAATCCGCTAGTGCTGCCGCGGACAGGTTCACGTTCTTCATGATGGCAATAGACAACAGAGGCTCAGGTTGCCGAGAGAACTTCGATCAATTCAAATTTTGCATCTTCACAAGGAGAAGGAAATGGCAGACTTTCGCAAATGGCTAATGGCCTTTGCCGTTATTACGCTGCTGCTCGGCTTTACCGCGGTTGCGCAGATCCAGAACACCGCGCCGGTGACCTGCACGGCCAACAGCGGCGCGCCGCGCCAGATTCGCGTGGAAGGCGTCACCGAACTGGTCGGCGACATTGTTATGAATTGCACCGGTGGCGTCCCGCAGCCCGCGGGTCAGCCGGTGCCGCTGGCCAACATTCGTGTCGCGTTGAGCCAGCCGATCACCAGCCGGAGTTTCTCACCGGCCAAGGACGCCATCCGCGTGGCCGAACCGATGCTCGTTATCGATGAGCCGTTCCCGACCACCGATCCGTTCCCGACTGGGATCGCCGGCATTCCGGGCGCTCCCACCAGCCAGATCGGCTGTCTCGCCACTGGTGGCCAGACTACGGCAAACCCGTTCCTGGCCGGCACGGTTGGTGTCTGCGACATCGCCGGCAAGTATGTTGGCGTTCCGGTTGAAACCTATCAGGGTCAATACAACACCTTCCAGGGCGCCATCACGAACAGTGGGGCTTACATCGACTTCCTCGGTGTGCCGGTCGATCCTCCGGGCTCCAACTACCAACGCATCATCCGCATCACCAACGTCCGCGTCGATGCGACGCATGTGCCGCTTGGCGGCACCATCACCGCGACGATTTCCGTCAGCGGCAACGCTTCGCTCACCCTGCCCAGCCCGTTCACCACGGTTGCCTTTGTTTACACCGGCTTCACCGGGAAGGGTGTCACCGCTCAGAACGAAGTGCAGTGCGTCTACCCCGGCGAGGGCGATAACGTTGGAGTCACGTTCCAGGAGGGATTTGCATCCTCGTTCAAGACGGGTCTGATCACTGCCACTGACGCCAAGGCCGGCGGCGGACTCAACTCGCTGCGCAACGACGAGGCAGATGCCGGCTGGATGCCGCAGGATCTGTTTGGCACCGGCGTCAACTACTACACAGAATCCGGCTTCACGCCGAATTTGACGGCGCCTGCCCACCCCGATTCGTTGGCTGATCTCGTGAATCAGACCAACGCCCCCGCGCTCAACGATGGGATGATTGGCGATGCTGACTATGGCACGCGTTTCCTGATCACCATCAACAACCTGCAGAATGGCGTGGATCTCACCTTCCCGGTTATGGCTGGCGGTGGCGTCGGCGGGCCGAACCTGTGGCTGCAATTGGTCAAGAACGCGAATTCGGATGGCACCGGCGGATCCTGGGCTGGTTCGCCAGAGGAAGTCGCCGGCTCCTGGACGCCGAACAGCGGCGCCACTTCATCCTTCGTGGTCTACGAAGTAGTGGCCGACGATCCGAACCTCACCGAAACGGTTACGGTTCACGCGGGTGTCACCTATAGCGCCGCAGCCATCAACCTCGGGAAGAATATCCCGGCGCTTGGAAAGGACTCTTCGACGTCCATCTCCACGATAACGGCGTCGTTCGCTCCCATCGCTGCCGATACACCGGGCATGTCGCTGATGTACAAGGACGGCGCGGTCAACGACACCACTTGGGGCTCTCTGCCGCGATTCATCGTGACGCAGAGCCCGGGCAACGCAGTTATCCTGAACCCCTGCTCGTGCAACCTGCTCTATCCGTGGATCGTTTCCGACGACCAGCTCAGCACGGGTCTGGTAGTGGTCAACACCTCCATCAGTCCGACCATCTGGCCGGCCCAGACAACCCAGAGCGGCACCGTGACCCTGTGGTTCACTGGTGTGCGTAATGGACAGATGGTTGCGAACGAAAATCACCCGAATCCCGCGGCTACGCCCGCCGAGCTCCCGATTGAAGTTCCGGGCGGCTGCGCGTATGCGATCGTCATGGGCGCCGGCGGTGGCGACGCTGTGAACTGCGTCCCAGTCCCGGCGGGCAATGGCTCCATTGGCTCCGCGGTCTGGACTAACTTCGTCGGGTACATCATTGCCACGACGACGTTCCAGTACTGCCACGGTGTCGCCTATGTCAGCCCGATGAGCGATCCGCTGCATGGCAGCTACTATGAAGCTCTCCAACTCGACTTCCCGAATCTCTACCGGACCGGTCAGATTGGCGAGAACGTGGGGCACTGAGTCCCCGCTAACCACTAGACGTCAACAGATGGAAGAGGGCGGGCTTCGGCCCGCCCTCTTCTGCTTTTTGCGAGCAGTTTCACCGGAGGCGCCGCGCGGCATATCGTGGGGCAGCCCCCCGGTCTGCGCGGGTCCCACGGACCCGCGGTTCGTTGGCAGAATCAGGCATCTGTTCACAGGAACAGGTCGGCCGAGGGTCGGCCGCAGCCCGAGGGGCTGCCCCAGGGATTCGAAGGCAGGTGTCCTGCAGCGGCCTCCGAGACCGCCTTTCGCGCCCCTGCGGCCGGCGACGGCGACCACCCGGGGGTACCAGTCGTCCTCGTGGAGCGACACAGCCGCAACTATGTCTGGATCGGCGAAAGCCGGCCACTCCGTCTCACCAAATCAGCGACCTGCTGGCGCAACTGGCTCGCGGACGAACGTAACCGTGAACGGAAGGAAGGCGCCCGTCGGCGTCACCGACACGCCGAAGGATGTCGCTGGAGGCGGCGCCGCGTGGGGACCAACCGGCTTCCACGCGATTGTGATGGCCGCCGACGCATCGGCGCCGATCTCAGTCTTGTCGGACGTCACCGTCAACCCGGGCGCCTGCGCGCCGGACACGGCGATCCGAACCGGACCCTTCATGCCGTTCTTCACCATGACCACCGCCGTTCCGGGTTGATCGGCGCGCAGCTCGACCTTGTCCTTATCGAGCCTTACCTGGGTCCGGATGCTCTGGAGAAGGCCGGCGACCGCCGCCGGGCTGGTCATCCCCCCTTGTGGAAAGCCCGGCGGGAGTCCCGAAGGCATCCCGGACGGCATCCCCGGCGGCGTTCCGGGCGGAACCACAGCGGGTGTGCCGGGAGGCGCTGCCACGGGTGCGGGCGCAGAGCCGTCCCCGTGAGGAGTGATATGGAACATGTTCATCAGCAGGCGCTGGGCGGGCGTAGAGGCCGTGCTGTCCGGTCCGCCGGCGGGAACGTACCAATACCACTGCCCATCCACCAGTTCCCAGGAGCTTTCCAGCGTTGTCTTCTCCGGGGCAGTACGGCCGTAGAAAACGAGCGTGGTGTGGATCTCCGTGGTGACCGCCGCCTTTGTGTAGTCGTCGGAAAAGACGATCTTCCGGATCTCGAAGCCATCGTAGTGCGGCTTGGTCGCGATGAGGAACGCGTCTCTGCTGTCGTCGGCCACCACCTCGTAGGCTTTGCGGAATTTCTCATCCACGTAGGCCTGATAAAACGGCCGCACGCGCTCCCTCAGAGCTTCTTCCACGCCGGGCGGCGGAGGCGCCGTCGCCGCGGTCTGCGGCTGCGCGGCCGCCAGACAGGCACATGCCGCCAACAACAACGGAAAGCGTTGCAGGTTCATATTCACTAAGACGGAGTAGGGGAACGAAAAGTAGCTTAGGGACAGGATGGCTGGGAGGCAGGGACTCGAACCCCGATACGCAGATCCAGAGTCTGCAGTCTTACCATTAGACGACCTCCCAGCGGGTTCAACAGCTATTTTATCACCTCACCTGCCCGGCCGCTTCTCGGCATTTCGCGCCAACGCCGCTCGCACGAAGGTGACCGGCAGATTGTAAACCTGGCGGAAATGGTCGGCCACGCGGTCGGCGGCCCAGATCTCGAGGTCCACATCGGCGGAAGAGCGCAAACCGACTACTACCGCGCCATCGCGTTGCAGGGCCTCCATGGACTCCACGCGTTGTTCATGGCCGCGGTCCAGCGAATCGGCGATGCGCAGCAGAGGCGTGAGCAGAAGGACGCCCCGCTTGTCCTCCGCGGCGAGGGTTTCAAACAGGGGATGGCGCGGCGCGGGCATGGACTTGCGGTGATAGCGGCAGAGCAGCGAAATGAGGCGCCGCTCGTCGTCGGTGAAGCCGGGCATGTCGGAGTTCGCCACCAGGTATTGCGAGTGTTTGTGATGGCTGGAATCGCTGACGAAGTGCCCGATATCGTGCAGAAAGCCGGCGGCCTGGAGCAGGCGGCCATAGGACGGCGGCAGCCGGTGCAGAGGCTCCAGTTGATGGAACAGCTCGCCGGCCAGGTGGGCGACCTTGCGCACATGCGGTATGGACACGCCATAGCGGCGGGCCATTTCCTCCACGGTGCGGCGCTGGTCGCGGCTGAGAGTGGCCGGCTCGCGGCCCGCGCCGCGCGCAAACAGATCGGCGACGATGCCTTCGCGAACGCCGGCCGCGGAATAGTACAGCGCCGGCGCCTGAAACAACTCCAGAGCTCGCAGAAACACGGCCGTGCCGGCGACAATGATCTCGGCGCGCCGCGGGCCGATCCCCTGCGCTTTCCTGCGCGCCGCCAGACTCTGGGTGGAGACTTCGCCGAAAAAGCGCCGAACCTGCGCGGTGGTTGCCCTGAGCCGGTCGGCGGCGTCCCGGCGGGGCCGGGGGATACGATTGATGGCGCACACCACCGCGGCGGCGGTTGCCGAGGTGGCGATCACGCGGTCGAATTGCCGCGCGCCGATGCGCCGCAGCGCGGGGGCGATTTTCTCGTCGATGTACTCGTGAATCCGGCGCAGTTCCTCGGGGGCGGGCGGATCGTGTTTGAGGAAGACCTCGGTCAGCCGCACCGCGCCGAGGGGCTTCGACCACGCCGCCGACAAATCGCCGCGATCGCTGAGGATCAGCTCCATGCTGCCGCCGCCGACGTCCACGATGAGCAGCCGCTTGCGCGGATGCGGCCAGCGGGCCTGTACACCCAGGTGAATCAGCCGCGCTTCCTCCTGCCCGGAGATGGTCTCCACGCGGCTGCCGAGGGCCACCGAAGCGCGATCCAGAAACTCGCCCTGATTGCCCGCGTCGCGGACGGCGGAAGTGGCCACCGCGCGCACCGCCAGAACATCCAGCTTGCGGTATGTTTGCGCCATGTTCGCCAGCATCTGCGCCACAAGCTGCATGGCGTCTTCGCTGATGCGGCCGTATTGAAAGACGCTGGCGCCCAGACGGGTCACCTGGCGCTCTTCGGCGAGCACGCGCGTCTGGCCCGAAGCGTCCACTTCGGCGGCCAGCATCCGTACCGAGTTGCTGCCGATGTCGACAGCGGCATAGCGCGGCATGCACCTATGGTATCGCCGCGTAGCTCCCTACTTGCCGATGCAGAACGTGGAGAAGATGCGATTCAGAATATCGTCGGCCGTGGTGGCGCCGGTGATCGCGTCGATGGGCCGCAGAGCGGCGTAGAGGTCCAGCAGCAGCATCTCGTGGGGGATGCCGAACTCCGCGGCGCGGCGCGCGTTCGCAAGCGCCTCGAGGCTCTCTCGCAAAAGCCCCTCGTGGCGCAGGCTGGTAATGAAGCCGGATTCTTCCTGTTCCACCCCGGACGGCGAGAGCCTGTCAATGATGCACTCGGCGAGTGCGGGGATACCCGCGCCGGTCAGTGCGGAGACCGCCTCGCACTGGCGGGCCGGATCCAGCACGCGCGGCAGGTCGCACTTGTTGCCGGCAACCAGCAGGCGCCCCTGCCTTTCGGCGCGCGCGAGAATGTCGAGGTCGGCCTGTTCGAGCCCAGCGGAGAGGTCCAGCACCACCAGCACGAGATCGGCGTCGGCCATGGCTTCGAAGCTACGCTCGATGCCCAGTTCCTCCACGCGGTTCTCGCCCGCGCGAATGCCGGCGGTGTCCACGAAGCGCACAGGAATGCCACGGATCTCGGTGGACTCGGAAACCGTGTCGCGGGTGGTGCCGGGGATCTCGGCGACGATGGCGCGGTCCTGCCCGAGCAGCGCGTTGAACAGGCTGCTCTTGCCCACGTTGGGCTTGCCCACGATGGCCAGCGTGAAACCGGAGTGAACAAGCTTGCCGTACGCCGACGAGGCCAGCAGCCGCTCTAGACCTTCGTGCACGGGGGCGAGCCGCGCGAGGATTTCGGCGGTGGGGGCCACCGACACATCGTCCTCGGCAAAATCGATGCCGGCCTCCAGCAGCGCGATCAGTTCCAAGAGCTTTTCTTTCAGCGGACGGACGCGGCGTGACACGGAGCCCTCCACCTGCTGCGCGGCCACGCGCGCCTGATAGAGAGTTGTCGCGTCGATGAGGTCGCGGACCGCCTCGGCCTGAGGCAGATCGATCCTTCCGTTGAGAAACGCGCGCAAGGTGAACTCGCCCGGCTCGGCCACGCGCGCACCCGCGGCGATGGCGCGCTGGAGACAGAAGCGCAGAACCACCGGGGAACCGTGACAGGAGATCTCCACGACGTCCTCCGCGGTGTAGGAGCGCGGGGCGCCGAAGAAGGCAGTCACCACCTGGTCCACCGCGGCGCCATGTTCATCCACGAGCTCGGCGAGAGCCGCCGTCCAGGTCTGCCACTGGCGCTCGCCAGGGAAGCGCAGGATGGCCCCGGCGATTTCCCGCGCGCGCTCCCCGGAAAGGCGCACAACGCCAATCCCCGAGCGCGCCAGCGGCGTGGCGATGGCTACAATGGTGTCGCGAAGAAGCACGTTGGTGTGAAAAAAGGGGACAGACTTGCCTCTACGGGCGGCGCCGTCCGCCCCGCGGCGGTCCCGAGGGCCTTCTGCCTTCGTCGCGCCGTGCGGGGCCGCCAAAGCGACGCTCGCCGCCCCGTTCACCGCCGCCGCCGCGAAAAGAGGGGGGCGGGATGATGGGCGCCGGAATCTCCTTCATGTCCGCCGGCACCACCACCACCTGCCGGTATGGCCCGGCGCCGGTGCTCTCGCTGCGCACCGCGGTCTCGTTGCGCAGGCTGAGATGGATGATCCGGCGCTCGCGGCTGCTCATCGGATTGAAGTGAAACGGAGCGCGCGTGCGCTTCACTTTTTCCGCGGCGGTCATGGCGCTGAGACGCAACTCCTCGATGCGCAGAACGCGGTAGTCGTTGGCGTCGAAGCACAGCAGGGAGTGGCGGTCGGCGGGTATGGCGAGGATCTCCATGGCCAGGTGTTCGAGCGCCAGCAGCACCTCGGCGCGGTTCTCGAGAAGAATGTCGACATCCGGGCCGCGGAATCGCACCACCACATCCGGGTCCTCAAAATCGGGATGAGCGTGCGCGCCCTCGGCCACCTCGAACTGGAGCTCGAAGCCGGCGGTGCGGAGCAGGGGCTTCAGGAACGCCTCCAGACGGGGCGCAA
Organism: Bryobacteraceae bacterium; assembly: GCA_049520275.1. GTDB lineage: Bacteria > Acidobacteriota > Terriglobia > Bryobacterales > Bryobacteraceae > CAWACP01. The sequence continues at coordinate 15,190 of JBEKPY010000099.1, forward strand.
GCTCGGCGGCGCGATAGCGGCTGGATTGTCCTTCCACGGTAGTCACTACTTCCCCTTTTTCTTTGCGCTTGTCTTCACCACGGTCACCGGCGCCGGCGCAGGCGGAGTGGGCCCAAAGCGATTCATCGCCCACTGCTGGACGATGCCCACCAGATTTCCGGTCAACCAGTATAATACAAGGCCGCTTTGATAATTGTAGAAGAAGAACCCGAACATCAGCGGCATGAACATCATCATCTTCGCCTGAGCGGGATCGGTGGTCGGATTCGGGGTCATCTTCTGCACCAGGAACTGGGTGACGATGAGCACGATGGGAAGGATGCGAATGGCCAGTTGCTCGGGCTGCGAGAGATCGGTCACCCACAGCCAGTGCGCGCCGCGCATCTCGATGCTCACCCTCAGCACGGTATAGAACGCGAACAGAATGGGGATCTGCGGCAGCATGGGCAGACAGCCGCCCATGGGATTGACCCCGTTCTTCTTGTACAGCTCCATCACTTCCTGGTTCTGTTCGGCCTTGCGCGGATCGCGCAGCGAGATGTTCTTATAGCGGTCGTTGATGGCCTTGATCTGCGGGGCCAGAGCCTGCATTTTGCGCGACGAGCGCAGGCTGGTGAAACGCAAGGGCAGCAGGAGCAGGTTGATGGCGATGGTGACCAGCACGATGGACCAGCCATAGTTGTGCGCGACATTCCGGTCCACCCAGCGCAGCGCATAGAAGATCGGCTTGGCGAGAACCTCGAACCAGCCCCAGTCGATGAGCGTCCTGAGCCGCGGGTCGACGCCGCCGAGGATGTCCAGATCCTTCGGTCCCACGTAGGCGAGGAAGCGGATGGAACCGCCGTCGCCCACGGCCATGCCCACGTACGGCTCTTCCTTTCCGCCCGGCACGTTGGTCACGGTATCGCTGTAGGTGTCGAGCTGGGTGGAGCCTGCCTGCCGCTCCAGGAACACCGCGGTGAAATAGGTGTCCTCAATTCCGGCAAACGAGTAATTGCCCCGATCCGATATCGTCCCCTTCTTCGCGTCCTTGGCAGACTTTGTCTGCAGCGAGCCGTTCGGATGGAACGTGGACGTGGCATTCAGATCGTAGTAGAGGGTGTGCTGCGACGCCGCCGGGGCATAAGCGGATTCGTCGCCGAAACCGCCGCGCCACGCCAGCAGATGCGACGCCGGCACGCCGTTTACCAGCGCTTCCGAGCCGATCTGCGAAAGATAGCTGTCGCCGGTGAAATGAAAAGACTTGCGAAAAACCGAGTGGCCGTCCGAGTATTCAAAACCGACGCCGAGCCCATCGGCGTCCGGCGTCATCACAAACAAGGCGGCGTTGGGGTCGGATGTCGGCGGCTGTTGGAAGACCCAGGAAAACGGGTAGCCGGCCTTGGCAACGGCGGCGGCATTCACCAGTTGCAGCGGCTTGCCCGCATGATCGCGATACTTCTTGAGCGTCCAACTCTGGACCACGGCCCCGCGGTTGGAGAAACGGATCTCATACAGCCGGGTGTCAATGGTGAACGTCTGCTCCACGCCCGCGCCTTTGGCGGGTTGTGCCGGCGCCGCAACCGGCGCGGCGGGCGGCGGAGTCTCGGGGGCCTTCGCCACCTCCGCCACTTCCGTCGTCTTCACGCTGGCCGGCTTCTGCACGGGGGGCTGAGGGGTCTTGTAGATATAAGGGGTCACGAACAGGACCACGCCCATCAGCAGGAAAGCGATGAGGAGACGAATCTCCATCGAGAGTTCTTTCCCGCCGCCAGCGCCCGTGGGGCCGGATGTCCCCTGCGAATCTGCCATTTCGATTGTGTCTCCTCAGCGAACCGGGTCGAAGCCGCCCTCGCGGAAGGGATGGCACCGCAGCAGGCGGCCAATCCCCAGCCCCACACCCTTGAGAACGCCGTATTTCTCCACGGCGTTCAGCATATATTCAGAGCAGGTCGGATAGTAGCGGCAGGCGGACGGCAACATGGGCGAGACCCAGCGCTTGTAGAAACGCAGCGACAAAATCAAGGCCTGGCGCATTGGTGAACGAGGCGGCTCACTTCCCGCTGCAACTCTTCCTGAGAGGCGTCCAACGAAGAACGTCTCGGGTTAATGACAATGTCCCACCGGCAGCCGATCTCCGGCAACCGCAACCGCAACAACTCGCGGATTCGCCGCCTGGCCCGGTTCCTCTTCACGGCTTTTCCGAACGCGCGGGGCACCGTGAAGCCCAGCCGCGGCCCCTCGTCGGGCGCCCGATCGAGCTGGAGACAGAAGGCTGAAAAGTACGGCCCGGTAAACCGAGCTCCCTCGCGATATACACGGCGGAACTCAGTGGAACGAAGGATTCTGGCGTTCTTCGGGAACCTGAAACCTGTTGGCGTAGAGGACGCTGGCCGTACGGCCGAGTCTACTCGGCGTTCCGGACCGCCCTCTCGTCGCTGACCGACAGCTTGTGCCGGCCCTTGGCACGGCGGCGCGCCAGCACAGCGCGTCCGTCCTTACTCTTCATACGCGCGCGGAAGCCGTGCGTTTTGGCCCGTTTGCGATTGTTCGGCTGAAATGTTCGTTTTGGCATCTGATCCTGATCCCGGGCCCGGCTCGAACGCTGGACACACTACGGATAAGCTCAAAAACCAGTATACGGGCCGGGCCAAAACAGTGTCAAACGCGGCCCGGACCGGCCTGACCAGGCGCTGACTCAGTTTGAGCGCCGGGCGACCCGGAGATTGGCTTCGTTTTGTCGTGCAGGAACTCGGTTCGTCCGGGAAGGGCTCCGCGCCCCGGTGGCGACAGCGGGGCTGAACGTCCCCGGAATTGGGTTCGTTCCGTCATAGAGGATGATCGGTGCTGGGGCGTCAGTTTGCGTAGGTCGGGGATCTTCAGCGTAGTGGTCGGCATGGCGCCTCCACGGTAGCACGAGGTGGTTGCGATATCCGGGGAGCTGCGCGTGGAAGTTGTTGTCTCATGAGGCACTTCGATTGGTGTCGATTGTTGGGAATGGCGGAGATTCTCCCCCTGCCACATTTAAGTAAGATGGATTGCGCTGAGGACAGCGTGACGGGTCGGTGGGGCGGTGGTGGTTGGGAGGGGGGCGGATGACACTTTCCAGCCTCAATCGCGTGAACGCTAAATTGATTCCCCGCAGAACTCGCGTCATGTTGACCGCTTCGGATTCATTCCGAAACCATGGATTGAATGATGAAGCCGATACCCTCCAAGGCCTTCTGGAGCTTTTGCGCATCTTTAGCTGTAAGCCGATCGGGGATGCTGATTTCAGCACGACGCCCGTCAGATAGATCGATCCTGGTACAGTGTCCGGAAGCTGCGAGCAGTTCTGGCGGAGGCAAACCGAGGTGTCTCCCTAAGCTGCCATGACTTCCGTCGCCATCGATCCGAACCTCGACTTGTTCACTTGTCTGTGGGGGTGGAGCAGCGATCTCCACGGAGGCCACAGGAGACTCGGTGATCTGAATCTTCCCATCTCCGCGATTGTGAAGCAGTCCCGCAGTTCGCGCTCCGGTCCTAAACTGATTCACCCACTCTTGAGAGAACTCGCGGGGGATGCCGCACTCTTGCTCCATGATGTTCCTTAGGAACTCGTCCATCGGCAGCAGCTTTCCTTTGTGCTGATTGAACAGAAAAGCAAACTGCTCGATCCTCAGGAACGCCTGTTTCTTGGCTTCTGTCTCCGTTTGGTATGAGCGCGGGAAGGCGATTGTCAACGCAAGATCGGTCAGTGCGAATTGCCCCGCAGGCTGATCCGCAAGCAAGCCATACAGTGATAGGGATCGTACTTTCCGCGTGAACGCGCTGCTGGTTACGGTGTTCCCCAGCACGAGCGCCAATTTGGAGTCGGGCAGCGACTTGCCCTCCTGGGCAATCTTGGTAACGGCGTCAATCGCTTGCGACAAATCCAGCCCGAGCGGGGACTTCCCGTATGGTCGCCTCTCTTTGGGTCCAGCTGCATTCTTGGCATACATGGCAGCCTTATGATAGCACGAGATACCAAGTCATAGTCAATGGACTCAGAAAGACCTTTTAGACTCAACATGTTATCTTGCTTTGTGGTTGGCAACAATTGTTTATCTAGGCCAATTGAAGAGCACCCAAGGGCCTATGTAGTATGGTGGTGTACGAACGTAGTAGCGATTCGTACATGGAGGATGTACAATGGCTGGGACGGTTCTACAGAGCGCAAAGGTGCTTGAAGTCAATCGATCGGATCTCCGGACGAACCAAAGCAGGTGGCTCAAGAAGGCTCGTGGTCAGGACGTGCTTCTCATCAAGGCGAACGATGCAGAGGAGGAAAAAGTCGTTCTTGACCGGCAGTACTTCGATGAGATCAACAAGAAGCTGGAGAGTCTGGTGGAGACTTTGGAGATCGCTATGGACCGCAAGTTGTTCACTCAGATCCTAGCAGCAGCGGACACCCTTGAGGAAGATCTTCGCCTGGGCAAACTCCACTCGCTGGAGGACGCCTTTGCGGAGGACTAGGTGTACGTACTCAAGTTCACAGGTGATGCCGTAGCTGATATCAAAACAGTAATCCCCAGGCACCTCAAGGGTCCGCTAAAGAAGGAGCTGCAAGAAAAGGTTGCGGTTGACCCCAAGGCGTGTTCACATGAACTTCAGAGGGACTTGAGGGGATACAATAGCTTTACTTGGCAGGACTATCGAGTTGTCTTCAAGATCTTCGATGACCTGAAAGCTGTCGCGGTGGTTGGTGTAGGGCTGCGGTCCCCCAAGTCCAGAGAGAACATCTATCGCAGGCTGGAGATTCTGGCGCGGACCGGACAGCTCGCCCAGGGAGTGTTGTTTTCACTTCGCGGATTCACGAAGCATCCTTGATGCTACGAATTGTAACTATGGAAGTCGATAAGCAGCAGTTCGACGCAGCCAAGGCGAAACCTCTCGCCGCTCCCTCCCCAAATCCGCGGTAGCTCGAAAGCGCGAGCCTAGAACGGCTCGTCCGAAAGTGCGGCCTCAGACGTAGCGGGCTTGCCGATCAGCTTCGCGTAGGCCAGGGGTATGCCGAGCGCCAGAGCGGCAACAGTGATCGCGAAACTCGTTCATGGCCGGAGCCGCAACCGGGGATGAAAACCGCTCATCTCCGGGCGATTTTTGCACGTGCAGTTTTTGCAGGTGACTGGAAGCTGGCGGGTTAGCACCAAACAGTTTTCGAAGGAACGGTCGCAGGTTCGCGAGTGTTGCATTCCCCCACAGGCTCCCAATCCAAGGAACCCAACGGGTCGGGACCGGCTGGGAGCCGGCCCCACTTCGAAATCGTGGTCAATGTTTCGGCTGGGCGGAAGGGGCCAGGGGCGGGGCCATCTGCTCGTCCCCGAACTTGATGTCGGATTCGGCGCCGTACTTGTGGTAGTTGCGGAAGTCGATCTCATTCTTCGAGCATGCCGACATTCCGCGGTGGCAGATCAGAGTGCACGGGCAGCAGGAAGCGCTTCTGCCCCAACTGAACATACTCGTAGTCGAGCGCCGTTTCAGCGGTGTCGGCTGGAAACGCCTTGGGGACGTCATCGGCGCTGAACTCGACCCGAAGCGCGCGTCCGGTCGCCTTCTCGAACCAGATCGTACCGCTATAAGCGGGCTGGTAGGACTGGCCGCCTTCGTGAATCGTCCAGTGCGAGTGCACCTGGTCGACCGTAAAGTCAAACATCAGCGTGTCGGCGCGATGTAAGGTGGCGGTCCGCACGTACGTGAAGTGCGCGTCGGTGGCCGGGTGCAGCAGACCCATGAGCACGGTGCCGAACTCTCCAGTGGACCACGCCCGGTCGCCCACCTTCTCGGGATTCACCTTCTTCCCGTCGATCTGCACATTGCGGTATTCCTCGTGGTTGTTGTTCCAGATCACCTCTTCGGAGACCACGTCCTGGGGCTTCCACAGGGTTCCGGCATGGGTCTCGCTGAAGTACCGCGTGACCATTTCCTGGCACATGTAATTGGGCAGCCCATCGGTGAACGTGAAGGCGAGCTCGCGGGCGTTCTCCAAAAACTCCGCGTGGGGGTCGCGCTTTGGTTCCGCCGGCAGCCGTGGCTCCTCGCGTTCGCCGCCGGGTGAAGCGTCGGCGGATTCGTCCAGCCGCGCGGTTTCGGTCTCGGCGGGACGGGCCGCGGGCTTGCCGGGCTTTATGACCGGACGCGCGTCGGCGTCCTCATCGGGGGCCTGTTCCGTCGTTGCGGTCGCCGCCGGCTTGCCGAATTTCAACTTCGGACGTGCGTCCTCATCGGGATCCTTCTCCGCCGTGCTCACCACGGTAGTGGGTTGGGCCTTCAAGTGAACCCTGACAGCGAAGTACTCCTCCTCGTCATCCTCCTGCGCTTCCATGTCCAGCAACTGGCCGAGCGAAACTTCCTTCAGCGTAACCGCAGTGTCCCCGTCGAGGAACTTCGTGTCTTTGGTCAGGTGGAAGGTGATGGCGCGATGATCCTTTGTTTCGATGACGATGTGGTCGGTAGCCAGCTCGCGCACTTCGCCGCTGGCCTTCATGAGATCTTCGTCCTTCTTCGATTTTGGCCGTTTGGTGCCGGGGAGCGGGGGATATTGCCGGCTGTCATGGGTTCCCGGATAGGGATTAGGCGCCTGGGTAGACGGCGGCATGCCCAGGGGCGCGTCCTGCGCCAGCACGGCCGGCGCAAGCACGGCCGGTGCAAGCACGCAGAAGGGTACAATCGCGAAAAGCCGTCTCACTCTCCCCAGACTGACGGCTGAACCGCTTCCGCGGTTACTTCTTCGGCTGAGCATCCTTGTCTTCCGGTAACGGCGGCGGTGGATTGTCGGTATCGAACTTGAGGGTCACGTTCGCGCCGTACTTCTGATACAAACGGAATTCGACCTCGTTCTTGGTGGTGTAGCGGCCCGCGCGCGAAAGCACCAGCACCTTGAGCGGCAGCAGATACTGACTGTCGCCGATGTTGGTGAAATCGTAGTCGAGGACAATGGAGGCCTGCTTGATGGCGAACCCGGCCGGGAGAATCGGCTCCAGCGTGGAGCGCACCACCATTTCGGTGTCCTTGTCGACGTACACGAGCCCGCGATATGCGGGGACGATATCGTCGGTCTTCTCGTAGACGACGTGATACTTCGAGTGGGGCTGATCGACGTAGTACGAGTAGACGTAGCATTCATGGCCGCGGATCTTCCCCCAGTGGTCCCAGTCGAAGGCAGCGTCGGAGGCGGGATCGAAAATGTCCTTCAACTGGCTGCCGAACTCGCCCGCCGACAGCGTCCCGCCGAGGCTCCAGTAGGAGACCGCCTTGTCGGTGCCGGCCACGTTGATCAGCTCGTAATTCTCCTTCTGTTCGAAGTACGAGAGCTTGGTCATGATTTTGTCGAGGTACACCCAGTTCTCGCCGCCGCTGGGGTCGTAGTAGCGGCGAGTCACCTGCAGGCAGATGAAATTGGGAAGCTGTTTGCTGTACGTCAACGCATACTCGCGCACGGTCTCGATGATTTGCTTCTGCTCGACGGAGTCCGGCGGGGGCTTGACCGGCAATGGCGCGGGTTTGGGCTTTTCCACCACCGGCGGCGGGGCGGGCAGGCTCGCCGACGCCAGGCTGAGCGCCTCGAGAGCCTGGCGCGTTCGGGGACCGGCGCCCATGGCTTCCAGCGCCTCTAGATGATCGCCGTCCAGGTGTTCGGTCAGCGTCACGGTGCGCAGGTATTGCGCGATCTGCGGGTCCGGGTACTTCAGCTCAGTGACCGAAGAGCGAATAAAATCGGTGAGCTGCGCCACGGTCAGCCGCTGCACGGCCACCGCGAAGGTGGAAAGCACAAGCATGGTTACCCAGATACGCGCGAATTTCATCACTGGCCTACGGAGAATAGACGGCGGCGGCGCGATTTCTGTTGCGGCGACGTCCCGGCATACGCACTTTCGATCGCCTTCAGCGCCACCGGCGCCATAATCCGATACCCCCTGCTATTGGGATGCAGACCGTCGTCGGAGAGGTCCGGTTTGAGGAAACCCGCGGCGTCCACCACCTCGGAATAGTAGTTGACGAAGGTGTACCCTTTCTCACCGCAGAAACCCTGAATCCAGCGGTTCAGCTCGCGAATCCGCTCCGGCGGCCGCCACGTCGACCGTTCGAAATCCGGGCTGACGTCCTTGTGGTAATCGCTCACCGGCAGAAGCGTGGCGAGGAGCACTTTGATCCCGTTGAACTGCGCCAGCCCGGCCATCATGCGGATGTTGTTCTCCACCGCGGAGACCGCCATGCCCCGGCCAATATCGTTGGTTCCGCCGAAGATCAGCACCGCGAACGGATGCAGGCGAACCACGTCGGCCTCGAACCGGCCCAGCATCTGATCCGTGGTCTGGCCGGAGATGCCCCGGTTGACGAAATCCTGGTCGGGGAAGTACTCATTCAGGCGCCAGTCGTCGGTGATGCTGTCGCCGAGGAAGACGATGCGCGGCTTGTTCGAGTTGGTTGGGGGCATGCGGGAGTTTGTGTCGGCGTAGCGCGCGAGGTTATCCGGGTCGGGGCCGTGCAGGGCGCGATCGGCGCCGTCCAGAAGCGCGGCGAAATGCGATTCGAGGCGCACCACCGAGTCGCGCAACTCGGCGAATTGATCCTGTGCCGTCTTCGGAAACGGGTATGGTTTGGGGACCGCGTCGGCCAGCGCCAGATAGGCTCGCATGGAAGTAAGGAAGCGATAGCTGGCGTCCAGCCCCGCGGGGGCATGGCGCAGGTTGGCCAGAGCCTGGCGGGCGTCCTCCAGCAGCGGCGTCCCCGCTCGCGAGAGCTCCGGCGTGGAGACCATGGTGGCCTCCACCAGTTGCACGATGCGCGTTTCCAGTTGGATGCTCTCCGGGCGGGAAAGCAGCGCGGCGGGCGGCCCGGGTTGCTGCGCGACAACGCTGGCGGCCAGGGTAACGAGCAGATAGAGCCCGGCAGAACGATTTTGAGCCAGCGGCGCCGCCATACAGATCGGGAACTTGCAGGTTCCAGCAGCGCGGCCGCGGTCCGTCTTGCGCGGGTTCTTCGGCAACCTGCTATGGAGCATGCGACTCTTTTTCCAACTGTAGCGTGATGGTGCCGATGACGAAGGGCATGCGAATGCGCATCTGAACCGGCAAGTGGCGCGCGTCGTCGGTCAGCCACACGGCCATGTGCGCATTCCGGGTATACAGCACGCCGTTGAAAATGTTCGCCTCGCAGCGGATGGTCTGGAACTTCCCCAGCTTCGCGGTGGTGACCTCCTCGCGCTCCTGCACGTCGATGCGCACGTTGGCGGCCCTGCGGCCATTGCTGGTGGGGATCTGCACGGACTGGCCGGGTTCGAGGCGCATTCCCCGCAACACGTACAGCCCGCCAATCACGTCGCTCACGCAGGCGGCGGGGAGATCGGTTTCGCCATTCCTGAGAACGGCATTCTTCAACAGGTCGCGCTCCACCCACGCCACCTTGCCGCGGCCATAGTCGAATTGGGCGGAGGTGCGGCGGTGGCGCTTGCCCTCAAGGGCGTCCAGTTCGCTCGAGTGGGCGCAGAAGGCGTCGCCGGTGAGCTGCGCGTTGTAGGTGTCGTCGAGCGTGAACAGCCTCGAAACGAGACCGGCGGACTGGAGATGCACGGCGACGCTTTCGGCATGGTCCGGGCCGCGCACGAGGGTGATGCTGGCGTTGCCGGCGTAGACGAACCGCCACTCGATGCCGTAGTAGAGCGACTCGGCGGGGACTTCCGCCGGCGGGGTCGCGAACAACACGGTCGCCAGCGCGCAGACAATCGGCGCGCACCGGGGGAGGAGCATGCATCCTCAAGTTTGGCAGATGCACCGAGCAGCCCGCAAATCATGTAGCGGAGGGGCTGCCACGGCCACGTACTGGGCTGGCTGCGCAAAAACGCGGCTGGCGCCACGTGTCCTCGGGCCGCGTGTTGGGCATGGCCGAGGCGGCCACCGAACTGGATGAAAACGGCTGGCGGGGCTGAGAGCCCCGCGCAGGCTTGACCACAAGCGAAAGACAAACGCCGGCCTCATGCGCGGATAAGGAGACCACCGCGGCTTCGCCCCTGGTCCGGCCCGCCCCACAAAGCAGCGGAGCCGCAACCAAATCGGCAGGCGGGTCGAGGACCCGCCGCAGGCTGAGAGCCCAATGGCACTTAACTTTTGAGCCTGTCTGGCAAGTGGTTGATTCTCTGAGTTTGTGGGGCGGGCAATCCTGCCCGCAGTCGGCTTTCAAGCCGGCCTGGCGCCGCGTGGAAACGCGGCGGCGGCCAGGATTGGCCGCCCCACAAAGGAATCCTCCATCATACGCACATTCTGTTTTTAGATTTGCAGGCCCGTTCCAAAAG
>JBEKPY010000100.1:0-20488 GCA_049520275.1 Bryobacteraceae bacterium
ACGCCTGGCTCAAAGAGAAGATCGGGCTGAGGAAGTTCTCACTGCGCGGCATGGTGAAGGCGGGAATCGAACTGACATGGGCCTGCCTGACCTACAACGTCATGCTCTGGATCCGCGTGTGCCGGGGAGGTGAAACGGTCGCGAGGGCTTGAAAAGAGGGGCGACCACCCCGGATGGAATCGATCCGCCCAATACATCGGTAAACGGCTCTTCCGGTCCGTTCCTGCCGTTGCGGCCATTTGCTCACCCGCACACCCACAAGTGTGTCTGCGAAACTGTCGCAATCTGATTTCGGAGTCAGTTCCGGCTTCCGTTGTTCGCCCGAGTGTCCCCGGATCGATTCTTTTACAGCTTCTCTCGCCGCGTGTCCTGGCGCCGCGTGTCCCGGCGAAGCTATTTCCTCACGAGTGGCGCCGAGATGAGGGAAACCAGATCGGGCACGGTCTCATCGCGCTCCAAATGGGGGTACCGCTCGCCGCCCCGATAATCGACCCGGTAGGTCTTATAGTATTCGCCCGCCTTGACCAGCAGATCCAGCGACGTGCTGGATGCCGCCGTCTCCTGCACCGCCTCCCGCAGTATTGTCGGAGTGAATTGACGGCTGTTTACGGCGATTAATTTCGCGCCCGGTGCGATGCCGGCCCTGGCCGAGGGTCCGTTCCACGCGACGTCGGTAATCGTTCCGTCCTCCTTCACCTTCAAGCCGATGGAAAAACTGAGGTCGATCAGTTTGCGCCATTGCTCCATGGCGTTCCACATGTCCTGCCGTGTGCTGCTGTAGACCAGCTTCCAGCCCCCGCCGTTGATGCCGCCCAGCGGCGCGTGGGGCTCCGTAGAGCGCAGACGCGTCTGAAAAAAGCCGGCCCAGTCGTAGGGCTGCACGGCGTTCAGAGCGGCGACCAGGTCATCGAAGTTATACGGCTTGAGCGCGGGCGCGCCGCCCGGTCCGCCGTAAAATGAGCGGCAGAAATCGTTCAGGGATTTTGCGCCCCCGCTGAGGCGGCGAATCAGGACGTCGGCTTCGAGCCAAATGAGCGAGCCCTCCGGATAGTAATCGACGGACCGCCGGTACTCCGTGTACTCGTCGGGGGCCTCATAGAGGAGTTGCGCGGCAACGGCGGTGTCTTCGAGCGGGCGCCAGGTCCGGCCAGATTCGCGGTCGAGCTGGGCGGCGGTGATCGCCAGCGAGTCTCGATAGTCGGCCTGGCTCCACAGCCCGCTGCGGGCGGCCAGCACCTCGCCGAGATAGTTGGTCAGCCCCTCGTATACCCAGAGCAGATCGCCCTTCATGGGCTTATCGAAGCCCCCCGTGGCAAGTCCCTCGGGACGGCGGTATTTGCCATTCCAGGAATGCGTCATTTCGTGGGGAAGCAGACTGCCCCCCGCTTTCAACAGTCCCGGGTCGAGCAAGGTGCGCTCGTAGTCGCGGTCGTCGCTGGATTCGTGGTGCTCGATGCCAATGTGGATGGTGTGGTCGCTGAGGGTGAGCAGAAAATGATAGCTGCGATAGTGCCGTGAGCCAAACAGATCGCCAGTCTGCGCCACCAGATTCTTCCAATGCCCGACGGTGTCCGGGTCAACGTCGAGGGCGCGCTCGCTGTCGGCGGCGATGTGAATGTAATGCGCGGCGCCGTTGTCGCTGCCCAGATCGACGGTGCGGTAGTGCGCGCCGCTGGAGACCGGCGAATCGACAAGGGTGGTCAGCGATGCGGGTTGAAATTCGATCTCGTTGCCCGCTTCCCGCGCTACGGGCAACGCCGTTCCATAGCGCCAGCCGGAGGGAATCTTGAGCGTCGCCCGATATTGGATGCGGTCCGGATCGCAGCCTTGCGGATACAGCAGCGTCTGGTTCCAGTTGAGGACGGCAAGTTCGCTGGTGACGGAACTGCCGCTGGACGAAAAGTAGTTCTCGTCGACGGCCGAAATGTAATCGAAGGCGATATCGAGAGCAGTGGCGCCCCGCGGCACGTCCACGTGGAAGGCGAACATGTCGACGTTGTCGCGCCGCCATGCAACGGGCTGGCCGGCAGCCACGATCCTGAGGCCGACGAGGTTGATGATGGGTCCAACCGGCATGTGCTCGCCAGGAATCCACTTCGGGTAGAGCAGCGTGAGGGGCCCGGATTGGGCCGGCATGTTCATCTGCACGTGGAACAGGCGGCGCGGCGCGTCGGTCGCATCCACTTTCACTGTGACGGTCGAATCCTGGGCGAAGCCAGGAGCCAGAAGCAGCAGCAGGAGGGAGAACGGGTAGGTTCGCACCTACTCATTCTACAGAGGCGGCAAGTCGGTCACCGCTCGGACCGGTCTGGAACGTCAATAGCTCGACCGGAGCGCCGTTGTCGATAATCATGGCCACCGTGACTCCCTCGCACGGGCTGTTCGGGGGCGTGAGGATCTCTTTCCCTTCGAGCGCCGCCGCCAGGTCGTCCACTTCAAAGGCAACGTGCGGCACGGTCCTGACGATCTCGGGGAAAGGCGAATCCGCGTCGAAGCGCATCCACTGAACGCCGTAGGGACTGGATTCAAACCCCGACACGTACATCCTGAGCCCCGCCAGATATCGCTCCCCGGGACGAGGCGTCCGGGTGGGAATGCCAATGGGGTGGTATCGCCACCCCGCAACCGCAATCGCCGATGGAGCCTCGTGATCCCGCCGCGCGGAAGTGTTGTCGCTCAAGTTTCTCCTGTAGCCGAACTCATCGGCCTGTCTGATGGTACCTTGCCGAAGTTCAGAGTGAGGATGGGCTCCGGGGGGCCGGCAGACTTTGTCGCGAATAGGGCGCGCCGCGTCTCGTCTGGGATACGCTGATTACAGAGGGGGCGCATTGCCCGTATCGTCTCGAGAGAACACGACAATCACCGAGCAGACGACGCCCGACTTCCGTAACGACCTGGATCGACTAAGCCCCGACGACCGAGTACGGGTCCGGGAAACGCTCAGTCGTAGCTATGAGCTTCTGCGGGACAACCCGCGCAGCTTTTTCGCCAGGGCGCAGCGCCCGCTCCCGATTCACCTGAAGGGTGGCCTTAGCTCGTCCCTCTACTCGCTGGCGGTTGGGCGCGACATCCGCCTGATTATGGCGGTGGATGACGATCCGATTTTTGGGCAAATCCTGATTACTCTGTTTCGTGCGGTCGGCCACGACAAAGTGGAGCGCAGCTATCGCTCGATCACGCACCTGCTCTACCGGAATCAGATCGCAAGAAACGGCGGAGCGCCATAGGGTGGCCCGTATCAGCCCGCTGTTCGACGCCCTGGGGCGTTATCCACGACGCGGTAAAACGGCTGCCAGGCGGCGAGTTGAAGGTGGGCTTCCTGGAGGCTCTCGCCGAACTGGAAGGCCATGAGTGTCACCGGACGCGCAAGTTCCCCAGGACGCGTCTGCACCGGGTGGTCGGCTATAAGGAGCCTGTGTACCGGGCTGACATCGACAAGGTTTCGGGCTGGCGTTTGCACCTGCAATATGAGGAAGGCCAGATCCACCTGAAGGACATCATCGAGGGTCAGAGGCATGACGATGTTCTGGGGGAGATCGAGGCGAAGAAGGTTCGCTTCGAGCGGAAGACGACGGGGCGGAGATAGCACTCCGCCACAACACCTTGAACGCCCGGCGAGCCCTCGCCATTTCCCCCGCAACGTCACCGCTGGATCGCCAGGCGCTCTGCTCGACGCTCCAGAGCGAGAGGCCGCGCCGCCGCCTACTCCGCCCGCAAGGCCACCGCCGGGTCGATGCGCAGCGATCTCCGCGCGGGCAGATAACAGGCCAGCAGAGCCAGGCTCGCCAGTAGCAGCGGCGCTCCCCCCAGCAGCGCCGGGTCGAAGCCCTGCACGCTGGCGACGGAGAAGAAGAAGCCGGACATCGCGCGGATTCCGGCCCAGGTGAGGGCCATCCCAATGGCCGTGCCCGCTATCACCAGAACGGCGCCCTCCTTCATCACCAGCCCGATTACGTCGCGCTTCTGAGCGCCCAGTGCCACGCGAATGCCGATCTCGTGCTCGCGCTGGCGCACCGAATACGCGGTCACACCGGCCAGGCCCACCGCGGCCAGGATCAGTCCGAAGGCCCCGATGAGGTTCCACGTCCATGCCGCTGTCCGCAGCGAATACATGAACTGCGCGATCTGTTCGGTCATGCTGCGTGCATTGAAGGGTGTGACGCTTCGATCCGTGGCCGATATTTCGCGCTGCACGGCGCCGATGACGTCCGCGCCCGGCACGCCGCGCACCATCAGGGTCACGCCGCGCAGGGAAGGTTGCGCGTAATCGGCTGGGCGCAGCGGGAAATAGATCGCCGGGTGCTTTTTGCTGGCCACCAGGTCTTCCGCCACGTCCTTCGCCACCCCTACGACTTCGAATACGTGTCTCTCTTTTCCCAGGACTCCATTCCGAAAATCAAACGTGCCAGGCACGACCAAAGCTCCAGCGAATGCCTCGCCGTTGCCGATTTCGATGCGCCGCCCCAGGACTTCTTCTCCGGTCCAGTACCTGCGCACCAGCTCCTCGCTGACGATCACCGCCGTCGCCCCGTCTGCCTCGTCCTGCTTGCGAAAACCGCGCCCGAGCAGAACGGGAATGCCGGCGGTCTCGAAGTAATCCCTCCCGACTATGTGTTTCTTTGCCCACTGAGTCGCCTGTGCCCCGCCCGCGTGGGCATCGGAGAATACCGCGCCCGCGTTGCCATCCATGGCCACCGGCACCGTGTCGGTCAGGGTCGCGGCGGTCACTGCGGGAAGACGCTTCACGCGCTCCAGCAGCTTCTCGAAGAACGCCGTGGCCTGAGCGCCCGAGTATCCGTCGCGGACCGGATCCACAGAAATGAGATAAAGGTTCCTGGCATCGAGCCCCTGCTGGATGCCCATGGTGGTCTGGATGCCGAGTCCCAGAAACCCGGTGAGCAGCAGCAGCGTCAGCGAACCGGCCATCTGGCACAGCATCAGAGCGTTGCGCAGGCTCAGGCGGCGATGCCTGCGGAACCGGATGTTTCCGCCCTCCTTGAGTGCGGACGTCAGATCGGTGCGCGTGGCCTGCAAGGCCGGGGCGAGGCCAAATGCGAAGCCGGTCGCGCCGGTCACCGCGAGCGCGAACAATAGCGCGCTCCAATCGGTGTTCAGGTCAAAGGCCACGGGCATGGGGTACGGCATCCTCCCCTGAGAGGCTCCGTGCATCAGCCAGGTGGTCAGAATGAACCCGAGCACGCCCGCGCCTGCGGCCACCAGCATGCTCTCGGTCAGCAACTGACGAATGAGCCGGACCCGGCTGGCGCCCATGGCCAGGCGAACGGCGATCTCCCGGCGGCGGTCCGCCGCACGAGCGAGCATCATGTTGGCCACGTTGGCGCACGCGATCAGCAGCACCAGGCCCCCCAGCACCATCAGGACCTCCATGAGAAACGGCCGGTCCTGTTTCCGGATGGGCACCACTTTGCCTCCGGGCACCAGCAGCACGCGCCGGCCGCCGCGTTCCTTGCCGGCGTCGCCGTAATCACGCTCCATGTGCCGGGCCACCGCATCCAGCGCAACCTCCGCGCGCTCCGCGGCGATTCCCGGTTTCAGGCGCCCGGCCACCTGGAACATGGTCAGGCCGCGCCGCTCCAGCGCGTTGTCGGCCAGTTCCGGGACCGTGCGGGCGTCCGCCGAAACAGGCAGCCACAGATCCGCCGCAAAAATGGCGGGCGACGCGCCCAGAAAATCCTTCGGCCCGACGCCGATCACGCCGAGCGGCTGGCCGTTGATGCGCAGTGTCCTCCCGATAATCGCGGGGTCGGCGCCCAGGTGCTCCTGCCAGAACCGGTAGCTGACCACGACGCCGCCCGACTGCCGCTCTTGTTCGGGATCGAAGAAGCGGCCCAGTGCCGCGTGGACTCCCAGGGTGGTGAAGTACGAGGGCGTCACCACCTGTCCCCAGGTCCGTTCCGTGCGCCCGCCGAGCGAAACGCCAAACGGCACCGGCGCGATGTAGGCCAGCGTGGACGAGAACAGGTCGCCCCGGTCGCGGTAGCGCTGGTACTGCGGATACGATGCCGGCGCCGCGAGCGCCACCAGTTCGTCCGGATTCGGAACTCCCGGCACGTCGCGGAAAACCAGCCCGTTTACCTCGCTGTAAGCGCACGTTACGACGGCGATGGCCAGGCTGAGCGAAACCAGCGCTACCGCCGTGAAGCCCGGCGAGCCCGCCAGCATGCGCAAGCCGTAGCGGACATCCTGCCGCAGCTCGGCCAGATACTCGGCGGGGATGCGGATAGCGATGTCCAGCAGCAGGCGCACCAGTCCAGGCACGCCATAACGGCGCCAGACGGGCTCGATGGCGTCCTCGGTCACCTGCAGCAGCTCGTCTCCGCAGACATTCTTGAACTCGTGCGGAAACGCCCGGGCCAGTGCGCGGTACAGGCGCAGGCTGATGGCCACCGGCCGGTTGGATGAGCGATTCATGACTCCGCCTCCCGTTTCGCCAGCCCCCGCCTTGAGTGAATAACGCGCACCAGTTCCTCCAGGCGCTGGCTTTCCGCTGCAAGCACGCCCCGGCCGAGCCTGGTGAGACGGTAATAGCGGCGCCGCGCGTCATCCAGTTCCGGGGCCGGGCGGCTGCCCGATTCCTCGATCAGCTCCTCGTCGATCAGACGCTTGAGCGTGCCATAGAGCGTCGCCGGCCAAAGCCGCACCTTGCCCCCGGTGCGGTCGAGGACCTCTTGCATGATCCCGTACCCGTGCTGTTCCTGATCGGCGAGCGACAGCAGGACGTGAAGCCAGTTGGGCCTGAGTGGAAGGAAGGTGTCCGGACTGGGCGGTTTCTTCATGGCTTGATATAGATATCAACTAATATATATATCGACTGGAAGCAAGTGTCAAGAGGCAAAGGCTCCCGGCGCGCCCGATGTCCCTTCCGGTGCGGGCGGACCGCGGTGTGATCAGTGGGGCTCGTTCCGATGACGCCGGAGTGCTTCGGCAATGCGCGCTTTGGTGAAGGCAGCGCGTCCTTCCTGGCGCGCCAGCCAGGCCAGCGACCCGTCGTCGATCTCCGCGCCCGCGCCGGCCAGAGTCTCGATGATTGGAACATAGTCGATTTCAGGCTCGCCGTTGACGGCACACCACAGGGCCTGCCCCAGAGCCGTCGCGCCATGGACGTTCCTCGCTTCGAGAGGAGCGCCATGTTCCAGAAGCAGCCCGATGGTGTCCAGTTGTCCGCCAACGACAGCCCAGTGCAGGCCGGTCAAGCCGGTGTTCCGCTGCGCGCGCAGATCCACACTCTTCAGCAGAAAATCGACGACGTTGTTTCGGCCATACTCGCAAGCCCACAGGAAACCTGCTTCCATTTGCGGCCCGGTCGCATGCGCCTTCAAACTGCCGTCGTTGTTGAAGAAGCCGGCCACCAGGTCGAGCCGCCCCACGCCCGCCGCTCCTTCCAGATCCAACTGCGCGCCGCGGCTGGCGAGGAATTCGGCGGCTTGCGCGCGCCCGTTGTGAAGCGCCGAGATCAACGGATTCCATCCCCCCGGTGCGCCGTTGATATCGGCGCCGTATTCCAGCAGGGTTTCCATCAGCGCGATTTGCACGCCGGCCCGTTGTGGATGGACGCTGGTGGCCATCAGGCCCAAAGCCGTGCTTTTGCCATATATGTCCGCCAGCGCGTCAACCTCGGCGCCCGCATCGAGCAGGATCTTCGCAATTGCCACGATGTTCCGCGGAGTCTTCTGGCGGTAGTTCTCGAGGCCGTTGGCGCCGGTGTAATGGAGAAGCGTGGCCCGGTGCACCCGCGTCGAACGAGCTTTCACCAATTCCGGGTGTTCGCGAAGCGACCATTCCAGCGCCCGTGCATCGCCGGTGACCACTGCGTCCGCCGCGAGTTCGAAGTTTGAAACCGGGGAACTCTCACCAGCGAGCGCTGCGACGTGTCTAGCGAGTTTCGGCCAGCTCTCGAAGCCGTGCTCGCGTGCGATCACCAATTGCGCGTCGGCAAGAGCGAAAGCGGCGCTCAAGATGCCGGCGTCGAGCAGACCGGACGGCCGGGGATGGTACTTCCCGATGCGCTGTACGGCCCGGGAATCGCCGGACCGGCCCAGCCTGGCCAGCTCCTTCGCCTGCTTTTTGTACTGCTCCAGGTTGGGGCGTGCCGGTAGTGGAGTGAGATCCGTGGTGTTCATTCACGAACTTCCTTTCCTTGTTGCGCCTGGAGTCCGCCCAAGTCAGGCTGAAAGAACGTTCGCAATACCCGGGTAATGCTGAGGTGGGCACGGCCCTTTCCGCGGACTGGATGCGCCCTTCGCGCCAGAAATCACGGTACCGCTACTTCGCCCGCGAAGTCAATGCGCCGCCGTCGCCTTCTCAGAATCCGATCTTGAGCGCGAACTGCATCAGCCGGGGGGCCCGCGCCAGCAGCACCTGGCCGAAGGTCGTGTCCGAGATGTTTCCGTCCACTTTGCTGAACTGAGCGTGATTCACCACGTTGAACAGCTCGGCGCGGAACTGGACCGTGTACCGCTCGCGGACCGACGTGGTCTTCATGAGGCTCATGTCCAGGTTATCGATGCCCGGGCCGCAGCACACCGCGCGCGGCGAATTGCCGATCAATCCCATGGCCGGTTGCTCGAAGGACGACGGATCGAACGCCAGATGCAGCGGGTTGCGCGGGTTCAGTGTTTGCAACGGCGCCACCATGTTCGGCTCGCCCGGGTACGTGAAAAAGTCGCTGCTCATCAGCTCCAGGTCGTCCGACGAGGTAATCGGAATCGGCAAGCCGCTTTGCAGGGTCAGGATGCCCGAAGCCGCCCAGCCATTGAGAAACCTTCCCCCCAGACCAGTCAGGTTGAGGTGGGGAAAGTCCCAGTAGGAGCTGAACACCAGACGCTGGCGCGCATCGAAGAACGAGAGAGACCGGCTGCTGGCGTAGTCCAGCGGGTTCAGGAGATTCTCGAAGCTGGAAGCGTTGTCGATGGACTTGCTCAGCGTGTACGCCGCGAGGAATTGCAGTCCCATCAACGTCCGCTTTTCGAGGCTCACCTGCAGCGAGTTGTAGTTTGAATTCGCGATGGTGTCCTCGGTGAAGATGCTGCCGAACACCGGGATGCCATCGGGCGGACAGCCGCTGCCCGTCAGTGGATTGCAGAATGGCGATGAGTACCGCCGCAAACCGGCCAGCGTGATGGGATTCGGATTCGGCCCGGTCACCGAAGCAACGGGCCCGTAGGGGAGGTGCAGCGTGAAGCCGGCGGGGATGGTGTTCGCGGGAATCGTGTAGGACGAATCGGCCGAAAACGGCCCGCAGGCAAGCGACGTGTTCCCGGTGAGGGTGGACAGCGCGTTCAAATCGAGACACGGCTGGGCCTCGCCGTAATTGGCGTCATAGGTGGCCAGCAGGTGGTGCCCCTGCGAGCCCACGAACCCTGCCTGCAGCAGAAGGTCTTTGCGCAGCTCGCGCTGAATCGTGAAGTTGTAGTTGATGGAGTATTGCGGGTGCAGACGCGCCGGGAAGTTCCCGAACAGCGAGACAGGCTCGAACGCCGACCAGTCCACCGGCTGGCCTCGCACCGGGTTCAACACGCCGTTGAACGGGTTGTTGTAGACCGTTCCGTCCTGGCCGAGAAAGGGCGTATTGAAGAGCGTGTTGGAATTGGCCAGCGTGCCGCCAAAGGGCGGTTCTCCGCTGAACTGTTCGAGAACCAGTTGCTCCATGGGGTTGTAGAACAAGCCCCAGCCCATGCGGATGCTGGTCTTCCCCGGTCCGCCCAGGAGCGTCTTCCGCCAGCCCGAAGGGGGCGCCGGGCTCCATGCCAGACCGATGCGCGGCGCGAGTGCGCCATAATAGCCGGGAACCAGCGTCGCCGGGACGCCGGCATCGCCGGGAACCACCAGCCCCAGCGGAAACACAGACTCGCCCGCGCTACCGGGGCCGCATGCCGTAGTCCCAAACGCCTGCGCCAGCGGGTTCGACGCATCCAACTGACACGGGAAGATCTGGGTCGCCTGGCCCGGCCGGAACACCTGAAGACGCTGATCCAAATCGCGCATGGGCGTGTTCAACTCCCAGCGCAGGCCGTAGTTCAGCGTCACGCTCTTCGACACACTCCAACTGTCTTCCGCGAACAAGTACAGAGCGGTGCTGCGCAGGTTCTCCGATTGCGACGAGCCCTGCGAATACGAGGTGGGCAGCCCCAGCAGGTAATTCGGAAACTGGTCGCCGGCGCCGACGTCGTTGGGCCCGCCCGGTGTGAACATGAAGGTGCCGTTCACGTTGTAGTAGAGCGTCTGATCGAAGCGCTGCCGGCGGGCATCCACGCCGAACTTCAGCCGGTGATTGCCCACGATCCGGCTCAGATTGTCGGCCGCCTGAAACGTGTTTCCCACCTGCGGCAGCTCGCCCGCCTGGTTGTTGCCGATGGAAAAAGCGCCGCTGACCTGAATGAATGGAACGCCCTCATTGCCTGCGGTAAGTCCGGGGGTGATCCCCAGCCGCGGATTCGCCGGATCGGAGAAGCACTCCGCGGCGGCAACGGTCGCGCATGAGCTTTGTACCAGGCCGGTGTGGGCCGGATGGTTGTAGTTCGCCATGCCCTCGCGCAGATATGAGAAGCGCGCCTCGTTGACCGTGGTGGCGTTCACGGCCCAGGTTTCGCCCAGGTTCACCTGCTGGCTGCGCGGGCTGAAATCGGCGCCGAACCCGGGCACGTTTGCGCCCGTTGCTTCGAAGTTCGAAAACGGCTGCCGGGTGACATCATTGTCGAAATAGTAATAGAAGGAGAGCTGGTTCTGCGCGTTCAGAGTCTGATCGATGCGCATGGTAGTCTGCACCGCGCTGTCGCTCTGTACGGGCACCGTCTGCAGGGTGGACGCGCCGCTGTTGGCCAGCGGCACGAACTGATTCATCAAGTCGAGCGCGGTCTGGTCAAAGCACTGCACGGGAATCCTGTTGCCCGGGAAGATGACATTCCAGGGGGTGTTCGCAGCGATCGGCGCGCCGCCTTCCGCCGCCGCCGCGGTCGCGCAACCCGGCCTCTGGCTGAGCGTTTGCGCGAGGAAGCCGTCCTGCAGGGTTCCAGTGAACGCCGGGCCGGCCGAAAAATCGCCGGCGCGCTCGGCGGCTGAAGGCACCGTGACCAGATCCGATGAAATGCCCTCGCGAATCTGCCGGCCTTCGGACGATAGGAAGAAGAACGTCCGGTCTTTCCGGATTGCGCCGCCTACCGTCCCGCCGAACTGGTTCTGGTTGAACTGCGGCTTTTCGGTGTCGAAGAACCCGCGCGTATTGAGGTCCCGGTTGCGGAAGAACTCGTACGCGCTGCCGTGTAAATCGTTCGTGCCATTCTTCGTCACCACGTTGACAATCGACCCCGAATTGCGCCCGTACTCCGCGTCGAACAGATTGGTGAGAACGCGGAACTCCTCGATGGCGTCGGGCGAAGGCTGAATCGCCGGGATGCCGATGAACAGATCGTTCGCGTCGGCGCCGTTGACGTTGAAATTGTTCGCTCGCCCGCGGCCGCCGTTCACGGACACGACGCCGGCGTTGTCGCTCCCCGCGAAAAGATCGTAACCCTCCTGCGCCTCGACGCCGGGCTGCAGTTGCAGCAGCTCATACGTGTTGCGCTCGTTCAGCGGCAGCATGGTCACCGCGTGCGAGTTCACCACCGCCCCGAGCTGCGTGCTCGACCGTTCCACCAGCGGGGTGTCTTCGGCCAGCAGCACGGTGGAATCGCCCGCCTCCAGTTGCGCGCTGACGTCGACCACGTGTCCCAGAGTCACCTGAACATAGCTTTGAACGTGGGTGCGGAATCCATCGGCGTTCACCTCTACCGAGTACTGTCCAACCGCGACCGAAGTGAATCCGAACTCTCCTTTGCCGTCGGTGACCGCATTTCGGACCACGCCCGTGCCGTCGAACTTCACGGATACCTGCGCGCCGGACAGGGGGTGTTGCGACGGATCCGTAATCGTCCCGTGGAGCTCGCCGGTGGTCTGGGCCAGAACGCCGCCGGAGAGAACAACCAGCAGAAGCCCGATATGTCTCATCGATGGAATCCTCCTCATGGCAGCCCTACCGGAACTCGAAATTCAACGTGGCGGTGGCTTTGGATGGCTTGCCGTCCGCCTCGAATGGAGTAAACCGCCATCTCCTGACCGCTTCCGTTACGGACTTTGCAAACATGGCGTTGCCGCTGACGATCTTCACGCTCTCCACGCCGCCCTGCTCATCCACGGTGGCTTCCACCTGCACCGTGCCCGAAACCTTGAGCTGCCGCGCGATCATTGGGTAGACGGGATAGGGCCTCTCCAATGCGGCTTTCCTTGCCTGCGCCTCGGAGATTCGCAGTTCACCTTCCGCGCCGAGAACCAGGCATGACCACAAAACCAGCGCCAGTGGCTTCTTCCACAACCGCAAAAGCTTCAGTCGATTCATTGGGATACACCTTGCCCTGGGGTCCCCGACAGACGACGGGGATCGGCGGACGGCGGCGGCGGTCCTCCCCAGTGGCACAGCGCCACTAGGGCTCTACACTTCTATCGGCGATATGATCGAGAATATTTAGACGACTTTTGTGCCGATTACTAGCTTTGCCTGGGCGGCTCGGGCACGGTCGAAGGTCCCGTTACAATGTAGTAACCGATGCGCATCGCCATCGCACAGACGAACTCCACGGTGGGCGATCTTCGCGGCAACGTCGACCGGATGATTGGGTTTTCCGAGCGCGCCGCCGCGGCTCATGCCGGCGTCGTGGTGTTCCCCGAGCTCTCGCTCCCCGGCTACCCGCCGCGCGATCTGCTCGAAAAACGCAGCTTCCTGGAACGCACCGAGGCGGAGCTGGGCCGCCTGGCCGCCGACACGCGCGCGCTCAATGTGACCGTGATTTGCGGAACGGTGAGCTGCTCGGACGCCGCCACCGGCAACCTGCTCTATAACGACGCTGCCGTTCTGCGCCGGGGCGAGGTGGTCTTCCGGCAGAACAAAATGCTGCTGCCCACCTACGACGTGTTCGACGAAGCGCGGTACTTCGAAGCGGCCACCGCCCAGGCCGCGCTGCCGCTGGACGGCATCACCGTGGCCCTCACCATCTGCGAGGATGCCTGGAACGACAAGCAATACTGGGAGCGCCGCCGCTACAGCAGGGATCCGGTGGAGGAGTTATTTCACGCGGGCGCCAAGCTGCTGATCAGCATTAACGCGTCGCCCTGGCACATGGGCAAGCGGCAGCTCCGGCACGACGTGTTCGCCACCACCGCGCGTCATTTTCGGACCCAGGTGGTTTACGTCAATCAGGTGGGAGGCAACGACCAGCTTGTGTTCGACGGCAGCAGTTTCGCCATGCTGCCCGATGGCACGGTGGCGGCGTCGGCGGCTTCCTTCCGCGAGGACCTGGTTCTGTTCGACACCACGGAGGGCACGGGCGACCGGCACGAGAACCTGCCCGACGAGTGCGAGGCCGCGTACGAAGCGCTGGTGCTGGGCACCCGCGACTACATCCGCAAATGCGGGTTCGCGCGCGTGCTCATCGGCCTGAGCGGCGGCATCGATTCGTCGCTGACGGCGGCCATCGCGGTGGATGCGGTGGGCCGGGAGAATGTGACGGGTGTGGCCATGCCCGGCCCCTATTCGTCCGGGCACAGCGTCGCCGACGCGCGCGCGCTGGCCGCGAATCTGGGAATCCGTTTCGAGATCGTTTCCATCGACGCCGGCTACGAGGCCATGCTGGGAACGCTGGCGCCGCTGTTCGCCGGTGGTCCGCCGGACGCGGCCGAAGAGAATATTCAGTCGCGCCTGCGCGGCCTCACGCTGATGGGGCTGTCGAATAAATGGGGCGCGCTGGTGCTCACCACCGGCAACAAGAGCGAGCTGGCCGTGGGGTACTGCACGCTCTACGGCGACATGTGCGGCGGCCTGGCGGTGATCAGCGACGTTCCCAAGACGCTGGTGTACGAGCTTTCGCGAGTGGCCAACCGCCGGCACAACCAGGCCATCCCGGAGAGCGTCTTCACCAAGCCGCCCTCGGCGGAGCTGCGGCCCGATCAGAAGGACTCGGATTCGCTGCCCGAGTACGGCGTGCTCGATCCGATTCTGAAGGCCTACGTGGAAGAGTACCGGTCGCCGCAGGACATCGCCGAGCTGACCGGGGCGCCGGTAGAGCTGGTGCGCGACATCATTAATAAGGTGGATCGCAACGAGTACAAGCGCCAGCAGGCCGCGCCCGGTTTGAAGGTGACCAGCAAGGCGTTCGGCATGGGGCGCCGGTTCCCCATCGCGCAGCGGTTCGCGGAGAAGTAGGGGGCCTTGACGGACACGCGGCGGCAGCCGTGTTTTGGCGGTGCTCGGCGTACAATGGGGCGATGGCGAGAGATGACGACGGCGTGGAAGAAGCCTGGCGGGAAGAGGTCCGGCGTCGTATCGAGCAGATCGACAGCGGAGCGGTGCGCATGATTCCGTGGGATGAGGCGTACCGGCGCCTCCGGGCGTACGACGCGAGGCTCGCAGCACTGCGCACTGCCATCGATGAGGGCGACGCCAGCGGGATTGCCGAGGACGACGTTTTCGCACGCGTTCGTAGGACCCACAACCTTCACCGGAAGCCGCGATAGGCGATGTTCACTCTTTCGGAGGACCATATCAAGTCACTGATCGAAGAGAGAAAGTCCCTTCCTCCGCAGTTATGTCCTTTGGGCACCCTCACGGGGCGCAGCCATCATAAGCGCAAGGACTTCACCATCCCCTCGTCGTCCGGGAACCAGTTCGTGGTGTTCGTTAGACTATCGACCATTAATATGCTCGATTTTTCTGTGATACTCGGATACCGGTTGCCCCATCTGCACAGCGTGTTTCGGTTGCGTCGGTACAATGGCAAGTCGCACTATCACACGAACGTAATGGAGAACGAGACGTTCTACGACTTCCACATCCACGCTGCTACGGAGAGATACCAGCAAGCCGGCTTTAGTGAGGATCACTTCGCAAAGAAGACCAATCGTTACCACGATCTTCAAGGTGCGATTGACTTGCTGCTTGATGAATGCGGTTTCCGCTCTCCCATCGAGGAATCGCCGTTGTTCCAGGGGCAGACAATATGAGCTCAGATCCGGTCACACAGGACTTCAGGAATAGGGTCTGCGAGCAGATCGACCTTCAGCCGGAAGGACTAGACCGTTTTCGCGTCCTGACGCCTTTTCGGTTCGAAGACGGAGATCATTTCGGTATCGTGTTGAAGCGCGATGGTGACGGCTGGATTCTCACCGATGAAGCACACACGCTGATGCATTTGTCGTACTGGCTGGATGAAGCAGAACTCGAATCTGGCAACCGCCACGAAATCGTCCAGGGCTCACTTTCCAGTTTCTCCGTTGAGGACAGGGACGGGGAGTTTATTATTCCAGTCACAGACAACCGATACGGCGATGCGCTTTTCAACTTTGTGCAGGCGCTCTCCAAGGTCAGTGATGTTTCATTCCTGTCGAGGGAGCGTGTACGATCTACCTTCTTAGAGGATTTCAAGGCATTCATTCAATCCCACGTTCCACCAGAGCGTCTGAGCCTTGATTGGACGCACCCTGTTCACGATCTCAGAAAGCGCTATCCAGTGGACTACCGAATCAATGAGATCGCCAACCCGCTCCTCATATTCGCTTTACCCAACGACAGCAAAGTCAAGGATGCGACAATTAATTTGCTGACTTTCGAACGGTGGGGACTGAAATTTCAATCTCTTGGCGTTTTTGAGGAACACGAACGGATCAATCGTAAAGCCGTCGCCAAGTTCACCGACGTGTGCGACAAGATATTTTCAAGTCTTGACGAGAACAAAGAGCGTATAGAACGTCACCTGAGTCGGGTACTCGAAGCGGGGCACTGATGGAACCGGCCTGTCACGTCAACGCCTACGACCCTTACTTGTGCTCACGGAGGAACACCGACATGAATCGAATGCTGTTGTTCGCTCTCCTTCTTGCACTGCCAGCCCTGGCACAGACGCCCAGCCCAGTCCCCTCGCAGCCCTTGCGGGTGGCCATCGCCGGTCTCGTTCACGGCCATGTCGATGGCTTCCTGAACGCCTTGAAGACCCATCAGGGCGTGCAACTCGTCGGCATCTGGGAACCCGATACCGTTCTCGCCCGCAGCTACGCGGAGCGTTTCGGCCTGGCCGACCCCCTCTTCTTCACGGATCTCGAAACCATGCTGGACAAGGCCTCGCCGGAGGCCGTTTCGATTTTCACCAGCACCCGCGATCATCCCTCCGTGGTCCAGGTCTGCGCGGCGCGCCATGTCCACGTGATGATGGAGAAGCCGCTCGCCGTGGACATGTCCGGCGCGCGTGCGATTCGCGACGCCGCGGAGCGCGGGCACATTCGCGTCATCGTGAATTACGAGACCACGTGGTACCCCAGCCACGCCGCCATCTGGGATTTCATGAAGGTGCAGCGCGCCGCCGGCGACATCCGCAAAATGGTCGCGATGGACGGCCATCAGGGACCCAAAGAGATCGGCGTCGGCCCGGCCTTCCTGGGATGGCTCACCGATCCCGTGCAGAACGGAGCCGGCGCGCTCTACGACTTCGGCTGCTACGGCGCTAATCTGATGACCTGGCTGATGGACAACCAGCCTCCTCTCACCGTGACTGCCGTTACCCAGCAGTTCAAGCCACGGATCTATCCGCGCGTGGACGACGAAGCCACTGTCGTGCTGGAGTACCCGAAAGCGCAGGGGATCATCCAGGCGTCGTGGAACTGGCCGATCGGACGCAAAGACTTCGAAGTTTATGCCGAGCGTGGGTACGCGATCGCAACCGGCGGCAACACCCTGCGGACCAGGTTGCAGGGGGCGCAGGAAGAGACCCGCACGCCGCCGCCGCTGCCAGCGGACGCGCGGGACTTCCTCGCGTACCTGACCGCCGTCGTACATGGCAAGGAACCCACGGGCCTCTCCTCGCTGGAGAACAACATCATCGTCACGCAAATCCTCGAAGCGGCGCGCGACTCGGCGCGAACCGGGAAGCGGGTCTCGCTGCGGTAATCGGACACGCGGCGATGAGCCGCGTTCATCTCCCCCGCCCCCATCCGCTATCCTGAGAAACGAGTCTCACCGTGCGATTCACCTACATTCCCGCCGTTCTCGTCCTTGCCCTCACGCTGTCGTCCCAAACCGTGCCGCGCGAGCAGGTTGGCCCGCAGCCCGATGGCAGCTTCCTGCTCAACAGCGGCTGGCGACTGCGGCCCGCCGGCACGCAGATTCCGCTGGACACGCTGCCCATGTCCTGCGCGCTGTCGAAAGACGGGAAGTATCTGGTGGTGCTGAACGGCGGGTACAATCCGCCGTCGCTCAGCGTCATCGACACGGCCGCGCGGCGCGAGCTGGGCCGCACCCCCGTGCCCGACGGCTGGCTCGGCCTGACTTTCTCGCCCGACGGCCACACGCTCTGGGTGGGTGGCGCATCGCGCGCGGCTATTTTCGAGTTTGCTTTCGGCGCGGACGGCTCGCTCAAGCCCGGCCGCACGTTCGCGCTCGTCGAGCACCCCGGCGAGAAGGACTTCATCGGCGACGTGGCCGCGTCCCCCGACGGCCGCCTGCTCTATGCCGCCGACGTCTTTCACGATTCCGTGCTGGTGGTGAACCCGCAATCGGGCCGGGTCATCGACCGTTTCAAGACCGGCCGGCGGCCCTACCGCATCCTCTTCCACCCCAGCGGCGATTCGTTCTTCGTCACTAGTTGGGCCGACGGCACGCTCCAGCAGTTGAAGGCGTCCAACGGTTCGCTGTTGAACTCGGTGCGCCTCGGCGCGCACGCTACCGATATTGTCTGGAGCGATCGCAAGCCCGAAGCAGTGGAGGGCGACGACGACGCGGAAGCAGCCCCGCCGTGGAGCGCCCGTCTGTTTGTGGCCGCGGCGAACACCAACAACGTGTACGTGCTGGGCGTGGGAGAGAGCGCCATCACCAGCATCGAGACCATTAACGTGGCCATGACGCCGCGCCACCCGCTGGGCATGACTCCTTCGGCGCTGGCGCTGAGCCCGGACCAGAAGCGGCTCTACGCGGTGTGCTCGGACGCCAACGCGGTGGCCGTGGCCGACGTCAGCGAACCGCACACGCACGTGGAAGGCTTCGTGCCCGTAGGCTGGTATCCCACCGCCGCGCGCGTGCTGGCCGACGGCACGCTGGTGGCCATCAACGCGAAGGGCAGCCGCAGCTACGCGAATCCGCAGGGCCCCAACCCGACGCTGAGCCGGCGCCAGCAGGCCGCCCGAGGGCAAGCCCAGTACGTCGCGCAGATCCAGACCGGCACGGCGTCGTTCATCGCGCCCTTCGATGAAACCGCGCTCGCTGCATACACGCGGCAGACGCTGGCGAACTCGCCGTACGACGACAACATGCTGGATGCCGTCCCCGGCCCCGCGGGCAGCCCGATTCCGAGCGTCCCCGGCGACCCCTCGCCCATCAAGCACGTCTTGTACATCGTCAAGGAAAACCGCTCCTGGGATCAGGTGCTGGGCGACATGGGCAAGGGCAACTGCGACCCGTCGCTGGTGCTGTTCGGCGAAAACGTCACCCCCAATCAGCACAAGCTGGCGCGCGACTTCGTGCTGCTGGACAACTTCTACGTCAACGCCGACGTGAGCGCCGACGGGCACAACTGGAGCACCGCCGCCATCGCCTCCGACTACGTGCAGAAAATGTGGCCGGGCAACTACGCGGGCCGCCGCAAGACGTACGATTTCGAAGGCGGCGAACCGGCCGCGCTGCCTCCCGCCGGCTATCTCTGGACCAACGCCGCCGCGCACGGCATCACCATGCGCAACTACGGACACTGGGTGGAGAACCGGGAGACCGCGGCCCCCGACGGCGCCCAGATCGGCACCGTCCGCGATCCGGCGCTGGCCGGCATCACCAACATGAAGTTCCGCGGGTTCGACCTCGACTATCCCGACGTGGAGCGCGCGAAGGTGTTCCTCGCCGATCTGGCCGGGTTCGAGAAAACCGGCGAGATGCCGCAGCTCATGCTGATGCGCCTCGGCAACGATCACACCTACGGCGTGCATTCGGGCAAGGGGACGCCGTTCGCGCTGGTGGCGGACAACGACTACGCGGTGGGCATGCTGGTGGAGGCCCTTTCCAAAAGCCGCTTCTGGGCCAGCACCGCGGTGTTCATTGTGGAGGACGACGCGCAGAACGGGCCGGACCACGTGGATTCGCACCGCTCCCCGGCGTACGTGGTCTCGCCCTACACGCGCCGCGGCGCGATTGACAGCACCCTGTACAACACCACGTCGGTGTTGCGCACCATGGAGCTGATTCTGGGCCTGAACCCCATGACCCACTTCGACGCCGGCGCCACGCCCATGTTCGCGGCGTTCGCCAGGGACCCGGTGCTGGCGCCGTGGCAGGCGGAGAAGCCGCGCACGCCGCTGGACCAGCGCAACCCCGCCCCCACGGCCGGTGTGCCCCCCTCCGCCGATGCCGCCATGGATTTCCGCGAGGCCGACCGCAACGACGACGATGCGCTGAACGCGGTGCTGTGGCGCGCCATTCGCAAAACCGAGCCGCCCGCCCCGGTGGCCAGCTTCTTCTCGCGCTAGGGACACGCAGGAACGCGCGGCGACAGCCGCGTTGGTACAAGCTAATCGCTCACCCCTTGTGGCTGGAGTACTTGTTCAGCACATCCAGCAGCTCCTGGGCTCCTGCCGGAGGCTTCGCGTGCTCGATGACCTCGCGATTCGAAGTCACTGTGCCATAGAGGTCCTTGTTCGTATCGTCGTCCGGACGCAAAGTCGCGCCGTCCAGCGCGATGCCCGCGAACGCTCCCCGTGTTCGCGACCAGGTCAGGATCTCGGCCTGCATCTGCGCGTCCGTGTCGGCGGAAGTGGTGCGCCCCACCGGGCCCCCGGCCACTGAAGCGTCCGCGCCGAGCGTGAACTTACTCTCCAGCAGCTTGTCCGCGCCGCGCCGGTTCATGACGGCCATGATGACATCCGTTTCCGAGATGCCAATCTGGAAGCCGGCGCTGCCGCCCTCCACCTTGACCGCGGCCGGAGCCGACCAGCCGCCCACGTCGTGACGGCGGCAGGAAATGAAGCCCCGGCCGTACTTGGCGCCGCCGATGAACGCCACCTTCTTCACGCCGGGCACCACTACCAGGCATTCCGCCTTGTCGAAAAGGTCCTGAGGAATGGCCTTGTCCGCGGCCCCCATGACCTCGGTAATCACTTCCGCCGCGTCGTGCAGGCGCCGCACCGCGTCGTTGGCGGCGAACAACACGCCGGAAAACAGTAACACCACTGAAATGTGCTTGAGCTTCATCAATTTCTCCTCTCAACGGATTTTAGCAGGCCGCGCGCGAACCGTTGATAACACCAGTGGAAGCGCCGGCTCCTCCGTGGACACCCTCGAAAAATACCCTCAGGCAGCATTCGGGGCTGCTTCCTCGATCAGCACTTTATAGCCGAGCCGGCGCAGGTCTCCGACGAGTTTCCGGGCGCGTTTCCGGATGACCTGAGGGTCCCGGCCGCGGGCTCCCTGTTC
>JBEKPY010000101.1:0-19560 GCA_049520275.1 Bryobacteraceae bacterium
TCGCGAATCTCGCGCCGGTCAAAGGTCTGCCAGTTCCTCGTCTTCTTTCCGGCGTCGTGGCCGTTTACGGTCACGTGGAAGTCACCCTTCGCCTGCACGAACAGAGCCGCCTCGCGCGGTTTGTCCGCCAGCGCCGGGTTCAGGCGAAATACGCACACCGTATTGGGCGGCACGGCGCTGGCATCCTGCGCGGGATGCCAGATCCAGCGAATGCCGGCCCGGTCCGCCTCGTCTTCCGGGTTCGTCCAGCGGATCCATTTCGCGCTCCAGCCGGCTTTGCCCAGCAGACCCATTTCCCACCACGCCGTCTCCGCCCACGGCGAGGGCCGGCCATTCGAATCCCACACCCGCACGGTCCAGTAATAACGCCGGCGCGCTTCCAGCGCCGGGCCAGCATAAGCGATGCCTACAGATTCCCCGGAGGCCTGTTTGCCGCTGTCCCAAACGTCGGGTTTGCTGAGGCGGCCGGCGCTGCCAGCCACTCGAATCTCGTACGCCGTCTGGCGCCAGTCGCGCTCGGTGTTGTCGCTTTGCCACGACAGCCGGGGCGCCGGAGCGTCGATGCCCATCGGATTCACCAGATACTCGCAGCGCAGATGGACCGGCGCGGCCACGGCGCCCGCCGAAAGCAGGGCAGCCAGAGTCACCAGCATCGCCACCGGCCTCCGCTGGGTAACCGTGGCGGCCTGGTGGCGGCATTCCCGAGCCGCGCGCGTCAACAAGCGGTTTTCTGACTTATGCATAGCTGGAAACCATTCCCCGATTCTTCGCCGCCCGCTCTTTCTCCGCCGCCTGCAGATAGCCGCTCTCGCGAAAGGCCGTGAGCGGATCTTCGGCGAGCCCCCTGGCCTTGCGCCATTCCCGCAGCAGGGGCCGCACGTCGGTAAAGAACGCCGCGCGCAGGCATTCCTCGGCGTCCACCAGATCGGCTCCCGCCTGGTGGAACGCGAGCTTCTCATGATCCACCAGCGCCGCCTTCAGGAACAACTCCTGCGCGTTGCCGGCGGTCTGCAGGGTCTCTTCGATCTTGTTCTTCAGGTTGTGGCTCTGGTCCACCACGTAGGGAATGTCGGGCTCGGTCCCGGTTTCCCATGCGAAAAAGCGGATTTCGTGGAATATGCGAAACACCTGGTAGGGGTCCAGACAGCCCAGCGTGAGATCGTCGTCGGCGTAGCGGCGGTCGTTGAAGTGGAAGCCGCCCAGCATGCCCTCGCTCAGCAGCCAGGCGACAATCTGCTCCACGTTCTGCGCCTGATAGTGATGGCCGGTGTCCACCAGCACCTTCGCCCGCGGCCCGGCGTGCCGGCAATACAGGTACGACATTCCCCAATCGGCGACGTCGGTGGCGTAGAAGGCCGGTTCGAACGGCTTGTACTCCACCAGCATGCGTTGATCGCCGCTCAGGGCGGCATGAACGATGGCCAGCCCTTCGGCGAACCAGTTCTTCCGCGCGCGAATCGAGCCGCTCCCCGGGTAGCTGAGGCCGTCGGCGAACCAGAGGGAGAGATCGCGCGAGCCGGTAGCGCGTTGAATCTCCACGCAATCGAGAATGTGCTCCAGCGCCTGCCGGCGCACGTCCGGGTCGGGATTACCCAGCGATCCGTTCTTGTAGCGCTGGTCCTGAAACACGTTGGGATTGATGGCCCCGATGCGTACGCCCTGCGCGGCGGCCGCGCCCAGCACCGCGGGAACGTCGGGCAGGCCATTCGGGAAATCCCACAGCACGTGAACGGCTACGCTCGGACAGCATCCGGTGAACCGATGCACCACCCCGGCGTCGGCCAGCTTCTCTTCAGTGGTGGTGGCGGCCGCGGCCTGAATAAACTTGCCGAACCGCGTCCCGGTGTTGGCGAATCCCCAGGAAGGGAGTTCGATGGTGAAGCCGTCGAGAGCTTTGTGCGCCAGTTCCGTTTGTTTCTCGCTCAGCATGGATGGACGATGCCCCGCAAGCAATAGTATCGCGTGCGGGCGTCTTGCGCCGGGACCTGCGGACGTGCGGACGTGCGGCGCCAGCCGCGCATCGCCCGGGAGCGCACAAACGCGGCCGGCGCCTTGTCTCCGGGCGGTCAGGTGCCTTCGGGAGCGAACAATCGGGCGAGCAGCGCCAGGCTCGGCCGCGAGGGCGGAGGCGGGCACGCGCTGGCGCTCCCGGTTACCGCCGATGCCACCGAATGGATGGCTCGCGCAAACGGCCCGCCCACCTCCACTACGCCGGATTCCCGGTACGACTGCTGCACCTGCCGCGGCGCATCGGGCACCAGTTCGATGTTGTCGTGATCGAGGAGGTGGCGGAAGTGGCGTTCCGCGAAGTCTCCGTTACAGCGATTGACCACCAGCACCACGCGGGCCGACTCGATGGCCTCGCGGAGCTCGGCGCACCTCCGCCGGGCCATCGCCAGCGACGGCACGTCGGGCGTGGCGGTGATGCAGATCCTGCGGGAGATGCTCAGCAACGGCTTCACGCTGGTATGGGTGAGGGAGGGCACGCGGACAAAGACAAAATCGTAGTAGGACCTGGCGCAGGTCACCAGCCGCAGCACCGCCCAGCGTTTCATCTTCGTCAACGCTCGCAGGCGAACGCCGGTGATCACGTGAAGCGGCCCCAGATGGCGAACGTGCTGTTTGAATCCCGCCTCCGTCAGGAAACCCTGATCGTCGCCCGCGGCGATCCCAATCTCTCCGTTGTCCAGCAGAATCGACGCGGCGCCCATTTCTTCGTCCACTTCGACGAAGAGCGTGCGAAAGCTGCGGTTTCGCGCCACCTGCCAGGCCGCGTTGAGCGCAACCGTCGTGGCGCCCGATCCCGGACGGGCCGGCGCGAAAACAGCCAGGAACCCTCGTTTCGCGTCCATGGTGGCGCCCAGCGCGTCAATGGCGGCCGTTTCGAGATCGTCGCTGGAGAAAGGCGGCGCGAGCGGCGCAACCAGCCCCACGGTTTCCGCCAGTTGCTGTACTTC
Source organism: Bryobacteraceae bacterium (assembly GCA_049520275.1). Classification (GTDB taxonomy): domain Bacteria; phylum Acidobacteriota; class Terriglobia; order Bryobacterales; family Bryobacteraceae; genus CAWACP01. Next base: position 2,958 of record JBEKPY010000101.1, read on the forward strand.
CGGGCCGCGTTGCGAGCAGATCGGGACGATGGCCGTTGACGGAGACTCAGTCTGGATCTGCAGCACCGCGGCTCCGATGCGGTTCTGCATGTCTTCCTCGCCAATGTCCAGCAGCACCAGTTCCGGCGCCCAGGCCGAGAGCTGCCGGGCAATCGCGTATCCCGTGCGGACGGTCTCGAGGGTTCCCGCGACGGAAATCTCCGCCGACATCGCACAGACGCCTCGTACATAGTTCGTCAGAGGCTGGTTGTTGCTGAAAACGAGCGCCGAGATCATGGGTCACACGGGCGGCTTAGTAGCAGTGGATGTCGGGAAAATGACAGCAACAGACAAGTCCACGACGCCAGAACAACCCGTTTGCCTCCTTCTCCATGTGTTTTCCTGCCAGCAGGGGCGGAAACAACATCAACAATTGCTATTCCGTGCAATTGGCAGGCCACTGCCGTTGCAGCACGTGCGGCCGAATCGGGCGCAAAAAATGGGAAGAGCTTTGGGCCGTTGCCGGCCCAAAGCTCAAGGAACCTGGTTGGGCAGGGGTTCTGTAGATTGGGTCAAAGAAGATACGTCAAGGGTCTTGCAACTTCAGGGGGTGTTGGCAGGGGAGCAACCTTCGTTCCTTGAGCCTTCCCATTCATTTCACTCCTCAGGGGAGCAACCTGTTTACCAAACTGCAAACCTTGCATTCACTACGGTTGGATGGATGCCAGACCATTTTGGTTCGTAAAAATTTCCGTAATGAATCGTAAGGCCGGCCCTGAATGGTCCAACTGTACCGTTCCGGGACGTCCGTCAGGGCCCCGGATTCCCGGCCGGGGGAGCCGCCGGCGCCTGTGCGATCCTGCCATCCCGAACTTCACCGATGTTCACGTGATTGACATCCAGCGTTGTCCCCAGCGTCCGGTCCAGCGCCACATGCGCATTGCTGTAACTGACCAGCGACGAAATCTCTACCGACTGCGCCGACGCCAGGTCGCGCTGCTGCTGTACCACCGCGTAGGGCGTGGACGCGCCCAGCGCGAACTTCTTCTGCTCGGCGTCGAGAAGCTGCTGCGCCAGAATCCGGTTGTGCACGGCGGCGTCGTAGCGGGCACGCGCCTGGCGCAGCGCCACCACGGAATTCATGACGTCCACCTGCGCCTGCTTGAAGTCTTTCTCAGTAGTGAGCTGCGTCTGGCGAAGCTGAAGCTGGTCGATGCCATAATCGGCCTGCGCCTGGCGGTTTCTGAGCGAAGCCGCGATATACGCAACAGCGCTGTCGGAGGGAAAATCGCGCCGGAACATCTGGCCGAGCGCGCTGCCAAGACCTCCCGCAAAGTAGGGGTTGGCAGTCTCCACGCGCGCGCCGGACGGCGTTTGCACCACCACCGGCTGGGGTGTTCCCGCCAGGCCCACCTCGCTCAGTGTGGCGTAAGCGCCCGCAACCGGCAGGAGTCCGTTCCGGGTTCCGAGGGCCGAGGTTTCGGCGCTGGTTATGTTCGCGCGTTCCGCGGCCAGGTCGCTGCGGTTGGCCAGCGCCTGTCGAACCAGGGTGCCGACCGGCGGGAGATCGTCGCTGGTAGGCATGGAAATCCGATCCACTGGCACGATCTGCGCGCTGGCCAGCGCCGGATCGGCGATTCCGTTTCGGCTCAGCAGGTTCTTGAGCGTCACCTCGTCCTGTTGCAGGCTGGTTTCGGCCACCACCAGATCGCGCTGGCTGGACGCCACCTGCGATTCCGCCGTGGTCAGGTCCAGCGGCGCCAGCGTTCCCACTTCCACCTGCTTCCGGTTGTCCTCATAGAACTTCTGCGCCACGTCCAGGGCGGTTTGGTTCGCCCTGACGTTCTCGTAGTCGGCCGACAAAGCATAGTAGGCGTTCAGGACACTCACCACCACGCCGATCACCTGGGTCCGGAAGTTGAGGTCCGCGATCCTGAGGTTGATCCTGGCTACGGTAATGGTGCGCGCGTTCACGGCCACGCCAAAGCCATTCAGGAAGTTGTGTTGCACGGTAACGGAGAGGCTGGGCGCTTCCGAGGGATTCAGGACGTCCGTCGGAGAGTTCTCATTCAGGTAGTGGTTGCTGTAACTGACGTTGACGCTGCCGCCGCTGAGGAACCCCTCCTGCAGAGATCCGCTGTAGACGCGCGTATTGTCGATCAGATTGGCAACGCCGCTCTGGACGGTACTCGACTGCGGCGTCGACTTATGGCTGAATGTGGATGTTTCCTGAATAGTCGGGTCCAGCGTCTGCGTCACCGGGCCAATCTGGGCGATGGTCGCGTTGCCGGTAGCCGTGGTACTGACGGTACTCGGCCCGGCAGTGACGCCGGCGGCTGCCTGGCTGCCGGATACGCCCTGTCCGCTCGCCACCGAACCCGCCTGCGACGCGCTGCTGGGCACGCCGGGCAATGCGCCGCCGGCCTGAGCGCGTTCCAACTGCCATGCCGCCACCAGCGGGTTGTAGCGGGCCACCTCCACGTCGATGTTGTTCTCCAGCGCCAGAGCGATCGCATCCTGCGCGGTCAGGTACAGCTTGCCTGCCCGCACCAGATCGCGCAGACGGGGCGAATTCGCCAGACGGGCCGGCGGAACCTCGGTGGACAGATACGGCCGCCAGACAATGGGCGCCGAGGGCCTCACCGGCGCGATGGGCGCCTCCTGAGCTGGAAGCAGTGAGAACGCGCACAGCCAGCTCAGTCCGACTGCCAGCGACCGGCGGTAGAAGCGCGGGACACTTGGCGCCAGCCGCGTACTTCCCAGGGAACTCTGCGCCGGTGTGGACACGCGGCGACAGCCGCGTTTTTGCGGCGCCGCGCCACCATGCGGTGTTGCGCGCGGGGCGTTCACGGCTTCTCCTCCGCGGGCAGGCTGGAGGCAACGGCCTGGACGTGTCCGCTCAGCGCTTCGGCGAGCGAGACATGGTTCACCTCGAGAGTGATCCCCAGCGCCTGGTCGAAAGCGATCCGGGCATGACTGTAGTTGGCCATGGCCTGCACCTCGTCGCTCTCGGCGGTGGCCAGATCGCGCTGGTCCTGCACCACCTGATAGGCGGTGGCCGCTCCCAGACCGTACTTTTTCTGGTCCGCGTCGAGCGTCTGCTGCTGCAGCACTCTGGCCTTCACCGACGCCTCATAGCGCGCGCGGGCCTGTTGCACTCCGATCACCGCGTTCTGCACATCCACGCGCACCTGATTGACGCTCTTCTGCAGGTTCAATTCGTTCTGGCGGATTTCCAGCAGGCTGGTGGCGTAATCCGACTGCGCGGCGCGGTTACGCAACGGGATGTTCAGCGCGAAGCCCGCCGAGTAGTTCGGGTAATTCCTCCGGGCGATCTCCGCCAGCAAATTGCCGTACCCGCCGACCGCATACGCCGCCACTCCCTGTTCCGTCCCGTACGGAGTCAGAACGCCGGTCAGGCCGTTGTTGGTCAGCTCCGCGAAGGCCTGCAGGGAAGGCTTCAGCGAATTCCTGATGCCCACCAGATTCAGCTTGTTGCTGTCGATGTTGATGCGGCCCTGGGCGATTTCCACGCGGTTGTTCAATGCCTCATCCACCAGCTTGTCGCCCGCGGCAATCTCGTCCTTTTCGGGAACCACCATCTTGTCGAGCGGGATGACGTGCACTTCGGCCAGCTCGGCCGTGGCCACGCCCGAGCGGCTCAGGGCGTTCTTCAGCACCGTCTCCTGCTGCAGCACGTTGGTCTGCGCAATCAGCAGATCCTGTCTGGCCGTGTAAAGCTGCGCTTCCGCGCGGGTGACTTCAATCTCGGCCAGCGAACCGATCTCCACCTGTTTCCTGTTGTCGTCATAGAGCCGCTGCGCCGTCTCCACTTCGTGCTGGCGCGCCTGCACGTCCTCGTTGAAGGCCACCAGATCCCAGTAGAGATTGAGCGCCGCCGACACCGTGGTAATCACCTGCTGCTTGAACTGCAGGTCGGTCACTTTCAGGTTGTTCTTCTGAACGCGGATGTTGCGCCCGTTCACGGCCGATCCGAAGCCCTGCAGGAGGTTCTGGGTCACCGTCAGGTCGATGTCGCCCTGCGTATACGGGTTCAGGTCGGTGAACTGGCTGTTCGTCTTGATGCGCTCGCTGGCGTACGTAAGCACCGTGTTCAAGCCGAAGTCCCAGTTCTGCGAGTACTGCGCCTGGTACGCGCGCAAACCCAGCACGAGGGTCGGGATGCCGACCAGGGCCGTGTTGCTCTGCAGGCTGGTGAGGTGTTGGAATTCAGCCCCAAAGGAGACCGTCGGGTCGAGGGACGGAATGGCCGGCCCCAACTGTGTGACAATGCCACCGCCCGAACCCACGCCACCTCCGCCTGCGCTGATGCCGCTGCTGCTCACGCTGACCCCCTGCAGGCTGACGCTCTGCGGGCCCGCGGCCACGCCCAGTCCCACGCTGCGCAGCGCGCCACCCGCCTGGGCGCGCTTGAGCACCTCTGTTTCCAGCAAGGGCGCATAACGCTGCACTTCCACGTCGATGTTGTTCTCGATGGCCAGCGCCACCACGTCCTGCGCCGAAAGGTAGAGATTGCCCGCCCGCACCAGCGACGCGAGGCGCGACGAGTTGGTCAGACGGATGGGCGGCACGTTCCGCTGCCGGTAGGAGTGGGTCAGCCAGCTCCAACCGCCCTGAGCGGGCTCAATCCGGACCACCGAGTCCGCTGGCGGGGACTGGGCCTCGGCAAGGGGCGCAAGGAGCGCAGGAAGCAGGAGCGCAAAGGCCGCGAGCCGGGCCGCCATGGAAACAAAGGGCTCGCGGGCTCCGGCGGCGCGGCCGCGGTCCGTTTGGCGCGAGCTGGTCAGAGGAGTACAGAAAACCGCCAGGTGCGATTGGAGACGTTGCATAGACCTTTCCCGAGAAAGCTTTCCAGATAATGGAAACGGAGAACAGCGCGGGAGTGTTCCCAGATTCCCAATATTAGCATGAGCGGGCTGGCCGGGAGCCCGGCGCCCAGGCGCTAAGTTGTTGCAGCGGCGAGGGCGAGACCTGACTGGCGGGCGAAGCGCCGGAAGCGTCTGTTACACTGGATGCGTTCGTTCCTCCACTGCTCCGGAGAGATGGCCGAGTGGTTGAAGGCGCACGCTTGGAAAGCGTGTTTAGGGGAAACTCTAACGTGGGTTCGAATCCCACTCTCTCCGCCATAATGCTATCGGCCTTCGCGCTGGAACCTCCCGGCTGGTTCTCAGCCACCCTGTTCGGTAGTCCGTTTTCGCAGCTCTTCGGCATCGCCGAGGTCTTTGGCGCGGCCGGTCTGCTGCTTGTTGCGGAGTAATGCCGAACGGCCGATGAAGCGTGTCGGGATTCCTTCCAGTTCCGCTTCGCAGGCCGTGGCCCATGCTTCTTCGAAGCTGACACCGGAAATTGTGGTCAGCAGATCTATGCGGTTTGGCTGCACTCCCAACTGGACCACCACGCCGGGCGTGCGAAGATCCGCCGCCTGGATGCCCAGTCTGCCGAAGCCGAATTCCGACAGCGCGCGCAGGACCCGGTCGGCGTTCTCCGCAGTTGGCCGCACCAGCAAATCGAGATCCGCCGTGTAGCGAGGGAAGCCGTGATAGGCGACAGCGAACGCGCCAACCACCAGATACTCAACCCCGTTCGAGTTCAACAACCCGAGAAACTCGCGCAAGTCCTTGTTCAGCGGCATCGGGGTGGCGTTGGTCGCGGAGTTCGATCAGGATATTCAGGCGCTGCTCGGGGGACATCGACGCGTCGTCGCGTGCGTCGGCTTCGTCGGCATCCGCGAAGCTGGCGAAAACCCTGACCGTTTTCTCCACGCTCGTATTATAGCCGCCTCCGCGGGGCGTTAGAGTAGAGAGGGACCCGGATCGGCGCGCCCGCTGACCGCTGGCCGCGGCCATTCATGCGAATCCTTTTCCTTTCCCCGCGGCAATGCTGGCCACCGCTCGGCGGCGCCAAGCTGCGGGAGTATTACTTCGCCCGCGCGCTGGGGCAACAGGCCGATCTCACCCATGTGCACTTCACCGAGCCGGGGGCCGCGCCGTTGTCCCGCGCCGATCTGCCCTTCTGCCGCAACGTGATCGCCGTCCCCAAACCGCGCGCTTACACGCCGTGGAAGATCGTTCGCGGCCTGGTCGGCCGCTGGCCCCTGCCCGTGCTGAACTACACGTCCAACGAGATGTCGGCGGCGCTTTTCCATGTCGCCTACGGCCAGCGCTACGATCTGGTTCATCTGGACAGCATCCACATGGCCGGCTATCTGGCGCCGCTCGCCGAGGCCATGGGCGCCAGAACACGCATCGTTTACGACTGGCACAACATCGAATCGGAGCTCATGCGGCGCTACCAGGCGGGCGCCGGCTCGCTGGTCCGCCGCCTTTATTCCGCGGTCACGGCGCGCAGGATGGAGCGGCTGGAGCGGTCCACTCTGCGCTCCGCCTTCGGTCACCTGGTCTGCAGTGAGCGCGAACGGCAACAACTGCGGCAGATGGTACCGGCCGCGCGCGTGGCCGTGGCGCCCAACGGCGTCGATACGGCGTACTTCGCGGACACGGAAGCGCCCGCAGCGTCACCGAACCGCATCGTCTTCGTCGGGCTGATGAACTACCATTCCAACGTCGAAGCGGCCGTCGAATTCACCCGCGAGGTGTGGCCGCGGCTGCGCTCGCGCCTGCCGGGCTACTCGCTGACGCTGGTGGGCGCCACCCCCGATCCCGCGGTGCTGGCCCTCGGCGAGGTGGCCGGCGTGGAGGTCACCGGGACCGTGCCGGACGTGCGCCCATACTACCGGGAAGCCGTGGCCGCGATTGTCCCGCTTCGCACGGGCAGCGGCACGCGGCTGAAAATCCTCGAGGCCATGGCCGCGGGAGTGCCCGTGGTCTCCACCGCCTTCGGAGCCGAGGGGCTGGATGTGGCGCCCGGCGAGAATATTCTCCTGGCCGATCCCGCGGACCCCGACGCGTGGGTCAGCCAACTGGCCGGCCTCGCGGAGTCCGCATCGTGGCGGCGGCGGTTGACCGCCTGCGCCCGGCAACTGGTCCGCGAACGGTATGACTGGACCATCCTCGGCGAGTCGCTCTGCAATACGTACCGGGAATGGCTGGAGACCGCCGCGTGAAGCCTCTTCGCCTGCTGGCCATCGTCGAGGCCCGCACTCTCACCGGCCCCGCCAAGAACCTGCTTGAGTTCGCGCGCCGGGCGAAGGCCCACGGCGTGGAGACGTTCATCGCCACATTCACGCGCGGCGAGGATTCCAACTTCTTTGTCGAGACCGCCCGCCGCGACTCCATCCCCGTCTTTGCGATCCCCGAGCGCGGACGCTTCGATCGCACCGTGATCCTGGCCCTCACCGAACTCGTCTCCGTCGTGCAGCCCGACGTCATCCAGACGCACGCGGTGAAGTCCCATTTCCTCGCGCGGCTGGCCGGATTGCCCGGGCGCGCCCCGTGGGTGGCGTTTCACCATGGCTACACGTGGCCCGACCTGCGCGCCCGCCTGTACAACCGCCTGGACCGCTGGTCGCTGCGCGCCGCGGTGAAAGTGCTGACCGTGAGCAATCCGTTCCGGCGCCAACTGCAGGCGAGGGGCGTGCCCTTGGGACGCATCGAGATCGTTCATAACGCTATCCAGCCGGACTGGGCCTCCGAGGCGCGAAACCCGGAGAACGCCGCCGCATTGCGCGCGGAGATGAACATCGCGCCGGACCGGAACGTGGTGCTCGTGGTGGGCAGGCTGTCCCGGGAAAAGGATCACCTCACCCTGCTCGATGCCGTAAACCTCCTGCGGAAGCGATTCTCGCCGTATCTGGTAATTGTCGGCGATGGTCCCGAGCGGCCACGGATCGAACAGAGAATCCGGAGGTTGTGGCTCGCCGGGAACGTCATCCTGACGGGACAACAAAGCTCGGCCGAGCCGTACTATGGGATTGCCGACCTTGCCGTGCTGTCGTCACGGACCGAAGGGTCGCCCAACGCGCTGCTGGAGGCGATGGCGGCGGGAGTCCCGCTGGTGGCCACCGCTGTTGGTGGCGTTCCCGAGATCGCGACCCACGGCGAGACCGCTCTGCTGGTGAAACCCGGCGACGCCCGCGCGCTCGCCGAATCGATGGGGCGGTTGCTGGAGGACCGGCAGTTGAGTTCTGGTCTGGCCGCGCGGGCCCGGCAACTGGTCCGTGAACGGTACGCGCCGGAGCAACGGACGAGGCGTCTGGTGGAGATCTATCGCGGGGTGGTGGCTTGAAGAAGGTCGTCAAGGCCGGCATGCACGGCGTGTCTCTGGCCGTTGTCTTCCTCCCGGCATTGCTGTCGGCTTTCGGGCGCGTGGAGACACCGTTCGCGCTGTTTGCGCAGGGGTTCGCGCTGGCACCGGGCATCCTGGGCGATTACCTGCGCATCGCCTACTACAAGTTGACCCTGGACCGGTGCGCGCTCAACAGCCGCATCCAGTTCGGCTCTTTCTTCGCGCATGCGCAGGCGCGAGTCGGCAGCGGCGTCTACATCGGTTCCTTTTGCATCCTTGGGCGCAGCGTCATCGGCGACCGCACGCAGATCGCCAGCGGCGTGCAAATCATGAGCGGGCGCCGGCAACACGCGCGCGATAGCGAGGGCCGCATGCTGGGATCGGATCGGGGCGAGTTCCGGCCGGTGGCGATAGGGGCAGATTGCTGGATCGGCGCGGCCGCCATCGTGATGGCCGACGTCGGAGCGGGGTCCACCGTAGGCGCCGGTGCGGTGGTCGTCAATCCGATTCCCGCGCGTTCGGTGGCGGTGGGGAATCCGGCGCGCGTGGTGAAGGCCGCCGAACCGGACGGCGGAAACCAGTGACTGAATTTTCATCCTCGACGCTTCGCAGCTTCTGCGAGCCGCCGCCGTGGTAGGATATTCTTACCAGGAGTTGAGACATGCCTTCCAGCCAGCCGCAAGTCGAATACGTGGCCAACAGCCGGATCGGCGAGAAGGGGCAGCTCACAATCCCCAAGCAGTATCGCGACGAGCTGGGCCTGGAGACCGGTGCTCCCATCGCGGTATTGCGAGTGGGCGAGGCTCTCATTCTGGTCCCGGAGCAGGATCGCTTCCGCGCTCTGTGTGAATCCATCACAGCGGTATTCGAGCGCCAGAAAGTCAGCCCGGCGGACTTGCTGGATACGCTGCCCGCGGCGCGCGTGCGCGTCTTCACTCGGCGCTATCCAGAGCTTGCCGGCCAATCGCACCACGGGAACAGGGGACGTTGAGCCAGAGAGAACGTGTCCGGCTTTTCCTCGACTCAAACGTTCTGACCGCGGGCATCGTTTCGACCTGGGGGCTGGATAAGGCCGTTCTCTCGTTGTGCGCGGCACGGATTTGCCGGCTCGTCCTTGCCGAAGCGGTTCGCGACGAGGTTGAAGAGAACCTTCTGATCCGCCTGAGCGGGCTTGAAACCGCTGAAGCGAACCGCGCGCTGGACGACTATGCCCGTTTGATCGTGCTCCTGAAGCCGGAGGTCGTGCCCTGGCCGGGGCAAACAGAGGTCAAAGCCGGGCGCCATCTGATTCGCCATGCGGCAGATGTTCCGGTACTGCTGTCCGCCATTGCGAGCCGCCCCGATTGGTTTCTCACGCACAACACCAAACACTTCACGCCGGCTGTCGCGCGGCGGACCAGCTTGCGGTTCGCCACGCCGGTTGAGTTCTTTCGCGTGCTTTCACGGAGCATCTCCGGCGAGCGACGGTCGTGAGAAGCGTGGGCTCCCGTGGCCTGTGTCCGTTAGTGTGGTACGACCGCCACTACGCCAGCGTCTCGCGGAACAGGGTTTCGTAGCGGGCGGCGACCTTTTCAGTGGAATAGTTGTCCAGAATGCGCCCACGCGCGGCTTGTCCCATGCTCGCCCGCAGCCCGGCATCCTCGGCAAGGCGCAGAATTGCGGCGGCGATAGCTTCCGTGTCTCCCACGGGCGTCAGCAGTCCGTGCCGCCCGTCGTCCACCAACTGACGGTTGGCCGGAATGTCGCTGACCACCGCGGGCAGACCCGCTGACATCGCCTCCGCCAGCGCGCACGGGAATCCTTCGCTCGGAGAAACCAGCGTGAACACGTCGGCGATGCGCAGCCACGAGCGGACCTCCGCCGGTTCCACGCGGCCGGCAAAGCGAACGTTGTTCCCAATGTCCAGCGCGGCCGCCTGCCTGGCCAGGGCGTCGCGCATGGGACCGTCACCCACCAGCAACAGCATCGCCTCCGGTTTCCGGCGCGCCACCAGCGCAAAGGCCGCCATCAGGGAAGGCAGCGCTTTCTCCGGCGCCAGCCGGCCGCAATAGAGGACCACCGGCGCCGCCGCCGGGATACCGAATCGCTCGCGCAGCTTGAGCCGCTCCTGACTGTCGCAGGGAGCGAACTCGCCGGTGTCCACCGGGTTGGGCATCCAAAGGAGCCGCTCCGGCCGAAAGCCCTCCCGCAACGCCTCCTCGCGCATGCCCTCGTTCAGGACCATTACGCGGCGCGCCCATTTGCGGAGCCAGCGCAGTTCCAGGCGGCCGGATGGCGACCTGGTCAGCAGCGGAATCACGCCGCTGCCCCCAATCTTCATCAGGATCGGCTTACCCAGAAATCTGGCCACCGGAAGTCCCGCGGCCAGGTGCAGTCCCTGCATCAGGAAATAGACGAGCTGATAGTTCCGGCGCTCGCGGATCAGCATGCCGGCAACGCGCAATGCGAACACGATATCCTTGCGAGCGCCCTTCCAGCGGCTGCCGTAGATGCGCACGGGAACGCCCATGGGGTCCATCCAATCGCGCACCGGCGGCATAGGATCTCCACCGGCACAAACCACCGTGACGCGGTGCCCGCGCCGGATGAGAGCCGCGCACACACGTTGCGCTTCCAGTTCCGAGCCACCCAGCACAGGAGGATAGGAGTGGCATACCAGCAGCAGAGAGACCGGGCTGGCAGGTGCGCTCATCGCGAGGCGCCGAGCGCCAGCTCCTCCATCTCCGATCCGGCTCCGATTCGCTCCAGAACCTCCCAGCCGCTCTCCCCCCGGCGGAGAAACGTCGCATGGTTGCTGAAGTCCTCCTCCAGCGTGCGGCCGACAATCCAGAGGCCGCCGGGAAGGAGGCTCCGAAAGGCGGCGCTGGCGCCCGCGGCCAGTTGTTCCGCGGAAAAGTAACTCTTGTTGAAGATGTTCATCGTGCGCAGCACGTGGCACGAGCCGGGCGTGGCGTCGAACACGGACCGGGCGCGGAACTGGAATCCCGGATTGCGCCTCGCCAACGCCAGCGCCTGGGGATGAATGCACGGTATCCTGCTCACCTGGTAACCGCCCGCGCCGGACGTTTCGGTCCAGCCTGCGGGCAGAGCCAGGCGGCGGAACCTCCGTTTCGCGCGGGCCGCCAGCAGACGATTCAGCGGGTACTTTCGCGGTTCCGGATGCTGAAGCGAAACGACGAACGGCGGCCTGGTGTATTGCAGCGGGCGTCCATCCGGCTCCGCGATGAACGTTTCGCCGCCCGCCAGCGAAAGCCGAATCAGGTAGAGCAGGATATCGGAGGCTTCGAACCGCGCGCGCGGGAAAATCGGAAACAACTGCTCGGCCCATTCCCAGGAGGTCAGCCCGTGGGATACCGCGCGGTCCTCGACGCGCAGTTCGGCGCCAGCCGGAAAAAAACGCTCCATCCAGCGCATCGCCACCGCATCGACATCGCAAAACCGCGCGCGGAACGTCGTGCGAAACGTCCCGTTGGAAATACGCAGGGTGAAACTGATGTCCTCGAACACCCGGATTTGTTCGTCGGTCGGATCCTCGCCGACGTCCAGCAGACTGTACGACACCCGCGCCCCGGAAAAACGCCGCCGGGGTCCCGCGCGTCTGTACTCATCCTCTGTGCAGATTCCACGTCTCAGCATCGCCGGGGGCCACGTGCGGGATGGCGCCTCAATTCTAGCATTCCGGTTCCAGAGTGAGGCTGATTGAGCATCGGCGGGCAAAGTGCGAGAATCGACTCAGCGAGCCGCATGGCGCACTCCGCTGCGGCCGGCAGCGTATGTCGCAGATCAGCACTCAAAAGCAAGTAAGTCATCTCCTGCAGCCGAGGCCTTTCCCGTGGAAGGTCTCGCTGGTCATACCAATGCACAACGAGGAAGCCGCCGCGCCGTTTCTCCGCAGGGCCCTCGAGCGGTTCATGGCCGAGCTGCAGGGCGAGGTGGAAGTCGTACTGGTCAACGATGGCAGCTCGGATTCCACTCTCGCCGGGATCACGGCGTGGGCGGACGAAGATCCGCGCGTCAAGGTGATCCACCTCTCCCGCAATTTCGGACACCAGATTGCCTCCACGGCCGGTTTGGATTTCGCCTCAGGCGATGCCGTCGTGCTCCTGGACGCCGATCTGCAGGATCCGCTGGAGGTGGTGCACGAAATGATCGCCCGCTACCGCGAAGGCTACGACGTGGTGTACGGGCAGCGCAAGTCCCGCTCCGGCGAGACCCCGTTCAAGAAGTTCACGGCGTGGCTGTTCTACCGCCTGATGCGGATTCTGGTTTTTGAAGACCTGCCGGTGGACACCGGCGATTTCCGCCTGATTTCCCGGCCGTGCCTCGACGGCCTGCAGCAGCTTCGGGAAACGCATCGGTTCCTGCGTGGAATGGTGGCGTGGGTGGGGTACCCGCAGATCGGCGTTCCTTACGAACGGGCGCCGAGAGTGGCGGGCCGGACGAACTACTCACTGGGCAAGATGCTGGCGTTCGCCTGGACGGCGGCTACGTCGTTTTCGGCGGCGCCGCTGCGGCTGAGCATCCTGTTGGGCGTGGTGGCCGCGCTGTTCGGTCTGGAAGAGGCTGCGCGAGCGGTGCTGGCCCACCTGCTGCACCAGTATTCGGTGCCCGGCTGGACTTCGCTGATGGTCGTCGTCTCCGTGATCGGGGGCGCCATTCTGATCAGCATCGGCATTCTGGGCGAGTATGTCGGCAAGCTCTATGAGCAAACCAAGAACCGGCCTCTGTATCTCGTTGCCCGCACCTTCAACCTGGGAGCTTCCCAGCCAGGCGCCGTCGCCCAGCCGAAAGCGCAAGCGACACATCGATGAGCGATCCCGGGTTCGACCGTTATTCGGCCGCCTATGACGACCTGCTGCAGGACCCTATCCGCGACCTCTTCACGGGACGGAACTCCGAGGCCTTTTATCGCCGCAAGCGCGATGTGTTTCGCCGCTACTTCCGGCGGCGGAACATCGACACCGGAACGTGGCGCTATCTGGACGTGGGCTGCGGCAGAGGCGAGCTGCTCGCGCTCCTGCGGGACGATTTCGCTCACGTTGCCGGGTGCGATCCTTCCGCCGGCATGCTCGGGAGCGCCAGCGGAGTCGAGACCCGCGTGCAGGAGCACCTGACGAAGCTCCCCTACGGCGACGGGGAATTCGATTTCATCAGCACCGTCTGCGTCTACCATCACGTGCCCTTGCAGGACCGGCAGGATCTCACCAGGGATATCGCCAGAGTGCTCAAGCCGGGCGGGGTCTTCGCCATGGTTGAACATAACCCCTGGAACCCGGTGACGCGCCTCATCGTGGGCCGCACCCCGGTGGACGGCGACGCGGCACTGCTGACCGCCGGCGAAGCCCGAAACCGCATGCGCTCGGCTGGCCTTCGCCGGCAGGGCACCGCATACTTCCTCTATCTGCCCGAGTCCTTTTACAAGCACGCCGGCGCGGTGGAGAGATCGCTGGCGAAGGTCCCCCTGGGGGGCCAGTATGTGGTCTTCGGAATCAAGCCGTAATGTGACATGAAACAGCCTGCCATAATGGGAGGTTCGAGGCACCCATGATCAGAAAGGCTCTCGTTCTTCTCCTCGCGCTGTGCGCGCTTCCCCTGGTGGCGGCGCCGCCCATGACCACCATCACCGTGCAGGTGACCAGCCTGTCGGGCAAGCCCATCGATCACGCCTCGGTGATCGTCAAGTTCATCTCCGGCCACGCCAAACTCAAGCTGGGCAAGTCGATCGTGACCCAGTACGAGATGCAGACCACGCAGGAAGGCACGGCGAAGATTCCGCCGATTCCTCAGGGAAAGATCCAGATCCAGGTGATCGCCAAAAACTATCAGACCTTTGGCGACGTCTTCGACATCGGCGAGACCGAGAAGACCGTGGAGATCAAGCTGAATCCGCCGCAGAGCCAGTACTCGGTGCACGAGTAAGATCGGGCCGCGCGTGCCGCCAGGCGAATCACAGTCCTTCTCTGCGTCGTTCGATTCGACGACGAAGATCGTCTCCGTTGTTGTGTTTGTCGTCCTCCTTCTCGCCGCAGCCGTCACCAGGAGCGCGATTGTCGCCGGTCTCGGAGCGGCGGTCATCCTGTTGTCCTTTGCTTACTCACCGCGGGGCTATGCGATCCTGGAGCGGTCCATCGTGGTCAATCGTCTTATTGGGAACGTGCGCATCGCTCTTGACGGCATTCGTGAAATCAGAGCGGCCACCACGGACGATTTTCGGGGCTGCCTGCGGTTGTGGGGCAGCGGCGGATTGTTCGGCTACTACGGCATCTTCCAAACGTCCAGGCTTGGGAGAGGCACCTGGTACGTCACCAATCGCAGCAATGCCGTGGTTGTCATTACGGATGCAAAGACCGTGCTATTCAGCCCCGACAACGTGGACGGCTTCATTACGGCAATCCGCGTGGCCGCCCCGCTTCCGCAGTTTGCGGTGGCCGGACCCTCCCTCCGTTCGAGGCAATTCTCCGGTTCAGGCAGTTCCATCCTCAAGCTCGTCGGTCTGGCTGTTGGAATTGGCGTGGTTGCATTCGTGACCTTCGCCCTGCTTTACTCACCGGGTCCCCCCAGCTACACTTTGACCCCGGAAGCGCTGACCATCCATGACCGCTTTTATCCGGTCACGGCGAAGGCGGCCGCCGTGGCCCTCGAGCACATCCGAATTGTGGACCTCGGTACGGACACGGACTGGCGGCCGGTTGCACGCACCAATGGATTCGCGAACGCGCATTATCAATCCGGGTGGTTTCGAGTCGCCAACGGTCAAAAGGTTCGCATGTACCGGGCCGGCAGCAGCCGACTGGTGCTCTTGCCGCCGAGAGGCGATGGCGCCGCTGTCCTTCTCGAAACCGGGGAACCGGAGAAGTTCGTCGCGGAACTTCGACGGGAGTGGTCCCGGCCGTCGCAATAGGTTCTGCCAGATGCTGTCCAGGATCAATGACAACATCGCCGGCATCAAAGGGGCGGGGGAACGCGACAGCGCCAGCCGGCCGTGCCGGTGTGAACTGAGATCCGGGTGTCTATGGGCGCCTCAAGACGAATCGATCATCGATGGCTCTCTGGAGCGCTCGCGCGAACGCGTCCCACGAGCAGCCGATTTCCGTCGCGGATTCGCAACCCGCAACCGCGACATCTTCCTTCGCGGGTGGCGCGGCCATGGTGAGCGGAACGGCGCTTCGCATCTGTTGGAGTGTCTGCGCCAGGTACTCGGCGCGCACGAGATATCGTGCCGTGTCCGGCTGCCGCCACAACGAAAAGATGAGCGCCCCCCCGGGCGGCGTGTCGTCCGGCTGATACCCCGGCAGGCGCCAGGAAAGGCCGAGCATGCCGGAGAGATTCGCCAGGTTCGCATCGTGGCCCGACAAGATCAGGACCGCGGTTCCCAGAGGGCCCAGCGCTCCCGCTGCCGCCTTCCCGGATGCCGCCTGCTCCATCGATCGCAACACATGATCCAGCAGGTTGGAGCCCCTGGCCCGAGCCAGATAGAGGGTGCGCCGCGTCAGATCCGCATACGCCGCATGCAGCTCGAGAATGCGAAACAACGTGTCCGCGTCCAGGCGGCCCCAGCCGAGGTCCTTGCCTTGCATGCCGTTCGCGTATTCGAGCAACAGGGTCTCGCCGAGGGTCGACGCCGCGCTCAGCGGTCCACTTAGTTGAATGGACCTTCCAGTTACCAGGACACCGATTTCCTCCGGAGGTTCAAGCAGTTTCTTGGGCGCACCGCTTTCGCCATCCAGCACAAACTGGAGTGCCTCGAAAGCGGCACGATGTAAGTCCACGAAGTGTCCTGGAGGATGTTTCAGAAGCCGTTCCCGCACGGCCTGTGCGGCGATGCCCCAATCCGGCTGCGCTATGCCGGCCGAGATGGGGTCGAAAAGCGGGTCCCGGTTGCCGTCCGGCTCCGAATGAACGGTGACCGCGCAACCGGGAAGCAGGCTCTCCGCCAGAGCACGGCCGGTCTCAAGCGTTCGCTGGTCGGTGTCCGCATGAATATAGACACGCCCCGCGTCTTCGCACTGCTGTCGGGTCAGCAGGTGCTCGGCGGACAGCCACTCCCGGTAGTACGCCCCCATCAGTTTCATGAGGGCTCTGCCATGCGGCGTGAGGTTGCCGCGAGGAACGCCCCATCCCGGCCACGGCTGGGTCGAGTATTGGTTGAGGCGCGCGGCGTCCCAGGTGGGCGCGCGCACACCGTGCCGGGTGATAATCACAACGTAGCGCAGTTGCGCAGGTGCGGCGGCGCTCGATGTTACAACACCTGCCGCCCATACCGCTGCGAGCACCACTGCCGCCCGGACACGTCTCAGGTACATTCGAACTCCGCGAATGCGGTGACGGGCACCGAATTCGGCGCGCGGCAAATTCTGCCGCGGCTGCTAAAATCCCTCCCGGCTGGGACTCCAACGGAAGCCCGCGCCGATCGTCGGGC
>JBEKPY010000102.1:0-19083 GCA_049520275.1 Bryobacteraceae bacterium
TCAGCAGCACCTCGGCGATACCGCTCATGCCGATACCGCCGATCCCCGTGAAGTGCAGGTGTTGCCGGCGTAAAAACACTTTACTTATGTATTGTTTCGGCTTTCCGCGCTGGCGTCAAGTGTAAAGGAGATAGGAGCACAGGGTCCGGCGTGCAATAGAGTCGATTTCCAATCGGCGCGGGAGGCTGCTGATAGCCGCTGATTCGAAGTGGAGAGGCTCCCGGACGGCAACGCTCGAAGGCCGGGCCGGGCATTCACGCGCCGCGTCGGCGGGCCGCCTCGCGATACTCGATTCCTACCCTTCGTAGCGGCCGGGGGCCAGAATGTGGCCCGGGTCGATGGCCTCGCGAAGGCGCGCCAAAAAATCGTTGTAGGAACTCGGCTGCCGCATGAGCCACATGGACTGTACGCCCAGCCGATAAGGATAGTACCCGCTGGCGGTCAACCGGCGCAACAATTCGTCATGACACTGGCGCGCGCGCTGGTCCTCTCCCGGAAGCTCGCGGTCGTAGCTGATCGAGATGACGCTGTCGATGGTGCGCTCGGTCAGGAGCGTGAGCGAAATGGCGGGTTCGAAGCCATAGTCGAGAACGGTGCGGATGGCGATCTGGGATCCGCGAACCGCATCTTCGCCGCGGAGCGGCAGAATCGGCGCGACCCACAGCAGGCCGCAGCGGTCGCGGTCCGGGTTCATCTCCGCGGGAACCGGACCGCGCTTGCGCCAGTAGCAGCTCTGCAGCGGCTGCGCGGTCGGGACGCCCTGCATGAGCTTGAAAACCGGCTTCACCAGCGCGAGAGTGCGGCTCAGGTCCCATCCGGTCAGCATCTGGTACGGCTTGGCGAATCGCTCCGCGAACCGCAGTTTTCGCTCGTCCAGAAACTGCAGCTTGTTCACGCGTCCGCGCAGGGCCGCGCGCACCATTCGCCTGGCTTCGGCGATCTGCCGGGCGCTTCCATACAGCGCTCCCGAGCCGTTCCAGGCGCCAAAATTGAGTTTCCGGCGCATGCCGCGAACAACCTCGGGCGGCAGTGGAGTGCGCCCGCCGGCCTCTTCCCACGGGTACTGTTGAATGCCCGCCAGAACCTTATAGTCGTTGCCGATATGCACGGCGCTGCGCAGCACTCCGCCGAGCCGCAGCGGACGCAACGCCTCGATGAGCGCGTGCAGGCCGCCGTCATCGTCGCAACGAAAGAAGAATGCCTCGACCTTTTCCGGAGCGGGCATCAGCCAGACGCTCATGCGCGTGACAATGCCCAGATTCGACTGCGAGAACAGGCCATCGATGGAGGGTCCGACACCCCAGTGATACAGCGGGGCCGCGTGCGCGCCTGGAAAACGCCCGAATCCGGTTTCCACCACCTCGCCGTTCGCCAGAACCGCCTCGATCCCGCAGGCGTGCCCGAAGTGATCGCTGTACGGCGTGTGGCCGAAGCCTCGCTCCACCGTGTTGCCGACGATGCTGCACTCCGGGCTGGCGCCGGTGGCATCCATCCACAGCCCGGAGCGCCGTTCGCGGAGAAAACCGAATAGCTGCCGTTGGGTGACGCCGGGCTCGATGGTCACGTACCCCAGTTCCTCGCTGAAATCGAGAATCCGGTTCATGCGCCGCAGATCCATCAGCGCGCAGCCGCTCACGGCGGCCAGACGCGATCCGTAGCCCCAGTTCCGGCCGCTGCTGATCGGGTAGACGGGAACGCCGTGCCGGTTGGCAACGCGCAGACATGCCTGTACGTCCTCGCGCGAGCCGGGACGCAGAATCGCGGGGATCAGCCGCGCTTCCGAAAAGGTCGCCGTGGCTGCGTCGGCAAGTTCGGCGGAATCGGTGCTTACGTTGATCGCGCCGATGGCGGCCATCCAGTCCGCAATGGCGCCGGCGATTTCAGATGGCCCTTGCAGGACCTCGCTGAGTTGCGCGGCGTCAGGCATGGGCGATCAGATCGAGTTCGCGCTCCAGGGAGGATTCCACAAAGGCGCGTTGGTTCTCTCTGGGCCGCGGCGCACCGCAGAGGACCGGCGCCGTTGCCAGCCAGTTTTGGAACTCCTGTACCCGTGGCTCGAACAGGGGAGGCGGATCGTCGAAATCGTCGAACCGCAGGAGTTCCATATCGCATCCGTATCGCGGTTCGTAGTAGTGGGGAATCTCGGTTCCATCCACGACGAAGGGCCGGCCGCCGAGCTTTCGAAGAATCGATGCGGAACAGTGGCGGCGCGTCGCCGTGCTGAACAAAAAATGAATGCCAAGCAGGCGCACCAGCGCCCACGTGGACAGCGCGATGCGCATCATCTCGGTGGTACAGCGCAATTGGGGCGCGATCGCCCAGCCGCCGAGCTCCCCGAAAGCGTGGCCGTCCTGAATCACTTCGTCGAGGGTGTCCTCCATGACTCGCCGCACTTTGTTTCCCCACTTGTCGGACATGGCGATAGCCGACCTTCCGACGGCCAGCTCGGAAAACGGCACCTTTCCCGTTCGGCAAATGCAGCGGGCGCATCCATGCACGGACGTGGAGTCGTCAACCGCCAGAATGTGCCAGCCCTGCAGATCGGACGCCTGATGATGGCGTCCGTCCGGCGTGAGCTCGCCCGGGCTGACGGCGCCGTCCTCGACGTAGATTCTGCCGCGGAAGCGCTGTGCTTCGGCAAGAAGTCGCGAGTATCGTTCCGGTGAAGTCGCGACATTGCAGAACGAAGCGGGAACGTCCGCCAGGCTGGGGGCAAGGAGGAGTATCTTCCGCGAAGACCGCAGGGATGATGCACGGATATCTGGTACGAGTGTCATGGGCTCGTAGTTCTACTACTGCTGAGAACGCTTAAGACGAGAGTATCACCCGAAATCACGGTCGTCTCTGCGGCCGATCCCTGATTCAGCTACGGAATAACCCTTAGGAGAAGAGAGCGGTACCACCGGGCCACCGCCGTGCAAATTCGCCGAATCGGTGTCGCGGACCTGTTGCATTCATTGAAGATAGCCGCAGCAACGGTCTCCTGACGGAAACCTGGTTGTCGAGGTACAGGAGGGAAGAAAACCCTGGGCTGTGATCGGCAGGCCCCGCCTGCCCCATTGCATCACACCAAAAACAGATCCGCGAACGGCGATTCGGCGAGCTGTGCCCGAGCGGGCGGAGTGAGGCGACTCCTCAGCTCCGCGCCGGGGAGTCGCGCTCGGGAGGAAACGGGCGGCCTCAGCTCCGGTGCTTGTTGCCGCGGCGATACAATCCGGCGACTATCAGGAGCCCGCTGAGGGCGAGTAACGCCGTGGTGGGTTCCGGAACCGCGGTGCTGCCGAACGTGCCGGCTACAGAGGCGGTTACCGTCCCGTTGCCGCTATGCAGCGCGTTGTCAACCTCGACAATCCCGCCGTACGTGTTGATCACGCCCTGAGTGCTCAGGATCGCCGCCGTCGTCGAACTGTTGGGGGGCGCTGGCTCCGGCGGCGCGAAATACGACACTCCGTCGAAGGTATAGAAAATGTCCACCCCGCCGTTCGCCTGGACAAGAGTGAAGGGAGAGGTAACGCAGGTATGGCCGCTGTGACAACTCATAACCCACGGATCGCCGGGGTCCGTAGTATCGATCAGTGGCGTGCACTCGTTGCCCGGCGTATCGCTGAAACAGGCCGCGGCGCTGCCCACGCCCGGATTGATCTGGGTAAGATCGAAGTCGATTGTGGAATACCCCGATGGAGCATTGGTGACATCAAACGTAGCGTAGTCGACAAACCCCGGCCCGGGGAAAGTCCCGCTGAACGGTCCGCCGCTAAGCTCCTTGATTTGGACAGCGGGATCGGCGATGCCGTTCAGCGTAGCGTAACTCAGCGTGTTGCCCGTTGCCGCGCCGCTGAGGGTGTTGGCGGTCCCGGTATTGTCGAAGAACTCAATACTCGTATTCGTTACCGTCGCCGTACCATTGAGCGAAGCAACACCACTCACCACCGGAGTCGCCCGGGCGAGTGGGAAGAGAACCGTTGCGCTTAGCGCCAGCGCAACCGTCATGAACCTGAACGTCATGTGTTTGAGCGGGAGCGCATTAAAGCTACTGACCGGCCATTTCATAGATGTTCACTCCTCAGGGGCCATGGCCCTTCACTTCCGGCTGTCAGGCCGGAAAAACTTCCCTTTGCGTCGTTCTTTGCCTCACCGGGCACATCGAAGATCCATCGCTCCGTGAGCCTCAGAGTCGCAGGGCATAATGGTAGACGCACCCACGCCCATTGGCAATATACTCGCCTAAAGCGGACCCGATTGTCAAGAACATTTTTTGTCTGTTTTGTCTCAAAGCTGCATGACGCCAAAACTGCAGGCGCCAGGTGGCGGCCCTTTCTCTTTGGAACCTGGCCGCGATTTACGGCAGAAAGCGGAGGCGGTCAAAACGGGAGGGGGCCAGGCAAAGCTCGCGGCGGACCCTGACTCACAGCCCCCCGCCAGCGCACCGCCCCGCCGAGCAGCTATGATGTGAACGGCGATGCCGTACAATCGACGCACATTTTTCCGGACCATGTCCGCCTCCGTCGCGGCCGCGTTGCCCGCGGTGGCGCAGGCCGAACGCTTCCGCAAACAACTCGGCGCGCAACTCTATACCGTGCGGGAAATCCTGACCCGCAGTCCCGACGCCACGCTGAAGCGCATCGAGGACATTGGCTACTCGGAAGTGGAGGCGAATCGCGCGGATCTGGCCGGGATCGCGCCGATTTGCAGGAAATACGGGCTGAAGATTCCCAGCAGTCATCTGGAGACCGGCCTCGTCACCGGGAAGCGCGAAGAGTGGAATGTGCCAGCCGCGCTGACTTGGGAGGCGGCCGTCGACGAAGCGAAATCGTACGGCGCCGAGTACGTGGTGATTCCCTACGTGAGGCCGGACGAGCGCGCCTCTCTCGACGACTGGCTCGCGTTCTGCGACAAATTGAACCACGCCGGCGAGACGGCTGGCAAGGCCGGCGCACCGCTCTGTTATCACAATCACGCGTTCGAATTCGCGGGCCAGCCGGGACAGCGCCGCATGGACATCCTTCTCGAACGCACCGACCCGAATCTTGTCGGCCTCGAAGTGGACGTATTCTGGGTCGCCGCCGCGGGACAGGATGCCGTGGAGTTCCTTCAGAAGAACGCGCCTCGCGTCCGCATGATCCACCTGAAGGACAAGGCCAAAGGAATGCGGGTGCTGTATGACGAGGCCAAAGCCAGGCCGTCCGACTTCAAAGAGGTTGGCAACGGCTCGCTCGATTTCCCCGCCATCCTGCGCGCGGCCGAAAAGGCCGGCGCCGCCCACTACTTCGTGGAGCAGGACCACACGCCCCACGACCCGGTGGAAAGTCTCCGGGTGAGTTATCGGCATCTGCGCGCACTAACGATGTAAGGAGCCCTACGTGCCCAGCCTGTTTTCCTATCGTGTATTGCCCGCCATTCCGCCCGCCCTCGCGCCGCTGGGGGAACTGGCCATGAATCTGCGCTGGTCCTGGGACCACGACACCATCGGCCTGTTCCGCCGCATGGGCCGAGACGCCTGGGAGAAGAGCGGCCACAACCCGCGGCTCATGCTGGGCAACATCGATCAGGTGCGCCTGGAAGAATTGGAGGCCGACGAGGCGTTCCTGGCGCACATGCGGCGCGTCCACGCCTCCCTGCAGGAGTACCTGCGGATTCCGGGCTGGTGCGCACGTCGCCACCCGGAGGCGACGGCCGGCGTGCGCATCGCCTATTTCTCCGCCGAATTCGGACTCACCGAATGCGTTCCCAATTATGCCGGCGGGCTGGGCATCCTGGCGGGCGACCACCTCAAATCGGCGAGCGACCTGGGCCTGCCGCTGGTTGGCGTGGGCCTGCTCTACCAGACCGGCTATTTCCAGCAGTATTTGAACGCGGACGGATGGCAACAGGAGACCTATCCACTCAACGACTTCTATAACCTGCCGCTGGAACCGGTGAGCGGCCCGGATGGCGCGCCCCTGTCGATCGCGGTGGAGTTCCCCGGCCGCCCGGTGCGGGCGCGCATCTGGGTGGCGCGCATTGGCCGAATTCCGCTCTATCTGCTGGATACCAACGTGGACGGGAATACGCCGCCGGATCGCGGCATCACCGGCTCGCTGTACGGAGGCGATAACGAAACCCGTATTCAGCAGGAAATCGTTCTGGGGATCGGCGGCCTGCGCGCGCTGGTGGCCATGGGGCTGCAGCCCACGGTCTGCCACATGAACGAAGGCCATTCCGCGTTCCTGGGAATCGAGCGCGCGCGGCTCTTCATGCAGGGGAACGGACTGGATTATCACGTGGCGCGGCAAGCTACCTCCGCCGGCAACATCTTTACCACGCACACCCCCGTGGAGGCCGGCTTCGACCGCTTCGACGCGGGTCTGGTGCAGCGTTATCTGGGCGAGTACGCCGGGAGGCTGGGGCTCAATTTCGATCAGTTCATGGCGCTGGGGCGCAACAACGGCGGGGACCGCGGGGAGCCGTTCAACATGGCCGTGCTGGCGGCCCGTCACAGCGCCTGCTGCAACGCCGTGAGCAAACTCCACGCGGACGTGACCCGGCGGATGACCCGGCACACCTGGGCGGGATTCCCCGACAATGAAATCCCCATCGGCTACGTCACCAACGGCGTCCATACACGCTCCTGGATTTCGCAGGAAATGGGCGCGCTGCTGGACCGTTACCTCGGGCCGCGCTGGGCCGAGGACCCCACCGACATGTCGGTGTGGAATCGTGTCCACGATATTCCCGACGAAGAGCTATGGAGCGTGCGGCAGCGCCGCCGGGAGCGGCTGATTTCGTGGGCGCGCCGCCGTCTCGCGGAACAGATGCGCGCTCGCGGAGCCTCCGATCAGGAAGCCACGCTGGCGCGGGGCGTGCTGAATTCCGAGGTGCTGACTATCGGCTTCGCGCGCCGCTTTGCCTCCTACAAGCGCGCCACACTGATCCTGCGCGACGCCGCCCGCCTGAAGCGCCTGCTCAACGACGCCAATCGCCCGGTGCAGATCGTGGTGGCCGGGAAGGCCCACCCGCAGGATCACGACGGAAAGGAACTCATCCGCCAGTTGCTGCAGTTCGCGCACGATCCCGAGGTGCGGCGCCGCGTTGTGTTCATCGAGAACTACGACATGTCGGTGGCCCGCTATCTGGTGCAGGGCGTCGACCTCTGGCTGAACACGCCCCGCCGTCCCAACGAGGCCAGCGGCACCAGCGGAATGAAACTGCTGGCCAACGGCGGATTGAACCTGTCCATTCTGGACGGCTGGTGGGCCGAGGCGTACGATCCGGAGGTCGGCTGGGCCATCGGCAAGGGCGAAGACTACACCGACTTCGAGTATCAGGACCGCGTCGAATCCGAGACGCTCTACCACGTACTGGAGAGCGATATCGTTCCCCTGTTCTACGAGCGCGACGGCGACGGCGTGCCCCGCCGCTGGATCTCGCGCATGAAATTCTCCATGGCCAACCTCTCGCCGATTTTCAATACTAATCGCATGGTGGCGCAGTACGCCGAACGCTTCTATCTGCCTTCGGCCAAACGGCACGCGGAGCTGGCGGCGGATAATGCGGCGCGGGCCAAGACGCTGATGGAGTGGCGCTGGCGCGTGCGCGGGAGCTGGCCGCAAGTGAAAGTGGAAAGGATCCACGCGACGATTCCGAAGGATCTGGTGGTGGGCGCTTCTCTGGACGTGACCGCCGAGGTGAAGCTGGGTGCGCTGTCGCCGCAGGACGTGCGGGTGGAGCTCTATTACGGCCAGATGGACCCCACGGGCGGCGTGCCAGCCGCCGGCAAAAGCCCGATGACGGCGGCCGGGAACCAGGCAGACGTATACACCTACGCCGGCCGTGTCGCCTGCGGCGACAGCGGATTGTGCGGCTTCACGGTGCGAGTGCTGCCCTGGCATCCCGATGCAGTGGTGCCCTACGAAGTGCCCTCCATCACCTGGGCCGATGCGGCCGTGGAACAGGCGCGCCGTGAAACCGGCACGGCGGCGCGGACGAATCTGCGTTGATGCTCACTCGCCGCGGTTTTCTTGCCAGCTCGGCTGCGGTCCTGGCTGCCCGCGCGCAGACGCCGCCGGCGGCAAGGCCCATCCGCGTGGCCGTGTTTTCGGAGCCGGGGTTTCCTTCGGTGGACCTCGCGCCGTTGGCACGCGAAGCGCTGGATGCGGCGCTGCAGGGGTTCGACGTCTCCTGGATCAGCGAGGCCGGGCTGCAGAACCTCTCTCACTGCGATCTGCTGATTACTCCTTACGGCTCCGCTTTCCCGAAGGCGGCGTGGAAAGACATCCTCGAGTATCTGCGGCAGGGCGGAAACTGGGTCAACCTCGGCGGCGTGCCGTTGTCGGTTCCCGTTGTTCGCGAGAACGGCGAGTGGCGGCAGGAGGTTCGGCAGACGGCGTATCACAAGGCGCTGTCCATCACGCAGTCATTCGCGGTGTCCGCGGCACGAATCGCCTTCTGGCAGGAAGGCGCGGTCGCCGCCGGTTCCTTTCACGCCGATGCGGTTTATGAGCTGTATATCCGCCTCACCGGCACCCGCGACCTTCCCAGCGAGATCGGCACTGCCGGCGCCCGCGATGCGGCCATGCACGCGCTGCTGTATGGCTTCGACCGGGCCGGCCAGCCGATCGCCGCGCCGTTTGTACAGATCGACCGGCTGGAGGGGCCGTTCGCCGGGGGACGCTGGGTGTTGGCCAATCTCCGCGGCTCTCTGTCTCCCGAAGCGATTCGCGTTCTTGCCACCACGGCCAGCGAGGGCGCGGTGGAATTCGAAGTGCGCCCGAGCTTTGCCTGTTACTACGGGGACGAACGCCCATCGTTCACGGTCCGGCTGAAGGGGCCTCGCGGCGACAAGCAATGTGATCTCGAAGTGCGCGATGGGGCCGGCAGCCTGATCGGAAAGCTCGTGGTGGAACTGACGGCCTCCGCCGTGCTGGCAGCGGGCGAAGCGGAGATGCCTTCCCTATCGCCCGCGCTGGCTCCCGGAGTTTACCGCGTGGAGGCACGGCTGGGCACGCTACGCTGTCAGACCGGCTTCCTGGTGGCGAGCGAGCCCGGCGTGGGGGGCGGCACGGCCCTCACCTGCAATCGCGATTATCTGCTCCGCGACGGCCAGCCGTTTGTGGTGACCGGCACCACGTACATGGCCGCCGACGCGCAGCGCAAGTTCCTGCTGGAGCCAAACCCCGCCGTGTGGGACCGCGACTTCGCGGAGATGAAGCGCGCCGGCGTCAACATGGTCCGAACCGGGATCTGGACCGGCTGGAAGCAGATCATGCCCGAGGTGGGCCGCGTCGAAGAAGGATGCCTGCGCGCTCTGGATGCGTTCCTTGCGGTAGCGCGGCGGCATCAGATCGCGGTCATCTTCAATCTCTTCGCCTTCCTGCCGGAGATGTGGGGCGGACGGAATCCGTACCTCGATCCGCGCTCCGTTCGGGCGCAGAAGGAGTTCGTGTTCCAGTTCGCCGAGCGCTGCCGCGGGGTCAACGATCTCACCTGGGACCTCATTAACGAGCCATCGTTTTGTTCTCCGGCGCACGTGTTTAGTTGCCGCCCCAATTACGATGAGTACGAGCGCAGCGCCTGGCGCGCGTGGCTGAAGGCCCGGTTCGCGGACGAGGCCAGGCTGCGGGAGATCTGGGGACTCACGCCGCTGGACGCCATCGATCTGCCCGCGCTGGAGGATTTCTCCGATCAGAACATCTTCGATAAAACCCGCCCGCTGCCAGTGCTCGAATACCACCTGTTCGCCCAGGACATGTTCAACCTGTGGGTGCGCGAGATTTCTTCCGCGATTCGCGCCAACGGCAACCAGCACCAGCTCATCACGGTGGGCCAGGACGAAGGTGGGTTGTCCCTCCAGCCGAGCCCGCTCTTTCACGACCAGGTGGTGGATTTCACCTGCGTCCACAACTGGTGGTTGAATGACGATCTGCTTTGGGACAGCATCCTCACCAAATCGCCGTCGAAGCCGAATCTGGTGGAAGAGTCGGGGATCATGTTCTACGAGACCATGCGGCGGACTCCCGGGCGCACCGAGGACGAGGCGCGCAACCTGCTGGAACGGAAGATGGCCTTCGCCATGGGCGCCAACGGCGCCGGATTCATTCAGTGGCTATGGAACACGAACGCCTATATTGCCGACGACAACGAAGCCAGCATCGGCTTTTTCCGCGCCGATGGCACCGCCAAGCCTGAGCTCGAACCGTTCCGCGCCATGGCCGCGTTCTGGCGCGAGCACGGTGGCCTGCTGGTGGACAAGGAACTGGAAGACGTGGTGATGGTGGTTCCGCAATCGCATATGTTCTCCGTGCGCGACCTGGCCTCGGCGGCGACGAAGCGGGCGGTTCGGGTGATGCACTATGAGTGCCTGACGCCGATGCGCGTTGCCGGCGAGTACGCACTGGAGCGCGAGTTCACGCCCGCCCGGCTGATTCTTCTTCCCTGTCCTCAAGCGCTGACCAGCGCGGCCTGGAACGTGCTGCTGGCCGCGGTGCGCAGCGGGGCGACACTACTGGTCACCGGCGTGATCGACCGCGACGAACACTGGATGCCCGTCGAGCGCTCGCGCGAGCTGGGGCTGCGCGCGACGGTTGCACCGGTGGCGCAGGAAGAGGCTCTACGGGTGGACGGAGTGGACCAGCGAGCCGGCTTCCACGGCGACAGTTTCCAGCGCGTTGAGAAAGCGGTGGTGGAGGGCGAAGAGAGTGCCGGGGTGCGCACGGTCCCATGGGGCGCGGGAAAGGTGATCTGGTGCGGGCTGCCGCTGGAAACCGCCGCCGAGAGCGCTCCTGTCGCCGCGCTCTACCGATACGCGCTGAAGCTGGCCGAGGTGCGGCCCGTGTTTTCGGTAGAGCGAGCGAACCCCGCGGTGCTCATACGGCCGAGCGTGTTTGCCCACCGCGTGCTCTACACGATGGTTTCCGAATCCGGCCAGCACCAGGAGATCGCGCTGACCCACGCGGAGAACGGCGCGCGGATCAGTGTCTCGCTTCCACCCCAGCGGGCCGCGCACGTACTGCTGGACCGCCGGAGCGGGCGCGTGATTGGACAACTGCTTCCGGCATGAAGGACACGCGGCGACAGCCGCGTTCTTTCGGTAGCAGGCCAGAACGCGGCTGCCGCCGCATGTCCATCCTCTACGACGGCAGAAACTTCGCCAGCGGCGTGAAGAACGAAACGATGAAATCCCGGGCGACGCGGACGGCATCGTCATCGTTGCCGTTGATGGGGACCACCACGCGGACCAGCGCGGTGTCGGTGCGGTTATAGCGTAAAGCGTCCGCCACTACATAGATCTTCGCGGCGTACTCGCTGGCCACCACCCGGCCGTGCGACTGATACCAGTACATCACCACGTCTCTCGAGGGCCCCTTCGCGACGATGTACTGGTTCACCCGAATCGGCTCCGGCCGCCCGGGGATCGGTATCGCCACGATGGACGACTCCGCCGGCACCCAGCCTCCGCCGGGCAGGCAGTTCTTCGGCGAGTGCGGCGTCTGGCCAGTGCGCTGTGTCTTAAAGAACGCCACGTAGAGGTTTGCCGCCTCCGTCGAGGACGGGGAAACATAGTCGCGCGTCAGGTAGTCGTCCGCCTTGAGGATGTCCCGGGTTTCCTGGTCGAGGACTCCTTCCTGGATCATGCGCCACCCGCCAATCTGCTTTGGAAACTCCGCCAGCGGGTGCACCGGCAGCACGGCCTCGCCATGCGAGAGCGTGTAGAAGAGCACGGCGTGCAGCACCAGCACCAGGGTGACCACGCGAGCGGCCGTCGATTTCAGGAACTCAGGCATCGGATGGCTCCCCTTCCTTCGCTTTGTGGAACAGGCGGTACACCCGGTTGATCAGCGCGTGGCAAACCATCAGAAGCGCCATAGCGAACAAGAAGAGCACCCAGCCTTCCAGGGCGTGAAAGAAGCCCTCCGCCATTCTCGGGTAGTAGATGCTGATGACGCCGGTAAGGGTCACCCGCGTTGCGTTGGCGAGGATCGCGATGGGCACCGTGGCCAACAGCAGCGCCAGACGCATCCATCGCTTCGAATCGAAGAACCATGCATACACCAGCGAAAGGAAAGAAAGCGACAGCAGGGAACGAATGCCGCTGCATGCCTCCACCACGGATAACTGCTGTCCGTTGGGCAACTCCAGGATGTTGCCGGTCTGCAGCGCCGGGATGCCAATCGCGTTCAGCGTGTTGGCGGCCACCGTGGAGGCGAACAACTGCAGCGGCAGCGTGATTTGCCCGTAAACAATCTGCGGAATGGGGATCATGAACAACAGCAGGAAGAGCGGAAACGCCAGCGCCCGCACCGTCCGGCCGCCGCAGACCACCATAATGACACCCACCAGCGAGATCAGGAACGCGGTGCGCGCCAGGAACAGCTCGGCTCCAATGGCGCCGAGCAGCATTTGAATCATTCCCCATGCCACCAGCGCCAGGCCCCAGTAGTTCGGTTTTGTGGGGATGGCCAGCAACTCCGCGCGCCTCTGCCAGATGATCCAGGCGGCGATCGCGGGGACGAAGAAGCCGTGGCCCATGTCCTCATCGTTGGCCCATTGCCAGATCAGCAATCTCAGAACGGGCGCGTAGCACACGACAAGCAGCACGCCGAACCAGACGACGCCGCCCCAGGGGAATCGGGGTGGAGGCCCAGGCTGGTCCTGTGGCTCGGAAAGGGGCTTTACGCTGGTGGCCATGCGCCGGCTTCGTTCATCATATCAGTGCCGGGTTCTCGACTACCGTATTGAAAGCGCCCGGTAGTGTCTGAAATCTGCGTTGATGCGAAAACAGCGAACGCTTGCTTTCGGCCCCGACCAGCCTCACCATGGAAGCATGCCAACCGACCGCGCATCCATTCAGGCCCTCAAGAACCTGATAGCCGAGACAGACCTTATCCTCTCCACCACCGTACCCCTGCCTGAGAACCGTACCCCGCGATGCAGAGAACTGCTCCGGGCCGCTCTTGCCCTGACTGACGACCTCCTGAGGCAACAGCGCATGACGCCTAGCGAATTGCTCGGCCACAAGGGCGGCAGCGCAACCGCTGCCAAGTTCGGCCCGGAGCACTTCCGCCAGCTTGCGGCCAAGCGCAAAACCCATGCTGGTGGCAGGCCGCGCAGGCAAGCCGAGTAGATCACAAATCGAATAGAATGGTCCCGTAAAACGAAAAGCCCGGCGCGATGGCCGGGGCTCTTCGATGCGGACCTGAAACACCCTCATCGTATCCCTTGCTTTGTGCCGAACGCAAGGGGGGGTAGTGCGCTAAAAGGTGGTTGAGGGGACACCGATCAAGACTTTGTTGTATAAAGTGCATTGTATTGGTTTCGCAGCGTTCGCCCTATTTGGACAGGGGAGGAGCGGGTCTGTACCGAAACGCGTAGGATGTATCCAGGTGAAGAGTTCGGGCGTCTATGATATCATGGGTCCCGTTTACGGACCAGCATGTCGTCCTCCCTGCCAGCGCCGGTCATCCCTGCGGCAACGGGTAGTGAGGCAAAACGTGGTTGATCGCGGCGGGGCCTTCATCTCGGGAATTTCTTGAGCAGCTTATCGATGGTCTCCTGAGAGACCTTCGACGATTTCCACGTGACGGTGTGCGTGGTCTCTTCGGCGGACCATTGCGACCGCTGGTATATGTGCTCGTTCATTGAGAGGACCGCGTTAGAAGGACGCTCGCCCGACTTCCAACCATCCGGCGTGAGGTGCAGTTCAAACGTGACGTTGTCGTATGCCATAGACCTCCAGAAAAACCTGGCCATGGGTGGCCGAGTCGGAGTACAATGCCCCCAGCAGGGAAACCTGTAGCCTACGCTGGAACTACTTCACGGGAACAAGGATCGGCCAACCCTTCAACCCGTAGTCCTTGGCGTAAACGCGAATGCCGTCCTTCCCGGTTTTCCAAGCCCGAAAGATGAGCCTGAAGCCGGGAGGGACGGATACCTTTTGAGTATCCATGACCGGACACCCCCTTTCCGCCAGCTAGGTACAGTGCTGACGGGCGTTTCATCAGCCATCCCCAACTAACGGAAGTATCCATGGTCCCTGCCGGGAGCATGCGTTAAGTATGCGCCTGAATCGGAAGCCGTGTCAAGACCAACCGATTCGGCCTGCCTATACTGCCTAAGAAGTTTTTAGTCAGTGCCTATTGACAGTCATGGACATTATGGGGCACAATCAGACAGGAGGTAAACGCGATGACGCGAGATGATTTCCTACGGCAAGAGATAGACAAGTATGAGAAAAAAGTGGAGACCTACAAGGCCATGATTGCTGAGTGGAGAAGTGAACTAGGCATCTCAGGCGAGTCTGTCGCTAATCCTCAAACCACTGATGTCTTAGCGAAGAAGAAGAATGCCGGAGCCAGCGACCCGTTGTCTCTGGTTCAGGGGATGATCTTCTTCAACAAGTCACAAACAGAGGCGGCGAAAGCCTTCTTGGAGATGGTTGGGTATCCGTTGAGGACTTCCGTCATCCTGGAGGCAATCGAAAAGGGTGGCATTACAGTCGGCGGCAAAACGGCCGCGACCAAAAAGCAAAACTTCTATACCGGCCTCCATCGGAGCAGTGACTTCGGCCTGGCGCACAAGGATACGTGGGGACTGACGAGCTGGCCCAATATTACGAAGAAGGCTTCAGAGGAGGATCAAGGCGAAGAGCAGTCCAAGGGAAACGGTGACCTCAAGAAGGCAACAGCGACGGAGTCCAAACCGTCGTAAATGAAACTGCCCTGCCGGTAGTTAGAAGCTACCGGCAGGGCGCATCCTCGGGCAAAGCCGCCACAAGGACAGGGATTGAGTACCCACTGTCATTTTGGACCGGCTGCCCGCGAAAGGCAACGCCAAAATGACGTGTCACAATTGCCGTTCCGACTGCCGGAAGTTCGGGAAGCGCGGTAATCGCCAGCGCTACCAATGCACCCAATGCCGCAAGGTGTTCACGGACGCCCGTGACAACACACTTGATGGCATGTACCTGCCCATTGAGAAGGCTGAGACGGTTCTCCGGCTCCTGCTCGAAGGCAACAGCGTTTCCAGCACGGAGCGCCTGACGGAAGTCCACCACACCACAATCCTAAAGCTGCTGGTACTCGCGGGCGAGAAGGCCGAGCGCCTGATGGGCCAGAAGCTCATGAATGTCCCGGTGCGCGATGTGCAGGCGGACGAGATCTGGTCCTTCATCGGCAAAAAAGAGAAGAAGCGGAAGCCGGGCGACGATCCGATGTTTGGCGATTCCTACACGTTCGTGGCGATTGAACGGGACACGAAGCTCGCCCTGAATGTCACGATTGGACGGCGTGACCAGGCCAGTACGGATGTTTTCATTGAGGGCCTGAGGCTCGCCACCGGTGGCCGGTTCCAACTCACTACCGATGGGTTCGCGCCGTATCGCTCGGCAGTTTCCAACACCCTTGAGGATAGAGTGGACTTCGCCCAACTCATCAAAGTGTATCGCGCCACTCCCGAGGGCGAACGCCGGTACTCCCCGGCTGACATCGTTTCGATGGAGGTAGTCCCATGCGTCGGAAGACCCGATCCCGACCGCATCTGCACCTCGCATATCGAGCGACAGAACCTGAGCATCCGAATGGGCACCCGCCGCTTTACCCGGCTTACGAACGCCTTCAGCAAGAAGTTCGAGAACCACTGCGCGGCCATCATGCTCTGGTTCGCGTTCTACAACTTCTGCCGCGTCCACAAGACGCTCCGCATGACGCCAGCCATGGCCGCCGGGATCGCCAGCCACATCTGGACCGTTCGTGAACTTCTGGAGGCTGAGTGATCCGATGGCTTCCGCTTCTCGCGCGTCCGCCACCAGTATCAACCAGAATTTAGCGCACTACCCAAGGGGGGAGCGCTCTGCCTTCATGGAGTGAACTTCGGGCGATATTTCGAGACCTGCAACCTTCCGACAAAGACGGATTGCGCGCCAAGTGGACCAGCGCATTAGAGAGATGGGATCTGTGCGATGAGCCTGGTTTCACCACGCTTCGTCGATTTAGGAATGCTGCGGTTTGGGCAGCCCAGAAATCCGGCAAGGGGGACACTTGGGAAGCGTTCTTGGGCATCTTGAGAGGCGAACCGGACACGTTTGAATGGACCACCACTTCCATCGCGAAACAATTCAGTCTACGACATCCCGATGGAATCGACGTGAAGGTACCCAACGGTGAAATCAAGAGAGTGTGTGAGGCAGCCGCCGATTACTGTGAAAAGAAGCTGCCAGAGGACGAGAGAGACGCCATCATAAAAGCAGCCATGGAACGCAGAGAGCAGCGTTCATACGAAGCGTTCCGACCACACGCAGAGTTGGAGGCGGTGAGACCCATTAATCAGGTTCAACCGTTGCCCGATACAGAAACGACAGCTTCCCAGATTGAACGCTTACGTCAGGAATGCCGTTGGACGGAGGAAAAGCTGGCTGAGGCTACAGAGCTCGATCCGACTACCGTTTCACGCCACATTCGAGGGCAGATGCAGCCTTCACTAAGAAACCTCGGAAGGTACGAGAAGACCTTCTCTAAGGAATTGAGTCGAAAGGTAGTTATACGAAAAACGCCTAGAAAACGCAGGTAAAACGCAACTTGTTGCCGTGGCGATGCAGGTCCTCCTGATACAGAGTGGATGAGAAAGGAGGGCTTGATGAAACTTACAATCCGATGCCGACGGCATAGGACCAGCATCCGGCTGGAAATCGGGGAACTGGTCCTGACCGTCGAGCTGCCAAGAACGACAACTTGAAGGCGCGATAGTGATGAGGCGGGCCGTCCCTTAGAGGATGGCCCACTGAGTCCGATTCTACCCCGCAAGTCCCTGAAAGTAAAGCAAATATAATCTTCAAGTGGATGCAGTTTTGCGTTGACAAAACAGCGACTGTCGTTGTATTATTAGATCATGAAGAGCGCAGAAACA
Source organism: Bryobacteraceae bacterium (assembly GCA_049520275.1). GTDB lineage: Bacteria > Acidobacteriota > Terriglobia > Bryobacterales > Bryobacteraceae > CAWACP01. Next base: position 16,876 of record JBEKPY010000102.1, read on the forward strand.
GCCGATGTTACAATGACTTGCGAGGCATGCGATGTGACGTGTCAACGCTTTGGGATGCATCGCAATGGCCTGCGCAGGTTCCGCTGCCCCCAGTGCCACAAGACGTACACGGAAGCCCACAAGCCTGCCCTGGAAGGCTCCTATCTGCCTCAGGAGCGTATCATGCTGGCCATGCAACTGCTCGTGGAAGGCAACTCCCTGCGCAGCACCCAACGGATCTCCGGCCTTGACATCAACACCGTGACGAGGATTCTGCTGAAGACTGGTGAGAAGTGCGAGAAGCTGATGGGGCGCACGGTCGTCAACGCTCCCGTTCGGGACGTGGAATGCGACGAGATTTGGGCCTTCGTGGGCAAGAAGGAAAAACACAAGCGGCCCGAAGAACAGCACAACGAAACCATCGGTGATGCCTACTGCTTCGTCGCAATCGAGCGCACTTCGAAGCTGGTTCTCAACTTCGCCCTCGGTCGTCGGGACCAGGCCACCACTGACGTCTTCGTGGAAGGGCTCCGTGACGCCATCCGGCCCACCGGCAAGTTCCAGATCACTACCGATGGTTTCTCTTCCTACAAATCGGCCATCACGACGACGCTGGGGCACCGCGTGGACTTCGCCCAACTCATCAAGGTCTACCGGACACCCCAGGATGGCGAGAAGCGCTACAGCCCGGCGGAAGTCGAATCCGTGGAGGTGGTACCAGTTATCGGACGCCCCGATCCCGACCGGATTTGCACTTCAATCGTGGAACGCCAGAATCTCACGATTCGCATGGGCATGCGCCGTCTCACACGCCTGACGAACGCCTTCAGCAAAAAGTGGGAGAACCTGTGGTCCGCCTACTGCCTGCACTTCGCCTACTACAACTTCTGCCGCATTCACAAAACGCTCCGAGTGACGCCTGCAATGGAAGCCGGGCTCGCGGATCACGTGTGGGAAATCGCCGAACTTCTGGCCTGATTCGCCGCTGGCCGCATTAGAAGGTGTATACTCCGTGCGATGGCAGACTCGAAGTCCCGACCGGGCTGTCTGAATGTCCTTGCCGCATTGTTCGTTCTTGCCCTGGTGGTCGGAGCATGGCGGACGTGCAGGAAATCAAAACCCGATGCGGACAGCATCGTTCAGACGGGCACGTCAGCACCGGACGAGTCGCGGGCGCTCCTGACGGAACTGAAGGGCAGCATGGCCCGCCGTCGCGAAGACGACCTGTGGCTGATCGCTAACATACATGGGATTTTGAACAGCAAATCGCCACAGGAGAAGGTCCTGGTCTATTGCATGGCCACGGTCTATGGAGCCGAGCATTTGCTGGATTCTGCCCCTGAGACGGAGTACGAACTTCAGGCAGACGGTACCGTGCGGAAGATGCCGGGGAAACCGCCCAAGACGCCAGAGCAGCGCTTTCGTGAGGACCAGAGGATAGAACTCGAACTGGAGACGGGCGGAGATCCAGTGGTGCAGGACTGCGCAGGCTCCCTGTTCTGGTTTGGGACTTGGAACAATAAGCCGATGCGAAGCGATGAGAAATTCAACGACGATGAGGCCAAAGCCAGGGCGGATATGGAGGAGATCGACAAGATGTTGGACCCTCGCCTCGTGGAGAGGCTTCCGAAATTACCGAATGCTGCTTCACCCAATCCACCAGCCGCCCAAGCCCCATCGCAGGCAGTAGAGCAACCCGCCGATACTTCCCGATTACCCGTTACTCCGCAGCCACCCGCCGTGCCAAGCCCACCCCCGCCACCACCCGCGCAGGCTCCCAGTCCGACTTCGGGAGTGCTCCGCGCAACGGTCGAGTCGGAACACGGAGAGGCGGTTTTCGAGAATCTTCCAGGCGAGCGGCTGAGGTTCACGTTCGATCATACGGCGTGGCAGGCGACGATCCACCGGCAGCCGAACGGCACGCAAACGCTGGTGATGCGGTCTCTGAAGCCGGGAGCCTATGCCGAGTGCGACGTGCGGTGGGAGATCGTGCGGTGAAGTAGTAAACCACTGAAGCGTTGGCGTAGAATTAGGACAGCGCGAAGATGAGAAAGGCCCGCTGGCAGGCAGGCCATCTCTGAACTCGGTTTGGGTGTCCTCACCTAGATCGGCTCTGAGCAGGAATCTGTAAGGAGCGCTGGTTTTGCAGGGCTTCTGAGAAGGGGCTGATTCCGGTAGACTCGGCAGGGTGAGGGAGAGCGACTTCACCAGGATTCTGGATTGGCCGGG
>JBEKPY010000103.1:0-19029 GCA_049520275.1 Bryobacteraceae bacterium
CAGAGCAGGAAGCCGGGTGATTTCAGCTTGAAGGTCAGCGAGAAGGGGGCGGTCAGCGTCTACGGCCTCGGCAGGTTTCCCGTGACGCTCTATCAGGAACAGTGGTTGAAACTGCTCGACCGCGGGGATGCCATACGTGCATTCATTGCCCAGAACACTGACAAGCTGAAGAAGAAGGAGTGACCCCCGGCTTCGCTCCCGGCAGGTAAGGCTATTCTCGCCCCAAAGTATTGCTTTCTGACGAACGGCGATGATACCATCTCCGACAGATGGACACAGAACATATCCTCGCGCTTTTGATCTCCGAACGGGACAAGCTCAATCGGGCAATCGAGGCTTTGGGGGCACCACTGAAGCGCCGTGGCCGGCCGCCAAAGAATCCATTAGCCGCCCTGGTGACGACCGCCGCTGTGAAGGCGGCGCCGAAGAAACGGCGTAGCCTCAGTCGCGCGAAGCGGAAAGCCCAATCAGAGCGGATGAAAGCGTATTGGGCGAACCGCAAAAAGCAGGCAGCGAGAGCCTAGCTATAGCTAAGCTAGGATCGGGGCTTGCCCGGAAACCTGACGGTTCTCGAATCGAGGGGTTGGGAAACCGTCGCATTGCGCACTGTGGCGTTGGCCATGCGACAGCGGTAGGGGAGTATCTGTATCGGAAGCTGTTCCCGTGCTCGCCTGCCTGCCGCCACGGTTGCGTTGGCAGACCTCTCGATCCTGCCGCAGGGGGCCGCCAGATGCTCGGGGCTTGCTCCTCATGGCGAGGACTCCGCCGGACACGCACGGATGAACGGTCTTCACCCGTCCATCCCAGTTCCCGGCGGAAACGAACTTGCCGTCCGGTCGGAGCAGTGAGGAGACTCTCACTTCTGCAACAACAAAGCCCAGTCGTTCGCGTCGGGGGCGCTGGGTGAAGTCCAGGCGGGGCCGTCAATGACACCGATGAGAACCACCCCGCCCGTGAACGCGTTGAACCACTCGGCGCGGTAACGGCCGGGCTCCAGCTTCACCGTGACCGTGCCGCCTCTCGGCAGGTACATGGCGTAGATGCGGCCCGGCTCCGCCAGAGACCAGCGCCGCTGCTGACCAGCTCGTCGTGCGGCTCGGTCTTCCACCATTCGAAGCTGGTGAAGAACTCCACCATGTGCGCGTAGCCCGAATCTGGTGAGTCACCCTCGAGGGCTCTGGAGACGCGACAATGGTTTTGCAAGGCCCCTTACATTGAACCGCCCTTGACGCGGAACACACGCGAGAGTATCGTATGGCTGAGCCACACAAGGAACATGGGTTCGAGTTCTACCTCGCCGCCGTGACAGCTATGCGGGCCGCTTCAACTGCTCATTTTCAAAGTTGGCTTAGCAGCCCGTGGTAGAAGTCCAAAACCCGAGAAAAACGGCCCGCATCTTGCTGATTCTGCGTCCCGGTCTTACGACAAAACGACTTCCGCCACAGGCTGTTAGGCGGAAGCCTTCTGTGCCAAAATCTAAGCGGCGGTTCTACGCAAACCGTGAGTTCGTCGGCAAACCGCGGAATTGACCTGGGACGCGCCGGGCGGCACGACGGCGTCATGTGGGGATATCGGCAGGCCCGCCCGCGCGTTCGGGGCAGCAGCCGGATGTAGAATGGGAACGATCATGGCAGAACCGAACGTCCTATGAGCAACGGTCGTCATTTTCCTATTCAGTTGTTTGTCTGGACCGTAGGGTTGGTCGCAGTCGCAGCCGTCAGCGTCTATCTGGCGTATGAACTGGTCATCGTGCCGCGGCGGGCACTGCAGGACCAGCTCCGCGAGCAGAAAGAGACCATTGTCAAGCTCGAACAAGAGAATCAGCGCCTGGAAGCGTACCTGAAGATCCTGAAGCACATCGAGCGCCGAGCCCGGGTCGAGGTTCTGCGGCAGACCAGGGACCAACAGGGGAATCTGCAAACCGCGATCCGGTTCACCGAGACCGACGCCGACGGCAAACCGATTAATACCTCCCGAGAGCTGACTCTGCCGGGGCAGGAAATCTACTTTGACACCCTGGTGATCAAGTTCGACGACCACTTCATCGAGCAGGGCGATCCCTTGAAAGGCCAGGCGCTCATGCTGTTCCGGCGGATCTTCTCCAGTACCATGCGGCCCGAAGATGGATTCGTGATCGACGTGGAGGGCCAGGCGCCCCAGATCTACGCCGAGCGGCAAGCCCCCAGCGACTTCGAGAAAGAGCTCTGGAAACGCTTCTGGGAAGTTGCCAACGACGAGAAACTGGCGAAGGAGCGCGGCGTCCGGGCTATCCACGGTGACGCGCCCTACATGCTTCTGGAGCCTGATCGGGTATACGAGATCTGCCTGAGGTCAACCGGAGAAGTCATCATCACGCCCGGAACGCGGCTCGGGCCCTCACCAACGACTCCGTAGAGCCCACCGGGACCTGCACGCTACCCGTAAGCATCCTAACGATAATGTCTTCCACTACTCGGATTTCGGAAGCCACAAGCGGGCCGAGCCTGGGCCAGGACTGCCCCAGCCGGTTCCCGCAGCCGAAGCTTACACCCTCTGATTGCTGGCGGTCTCCACCCGTCCATCCCAGTTCCGGGCGGAAACGAACCTGCCGTCCGGTCGGAGCAGTGAGGAGACTCTCACTTCTGCAACAACAAAGCCCAGTCGTTCGCGTCGGGGGCGCTGGATGAAGTCCAGGCGGGGCCGTCAATGACACCGATGGGAACCACCTCGCCCGTGAAGGCGTTGAACCACTCGGCGCGGTAACGGCCTGGCTCCAGCTTCACCGTGACCGTGCCGCCTCTCGGCAGGTACATCGCGTAGATGCGGCCCGGCTCCGCCAGACACCAGGCGCCGCTGCTGACCAGCTCGTCGTGCGGCTCGGTCTTCCACCATTCGAAGCTGGTGAAGAACTCCACCATGTGCGCGTAGCCGTTCAGCATGGTCATGGTATCGTCGCCGCGCCCGTTCACCCAGCCGCCTCCAGTGTCCGGCCATATGTTCGTGCCGCGGCGCGCGGATTCGCCGGCCGTGCCATAAGCTCCTGCCATGGCGATGTCCCAGGCGGCTCGCCGTAGCGTTTCCGCCGAATCGCCGGGAGGCGGAGGCGCCCAGAGGGGGTAGTGGTCCTCGTAGCCGTATTCTTCGTTCGCTTGCGGAACAATGCGCCCGGTCTTCCTCTGGATCTGCCGCGATTCCAGCATCAACGCGTGCTGGGTGCGCGACCACTCCTGCAACGACGCGAAACCGAACCACTCCGAAGCGCGATCCTGGTGCTCGGTGTGGACCGGGTGGCTGCTGGCGAGATGCTTGTAAGGGTCCCAGCCGCCGACCAGCAGTGTTCCCGTCTCGTGCGCCCACTTGTCGTCGCGGAAGGTGTCCAGATCGTCTCCCAGATCCCAGGTGATGTTCGAAAAGGCCGACAGGCGCGCCGCGGCGTAACGGATATAGCGCCGTTCGTCCTCGCTGCCCGCGCCCGGGTGTATCTTCCCGTCGGCGATGTCGAGGATCACCGAGACGATCATGTCTCGATCCCGCGCGAACCCCAACATGCGTTCGTATCTTTGCCAGTGAGCGAGGTTGAAGCGCGTGTAGTCGAAACCGGGGTGATCGTAGTCGTCGGCTTTGACCGCGGGCCATGGGCTCAGGAAAATGCTGAAGGCGTCACTGTTCATCACCGGCTCGCCGTACACGGTCCAGCTTCGCCCGCCCAGCAGGACGCGCACGCGATTGACCTTAAGCCGGTGCAACCGATCAAGGCTGGCGCGGATGATGCGTTCGTCGCGCCAGCCCATCAGCCAGAACGCCGTGGTGCCGTTGAAGAAGTAATGCTCGCCGGTTCCCTCCCAGAGGAAGTGCCACGGATACTTCGGATCGACGCGAATGGGCCCGCGCCGGTGGCCGTCGGTTGTGTGGAAGGTCCCGTCGTAGCGCTTCTCGAAGGCTGCCTCGCGGTAGACCACCGAGTACGCGTAGTCGCCCGCCGCCGACGGCATGAAACGGATGCGGAACACGGAGCCGTCGGGCGAGTCGCAGAACCCGTCGACGTTCAGCCTTTGGCGCGCGCCGGACTTGCCGAAAGACCCGTTGACGGAGGCATCGACGAACGGATTGCGGGCATCGGGCGCGTCCACCCGGATGACCACTTCCACAAAATCCCAGGCTTCCACAGAGGGAGCCGATTGCGAGAACGCGATTGGCCCGGGCGCGGCCAACGCGGCGCCGCCAGCCAGGATCAAGCCCAGAGCGATTTTCATTTGCCCCAATTCCAGCCCGGTGCGGAGGTTCTGAAACTGCGGAATCTGAAATCGAGATCCCGTTGGTATAACGTGCGCTTCTATGCTACTTCATCTGGAGCAGGGCAGCCATCGTTTCCACTCCGTCCCACAGATTCTGCAAACGCAGGTTCTCATTGGCGGCGTGCTGATTGTCGTCGTAGTTGGCCCGGTGGGACTCTCCCGTTGTTCATGCCAGCCTCCGCTGGACGCACACTTCCCGGCACCAATCCAGCCACACTTCCTCGAGCGATGTTTTCGAGACCGCGTGTCTGATCGCTGGTGCGAAGTCATATGGGTTGCACGGAGCCCTTCGCGCAACCGTTGCTAAAGCCGGCCCAGTTTTCGGTCGATAGAGACAGTGAAGGTCGCGAGGAATATGCCTGTCCGCGCCAGCCGCTACGGTGGCACCTGGAAGCTTCGGGGCATTTCGAGTGCGTACTGTCGTGTCGCGCAGCTTTTCCACTGTGATCGCGAGTGCAGCCACATCGATTTCAGGATTCTCGATTCGACATTGAGGTTCGGCCATCACCGTCGCGTGCCGAAGCGCGTGATGATACTGTGCCTGACGATTGGCTTCACCACGGCAGGTGAGTTGCCTGGCACGTGGACTGGCCCCTACCCCTCGTGTGACGGTTACGCTGAAGTCCTGAAGCGGGAGTCCATGAACCTCGGCGTACGGTTTTCGACGTCAAACCCAAGACTGACAGTGGAGTTCGCGCGTGCCATGAGCTTCTGGGCCAGCGTCCTCGATATGAATTGGCACGAGGAGAATAGCCGGGCTTGCGCGATTCAAGTCGTCGACGGCGATCTCAGCCTTTTCAGACCCGGTGAAGTCGCCCGCGCCCAGTTCCCTGGCACGGCCACGTTTCGGGGCTGGATCGCCTTCAATCCAAGAGTGTCCTTACCAGCGAATGACCTGTTTCTGACCGCCGTCCACGAACTGGGACACATGCTGGGGTTGCCGCACAGTTCCAATCCGTCATCGGCTATGTTTTTCCTGGCTCTCGATGGTCCGGTGTTCCTCGATAGCGCCGACCTTGCGGCTTTGGCGGCTCGGCACCATCTGCGGGCCGCGGCTGGCACGGACGAAGTCACCAAATCGGCGTTTCAGGCGTGGAAACGGGTGTCGCCCTGAGAATTCGAGCCAACTGACGCAGACGGGGCCGAGTGTCTGGTGGGCGTTGTGAGCCAATATCGATTCTAAATTAGCGGCGACACGCCCATGCCACACGCGCAGACCGCCGTCCTCCGAGTCCTCCGAGCCTCGCAGTCCGGCCTCGGCATGATCAAGGCATCAGGTAAACCCACGAGACGTCGTAGGGTATTGAGCAACTGGTCAAAAGAATTCACTTGCCGCATGATGACTGTATTCGGAGGAAAAACTCGAATGAGCGTGGCGGCCTGTTCCCGCACAGTCGTTCAAAAGTTCCTGCCGGCTTTGCCGGTCCTGCTTTCGATCGCGGTTTCTATCACCGGAGTACTGGAAGCGCAGTCGGTCTCCATCAGCCCAGGCTACACGACCGTCGGCGTCGGTCAGACGGTCCAGTACACGGCCACCGTGACGGGACTGAAGAACACCAGCGTGACGTGGATGGTTTCCGGCGTGAAAGGCGGGAACTCCACCGTCGGGACCATCACGTCGTCTGGCCTTTACACGGCGCCGGCCGTCGTACCCACGCTGAGTTGTCTGGTGGAGGCGCTTGCTTCCGATGGCAAGACGCTGGGAGAGGTCTACGTGAACATCGCGCCTGCCGGACCGCCGATCACGTCGATCTCGCCTGACCCGCTCGACGTCGGTACGATCACGGTGACCGTCAAGGGAACCGGCTTTCAATCGGGCGCGCTGCTCTACGACAGTTACGGCAGCAACAGCATGATCCAGATCGGGCCGTCTTCGGTCACTGCGACCACGATTACCGCTTCCATTTATCAGGGCGCGGCGGCGACCAGCACCTTCTGTGTCAAAAACCCGGGTTCCCTGTGCGGCAAATCCCTGACCGTGCCCGTGAGCACGAGCAGTTCGGGCGGTTCGGGAGGCGGCGGGTCCGGCGGCGGAAGCGGATCGTCTTCGTACACGCTCACAGTGGTGAACGGCAAAGTCACGAACCCCACCGGCCAGAACGCCTACGCAGCCGGCTCCGCGATCACGTTAGCGGCCAATGCCCCTCCGTCCGGCGAGGCCTTTGCGGACTGGACCGGCGCCACGGTGGCGAACCGCGACGCCAGCGCCACAACGCTCACCATGCCCGCGGCGAACACCACGGTGACCGCAAACTTCTACACTCCGGCTCCGGTTCCTTTCCCCGTTACAACCCATCCGCGATTGTGGATCACCGTGCAGGACCTGCCGCGCATCCGGGGGTGGGCAAACACCGGCAACGTGGCTTATCGGGGACTTTCCGCCGTGCTCAGCCAGGCCGTCGCCAACTATAACCTCGCCTTCCCCGGCGCCGCGCTCACCGATGCGCATCCTGCCCCGGCGAATCCCTATCCCGATTTCGGCGACACCCAGGGTTACACGGGCATGATCAGCGAAGAAAACGCCGTGATCCTGGCGTTCAACTCACTCATCGATCCCGACGCGAATAAACGCATTGCTTATGCGCAGGCCGCGCATAACCTGCTGATGTATGCCATGAATCAGGCCGCGCTCGGCCAGGCGGCGGGAATGCCGTTTCGCGATCCTGCTTTCCCCATTTATAACCGGACGAGCGAATCGGGCCACGAATGGCCACTGATCGTCGACTGGATCTACAATGCCACCAACGCCGCCGGCAACCCGATCCTCACCGCTGCCGACAAGGCCACCATCCAGCGCGTCTTCATGACATGGGCTTCCGACTGCCTCACCGCATCGACCACCGGAGGGGACAACCCCGGGACTCCCGGTCTGGTGAACAGCCTGGCCCTGCTTCCGAATAACCTGCCGTACCGGATGGCGTCCAACAACTACTATCTGGCCCACGCGCGCCTGCTCACGATGATGTCGCTGGCGCTCGATCCCGCGGACGATCCGCCTGTCAACCCGGCCGTTCCCGCAGCGACCATCGGCAACACGCTGCGCAGCTACATTCTCGATGCCACCGGCGCCTGGTTGTACCAGGAATTCGCCATGATGGGCGATCCGCAGGTGGTCGCGCAAGCCTATGGCATCCCTGGCAATCCCACGGGAGCGGGCTTCGGACTGGCCCGCGGCGGCCTGCCGCCTGAGGGTACGCTCTACGGGGAGTCGTTCGCTTATGTGCTCAGTCAACTGCTGGCCCTGCAAACGGCCGGATTCAACAGCCCGACGCTCTCCGGCCCGCAGATCCGCCTGATCGGCGCACCGGTATGGGATCGCTTCGTGACCGGCTATCTCTCTTCGCTGACGCCCACGCCGCACGTCCCCGCTTCGGAAACATACATTGGCTCCATCTACCAGATCGCCGGCTACGGCGACATGCTGCGGCTGTGGGAGACGCCCGATCAGATGGCGCCCTTCGCACTACTGGGCCTGCTCGAACAGGAGACCGGAGTCTCCACCCACCTGAGCGCCGCGCGCTGGTTCGCGACCGACGTAATGCCGAACGGCGCCGGCGGTCTGCTCTCGCGCATGACTGATCCGTGGAGCTGGGGCGTCACCCAGGACCTGCTGTATTACCTGCTGCTCGATCCGGCCGCGCCCGCGGCCACCGATCCGCGTCCTTCCTTCCCCACGCTGTTCTACGACCCGCCCGCCGGCCGCATTGTCGCCCACAGCGACTGGAGCGCAACGAACACTATGTTCGACTATCGCGCGAGCTGGATCTCCATCAACCATCAGGATGGCGCGAGCGGCCAGTTCGGACTGTATCGCAGGGGCGAGTGGCTCACCAAAGAAATGAGCAACTACGATAACGGCGGCGGCGGAAATGGCGCCACCACGGTCTTTCACAATTCCCTCGCGCTTGAAAACTGGTGTCCGGCCTGCGCAACCATGGACTGGCAGGGCCCCGACTTGCCCGCCTGGAAGAATGGCAGCCAGTGGATGGAAGGCGAGGATGCCGGAGATCCCACAACTACGATGAGCAGCGGGCCCGGTTACGTTTACGCTGCCAGCAACCTGACCAACTTGTACAACCGTCCGGATATCTGGCTTTCTCAGGATTCCGTGACCAACATCACCCAGGCGACTCGTTCGATACTATGGATCGACAGCGACTATATCGTCGTCTACGACCGCGCCACCTCGCTCAACACCGGCCTCTTCAAGCGCTTCAATCTCAGCCTGGTGGCCAACCCCGCGGTTCATGGAAACACCGTCAGGGATACGTTGCCCAGCGGACAGCAATTGTTCGTGCAGACGCTGTTGCCGCACAACCCGTCGATCACCAGCTTCAATGGCGCCGCGACCCTGAATCCGATCGCCGATCTGGAGCCCACCCAATATATCCTGCAGGTGCAGGATCCGAGCAATCCACTGAACGCCCGTTTCCTGCACGTGCTCCAGGGTGCCGACCCCGGAGCGACGATGGCGCCGGCGACTTATCTGCAGAGCACGAGCGGTCCGGCCTTCGATGGCGCTGCGTTCGGCGCAACCGTGGTTTACTTTCCGGTGAGCGATAACGGCGTTTCCGGAGGATTCACTCTGCCCGCACCCGCCGGTGTAACTACGATGTTCGTAACGGGGCTGACGCCTGGCGCGGGATACAGCTTCAGCGTCCAGACAAGTGCAGCCGGAAAGACGGTTGTGATTACGGCGAGCGGCAGCGGTTCGCTGGCCGATGTTGCGGGCGTGTTGAAGATCGCGTTGTGAGGGCGGCGCGCCGCGAGATGCCTGTTCTCGCGAGATGTTTCTCGGTGCTGGACGAATGGGCAACGATGCCGGCGGAGGGCGCTCAGGTTGGCGTTTTCGGCTATCCCGGGGCGGAAAAAACGGCATAGCCTCGCCTGAGCACTTCTTCGGTCCACGCGGCCAGGCGCTTAGCAGACGATCCTGGGGTTGCCTTGCGGCGCCATACCCTGCGCCGTCAGGAACTGAAGCCGCATTTTCAGATCCAATCGCTCACCGAAAACTGTCGACCAGGAGGATGTCGGCTTCCATCAGGTGTACCTCGTTGAACCCCCTTCGCGACATGTGCGACGATAGTGGTTTCAGGGCACTCCTCAATTTGCAGTCATCCTCGGGGCTTCCCTGAGTTCTGGTTCCCTCACACAATGGAAGCAACTCTGCACGCGCTGGGCGGTCTCTTGCTACGGGCGATCCCCACCGTCCTCCTGGTCATCCTGCTGAACTTCTATTTGAAGGCTGTGTTTTTCGGGCCCCTGAAGAACGTCCTGAAGCAAAGACACGAGGCGACGGGGGGCGCGCGCGCAGCGGCCGAGGCCAGCGCAAGGCGCGCTGCCGGCAGGACCGCCGAGTACGAGGCGGCATTGCAGCAGGCGCGAGCCGGCCTTTATAAGGAGCAGGAGGAAGCGCGGCGGGAATGGCTGGCCGATCAGGCGCGCCTGATCGAGGAGGCGCGCGCCCACTCCCACGAAGCCCTGCACGCCGCGAAGGGCGCCATCGAAGCCGAGGCGGCCACGGCGAAGCGCGATCTGGCGGGGCAGAGCGCCACTCTCGCCGAGCAGATCTCGCGCCTGGTTCTGGAAGGGAGAGCGGGCTGATGCGATTTCGCTGGCTCCTGACCGGCACCCTCCTGCTGGCTCCCCTTGCCTTTGGCGCGGACAAGAAAGAAGCCCAGGACGAAGGGAAATGGCTCCCCTGGGAGTGGGCGAACTTCCTGGTCCTCGCCGGTGGCCTCGGCTACCTCATCGGAAAGAACGCCGGCGGCTTCTTCCGCTCGCGCACCGAGGGCATCCAGAAGGACATCGCCGAATCCGGAAGGCTGAGGGAGGAAGCGGAAGCGAAGGCGCGTGAGATTGAGGCACGCCTGGCCGCGCTGGGCGCCGAGATCGGAAAGCTGCGAGCGCAAGCGGGCGCCGCGTTTTCGCTGGAAGGCGAGCGCATTCGCCAGGAAACCGAGCGGCATCTGGCGCGCATTCAACAGCAGGCCGCGCGGGAAGTGGACTCCATGACACGGGCCGCCCGCGAGAGCCTGCACTCGTACGCGGCCGAGCTCGCTCTGGATCTGGCCGAAGAGCGCATTCGCGAGGGTATGGACCGGACGGCGCAAGCGCGTCTCGTGGATGCTTTCACGCGCCAGCTCGGGGACACCCGGCCGGAGGCGCGGCAGTGATCTCCGCCGCGGCCAGCCGCTACGCGCACGCACTGCTGGACGTGGTGCTGGAACCCGGCTCCACGGTGAAGCCGGCCGAGGTGGTGGCGCAGATCGCCGCTGTGGAAGCCCTGGTGGCCGGCAGCGACGACCTGCGGAACGTGCTACAGACGCCGGCCATTCCGGGCTCGCGGAAACGCGCCGTGCTGGCGAAGCTGGCGGTCCCGCTGGGCCTCGCGCCGCTGGTGCGCAACTTCCTCTTCGTGATCACCGATCATCGCCGCCTCGCCGACCTTCCGCAGATTCGCGAGGCCTTCGAGGAGTTCGTCGACGAGAAAATGGGCTTTGTCCGCGCCAGCGTGACCTCGGCCGAGAAGCTGGACGAGCGGCAATCGCGCGCGGTGGAAGCGGAGCTGGAACGGCTCACCGGCAAGCGGGTCCGCGCCCAATACAACGTGGACCCCGCGCTGGTGGGCGGCGCCACGGCGCGCATCGGTTCCACCGTGTACGACGGCAGCGTGCACGGCCACCTGCAGACGATGCGGCGAAAACTGACCCAGGGAGCACAGATTTGACAACCTCGGCGGGCAACGAACCCGCCGGCAAGGAAAACTGGTATGGCTGTTATTCGAGCGGATGAAATCACGCGCGTGCTGCGCAGCGAGATCGAGAACTACGAGGGCGCGGTCAATGTAACCGAAACCGGTTCGGTGATCTCGGTGGGCGACGGCATCGCCCGCATTTACGGCCTGGAAAACGTCATGGCCGGCGAGCTCATTGAGTTCCCGCACAACGTCTCCGGCATCGCCCTGAACCTGGAAGAAGACCAGGTGGGCGCGGTGCTGCTGGGCGAGTTTCAGGAGATCAGCGAGGGCGACGAGGTGCGGCGCACCCGGCGCATCATGTCGGTGCCCGTGGGCGAAGCGCTCATCGGCCGGGTGGTGGATGCGCTGGGCCAGCCCATCGACGGCAAGGGCCCCATCGCCACTTCCGAGTACTCTCCCATCGAGCGGCTGGCTCCCGGCGTGGTCGACCGCCGGCCGGTGAGGGAACCGGTGCAAACCGGGCTCAAGGCCATCGACGCGATGATCCCCATCGGCCGCGGCCAGCGCGAGCTGATCATCGGCGACCGCCAGACCGGCAAGACCGCCATCGCCCTCGACACCATCATTAATCAGAAGGGCGGCGACCTCATCTGCGTCTACGTCGCCATCGGCCAGAAGCGCTCCACCGTGGCCCAGGTGGTGAAGACGCTGGAGGATTACGGCGCCATGGAGTACACGATCGTGGTGGCGGCCACCGCCTCCGATCCCGCGCCCATGCAGTACGTCTCGCCCTACTCGGGCTGCGCCATGGGCGAGTATTTCCGGGACAAGGGCAAGCACGCCCTGTGCATCTACGACGACCTTTCCAAGCACGCCGCGGCCTATCGTGAAATCTCGCTGCTGTTGCGCCGTCCGCCCGGCCGCGAAGCGTACCCCGGCGACGTCTTCTACCTGCACAGCCGTTTGCTGGAGCGCGCCGCCAAACTGTCGGACGAGAACGGCGGCGGATCGCTCACCGCTCTCCCGTTCATCGAGACGCAGGCCGGCGACGTCTCCGCCTACATCCCCACCAACGTCATTTCCATCACCGACGGGCAGATCTTTCTGGAGTCCGATTTGTTCAACTCCGACGTGCGTCCGGCGGTGAACGTGGGCATCTCGGTGAGCCGTGTCGGAGGCAACGCGCAGGTGCGAGCCATGCGCCAAGTGGCCGGCTCGCTTCGTCTGGAGCTGGCGCAGTATCGCGCCCTGGCGGCTTTCGCGCAGTTCGGCTCCGACCTGGACAAGGCCTCGCAGCAGCAGCTCAACCGCGGCGTGCGTCTGGTGGAGATTCTGAAACAGAAGCAGTATTCGCCGCTGCCGGTGGAGAAGCAGATCCTGGTGATTTTCGCGGGAACCAACGCCTACCTGGACGATCTGCCGGTGGAGCTTTGCCGCACCTTCGAAACCGAGTTGTATCAATTCGCGGACAACGGCCATCCGGAAATCCTGAGCGAAATCCGCGAGAAGAAAATCATCAGCGACGACCTGCGAAAGAGGATGCACGACATGTTGAAGGAATTCAAGCCGCGTTTCGTCGCCGAGCACGTGAAAACTGCGAAAGCGTAAGAGATTAGCCACGGATGATATCGGGGTTTATCTGCCTTCCTCTGTGGCCAAATGAAATATGCCCAGCCTGATAGAAATCCGCCGGCGCATCCGCTCGGTCAAGAACACGCAGCAGATCACCAAGGCCATGAAGATGGTCTCGGCGGCGAAGCTGCGCCGGGCGCAGGACCGGGTGATCGCCGCTCGGCCGTACGCGCGGATGCTCGACCACATCGTCCGCGACCTGGCCCAGGCGGCGGCCGGAACCGACGTGGTGGAAAGCCATCCGCTGCTGGCGGTGCGGCCCGAAAAGAGGATCCAACTGGTGGTGGTGACGGCGGACACGGGTCTCGCGGGCGGCTTCAATTCGAACGTCATCAAACTGGCGCAGAAGTTCATGGCGGATCATCCCGATGAAGAGGTGATCCTTGAGCTGGTGGGCCGCAAGGGGCGCGATTTCTTCCGGCGCCGCAAGGCCACGATTTCCGGCGAGCACACCACCCTGTTTCTGCGCGGCGCAGTGGAGGCGGCTCCCGCGCGGGCCATCGCCAGGGAGATCGTCGAGAGGTTTTCGAAGGGCGAGGCCGACGCCGTTTACATCGCCGTGAATCAGTTCAAGAGCGTGCTCTCGGCGAACCTGGTCGTCCAGAAGGTTCTTCCCGTGGCGCTGCCCGAGGGCGGGGCGGACGTGGGCAACTACATCTTCGAGCAGTCCGCCGCGGACCTGCTCGCCCAGGCCCTGCCGCGCTACGTGGAGAACCAGGTGTTCCGCGCGATGCTGGAGTCGGCGGCGGCCTACAACGCGGCGCGCATGACCGCCATGGACGCGGCCACGCGCAACGCCGGCGAAATGATCGACAAACTGACGTTGAAGATGAACCGCGTGCGCCAGGCCAGCATCACGCGCGAGATTATCGAGATTGTGAGCGGCGCCGCCGCTCTGGGATAGAGAAGGCAACATGACAGGCACAGTCGAAGGAAAAGTGATTCAGGTGGCCGGACCGGCCGTCGATATTCAGTTCCCGGAAGGCCAGATCCCGGTGATCAACACCGCCATTCGCATCACCAGCGAAGGTTACGACTCTCCCACCCCCATCAATATCACCGTGGAAGTGGCGCAGCACATCGGCGAAGGCCGCGTGCGCACCATCGCGCTGGAACCCACCGAGGGTCTGGTGCGCGGCATGAAGGCGATCAGTCTGGGCGGCCCGGTAACGGTGCCGGTGGGCCGGGAAACGCTGGGCCGCGTGCTCAACGTCATCGGGGAGCCGGTGGACAAGCTGGGACCGGTGGTCACCAAAGAGCGCTGGCCCATTCACCGGCCCGCGCCCAGCTTCGAGGAACAGTCCACCGAGCTGCAGATGTTCGAGACCGGCATCAAGGTGATCGATCTGCTGGAGCCGTATTTGCAGGGCGGCAAGATCGGCCTGTTCGGCGGCGCGGGCGTGGGCAAAACCGTGGTGATCATGGAGCTGATCAACAACCTCGCCATGCACCATGGCGGCGTGTCCGTGTTCGCCGGCGTCGGCGAGCGCACCCGCGAAGGCAACGACCTGTGGCTGGAGTTTCAGGAATCGAAGGTCATCGATATCCACGACTGGACGAAATCGAAGGCCGCGCTCATCTACGGACAGATGACCGAACCGCCCGGCGCGCGTCTTCGCGTGGGCCTCACCGGGCTGACCGTGGCCGAGTACTTCCGCGACGAAGAGGGCCAGGACGTGCTGCTCTTCATCGACAACATTTTCCGATTCACCCAGGCCGGTTCGGAAGTCTCGGCGCTGCTGGGCCGCATGCCCTCGGCGGTGGGCTACCAGCCGAACCTGGCCACCGAGATGGGCGAGCTGCAGGAGCGCATCACCTCCACGCGGAAGGGCTCCATCACCTCCGTGCAGGCCATCTACGTGCCCGCCGACGACTACACGGACCCGGCGCCGGCCACCGCCTTCGCCCACCTCGACGCCACCACCAACCTCTCGCGCGACATCGCCGCGCTGGGTATCTACCCGGCCGTGGACCCGCTCGCCTCCACCTCGCGCATTCTGGATCCGCGCATCATCGGCGACGAGCACTACAACGTGGCGCAGCAGGTGAAACAGGTGCTGCAGCGCTACAAGGAACTGCAGGACATCATCGCCATTCTGGGCATGGACGAGCTGCCCGAAGAGGACAAGGTGACGGTGGCGCGCGCGCGCAAGATCCAACAGTTCCTCTCGCAGCCCTTCCACGTGGCCGAGCAGTTCACCGGCTTCAAGGGCGCCTACGTGAAGCTGGCCGACACCATTCGCAGCTTCAAGGAAATCGTGGAAGGCCGGCACGACGAGATCCCCGAGCAGGCGTTTTACATGAAGGGCGCCATCGAGGAAGTGCTCGAGCACGCCGAGCGAATGAAGAAGGACTGACGTGGCCGAGACCTTCGAACTCGAAATCGCCACTCCGGAGCGTCTGCTGGTTCACGAGCGGGTGGTGAGCGCGCAGATTCCCGCCGAGAACGGGTACCTGGGCGTGTTGCCCGGCCATGCGCCCTTGTTCGCCCAGTTGGGCATCGACACGCTGTCGTATGTCAACGACGCGGATCGCCGCTTCACTTTGCTGGTGAGCCAGGGCTTCATCGAGGTGCGCGACAATCGCGTGCGCGTGCTGGCGGACGTTGCCGAGCTCGGCTCCGAAATCGACCAGGCCGGGGCTGAAAAGGAACTGCGCGACGCGCAGGAGCGGATGGCCAACCCGGCGCCGGACACCGACACCGCGGCCGTTCTCGTCAACTACCGCAACGCCATGGCGCGGGTGGCCGCCGCGCAGCAAGCCGCCGAGAACGCGCGGCAGGTGAAGGGATAAAGCAGCAACCGTCGTCGAGAGAAAACCGCGGCTATACCAGACTACCCCCATTTGCGGTTGCATTATTCAGAGTAAATACCGACTAGACACGCCAGGGGTCTGACCTTAGAATTGGGGGACCGACCGAGAGAGCCAATTCAATACTATACAGGGTGATTCGGCTTCTAAAGTCGGAAGTGCGCGGTTACGTCCTCGCGCGCCACCCTTAGCATCGGGACTCTGTAATCGGCGGAAGTCTGAACCTGAGTCACTCCTCGGTTCCGCCGTTTGCCCGGAGTCCCGACCCGAAGGGGCTCCAACTTCCTCCGACCTGCCACACCGCCCTACCCTCGGGGAGTGATGGCAGGTCGTTGGCGGGCGTATGCGCTGCTGGGCCGCAAGGGTTCGCGGCAGGTGAAGCGGGAAGAACAGGCCGGAATACAGCATCAGCCGTTGTTCGCTAAGGTCGCCGCAGGCCAAAGGCCTGCTCGTTGTGGGGACACGGCGACCTTATTGCTCTGGATTCGCGCCACGGATATGCGGCGAAAGCCGATTTTTGTGGTGCTGGCAAGGACGCGGCTGGCGCCGCGTGTCCCTTCAACGCAGCCACTCTTGCGTTGCCACCGTCAGCGATTCGCGTTCATTCGTGGCCCGCTTCCGGCCCGGCGTCCACGTCCTTTACGCCGTGGAATTCGAGGTATTTCGCCGCCGCCCGCGCGCCCATGTAGCGGCCCAGCGTGCGCCGGTCGGTGTGCCCGATGTCCACCACAATCAGGCCGTCCAGGGTGTCGGCGAAGCCGGAGTCCACGTTGAAGGCCACCAGCCGTCCGCCCAGTTTGAGATATTGCCGCAGCAGCACCGGGACGCCCTTCTGATCCGTCTCGAAGTCGGCGATCACGGCGGAGAGCGCATCGATGTCCCACTGCGCGGTGCCTTCCACGATGTCGTCCACGTCGCGCCGAGGCTTCAGCCGGAAAGGATTGCGGGCGCGCACCAGGCGCGCGAGGTGCTCGTCGCGGCAGTAGGCGTTGAGGAAACGCACCATGAGCTGGCGGCTCTCGGGATGATAGTCGTTGCTGATGCTCACCGGTCCGAACAACACGCGGTACCGCGGGTTGTGCACCAGAAACTGACTGAGGCCCTTCCACAGCAACAGCAGCGCCGAGAAGCTCTTCTGATACTCCAGGCGCACGAAGGAGCGCCCCAGTTCCACCGCGGGCCCCAGGCGATCGAGGAAACTCCGCTTCCACGCGAACAGCGTGCTGGTGTAGAAGCCGCGTACGCCAAACTGCGGCAGCACTTCCAGCGAGGGCGCAAGGCGGTATGCGCCGGCCACTTCGCGCTCCTTGTCGTTCCACAGCACCAGGTGCAGGTAGTGGGCATCGAAGCGGTCCAGATCGAGCGGCTTGCCGGTGCCTTCGCCGGTCTGGCGGAAGGTGACTTCCCTCAGCCGGGCAATCTCGCGCAGCGTAAACGGGATGGCCGGCGCCCGCGCCAGCAGCACGCGCATCTCTCCGGCTTTCAGCAGCGTGGCGTCCGCGCCCAGACTGCGGATTTCCTCCTCCAGAACCGCGGACGGGATGGGCGCGACGATGGGCGCCTGAGCGGGAGCCGGTTTCTGGAACCCCCAGCGGCGCGCCGGCGCGCCGGGAGCCAGCGCGTACGTGCGGTTGCGGATAAACGCGGTGGCGGCGCGCTCGTTTTCGAATCGCGAGAGGATTTCCGGATCAACCGGCTGACCGATGCGCATGGAGACGGGGCGGCCGCGCTTGTTCCACAGCTCGTGCGGCAGCATGGCCGTGCGCAGCGTCGGATGCACCAGGCCGAGCACGTGGAACAGGGCGCTGTTGTTGCCGGTGAAACGCACCGGGAGAATCGGCGCGTTGACCCGGGCCGCCAGGCGCACGGCGGTATCGCTCCACTCCGGATCGGTGATCCCGCGGCGGGAAAAGTCGATGTGCGACACTTCGCCGGCCGGGAAGAGCACCAGCATTCCGCCGCCGCGCAGCCACTCCAGGGCCGTCCGCAGGGGGGTGAGGTTGCGGCGCGAGGAGTCGGGCCGGTCGAACGGATCCACCATGATCATGCGCTCGCGCGCTTCGGGCATGGCGGCTAGCAGGTGGTTGGCCATGGTGCGGACGTCGGGCCGGACGCGCTCCATCAGGGCGGCGATCACCACCCCCTCCACCATCCCGAACGGATGATTGGCCACCACCACTACGGGACCTTTCGCCGGCACCCTGGCCAGGTCCTCCGCGGAAACGTCGGTGGTGACGCCCAGCAGGCGCAGGGTGCGCTCGAGGAACGGCTCGGCAGGGTCCGCGCCGGTCACCCGGCCATAGAACACGTCGAGCCGGGACAGACCCAGCATCTTCTCAAGGACCGGGCGCGCCGGCAGGTTGGTGTGGGGCGGGAGAACCGACTCCAACGCATCCCGGAACACACGCGGTTCCACTCTGTTCGTGCCATGCATATGCAACACGATTCTGGCTCTCTGTGATGTCGTCTGCATGACGAGCATATTACGAGGCCATGAACGCCGCAAGGGGGGTACCGGGCCGGCGGGCCGGCCTCGTGCTGCTTTCTGCAACTTTCTCTTGACGTCAAGAATCTCTACAGGGTGAGAGACGAACCGGAAGCGAACCCCGCGGGCGTGCATCTGTGGCTGGTGCTGATGAAGGCGCATCGGGCCATCGAACGCCGCGCCAACGCGAGCATCGGCGCTCTGGGCCTGTGCTTTTCCGACTTCGCCATCCTCGAGATCCTGCTGCACAAGGGCCCTCTGCCAGTAAATGCGATTGGCGCCCGCGTGCCGCTGACCAGCGGCTCGGCCACCACCGCCGTGGACCGTCTGGAGAGCCGGGGTCTGGTGCGGCGCGAGGTGGAGGCCGGAGACCGGCGTGCCCGCATCGTTCACCTTACCGCCGAGGGCCGTCGTATGATCGAGGATGCCTTTGTCCGGCACAGCGCCGATATCGAAGCGGCCACCGCGGGCCTGACCGGGAAAGAGCGGGCCACGGCCATTCGGCTTCTGCGGAAGCTGGGCAAATCGGCCGAGGCCGAAACTACGAAAGGAGCGTAACAAAATGGGAAGCTTATTCAGAACCAGTAACAGCTTTGCCCCCACCATCCTGCGTCTGGTGCTCGGGTTTCTGTTCTTCCTGCACGGCGCGCAGAAGGCGCTGGGATGGTTTGGCGGTTTCGGGTTCTCGAAAACCGTGGACCAGTTCCACATTTACATGGGCATCCCCGCGCCGCTCACCATGCTGGCCATCGCCGCGGAGTTTCTGGGTGGAATCGGTCTGATTGTGGGACTGCTTAGCCGGGTGGCCGCGTTCGGCATCTTGTGCACAATGATGGTGGCGATTTTCAAAGTGAATCTCGCGAACGGCCTGTTCATGAACTGGAGCGGGCTGCAGAAAGGCGAAGGGTACGAGTATCACCTGCTGGTGATCGCCATCACCGTGGCGATCATGGTGCTCGGTTCCGGCGCGCTGTCGGTGGACCGGTTGCTGTCGAAGCGCCGGGGTTAGGGCCTGTTAGGAAATAACCTTGCCAGAGGTTGGGCGGATCTCGTAGTTCCATTCGCCGTGGAACTTATTGCGCCGGAGATGGAGCCGGGCGAAGTCCTTGTCGGGGATTTTGACCCCG
>JBEKPY010000104.1:0-17904 GCA_049520275.1 Bryobacteraceae bacterium
AAGGCTGTGAAGCGCTGGCGTCCCATTTTCGGGCACCGCACTTCAGAAGCGGATAATTGGTTGGCCCTGCCGTTGAATAGAATCAAGGATTTAAAGTCGGAAGCTCAATTGCTTTGAAAGACCGAAAACACATGCGAGGCGTCCTTGAAGATCTGCTGTACGCGGCGCGCGTCCTCCGCCGGACCCCGACCCTGACAGCGGTCGCAGTGCTTACTCTGGCCCTCGGTATTGCCGCCACGACGACGGTCTTTGGCTGGATCGACGGGATGGTCCTGCACCCGTTCCGCGGTTGCAGGGACGACGGACAACTCGCCGTCCTCGGGCCCGTGCGCGTCGGCGGCATCGAGGACGATAACGTTTCGTATGCCGACAGCCAGGACTTCCGGGCCAGCATGCGAACCATCTCCGGACTGACGCTGCACCAAACGGTTCCCGCCGCGATCGGCGAAGGAGAGAAGGCGTATTCCGCGTGGTTCGAACTGGTCTCTGGAAACTACTTCGACGTGATGGGCGTGAAGCCGGTTCTGGGCCGCGCGTTCGTTCGCGACGAATACGGCGACAGGGCCAAAGCGTTCACGGCGGTCATCAGCTACCGGCTGTGGCAGAGCTTCTTCCACGGCGACCGGTCCGTTCTCGGCCGCATCGTACACATCAACCGCTACCCGGTCACCATCGTCGGCGTGGCGCCTCCGGAGTTTCACGGCGATATGCCTGGGATGGCGCTGGACGGCTGGGCTCCGGCGCTACTGGGCGGGGAACGCGAGCGCGATGACCGGCATTTCAAGGCCACCGTCAGGCTCAAACCCGCCGTCAGCGTCTCAGAGGCAAGCGCCGAAGCGGCGACAGTTGCCGCGCGCCTTGCCCGCGCCTTTCCGGAGACCAACCGGGGGATCAGCGCTCAGGTCGTGCCGATCTGGAAGGCGCCGTCGGGGGCATCAGGCATTCTGGCGTGGCCGATGGCCATCCTCGGCGCGGCCTGCGCACTTGTGCTGCTGATTGCGTGCGCGAATGTCGCCAATCTGCTGCTGGCGCGCGCCGCCGCACGACAGACGGAGTTCGGTATCCGCGCCGCACTGGGCGCGGGTCCGGGCCGGCTGGCCCGCCAGTTGATTTCCGAAAGTCTGCTTCTGGCGGTTCTGGCGACACTGGTTGGGCTGCCTCTCGCTTTGTGGGTTCAGAACATCCTCGGCTATCTCGTGCCGCCTACGGGATTGCCGGTGTACCTCGACGTCCACCCGAGCGCTCGGGTGTTCCTTTTTGCCGCCCAGGTCTGCCTGGCTTCCGCCCTTATCTCCGGTCTTCCGCCTGCGTTTCAGTCGGTACGGCGCAGCCTGGCTGGCACGCTGAGGCAGGGGGGAAGAGGCGGTACACAGAGCGGGCACTCGCGGCGCATCTCCGGGCTGCTGGTGGTGGCCGAAGTGGGCCTGGCGCTCGCGGCTTTGGTGACGCTCGGAGTTTTTCTCCGCAGTCTTTACAGGCTGCAGAACACTCCGGCGGGTTTCGATCACCGCAACGTGATGGTGTGCCGTCTTTTTCTGGTGACGAACAACTACACTCCCCGCGAGGAGCAGCAGTTCTCGCGCCGGCTCCGCGAGCGCCTGCTCGCCGCGCCAGGGGTGACCGGCGCCGCCTATTCGGACTTCATCCCGCTCGGCTTCGGGCTGTCGGGTTGGAGTGACGTCAAGGTGGAAGGCTATGCATCGCGGCCCGGCGAGAATCTGGACGTGCATCGCGCCTCGGTATCGCCCGGCTACTTCGACCTGCTGCGGATTCGGCTTCTCGCCGGACGCGATTTCATGCCCGAGGACAACGAAAAGGGGCCCCGCGTCATGATCGTCAACGAAGCCTTCGCGCGGCGCTTCTTCGACGGACGCGACGCCGTGGGGCGGCGGGTGCAGGTTTATGGCAAACCGTTCACGATCGTGGGAATGGTGAAGGACAGCAAGTACCTCAGCCTGTCGGAGGAGCCGCGGTCATACTTCTACATGTCCTTCGACCAGGTGCACTTCCCCAGTGGCGAAGGCGGCGTGGCTATCTATGCGCGGACCGCCGGCGATGCGCGCGGTTTTGTCCCCGTACTCCGCCGGGAGATGTCGGCCATCGATCCAAGCTCGGCCGGCCTGACGGCCATGCCCCTGTCGGATTACATCTCGGCTGCCTGGTTCGCGCCGCGGCTCGCCTCGTTGTTCCTCGGAGTGCTCGGCGCCATTTCCCTGCTGCTCGCCAGCGTGGGTCTTTACGGAGTTGTGGCTTATTCGGTGAGCCAGAGGACACGGGAAATCGGTATCCGCATGGCGCTGGGGGCCAACCCTGCAGGCGTGCTCCGGATGGTCATGAGACAAGGCTTGTTGCTGGCCCTATGGGGCATCGTCGCCGGGCTCGCCGTTGCCCTGGCAGCGAGCCCGCTGCTTGCGCCTCTGCTGTATCGTGTCAGTCCAGCGGACCCTGTCAGCATCGCGGGAGCGGCGCTGTTCCTGATTGTGGTTGCCGTACTCGCAAGCCTGATCCCGGCCCTGCGAGCTACCAGGGTTGACCCTATGGTCGCGCTCCGCCAGGAGTGACTGTCCGGGCGGTTGTGGCGGCGTCAGGCGGCATTGGCGGGTTGGTGATGGGGAGCGCCCGGTCGTCTAACGCCCAAAACCGCCGAAGTCTCCCCAGCACCCCAGCGGGAATACGCCTCGGGAAATGGGCTGGCCTTTCAAGGCCTTTCAAACTAAATTACTAGTAAGCTTCACCCCGGTTGTCAATACCGAGCACGCGGATGAAATCAGGTGGTTCGAGGCAGAAAAAGACCCGCCACTTGCCGACGCGCAGGCGCATTTCACCGGGACGGTCCTTGAGGAACTTCACATCGCCGTGGCCTGTCGTGGCGAAACGTACCAAAGCGGCATCGATCCGCGCCTGGACGATGCGATCAAGACGCGCCAGATCGCGCCCCGCTGGCAGGGCGGAAAACCACGCGGCGTATCACAGCCCGAGCCGGCGCCGGACTTCCTCCAGGGGGACATCGTCGCCCGGCTGCGTACGGGCCAGATCCAACCTGGCCGCGGTATCGGCATCGATGGTATCCTGTTCGCCCAGTTCCGCAGGAAAGGATATAGCCACCTGCACCTCAGTGTCCGGAAGGGCATCCACGAGGGATTGAAGGCGGTCGCGATCGGACGACATGCTCCAATTATAGCTTCACGGCCAACAGCCATTTCAGGCCCGAACATCAAGTCTTCCGTCCGGGTCCAGGCTGGCGATTCGCCGGGGGGCGTCGGAATTGGCTTCGTTTTGTCGTGGGAGAACGTGGCAGCCGGGTGGACGAGGGCACTGGGATGGAAGGAGTGAGGGGATTGGACGGATTAAAGGGAACAGGACTGCCCTTGCGGTCAGGGACGGTGTCAGAATTGGCTTCGTTTCGTCGCGCGGGAGCGCGGGCGGCCGGCCCTCCGATCCCTGGATTGCATCCTGGGTGCGGGGGCCCGTGCTGGCATGGCCATTTCCGCGATGTGGGAAGCTCAGTGCGTCTGCGGGCATTTCGCCCTGACGGTAGCAGGAGGCGGGCGCGTTATCCGGGCGGCGAGGGTGGAAGTGGTGTGTAATGTGATGTTTTGATCAGGTGGGTTGTTGTCAATCGTTCATGGCGGGGGCCGCAACGGGGGGATGAAAACCGGTAGGGCACTTCGCGCAAGTCACACAGAGTGAACCGGAGCCCGTTTCAATTAGTAGCCTGTAGTCGCGACTTGTCCGGCTCGGCTACCTACTGCTCGCCATTGTCGATGCCGAGGGCCGCGTCTAGCTGCGCCCAACGGGGAAAGTCAGGCTTGGGTTAGCATCAGCCGATTCTGGTGCTTCCGCCGCTTTGCAACCAACTCGACCACATTGAAACCTGTGTCTGTGATAAAGCTGCACGGGCCTGTGGCGGATGAGTTCGCAAGTATGATACGTGTATTGCATTTGGACGGCACAGGTCCGAAGTTTATGTGTTCGCCGGGGTCGTTGTTGTAAAGCCATCCGGGACCCATCGCCGCCGGTATGCAGATGAACCGCTGCTCTGCTGCGCTCGCCTCTGTTTTCGTCGTCAACTGGTCGCAACGATGCTCTTGAATGTCCTTGCAGATTATAGCCATCATACAGGCCCCATCGGAATCCATCGGATTCTCTATGTCGCAGTCGCCGGTACAGGGCGCATAATGTCGAGTGCCATCGTCGGTGCGCTTGTGACAGATAAGACGGCAATCATTGCCGTCAATCAGGTACGCAGAACTGAGTGGACGTTCTCCGGTGGCTGCGCTATCGAGCATTCCAGCGACGAAGGTGATTCGGTTTCCCTTTGCGCGCTCCTGGAGCTTTGAAACGAGCCAGTCTCGCTCGAACGTGCACGGTTTCTCTGGCTGGGTTCCGTACGGCCTTCCGAGATTGAATGTTCTGGCAGCACGATCAGCGAATTGGCGACGTTTCCTGCCGCTCGGATTTCAGCGTCCAGTGCGCTAATGGGATCGCTGCGGTAGTCGACGAAATGAAAGAATCCGGCCTGGATGAACATGGGTACATTGTAGGGAAGGGTTGACTGAGCCCGTAAGTGCTCGACTTCTGGTAGGCGAACCAGAAGCTTCGAGAGGTATTTGTCTTTGGGCCCTCATTGATCGCGAAAGGTTCGCCTGCCGATGGGCCAGACCTTGCCCTCGCATTTGGCGGTGAGGCCCGGCCTGGAGACGCCCCGACTCCGGGTTGATTGGATATTGCCCCACGGCTTGATCGAGTGGATGAGCAAACTTTCCACATCAAGTATCAACTGGCGGGTGATTTTCTGGGCTGCCTCGAATTGCGCAACAATCACTCGTACACGTTGGATATTCCGCTGTTCGGCCAGATCGCGGAAGAGCGCGTCCTTGTCCGGATCGCGAAGACGTTGAAGGATAGTTCGGCCAGCGGCCTTGCCGATGTAGAGGATCTCCGGACGGCGCGGCGGCAGGTACGCGTAAAGGCCGTAGGTGTGCCATCGCGCGTCGTCCTCCTCGCGGTAAGGTAGAGACCACTTTAGGACCACATCTGGGAAGGCCTCCATGCAGCCATTTTAGGCCTTTGCGCGAGCCAAGAGACTCACCGGCAGGGAGATCCCGGAAAGTCGCCCGCCATCTACGAACGGGGCCCCGGCACGTCGGACTGGGTCAGGTGGCCGCGTAACGCGGGTGCCGTCGAAGTCGGCTGATCCTCCCAGCTTTGTTCTCAGGCTGGCAGTTCAACCTCGATCTCGCGAAGCATCGACGTGGGTGAGCGCTCGGCGTTGACCGTCTGCCAGTAGACGCGGATCGCCTCAGATGCTCGAGCAGACAGTTCCTCCAATGATCGACCCGTCACAAGAATGGTCGGAAGCTCTGGCACGTAGCCGCTGTAGCTGTTGGCAGTGCCTTCTATGACGAGCGAGTACTTGCGAGTCATTGTCCGGGTTCCCTGATACCAGTTTGCCTCAGAATTGCTCGATACGTGCCCGGTCGCACGTCGTCGGCTGCTTTGCCCGATACGACCGTAATCCGACCGTCCGGACTTCGGAAGACCCGATGATCGCCTGTCGTCCGGACGTGACGCCACTCGTGCTGTTCAAGCAGCTTGATTACATCACGGACTTTGAGCGGCACGAGTCCTACCAGCCCACTGGTTTGCCGATTTCCAGCGGCCAGACGCGCAGCTCGGGCGAGTCGCGTAACTGCTCGGCGAGGCCGTCGGGCGTGCCGGTGAGCAAGGGGAAAGTCCCGAAGTGCATGGGGATGATGGTGCGCGCCTTCAGCAGACGGGCGGCGAGGGCGGCTTCGCGCGGGCTCATGGTGAAGTGGTCGCCGATGGGCAGGAACGCCAGCTCCGGTTTGTACAACTGCTCGATGAGCGACATGTCGGAGAAGACGTTGGTGTCGCCGGCGAAATAGGCGGTGCGGCCGTCGGGGAAGTGCAGCACGTAGCCGGAAGCCTCGCCGCCGTAGAGGATGTCGTCGCCGTCCAGAATGCCGCAACTGTGCACGGCGTGAACCTGCGTGGCCCGGAGGCCGCCGCAGACATCCTGGGTGCCGCCCTTGTTCATGCCGCTGCAGTTGCGCACGCCCTTCTTCTCCAGCCAGTGGCAGGTCTCGAAGATGGCCACCACTTTTTGGGGCTGGAACTTCTTTGCCAGCGGAATGGCGTCGTGAATGTGATCGAAATGGCCGTGCGAGATCAGAATCGCGTCGACGCGCGAAAACGTGTGCGACTTCGGGTATTTTGGGTTGCCGTCGATCCACGGGTCGAGTACGACGATCTCGCCCGATTCGAGTTTCAGTTGAAAGGTGGCGTGGCCAAGCCAGGTAATTTCAATCATGGAAGTCTCTCCTTCACCCACGGGTAGGGCGGCCTGAGAGGCCGCCGCAGGCTGAGAGCCTGCCCCACATTATTCTGCATGCTGCGACGCCCCAATCTGAATCCCTTCGCCGAGCTTGGCGATGCCCGGAATGGTCACCGGCAGATGCCCGGAGATGGGGATTTCTCCAAACAGCGCCCTGGCCACGGCCTCCTCCGAGGTGGTGGTGGTGCTGAAGGTGGCCATATATGCGGTCACGTTCGGGAGACTGCGGATCAGGTAGGGGCTTCCGAACGCGACGATAGCCACCGGCGTTTTGCCGGAGGTCAGGGTGTTGACCAGCCCCGTGTACGATTCCCGCAGCGCCACTGTGCCTTTGTAGGCGGCGACGCTCACGAATGGAACCAGCACGGCGACGGGGCAGGCGCCCAGGTCCTTCGCGATCCGGGCGATCTCATCGGCGGGGATGGTGGGGTCGAGCGTGACCACGGTCATGTTGGCGGCGCGCTTCTTCAACTCCGCCGTGAGCGTTCGCCCGTGCTGGCTGTCGCGGCTTTCGGTGAGAACCGCCACGCAGGCGCCGGCGGGGGCGTGCAACGGGAACAGGTTCGCCTCGTTCTTCACCAGCGTGAGCGCGCGCTCGGCCACGCGCTGGGCGGCTTCGTCGGCTTCGGGGCTGGCCAGCACGTCGGCGATGCCCTCCAGATTCACGGTCCTGCGGCGCGTCAGGCCGAGCCGGATCTTGGCCTCGAGCACGCGCGCCACGCTCTCGTCGAGCCGCTTGCGGGTGATCCGGCCGCTCTTCACCGCCGCCACGACGGCGTTGATGGCGCGTTCGCAATCGGCGGGCATGAGCAGGACGTCGGCGCCGGCTTCGAGCGCGCGGACCGCCGCTTCGCCGGGGTCGAAAAGCTTCGAGAGGCCCTGCATGTCCATGGCGTCGGTGACGATGAGGCCGCGGAAGCCGAGCTCGTGACGCAGGGTGCCGGTGAGAATCGGCGGCGACACCGTGGCCGGGAGGGCCGCGGGATCGAGAGCGGGGACGGCGATGTGCGCGCTCATGATGGCGTCCACGCCGCCGGCGATGGCCGCGCGGAACGGCGCCAGTTCCACGCTCTGCAGACGCTCGCGGGTGACGTCCAGCCGGGCCAGGTCGAGGTGCGTGTCCTCGGAAGAATCGCCATGGCCGGGAAAATGCTTGGCCGTGACCAGCACCGGGTGCCGGGCGTCGGAATGCGCGCCGGCGATAAAGGCTTGTACGAAGCGCGCCACCTGGCTGGGATCCTCGCCGTAGGAGCGGATGTTGACGATGGGGTTGTCCGGGTTGTTGTTGACGTCGGCGACGGGAGCGAAGATCCACTCGACGCCCAGGGCGCGCGATTCGCGAGCCGTTTCGGCGCCCTCGAAGCGGACGTCGTCGAGATCTCCGGCCGCGCCGAAGGCCATGTTTTGCGGCCACGCCGTGGTGGAATTGACGCGCATGGAGGCGCCCCGCTCGAAATCGGCGCCCACCAGCAGCGGAGTGCGCGCCAGCTTCTGCAGGCGGTTGATGAGCGCGGCCATGGCGAACGGCTCGGCATTGTGGACGCTGCCGCTGACGGAGTGGCCGAGCACGATGACGCCGCCCACGCGCAGATCGTGGACATAGTGCACGTAGCGCCGGAAGTCGCGGGAACGAGTATTCCGCAGTTCGCCAAAGATGGGCGCAATGACCAGTTGCGCCGCCTTGTCGCGCAATGGGAGTGCGCGCGCCCACGCCTGGGCCGCGGCCGCGGGGGTGGGGCGCTTCGGCGCGCCGGGTCTGGTGGCCGGTTGTTGGGTGGGTTTCGGGACCGCGGCAAAAGCGATCGCGCAGAGCCCGATCAGCGCCGCGGCGCGCGGGAGAGGCATCACCAACTACTATAGCCGCGGGTGGCGGAACCGTACCGAAGAAACGCGGCTGGCGCCGCGTGTCCCGTGACGCACCGGCCTCGAACCCGCTACCCTTGTACAAAGATGCCAAAGAAGAGTGAGCCGGCCGGGAAGGCCAGCGGCGCCGCAACCGCGGTGGCGCGCAAGGCGGCCACGAAAACCGCGACCGCGGCGCGCCCGGCCCGGATTGACCTGCACGACCCGGCGCTGTACGTCAATCGCGAGCTCAGCCTGTTGCTGTTTCAGAGGCGCGTGCTCGAAGAGGCGGAGGATCGCTCCAACCCGGTGCTGGAGCGCGTCAAATTCGTGTCCATTGTCGGCTCCAACCTCGACGAGTTCTTCATGGTCCGGGTGGCCGGCCTGAACGCGCAGTTGGACGCCGGCATCCTGGAGGTTGGGCCCGACCGCATGAGTCCGCGCGCGCAGCTCATCGCCATTCGCCGCGAGATCAAGAAGATCCTCTCCGACATGCACAAATGCCTGGCGCAGATCCGTCCCGAGCTGGAGGCGCAGGGGATTCGCATGGTCGATTACGCCAGCCTCACCGCGGTACAGCAGAAGGTGGCCGCGGACTACTTCGAGCAAACCATCTTCCCCGTACTGACCCCGCTGGCCTTCGACCCCGGCCGGCCGTTCCCGCACATCTCGAATCTCAGCCTGAACCTGGCCGTGGTGATTCGCGATCAGGAAGGCGAGGAGCACTTCGCGCGCATCAAGGTGCCGGATTCGCTGCCCCAGTTGATCCCGGTCAGCCAGTCGCCCAGGCCCAAGCACCGGCACAAGCGGACCCCGCGAAAGATCGACCTGGTGTGGCTGGAGCAGGTGATCGCGGCGCATCTGCAGAAGCTGTTTCCGGGCATGCAGGTGGTGGAAGCGCACGCTTTTCACATCACCCGCGACGCCGACATCGCCATCAAGGAACTGGAGGCGGAAGACCTGCTGGAAACCATCGAGGAAGGCGTGCGCGCCCGCCGTTTCGGCAGCGTCGTCCGGCTCATGGTTTCCGAGGACATGCCCGCGCACATCCTCGACATCCTCATCCGTAACCTCGAAGTGGATTCGAGCGAGGTCTACAAGACGGTGGCGCCGCTATCGCTCAAGCGGCTCATGGATCTGTACAACATCGACCGTCCCGATCTGAAGGACGCCACGTTCGCTCCCGCGCTTCCCCAGGCGCTGGCCCCCAGCGGCGACGAGGAGGACATCTTCGCGGTGATCCGCCACCAGGACGTTTTGTTGCACCATCCCTTCGATTCGTTTCAGCCGGTGATCGATCTGCTGGACAAGGCGGCGCACGACGGCCGCGTGCTGGCCATCAAATCGTGCCTGTATCGCGTGGGCCGCAACTCGCCGGTGGTGGAAGCGCTGCTGGAGGCCGCGCGCGAGGACAAGCAGGTGGCGGTGCTGGTGGAATTGAAGGCGCGCTTCGACGAGGAGAGCAACATCGAGTGGGCGCGGGCTCTGGAAAGCGAAGGGGTGCACGTCGTCTACGGGCTGGTGGGCCTGAAAATCCATTGCAAGGTGACCATGGTGGTGCGGAGGGAAGGCGACCGCATCGTGCGCTACGTGCACCTCTCCACCGGCAATTACAACGCCGTCACCGCGCATCTCTACACCGACATCGGCATGTTCAGCGCCAACGAGCAGATTGCCGACGACGTGACCAACCTGTTCAACTACCTCACCGGCTACTCGGCCAAGTCCGATTACCAGAAGCTGCTGGTGGCGCCGGTGAACCTGCGCGCGAGAATCCTCGCGCTCATCGAGCGGGAGATCGAGCACCAGAAACAGAAGCGCAACGGCCACCTCATTTTCAAGATGAACGCGCTGGTGGACCCGGCAATGATCCGCGCGCTGTACCGCGCCTCGCAGGCCGGCGTGCGGGTACAGTTACTGGTGCGCGGCATCTGCTGCCTGCGGCCGGGCATTCCCGGCGTCAGCGAGAACGTGGAGGTAATCAGCATCGTCGGCCGTTTCCTCGAACACAGCCGCATTTATTATTTCGGCAATGGCGGCGAGGAGCAGGTCTATGTGGGCAGCGCGGACCTCATGCCCCGGAACATCGACCATCGCGTGGAGGTGCTGTTTCCCATCGAGGAACCGAAGCTGATCCGGACGGTGAAGGCCGACGTGCTGGCGGTGTACTTCTCGGACACGGTGAAAACGCGGCGCATGATGCCCGACGGCACCTACACGCGGCGCAAGGCCGACGGCGGCAAAAAGAGCTTCAACAGTCAGGAACGGCTGATCCGGCTGAGCCGGTACGAAAACGAAGAGTCGCGGCGGATTCGCTCCAAGCCGCACCCGTGAGGACAGAACCCGCGCACGGCGCCGATTAGAAACCGGCGCGCAGGTTGTAAACCTGCCCCACATCCTGAACTGAGCCCCTTCCGTGCCTCCGGGAGCCTGCCGCTACTTTTTCTCCGTATACGTCACGGCGACCGTGGTCTGGCCTCTGTCATTGCCGACGATGACCAGCACTTCGCGCTTCTTGCCCTCGTCGGAGGCCGCCACCGTGCCGCCGGTGGAGGAGCCGGACGCGAACGTGGCGCTGTTGGTCACGTTCAGGCTGGAGGATGCCAGCGCGTCCTTGTAAAACGCCACCACTTTTTCCGGCGCATCGGCGGTTTTGAAGCTGTATTGGGCGGTCTTTTCCTTTGCCGTTTCGCCCGACATGGTGGTTTGCGGCTGCGAGTTCGGATACGACGGCACCCAGGAGGGCAGATTGGCCGGCCCGCCGCCACCGAGCTTGAAACTGCCCTCGCTCGTCTTCGCCTCGAAGGTTCCGGTCTCGCCACTACTGGACGAGCTGAACGTGACCGCTTCCTTGCCTTCCTCCTGCAGGGTCAGCTTTCCCTTCTTGGCGTCCTCGAAGCTCAGGATGAAGTTCTTGTTCTGCTTCTTGTCGTGGATGTGGACGATTCCGCGCGCGTCGTCCTCCGAGGTCAATTCCAGGTCGGGGTTCACCGCGATCAGGAGCTTCGCGCTGGCCAGACCCGGGTTGCGCTTCATCAGATCCGGATCGATTCCGGCCTGTTTCGCCTTGTGCATGACGAACAGCCCTCCGGCCAGGACCACGATGAAGATAATGACTACGATCCCTCCGCAGCCGATGAGGACCCACCCGAGCGGTCCCATTCCTTTCTTGGGGGGCGGAGGCGGCACCCCCATCGGCGGTTGCGTCGGATACTGCGGATTCACTGGAGGCGTGGTTGCCATGAATTGCTCCTTCGTGTCAGGATACAGGAAAAGCCGGCTGTGAGCCAGGGGTGGCGGCGTGGTTTTCGAATGCACGTGCGGGGAACGTTACGCGGTGGCCGATGAGGCCGCTCCCGAGTCGTTTCGCTGTCACCGCTGTGGAAGAAAGCTCGTGAAGACGCCGCTTCCGGCGTCGCGGCCGTTCCCTGGGCATGCCGGAACGCTCCCGTATGCCGGTCTTGGGGCGCTCGCTGTCGCCGTGCTGGCGGGCCTTCTCAACATGGCCGTCGCGCAGGCCGGCGACTCCCCGAAGCGCCCGGGGGTGGCCATGCGGACGGAGACGGTGCTGGCCGGCGTTGCCGATGGAGCACAAGGCCGCGGACTGCTCAAGGCGATCAACGACAGCGGGAAGGACATCGCCCTGCGGCTGATCGGACCCGAATACAGCGACTCGCGAACGATTCTGGTCCCAGCCTGGCACGACGCGCAGGTCTTCGGGCTGGCGCCGGGAGAGTGGGTGGTGAAGTACTGTACTGGCTCAGAGTGGCGGCCCGATGAGCGGCGCTTCGCTGGGACCGCCGCCTGCGCCGAACTTGACCAGACGATCCGATACACCGAGACCATCACGAACGAGGAGTTGCAGTATGGCGCGGCGGTAGTGCGTTTCGGCCCCTCGCCCCGCGAATCGCCGCAGGCCCACCCGATCGCGGTGGAGGACTTCGCCGCCGATTGAAATTGTGGGCAGCCCGCTGGGCTGCGGCCGGCCGTGGGAGAGCGGGCATCGGCTACTGCAGGCGCGCGCGGACCTTCTCGCTGAGCGCCTTGCCGTCCACGCGGGAGCCGGCCAGTTTCGCCTTGACCGCGTTCATCACCTGCCCCATCTGTTTGGCGGACGCGATGCCGGTCTCGGCGAGGACGGCTGAAATGGCCGCGTCGATCTGGGAATCGCTGGCGGAGGCGGGCATGTAACCTTCAATGAGTTTTCTCTCGTTTTCCTCCTTTTCCGCCAGTTCCGGCCGGTTCCCTTTGCGGAACATCTCCGCCGCGTCGCGGCGTTGCTTGATCAGCGTGTTGAGCACGGCCTGCTCGGAACTCTCGTCGAGCGGCTTCATGCCGTCGATCTCGCGCTGCTTCAGGGCGGCTTTGACCATGCGAATGGCGCTCAGGCGCGCTTCGTCGCGGGCGCGCATGGCGTCCACCATGTCTTTCTGGATTCGGTCGAGCAGGGGCATACCGTCTGTTATTCTAAACGTATCAATCCGCCTCATGCAGAGTAAGAAGCAACGTTGGCCGGCTGCGGGGCCTGTATCGCCGTACGCGATGGACTCCGGCGTTGGCCAGCGCATCGAGGATTTCCATAACGTCTACCGCGCTCTCCTGGCCGGCCTCTCAGAGGTTGGCGGGACCGCGAACGGCGTCCCGTGTCCGCTGTCGTCCGGCACGGCGGCCATCCGGGTGGTGAACAACGTGCCCGCGAAATCCGGCGCCGGCGTAGCGGCATTGCAGAACGTGTATGCCGCGGCGGCTCTTCCGAAGGTGGCGGCGGCAGCCTGAGGAACGCGCATCGCTGGCGGGCCGGGCACCCTCGGCCGCGGCGGATGTGATATGACTCGTACCAGGGCGAGGGACGTTTCACCCTGATGCCATTAAAAGAAGCAGGTCATTTATGAAAATACTGATTGCCGAACCGCTGGCCCCGGCTGGGGTCAAGCTCCTCCAGGAACAAGCGGGCTGGGACGTCGTCGTTTCCAATCCGAAAGAATATGCGCAGCATCTGGCGGATTGCGACGCGCTGCTGGTTCGCAGCGCGGTCAAGGTCAATGCCGAAGTGCTGGCCAAAGCGCCGAAGCTGAAGGTCATCGGCCGGGCGGGCGTGGGCGTCGACAACGTCGACCTGCAGGCCGCCACCGCCGCGGGCATTCTGGTGATGAACACGCCGGGCGGCAATTCCGTTTCGGTGGCCGAACACACCTTCGCGCTCATGCTGGCGCTGGCCCGCTCCATTCCCCAGGCCAGCGCGTCCACCAAGAGCGGGAAATGGGAGAAGAAGAAGTTTCTGGGCAACGAGGTGCGCAGCAAGACGCTGGGCGTGCTCGGCCTGGGCAGCATCGGGCGCGAGGTAGTGCGCCGCGGCAAAGCGTTCGAGATGCGCGTGCTGGCCAGCGACCCGTACGTCAGCTCGCAGACCGCCACCAGCCTGGGGATCGAGCTGGTGGACCTCGACAAGCTCTACGCCGAGAGCGACTACATCTCCCTGCACGTTGCGCTCACGCCCGAGACCAGGGGCATGCTGTCCACCGCCGCGTTCGAGAAGATGAAGCCCGGCGTGCGCATCATCAACTGCGCGCGCGGAGAACTGATCGACGAGAAGGCGCTCAAGGTGGCCATGGATGCGGGCAAGGTGGCCGGCGCGGGGCTCGACGTATATGAGAAGGAGCCGCCCGTCGAGGACCCGATTCTCACCGTGGAGGCGCTGGTGGCGACTCCGCACATTGGCGGTTCGACCGAGGAAGCGCAGGAAATCGTGGGCATTCGCATCGTGGAGCAGCTCGTCGAATTCCTGAAGAACGGCGTGGCCATCAACGCCGTGAACATTCCCGCGCTCACCGCCGAGCAGTACCGCACGGTGGGTCCGTTCGTGGAGCTGGCCGACCGTCTGGGCAGCTTCGCGGCGCATATCGCCACCGGCAATCCCAGCCGCGTGCGGCTCATCTACCACGGCAAGATCGCCGACCAGAAGACCGTGCTGATTCGCAACGCGGGCGTGGCCGGCGTGCTCAGCCGCTCCACGGAAGTGCGCACTAACACCGTGAACGCCATGCAGCTTGCCGACGACCGCGGGCTCAGCGTCGCGGAAGTGCACGAACACCGGACCGATCACACCGACTCGGTGCGGCTGGAGCTGGAAACCGACCACGGCATGGTGTCGGTGGAAGGCGCCGTCGTGCTCGACCAGCCGAGGCTCATTCAGGTGGACGGCATCTATTGCGAAGCCCCGTTATCCGGGCACCTGGTCTTCCTGGAGAATCAGGATGTGCCGGGCGTGATCGGCTACGTGGGCAGCGTGCTGGGGAAAAACGGCGTCAATATCGCCACGTTCTCGCTGGGCCGCCGCGCCGCACAGGGCGAGGCCGTCTCGGTGATCGCCACCGATCAGTCGGTCTCCGAGTCGGTGCTGCAGGAATTGTTGAAGAATCCGGCGGTAAAGCGCGCCCGCACGGTGGAATTCCTGCACGCTGCGGAGAAGGCTTCGGCGTAGCATCAGCCGGTTCCCGGGGGAGCGGTCAAACACCGCTCCCTCGTCCGTGCGATCGCAGTGGTGCTACTGGTGCACGTACAGCGTGGCGGTTGCCTGCGTCGGAAACGTCGGCTTGGGAGCGGCGCCAAACGTGATCACAAGGGGCACGGCGCCGTTATCCGTGACCGCGGGAATCAGGACATTCATTTGCAATATGCCCATGATGCAGCCCGGCACTGGGCCGGCATACTGGACGGTTGCGGGAAGGCTGTCGATGGTGACCGTGGGATAGGGCTTGTCCTCAGGCAGCGGGCTGAGCGTCGCCGGCACGATGAATCCGGTGGGCTCTGGAATCACCGTTGGGTCCGCGTATGCTCCTTCGCCGGTCAGGTACAGCTCCACGACATCGCCCGCGTGGGCCGGGGTGGCCACGGCGTTCAGGCTCCACTCCACCGTGGACCCGACGGTGTGGGCGTTGATCGCCGCCACGGGCCCGGCCCCCGAGCCGTTGGCCGTGAACAAGCCCGGATCGCTGGCCTGAATGGTGACCGGGAACGTGAAGGTCCCCGAACCGTACGTCAGAATAAGACTTTTTCCAGCGCCGAGGGTCACCTCGTAGGGCACCTGCAGGTTGATCTGCGTGGCGCTCACATAGATGAGCGGAGCGGCCTGCCCGTCAATCTGTACCGAGACGCCCCCCAGGCTGGTGTCCACGAAACCCGGATTCGCATTCTCGGTCATGGTCAGCGGCGGCATGGGACCCATGTTGATGCCAAACAGCGCCACCAGTTCCCCGGGGCTGATGGCCGTGCCGTCGTAGCTGGCCGAATTCAGGACCGCGCCGACGGTGGGCGCATTGCTGACGCTTTCGGTGGTGTTTACGCTGCCTCCCGGCGGCGGGTTGGTCACCGTGATGGTGAGCGTCGACGGCGCCTGCAGCACATTGGTCGGGATGGTGACGTCCAGATGGGCAGAGTCCAGCACCGTCGGCTTGATGGCCGCGGTAACTCCGGTAACGCTCACCGTCGTGGCCTTATAGAAGTTCGTTCCGGTGATGGTGAGCATGGTGTTGCCGGAGCCGACCGGTATCGACGGCGGCCAGATGCCGGTAATGGTGGGCGGCGAGGGTTGCACGATAACGGCCACCGTCAGGACCTGCGATTTCGTCGCGGCTCCGGTGCCCGAGCTGACGATGGTCACCTTGCCGTCGTATACCGTGCTTTGCGGGGCCAGCGTGCTGGAATCCACGGTCAGCGTGAAGGTGGCGGGCGCGCCCGGCAGCACAATGCCGATGGTGGGAGAGACGGTAAGCCAGGCGTTCCCGGAGCTGGCCGTGAACGAGACTGGCACGTTCGCCGCAAAGGCCTGAACGGTGGCCGTTTGCGGGGTAGGCGGCATGGTCAACGAGACGGTGTCGGGGATCAGCGTCAGGCCTCCGGAGGCCAGCGTCACCACCAGCGTCACGGAGATCTGCACCGGAAGCGCGATACCGGCCACCTTGACGTTCACGATGGAGGTGTACGTGTCGGCGGGCAGCCCGTTGGGATTCACCTGGACGCTGAGCGTGACCGGCAGGTCGCCGGTGGTCGGGGTAGCGGTTACCCACGGGTCGGCGGTCACCACGGTGTAGGCGGGCGTTCCCGCGCTGGCGCGCAGGGAAACGCTCTGTGCCGCCGGCATGGTTGAGTTGCCGAGCTGGTAGGTGAACGTCACCGCGTTGGGGGAAGCCGAAGCGGTGAGCGGAGACTGTCCATATGCGCCGCCTGCGATGGCCAGAGCCAACAGAAAAAGAGCCGTGTAATTCTTTACCACGCCTTTTTCATCGACCGGCGCTCACCGCTCCTTGAGTGTTCCAGGGGGGACTACGAGAGCCGCCGTAGCCGGCGCGGGAGTGGAGCCTTCGCGCGCGTCAGTCGGCGGCGCCACTCAATGGCCCTCCGGGACCGGCGACCCGGCGGCCACCCGGGTGTCGTCGCGTTGAACGGGGCTATTGTTTGAATGCGGGATCGGATTCCGCGCCAGGCCGGGGCGTCCAGCCGAGCGAATAATACTGGCCCCGGTCCCGCGCCCAGGGATCGAAGGCATTGACGACGTGTTGGAGTTCCGGAGCCAGCTCCGGAATGTTGCGCAGCAATACCCGCTTAAGCGGCGATACCGGCTGCTTATGGCCATTGGGCATTCCCCGCTCGATCATCTCGGGGCCGGGGCCGTTGTGATTGACCCAGTCGATGCCGAGGCGAGTATAGAACTCGGGGCGGAAACTCGAGGTAAAGAAGCGGTCGCTGAACAACCGCCGCGATGCGTTGAGGATAAAGACGACGAACTGGGTTTCCGAAATCGCGAATCCGTGAGGCCTGGTGGATTCGGCGAGGAAGCCGACCACCGTGTCCACGTCCTCGATGTTGTCCACGGTGGATCCGTTGGGATGTCCCAGGCAATCGTCGATGGGCGACCGGTCCTCGTTGACCTGCGCGTCGGTGATGACCTTCGAAGCGTCGCAGACGTGGGCGCCATATACCTCGCGGAGCTGCGCCACGGTTTCCTTCTGGCTCCGAACGGCCGCGGGATCGGCGTTGGGGCTCTTATCGACAAAGTCGTCGAAGCTGGTCAATTGCCGCAAGCCGTATTGCCGCCGGAATTCGTTAAAACGCGGAACGCCGTGTTCGCGGTCGCGAATCAGATCGAGTGCGGCGATATCGATCTGCCCGGTGGGGCTGTCCAGACGCGGCAGTTTAATGTTCTGCATGAACTGGGGATGGTTATGGAGCGCGAGCAATCCCAGGCGCTGGCGGCCCAGGCTGAGTCCCCAGTTGGCGAGGCCGCGCGAGCGCATCGCATCGGTCGCTTTGCCCTCGAACGTGTTGATGACGGCGACTTTTTCGGCGATTCGATTGGGGTCCCTGGACAGATCGCGATATTCGATCAAGTCGGGAATCAGCGGATGAAGGCGGTAGACGGTGACGAATTCCTCGGGAAAGTTGAAAGGCGAGCCGAAATGATTCACGCCGCCGTTGACATCGTCCGCATTGGCGATATTCCAATGCGGGGTCTTACTGCCGAGGCCGAAAATGCCCGGGCCGGAGGCGAAAACCGAATACCATTGCGAAGCCCCGGCGGCGTCTTTAGATTCTTACGGCTTGAATCGTGAACAGAAAGAGTTCAACAAACCTCAAGCAGCCTCAAGCAGTTGGATGACGTTGCGGATGGATGCGTCGGCCTTGTGATACGCGGCCTCCAGTTTACT
>JBEKPY010000105.1:0-17630 GCA_049520275.1 Bryobacteraceae bacterium
TCACGCCCGGCACCGGATTGCTGCCGCCGTCGGTCACCGTGGCCTGCAGTGGGGTGGCGAACGGCGCCCCAATCACCGCGCTCTGCGGAGTCCCGCCGGTGGCCGCGATGGCAGCGGGCACCCCGGAAGCTCCGGCCTGCGTCACCGTGACCGACTGGCCCAGCACCGTGATGTGCGCCGTGCGCGCCGCGCCGGAGTTGGCCGTGAAGGAGAAAGTGATTGTTCCTGCGCTGATTGTTCCAATGGTCAGCCAGGAGGAGTCGCTCGAGACATTCCCGCTCACGAACGTGGATGCCGGCACCACGGAGAGGGAATCCGAGCCCGTCGCAGCAGGCTCCGTCAGGCTCCCCGGCCCAACCCAGGCGATGGTGATTTTCCCGATCGTCTCGTTGCCGGTGTCAGTGAAATAGATGTTTCCAGCGGCGTCCAGCGCCACCGCCTGCGGATTGCTCAGGCCCGTGGCCAGCACATTGGCTTCGGTCTGGGTGGAGGCGCTCCACTTTGTGATCGCTTGCAGTCCCGGGTCGGCCACGTAGGCATTGCCTTGTCCGTCGACGGCCACGCCAGCGGGCTGGCTGGAAGTGGAGGACGATCCCGGCGCCAGATTCACCAGTTGCTGCGTCGCGACATTCCACTCCTCCAGGCCGTCATAGGAATCCACCGCGTAGATATTCCCCTGTGCATCCACGGCCACGCCCTGCGGGCCACTGAGCCCGCTGACCGGGGAGGGGCTCAGCAACGCCTGCGAAAGAGCCACCCACTCGTCGATGACCACCCCGCCGTTCTCCGCAATGTAGACGTTGCCCGAGAAATCCAGGGCAACGCCTTCCGGAGTGTTCAATCCGCCCGTCAGCTCGTTGGTCAACTTCGAGGAGGCAGTCCACTCCTTCAGGTCGCTGTGGCCCTGATCGGCGAAGTAGACGTTGCCCTGCGAATCGACGCCGATGCCCCACGGGTGGATCAGGGAAGGCGTATTAATGGTGCTCACCGTTTGCGAGCTCGCGACCCATTCCTTGAGGTGACTATTGCTGTAATCCGTGAAGAACACGTCGCGCTGGCCATCAACGGCGACACCCTCCGAAGTGACGCCCGACACCAGCGTGCTCACGAAGTTGATCGCCAGGAAGCTCGCGCCGGCCTGGGTGACGGTAAGGGTTTGCCCGCCGATGGTCAACGTTCCGCTTTGCGCGGACGCGCCCGTGTTGGCGTCCCAGGTGAACGCGATCAGCGCGCTGCCCGTTCCGGCGGTGCTTCCCGGGGACAGGTGCAACCAGGAGGCGTTGCTCTGCGCGGTCCATGTCTCGGTGGAGGGTGCTACCCCGAGTTCCATAGTCCCGCCGCCGGACGCCGGTCCCACTGTAATGGCGTTCGTTCCCAACGCGTACACCGGGTTGTTGGTGAGCGTGAAACTGGTGTTCAGCGAATTCACGCTGGCCGTCACGCTGTATAGGCCCGCCAGGCCGTTGGCGATCGCTGTAACGCTGGCATGGCCGTCCGAGTCGGTCACCGCGGTGCTGCTCGACAGCGCCGCGCTTTGTCCGGACGTGGGCGCCTGGAAGGTCACGGTGATCCCGACCAGAGGAATGCTGTTCGTATCGGTGACCAGCACCTGCAAAGGCAATGCAAACTGCGTATTCACGCCGGTGGATTGCGAATTTCCACCCGAAACCGTAATCAGTCCCGGTGGCAACTGGGCCGTGCCAGTGAGCTTGACTTTATCCTGATTGCCTGAGGCATTCAACGAATTATCGGTGACAATCAGGCTCCCGGTGGTGGTTTGGGTGGCTCCCGCCTGCGGCGTGAACTCGGCAATGGCGGTGCACGTGGTGGACTGTGAAAGCGTGGTGGAAGAGGTGCACGTGCCGCCGCCCTCGAGTGTGAAGTTCAAGTCGCCGCCGTCGATGGCGAGACCGGAGATACTCAGCGGCTCATTGCCGATATTGGCGATGGCTGTGGTCAGCGCCGAGCTGGAGCTGCCGTCGTTAACGAGCGGAAACGCCAGCAGGCCGGACGTCACCTCGCGTACCACCGGCGTGTGGCTGTCCACGATGTAGACATTGCCTGACGGGTCCACGGCGACGCTGACCGGCTCGTACAGTGCCGCGCTGGTGGCCATGCCGCCGTCGCCCGAAAATCCGAATGCCCCCGAGCCGGCGATAATCTGGCCGATCTCGTTCACCTGTGGGCCGTTGATGCGCACCACGCTGTGTCCCCAGTCGGCAACGTAGAGGTCGCCCGCGGCATCCGTCGCCAGACCCATCGGATCGAACAGGGAATTGTTGTGGTTATAAATGATCGTGGGCGCTCCGTTGAGGGCAATCCGGCACACGCCGCTATACTGATCGGAAATGTACAGGTTGCCGGCGAAGTCGACGGCGACCCCGTTCGGAGTGATGGCGCTCGACGTCACCGGATTGTTGCACCAGTTGTTCGGGTTGTTCTGCCCGGTTCCGGTGACCGTGATGATGCTGCCCGTCGACGCGATCACCTCGCGCACGCGGTAGTTACCCTGGTCGGCGATATAGATATTGCCGGCGAGGTCCACGGCGACTGACGAGGGAGCGTTCAGTTCGGCGCTGGTGGCCGCGATTCCATCTCCGTTGTACCCGCCGGTGCCGTTCCCGGCGACAGTGGTGATGACATTGGAAGCGAGATCGACTTTGCGGATGACATTGTTGCCGGTATCGGCAATATAGAGATTCCCGGCCGGGCCGACGGTGACCGCCTGCGGCGAGTTCAGGGTGGCGCTGGCGGCCGGTCCGTTGTCGCCCGTGTAGCCGGAAGCGCCGGTACCGGCGTAAGCATAGATGTCGCCTAAGAGAATAGTCCGAACCCGATTATTCCCCGTGTCGGCGATGAAAACATGCCCGAAATCGTCAACTGCTACTCCCTGTGGCGAGCTCAATGTGGCGCTGGTTGCGGGCTCGCCATCACCCGTATTCCCGCTCGAAGAGGGTTTCCCGGCAATCGTATTGATCAGCCCCGGGTATGCAACCTCCTGTGGGCCGTAGCCGATGCCTGTAAGCGGTACTGCGTTCGTATAGGAGTTGCCGTTGTTGTATTGCAGGCGCAAACTCCCGTTGAGCAGGCCTGCGCTTCCCGGCTGGAACTTGACGGTCACCGTGCAGGTGGTTCCGGCGCTCACGGTCCCCGTGCAGGAACCGCCGCCCGTGGGAGCGAACGCGAATCCGTAAGCCGTAAACCCGTCGAAGGTAGTCGTCTCGAGGACGTTGAGCACGACATTGATCGTCGTCGATTGGCCCACCGCCGCGCCCGGCAGATTGCCCGTATAGACCTCGCGAACGCTCCCGGTCGTCCCGTCGGCGATGA
The DNA here is from genome assembly GCA_049520275.1 of Bryobacteraceae bacterium. Taxonomy (GTDB): domain Bacteria; phylum Acidobacteriota; class Terriglobia; order Bryobacterales; family Bryobacteraceae; genus CAWACP01. Next base: position 3,331 of record JBEKPY010000105.1, read on the forward strand.
AGATGTCGCCCGCCGCGTCCAGCGCAACACCTTCCGGGGTCTCCAATTCGGCGGAGGCCGCCGCCCCGCCGTCGCCGGTATTGGCCGGAGTGCCGTTACCCGCGATCGTGGTGATCACGCCCGACCCGTTAATGTAGCGAACCGCCTGGTTGTTGGTGTCCGCGATGTACAGGCCCCCGGAAACGTCGGTCCACACGGCGCGAGGAAGGTCGAGCGTGGCGCTGGACGCCGGTCCGTTATCGCCGGTGTAGTCGGGATCACCGAGACCCTGGCCACAGACAGTGGCCATGTCTCCCGCTGGGATACTGACCCCGTAGACGGTGATCGCGCTCGACTGCTCGTTCACCACGCGGATGGCGTTGTTGTTTGCATCGGCGATGTAGAGATTGCCGGCCCGGTCGAGAGCCACCCCATAGGGATTATTCAGTTGGGAGCTGGTTGCCGCACCGGTGGAGCTGCTGTAGCCCGACGAGCCGGTGCCGGCCACCGTGGACACGTTGTAACTGCTGCCATTCACGCGGCGGATCGCGTTGTTGCCGCTGTCGGCGATGTACAGGTTGTAGTTGAGGTTGTTGTCGATTGCCAGCCCTATCGGGGCGTGCAATGTCGCGCCGCTGGTGGCGCCGCCGTTGGCAAAACCTTCCGTGCTGCCGCACTGACCCACCACGGTGTTGATGTTCCCCGCGTTGATGGACACCCCGAAAACCGAAAGAGCGCGGTTCGAGAGATTCACCGCGCGAACACAGTTGTTGTTCGTGTCCGCGATGAGCAGGTCCCCGTATGGATCAAGGGCCAGACCACTGGGGCCGGACAGCTCGGCTGAGGTGGCCGGCCCGCCATCGCCGCTATGTCCGGGGGTGTCCAGGGTACCTGCAATGATGGTGGCATTTCCCAGAGCGTCGATTCTGTGAACCACCTCCGACGCAGAATCCGCGACATACAGATTGCCGTTGCCATCCGCGACTGCGGCCTTGGCCGTGGCAACCGTCGGACTTGTAACCACGGTGCGAATAGCGGGAACCAACTGGATTTGCTGCGCCTCGGCGGGCACTACCGGGAAAAGAAACCAGCCTGCAAATGCGGCGACACACCCAGCCGCGCGCGTGAGCCTTTTTACCATCTGTCCGAATCCCTCCAGGGACGTCGTACCAATCCTCGTATTGTAAGCGGACTCCCATCCCGGCGGCCAGCGAATTGTCGGCGCGATATGCGCCGCATTGGGCGCGGCGGCGCCGTTCTGCCGCATGGTGCGGCCTGCCATCAGGAAACAGCGGCCTTCCGGATAAGCGCTACCGGAGACTGTAGCCTGCGATGAGTATGGGCGGGCGTTTTGCGGGACGTTGTTTAGCTCCGTCGAACCAGGAATCGAGTCGCACCGACGCCCTCCGGGCGCGCATCCGGTTCGTGCGGCGGCTTCAAGCCCTACCGGCTCTCCACTTTCACCACGAAGTAAGTGATCTCCCGGCCGGGGTCCACCAGCAACTGGTGCGGCACGCCCGCCGGAATGTGCACCGTGTCGCCCGCCGCCAGGCGGTGCCGTTGGCCACCTGTAATTGTGGCGCCCCGAACCTCACCCGGCGCGGTGGTCTTTCCATCCACAATCTCGCCGCCCACCACCAGCGTGGCGTCGCCCTCCTCCACCACGAACAGATCGGCCATCCGCTCGTGCAACTCCGCGCTGCCCGAGGTCTCGCGACGGGCCAGCATGGTCCGATAATTTCCGTAATCGGCCAGCGTCTCGCTCGCCATCTTCTCTGCGCCCATCCTCTGCCTGAGTTGTCCGGCGTGCGCCCGGAGTTCCGGGGCCGTCCAGATCGCGAATCCGCGGGGATCGCTCGTTTGCGCCAACAACAGCACCACCGGAATGGTCCAAACCGCCAGTCGTTTCATGATCACCTTCCCATCCATCCGCCATCCACCGTGAGCACCGTGCCGCTCACATAATCGGAAGCAGCCGACGCCAGGAAGACCACCGCACCCGCCAGATCTCCCGGCTCCCCCCAGCGGCCGGCCGGAATGCGCGCCAGAATCGCCGGACTCCGCACCGAATCGCCGCGCAGGGCCGCAGTGTTGTCCGTGGCGATGTACCCCGGTGCGATGGCGTTCACCTGTACGTTGCGCCCCGCCCACTCGTTGGCAAGGGCTTTTGTCAACTGCGCCACGCCGCCCTTGGCCGCGGCGTATCCCGGCACGGTGATGCCACCCTGAAAGCTGAGCAGAGAGGCCGTGAAGACGATCTTCCCTCCGCCGCGCACCAGCATATCGCGCCCGAATTCGCGCGCCAGCACCCATTGCGCGTTCAGGTCGATCTCAATGATCCGATCCCAGTAGTCGTCGGGATGCTCCTCCGCCGGTTTTCGCAGAATCGCCCCGCCATTGTTCACCAGGATGTCCACCGGCGGGCACTCGCTTTTCACCTTCGCGATCAACGCGTATACCTCCGCGCGATTCGCAAGATCGCAGCGATAGCCCCAAAACCGCCGGCCGCACGCCGCGATTTCCCGCTCCACCGCGCTGCCTGACGCCTCCAGTTCCGCGCTCGTCGCCACGATATCCGCGCCCGCTTCCGCCAGCGCCACCGCCAGAGCTTTGCCGATGCCGCGGCGCGCACCGGTAACCAGCGCCGTCCGGCCGTCCAGCCTGAACCGATCGAGAATCATCGAGTCTTCAACCTTCAACTCCACGCTTGTTCCACATTGTAAGGCGTTCGCCCGCACGGGCCCGCAACCGGCCCAGCGGAGGCCGGATGGCCTTCTTCAGTATCCTGTAGACTGAATGGCGGAGATTCCAGGTTGAGCGCTCATACCTTACCGATTACCGCGGAAGAATGCGTTATCCGCGCCACCCACCGGCGGAAGGGCCGCAGCGAATGGCTGGCCCCCGGCCATGGCGCCGTCCGCCAGTTGCACTATGGCCGCGTCATTCTGGACGCCCTGCAAACCCTCACGTTCGACACCGGCGGCCGCGAAACCGGGCTCATCGCTTTGGGCGGCGCCGCCTCCGTCGCGGTTGCGTCGGAAAGCTTCACCCTGGCGCCGTACGACGCGCTCTACGTTCCGCGCGACTCCACCGTCCGCATCACCACCGCGGAAGGCTGCGATCTCGCCGAGGTCTCCGCTCCCGTATCCGGCAACTACCCGCTGCAGTTCGTGCCTTTCGCCCAGGTCCGCCAGAACCCGGCCCTGCACTTCATCGCCGGGGGCGCCAACAACACCCGCGATCTCAACATTCTGATCGGCCGGAACGTGGAGGCGGGCCGCATCCTTGCCGGCGTCACTTTCAGCGAGCCCGGCCACTGGACCTCCTGGCCGCCTCACGAACACGCCCGCATGCTGGAAGAGGCCTACCTGTACATCAACATGCCCGCGCCCGCCTGGGGCATTCAACTGGTCTACACCGACCCCACAGAGCCGGAGCTCGCCGTGGTGGTCCGCGAAGGCGATTGCGTGGTGATGCCCGCCGGATACCATCCCAACGTCGCCGCGCCCGGCGGGTCCATCGGCTTCCTCTGGATGATGGCGGCGCACCGCGAAACGGAAGACCGCCAGTTCGGCGTCGTCAACGTGCAGCCAGAGTACGCGGCCAGCGGCAGCGGCCTCGAAGCGTCGCAGGCCGGCCGGAAATGATTTGTTGGCAGCCCGCGACCATTCGAAGTGGAGCAGTTGTCGCCCGGCTCCCTGCCCTGTGGCGCGGCTCGTGGCCCACGCCGGGCCGCATCCTTGCTCTGCTCGCGCTCGCATCGGCCGCGTACGCCGCGCCCCGCACCGCGGTGGTAAAGCTCGCCGTAACGAATCCCTCTTCCGAAGCCCGCATGGCAGAGGATATCGCGATACCCGTGGCCGCCGTCAAACGCATCGCGCCCGATTTTGCCGCGGGAAGCGCCATCGTCACCACCAGCGATGCCGCAACGCTGGACGAGGACGCGCGAACGCTCCAAACCGTCGAGCTCCCCTCGCAGGCCGACGACCTCGATGGCGACGGCAAGTACGACGAGATCGCGTTCCAGATCGACCTGAAGCCGCATCAGACGCGCATCGTGACCATCGCCTGGGGCGAGCCCGCCGCCATCCAGCGCCTGCGCTCCCAATACCCGAAGCGTACCGATGCCCGCTTCGCGACACACTATGAAGGCCCCGGCTGGGAGTCCGAACAGACCGCCTGGCGCATCTACTTCGACAAACGCAACGCCATAGACCTTTGGGGCAAGCGCCGCCCCGGTCTCTACCTCGGCCTGTTCGCCTCGCCCGAGTACGGCTACCACCGCGAGAGCCCGCTCGGCCGCGACATCTACGGCATCGGCGAATCCATCGGCCCGGGCGGCATCGGCGTGCTCATCAATGGCCGGACCGAGCATGTTGCCGGCGTCGCCGAGCGGAAGTGGCGCGTGGCTTCCACCGGTCCGGTCCGCTCCATCGTCGAGCTCGAATACAAGCAATGGAGTGCCGCCGGCCGTACCGTCCACCTGGTGAGCCGCTTCACGCAGTGGGCGGGCGAACACGGCTTCGAGCATCGCATCGCCATAGAGGGAGCGGACGGCCTCGCCCTGGTCACCGGCCTTCCTCTCAAGCCCGCCACCGGGAAGCTCAACCTGTCCATCCCACACGTGCGCGGGCTGGCCACATGGGGACCGCAGGTGGTGCTCTCCGGCAACAGGTCCGAGGACACCGACCTGGCAGATGAGAATCTCGGCGTCGCCGTGCTCCTGCCGGAACAGGAAGCGGGAGACGAGGGGAAGGACGACTCCAACGTTCTGATCGGCGTGCGCCCGCACGAGAACTCCGCCCACTGGTACGCCGCCGCCATCTGGGATCAGGAAGGCACGGAGGCGCTCAGCGTCGGCAGGGGCGGCATCGTTCATCCCGTCAGCGCGCGGCCCACGCGCGCGAGCTTCGTCGAATACCTGGCCGATGTGGGCAGCAGAATGGCGCAGCCGGCAGAGGTCCGCATTCTGTCCGAATCCGCCCGCCCCGAAGCCGCTCCTACCGACACCCTTTCTCCGGTGCCGCGCACGTATGCCGAAGCGTTCGCGCTCCTTCGCCAGGCCGCCGAGCGCACCGCCACCCGATTTGAGCCGCTGGTTCGCGCGAGCGCACCCGGCACGGTGGATCCGAACACCGGCCCCGGCTTCTTCACCGACGGCGCCAACGACGGCGAATGGCGGGCGCAGAACGGCTATTTCTGGACGGGCGGCTTCTGGGCCGGCGAACTGTGGAAGCTCTTCGCCGCCACCCACGACGCGCGTTACCGGACCTGGGCCGAGTTGTGGACCTCGCGCATCATGGGCACCCAGCCCAAACAAAACCACGACACCGGCTTCCTCAACTTCTACTCTTCGGTTCCCGCCTGGGAGCTGACCAAAGACGAGCGATACCGCGCCGAGGGTCTGGCCGCCGCCGCGCGTCTCAAACAGCTCTACAACCCGGCCACGAACCTGGTGGCGTCATGGGGCGTGAACGGCGACGACACCATCATCGACACCATGATGAACCTGCAGATCTGGTGGTGGGCGTCACGGGAAACCGGCGATCCCCAGTGGCGCGACCTCGGCCTCAAACACGCGCTGCGCACCGCCGCGTGGCTGGTGCGGCCCGATGGCTCGGTGGCTCAATCGGTCCACTACAATCCCGGCACCGGGCAGCCGACATTCACCCATACCCATCAGGGATTCGCCGCCGACACTACGTGGTCGCGCGGGCAGGCCTGGGCCCTCTACGGGTTTGCCGAAGCGTATCGCGCCACCCACGACGCCTCGCTGCTGGCGACGGCCGAGAAACTCGCCGATTACGCCATCGCCCATCTGCCCGAGGACGGCGTGCCCTGGTACGATTTCAACGACCAGGGCGTCTTCTTCCGCAACCGCGATTCGTCGGCCGCCGCGATCTTGGCCTGCGGCCTGCTGCGGCTTTCGGACCAAACGGGAAACGCAACCTACCGGCGCCAGGCGGAGCACATCGTGCAGTCGCTCATTACGCGCTATCTTTCGCCCACGGGCGCGTTGCGTCACGGGTGCGGTGTGCATCCCGCCGACAGCATGTTAGTCTACGGCGACTACTACCTGATGGAAGCACTGCTGGCTCTGGACCCGAGCGCTCGTTAGAACGCGGTGCCGACACGCTGAGCACCGCTTCGCAAATGTGGCGACATCTTGCGGACACCTCCACACTTCGCGACAGGTGACGTGCTGTGTCTGGCCACGGTGGGCTAGCTCGCTACTTGTTCTTCCAGGTCCTTACTCAAATACTCAAGGATTTCCTGCTCTCGCTGCTGGACTTCGAGCAGAATAGGCCCTGCCATGCGAGCATAGTCCTGCCGCGAATGGACCTTTCGCGCCTCCAGGAGAACCCTCCGCAGATTGGCAATGCACTGCTGGGCAACCAGCATTTGATCGTCCGTTTGAATCACGGCAGCTCCAGTTCCACAATACCGCGTTTGCGGAAGCTTCTGGAAGTCTGATACGTGTCCAACCAGAGATCGAGGGCTTCGCGCCCAATCGAGGATCGAGCCCAGAAGACGTCCGACTCGAACAGCAGCCTGGCCCGCAGGGAATCGAAAACGGCTTGTGCCGCGGCGTCGACGCCGTCGACCTCGAAGTCCGCGTCCATGATCAGGAGAATGTCGAGATCTCTCGGAGCTGCTTTCGCCGTGACAAAACTGCCCCAAATGAAGATACGACGCAGCTTTCCGTTGCTGGCCGCCAGTTCCAGGAGCTCCTGGAGGCGACCTGACAGCCATGCACGTCTGGACGACGGACCACCGAACCGAGATTGGAACTCTTTCCAATCCGCCACATGCACTCCAGGAGGCAGTTCTCCTTCGTCGGTCAGCCTCGGCAGCACGAACCTACGATAGCAAGGACCAGTGCCGGTTTCCCGGCATGCCGACGATGCGGCCAGGTCACCTATTATCCGCTCCGTTTACTTCGAGGCATAACGCGCAATCGGCGTCCGAGTCCATGGGCCTCAGTAACTTGATCGGGCACCAATGGGCGGCCAGATCAGCGCCGTCGTCACAAAGGACGTGACTAGCCGGTGCTTCCGTGAGCCTTTGGTTTCTTTATTGTGTCACTCGCTGGCCTTTGTTTCTTTTTGTTGTCGTCAAGAACCCAACGCCCGTCGCTTTCTCTTCGATAAAAAGTCACGAGCCCGTTTCCTCCACGGCGCGCCCAATGGTTTTCTTGCATTCGACGCTTGAGCCATCTTTCGTATTGTGTCGATATACTCCTCTACGGCTTGTGATTCCGGCACGCCAAGAACTATAATCGATGTCTGCAACGAAGTAAAGGTGGCCTCAATGTGCGATACCTGACTCGAGCGAAGAACAGAGTCTCTCTGGTCCTCCGTGTTTTCTGTATGCGACGTTCAGAGACCATGCGGACACCGGTCGCCGGCGTTTGAGACGAGATCGAGCCCCACTTGCTGTCGCTCAGTATCGGCTTTGTCGCAGGCGTAAATGAGAATGTTGGTATCAAGGGCGATCATGAAGTTCGTCTCGAGAGGGTAACGTCCACGGGAGAAGAACCTCATCCCCTCGATCCCTGCCAGGAGCTGCTGCAGGGCTGCGCGCCCGTCTCCGCGATCGGCCTCGCGCAACACCAGTTGCTCACTGGGTTTGAGAACATCATTTGTGTAGACAGCCTCTCTGAACTGAGCCATTCCGTCGAGCCCTCTGTCATTAGGTTAGCTCGGGCAGCCCGATGCAACCACGCTAAACTGGACCCGATGGACCGCACACAAGCCTGGGAACTCCTCTGCGAGTACACCAAATCGGACAGCCTCCGCCGCCACGCGCTGGCCGTGGAAGCCTGCGTCGCCGCCTACACGCGCCAGTTCGGCGAGGACGAACGGAAGTGGACCGTAACTGCCCTCCTGCACGATTTCGACTACGAAATGCATCCGTCCGCGCCGGACCACCCCATGAAGGGTGAGCCCATCCTGGCCGAGCGCGGCGTGGATGCGGAAACGCGCCGCGCCATCCTCTCGCACGCCAGCTATAGCGGCGTCGCGCGCGAGTCGCGGCTGGAGAAAACGCTGTTCGCCTGCGACGAGCTGGCCGGCTTTCTCACCGCGGTGGCCTACGTCAAGCCCAACCGCAGCATCTTCGAGGTGGACGCCAAATCGGTCCGCAAGAAAATGAAGGACAAGGCCTTCGCCCGTTCGGTGAGCCGCGAGGACATCGTCAACGGCGCGCAGGAACTGGGCGTCGACCTCGACCAGCACATCGGCTTCTGCATCGAAGCCATGAAGGCGCGCGCCGCCGATCTCGGCCTCGCCGGAACCGCAAACGCCTGAGTCCTCCGCCCGGCCACCCGCATCTCAAAATCAGCGATGGCTGCTGCGGTTTCCGAGGAGCCAATTGTTAGCCCGGTAGAGAAATTCCCGGGTACCGCTCGGGGTGGGGGCGGCTTTGTCCACTTCCACCCTGGCGGTGAACTCTCCCACCGGCCTCACCCCCCGCGTTTCCCGTTGCCAAGTAAATCGCTGAGACGTCCGATGGCCTCCTCCAGCCGTTGCGGCTTCGTCAGCACGGGCGCGAACAGATCGCCGCGATCGCGGAATCTCTCCACCGCATTGTGGATGCTGAAATCCGTGGGCCGCACGCCTCTCTTCACCTCCGCCCATTCCAGCGGCGTGGACACCGGCGCGCCCGCATACGCCCGCAGCACGTACGGCGCGGCGATGGTCTTCCCTTCCACAATCTGCAGGTAGTCGAAGTAGACCCGTCCCTTCTTCCGTTTCGCCACCGCGCGCGGCGTCGTGAACAACGTGGGGTTATCGCCGGTCACCAGATGCGCCAGGATCTCGGCGAATGAGCGCACCTGCTGGTACGTGTAGACGGGCTCCAGCGGAATGTACACGTGCATCCCGTCGCCGCCCGTGGTCTTGGGATAACCCTCCAGCCCGATGAGCCGCAGCTTGTCATGCACCATTTGCGCGGCTTCCACAATCATGTCGAAGGGGCACTCCACCGGGTCCAGATCGATGAGCGCGAAGTCCGGTTTGTCCAGCGAGCCAACGCGGCTCATCCACGGGTTCTGGTCGATGCACGCCAGATTGGCCAGGTAGAGCAGCGCCGCGCGGTCGTTGGCGATCGCGTAGTGGATGGGGTCGCCGCGCGTCTCCGAATCGATCGGCTCCACGCGAACCCATTCCGCGAAATTCTCGGCATCCTTCTGGAAGAAGAACTTCTGATCGATGCCGTTCGGGTACCGCTTGAGCGAGAGCGGGCGGTCGCGCAGGTGCGGCAGGATGTACTCGGAGACGGCGTCGTAGTAGTTGATGACGTCGCGCTTGGTGACGCCGTCGGCCGGGTAGAAGACCTTGCCGAGGTTGGTGAACTTCAGCGAGTGGCCATCCACGTCCAGCACCATCTCGGCCGGTTTTTCCGGAATCAGGGTGGTTCGCTGGGCCAGTGGCTCGGGCGTCTCGCGAGCAGTCTCCTCCGGCCGCTTGTCGAAGCGCAACCCAAGGAACACGGGGGCGCGCAATTGGCCATCGGGCGTGAACTCCAGATACTTTACCTCGCACACCAACTCGGGTTTCACCCAGGTGATTCGGCGCAGCGCCTTCGGCGCTTTCGCAAACGGGCTCTTCGGCGTCACCAGTGGCTCCAGACGAGCGTGGATCTCCGCCAGGCTCTTGTCCGTGAAGCCCGTGCCCACCTGGCCGGCATGCACCAGCCTGCCGCTCTCATACATGCCGAGCACCAGCGAGCTGAAGTGCGCGCGCTCGCCGTGCGTGAAGCCGCAAATGACGAACTCCTGCCGGTTGGTGGCCTTGATCTTCACCCAGTTGGAGCTGCGCCGTTCCTCGTAGAAGCTGTCGGCGCGCTTGGCGATCACGCCTTCCAGTCCCGCCTGGCGAGCGGCCTCCAGCATTTCCTCGCCTTTTGCGGCGAATTGCTGGGAATAACGGAAACGCTCGCTGGGTTTCAGAATGGCTTCCAGCGTGCGCTTGCGCTCGGCAAGCGGCACGGCCCGAAGATCGAAGCCGTTGAGGTAAACAATGTCGAACAGAAACAGCGTCGCGGGCGTTTTTCGCGCAAGGTGCGCGATGGTGTTGGGGTCGGTCACCCCGATTCGCGGCTGAATCAGGCTGAAACTGGAACGGCCCTGGCCGTCGAGCACCGCGATCTCGCCGTCGAGTATGGCCGTTTCGGCGGCCACGAAGTGTGGCAGCACGGTCAGCTCGGGATATTGCTGCTCGGTGCGGTTTCCGTTTCGCGAGAGGATGCGCAGTCGGCCGTCCTCAATGAAGCAGACCGCGCGCACGCCGTCCCACTTGATCTCGTACAGCCACTTCTCGCCGCTCGGCGGGCGGTCGGCGAGCGAGGCCAGCATCGGCGCGATCGCGGATGGCATGGGCGCTTTGCGTGCGCCCGGCAGCTTGCCCGGATCCACGCTTCCCGGCGCACTCTTTCGGGGTGGCAGATTCTCGGCAATCTCCTGCTGGGTGCGGCCGGTGAGGACGCTGGTGGCGTGGTCCTCCACGTTCCAGCCAGGCACGGCCGCGTCGTCTTTCTTCTTGATGAGCAGCCACTCGTTGCCCTTGCCGCGCCCCTTCATCAGCACCAGCGCGAACTCGCCCTTCAGCTTCTCGCCGTGCAGGCGGAACTTCACGTCGCCGCGCTCCAACTGTTTCAACTCGGGGTCCGTGCCCAGCAGCTCATACGTGCCGCGATCCCACAGCATCACGCTGCCGCCGCCATATTCGCCTTTGGGAATGTTGCCCTCGAAGCTGCCATAGTCCAGCGGGTGATCTTCCACGTGCATGGCCAGGTGCTTCGTCAGAGGCTCCAGCGTTGGCCCTTTCGGCACGGCCCACGATTTCAGCACGCCGTCCATTTCCAGCCGAAAATCGTAATGCAGCCGCGTGGCGTCGTGCCGCTGCACGCAGAAGAATTTCCGCCCCGCCGCCGCCGGCGTGTGGACCTCCGGCTTCGGTTCCGGCGTCTTGTCGAAAGCGCGTTTGCGTGCGTATTCGCCGAGCTTCGCCATGCGCTCAAACTATGATAGGGTATGCTCGCCGTGCAGGTTGTGACTCTGGTTGTCGTGTGCGCCGTCGCCGCGCTGGTGATCGCGGCGTGGCGGGCCTCCCGTCAGGGGACCGATCTCTCGCCGCTTCTGCTCCAGCTCGGCGCCATCGAAAAAGCTCTGGACCGGAGCGAGCGTGCGCTGCGCGAGGAACTGGCTCGCGGCCGCGCCGAATCGTCCGAGGCCGCGCGCCAGTTGCGCGGCGAGGTGGGCGCCAGGATCTTCGAGCTGAGCGCCGCCAACGAGAACCGCTTCGAGTCGCTGCGCAAGTCCGTCGAGGACCGCCTGCGCCATCTGCAGGAGGACAACACCGCCAAGCTCGAACTGATGCGCCAGACCGTGGACGAGAAGCTGCAAGGCACGCTGGAGCAGCGCCTCGGCGAGTCGTTCAAGCTGGTCAGCGAGCGTCTGGAGCAGGTGTACCGCGGGCTGGGCGAAATGCAGAAACTCGCCGGCGGCGTCGACGACCTCAAGAAGGTCCTCACCAACGTCAAGACCCGCGGCAACTGGGGCGAGATGCAACTCGACGCGCTGCTCGAACAAGTGCTGGCGCCGGAGCAGTACGAGCGCAACGTGGCCACGTCGGGAACCGCCGAGCGCGTCGACTTCGCCATCCGCCTGCCCGGCCGCGACGTTGCCACCTCCGTGGTCTGGCTGCCCATCGACGCCAAGTTTCCCCAGGACGATTATCAACGTCTGGTAGAGGCTTCCGAGCAGTCCAACCCGGGTGCAATGGAGGACGCGGCGAAGGCGCTGGAGGCCCGCCTGCGCCTCGAAGCGAAGCGCATCCACCACAAGTACGTGGACCCGCCGCAAACCACCGATTTCGCCATCCTCTTCCTGCCCACCGAAGGACTCTATGCCGAGGCGCTGCGCCGGCCCGGCCTCGCCGATTTGCTGCAACGCGATTTCAAAGTGGCCATCGCCGGCCCCACCACGCTGTGCGCGCTGCTGAATAGCCTGCAGATGGGCTTCCGCACCCTAGCCATTCAAAAACAGTCGGGCGAGGTGTGGCGCGTGCTCGGCGAAGTGAAAACGCAGTTCCGCCGCTATGCCGGCGTGCTCGGCAAGGTGAAGGAGAAGATCCAGCAGGCGGGCACGGCCGTGGAAGACGCCGAGAGGAAGACCCAGGCCATCGAGAAAAAACTGCGCGACGTGGAAGTCCTGGCCGCGCCACCGGGCGCGCAACTGCCGCTGAACGCCGCCGAGCCCGAAGAGGCCGTCGAGAGCCTGCAGACATGAAGGTCCTCAATGTTCACGAGCGCGAATACGACGCACCCGTCGAGTTGTTGGGAAACCTGATCGGTTCGCTGGGCCGCGCCGGCGACCGTTTGTGGCCCGCCGGGAAATGGCCGCCCATGCGTCTGGATCGCCCCCTGAGTGTCGGAGCGCGAGGAGGGCACGGGCCCATCCGCTACGCTGTCGAGCAGTTCCAGCCTGGCCGGAGCGTCGTCTTTCGCTTCTCCGCCCCACGCGGGTTCGACGGCACGCACACGTTCGACGTCCGGGAACGCAACGGCCATGCCGTGCTGCGCCACGCAATCGAGATGCACGCTCGCGGCGCGGCGGCCGTCCGATGGGCGCTGGCCCTCCGGCCCATGCATGATGCGCTGCTGGAGGACTGCCTCGATAAAGCCGCCCTCTCGCTCGGACGGCCGGTCTCCAACCCGGCGCGCTGGCCCATCTCCGTGCGGATGCTCCAGGCAGTTTTCACGGTGCTGCGGAGATTTGGCGTCAGATAAAGGAACTCCCGTACTACGGCTGATGTAAGCCGCTCACGCGGCCGAGGCATTTGCGACGGGTAGTCCTGAGGTGAAGAATGAACGGGTGAGAGGAACCCGTTCCTGACGGAATTGCGTCAACGAATGATCGAGGATCTGCGGCTGCGAAATTACGCTCGGCTGACGATCCGCTCTTACACCGAGGCCGTGGCGGATTTTGCCCGGTACTTCAACAAGCCTCCCGACCAACTGGGCCCGGAACAGATCCGCGAGTATCAGCTTCACCTGGTGAATGAGAAGAAAGTCGCATGGTCGACCCTGCAGGTGCGCGTCGCCCCACTCAGGTCCTTCTACACCCACACGATGAAATGCTATAGCTGATCGCCTCAAGTAGAGACTTTGAAGCGTCTCTGGGTTCTCCCGGAACCATGAGGTCATAGACCTTCACTGAGATAAACCCGGGAAGGAAGAAGACGAGGAACAGAGCGAGCTTGTCTGCATTCCAGATGTCCATACTATGATCCTAATTCACGGCGCCCCATCTCCTTTTCCTGCCCCGCCTCACATCGTGACAAACCCGCCGACATGCTCTATGCTCGAAGAAGAATCGAAGGAATCGCCGTGAACCTCACGATTGAAATCCCGGACGACATCGCGGCCGCGCTGGCCGCACAGGCACGGGCGCAGGGCGTTTCCGCCGCGCACTACGCGAGCCGCGTAATCGAGAAGACGCTTGCTCCGGCGATAGAACAGGAAAGCTCCGGCCAGCCGTTTGAGACCGGGTACGGGATGTGGGCGAAGTACGGTTCCGCTCCCTCCGCTGAAGAGATCGATGAAAACCGGCGCGAGATGTACCGCAACTTCGCGCAAGACCGCCGACGATAGCAGGCGTCGCCGACACTCACGCGGCCCTGTGGTTTCTGTTCGGCGACCCAAGGCTTTCAACGGTCGCGAAGGATTTCTTTGATAAGGCCGCGGCGGCACGCCAGAAGATCGCGCTGACGCCAATCAGCCTGGCCGAGGTCGTCTACCTGATCGAAAAGAACCGCGTGCCTGCCTCGACTTTCGACGATTTGCGAACTGCGCCTGGCAATCCCAATCACGTTCTTGAAGAGGCCCCGTTCACTGCCGAGGTTGTGCAGGTGATGCGGCAGGTCCCGCGCGATGCCATCCCGGATCTGCCTGATCGCATCGTCGCGGCAACGGCCGTTTTCCTCGGCGTTCCGCTCATCAGTCGCGATGGGCGCATCCGGGCATCCACTGTTCAGACTGTCTGGTGATGGGAGAATCGACATGCCCATGAAGAACCCGCCACATCCTGGCGATTTCATTCGGACGGAGATCATTGAACCCGCAGGCTTGTCCGTTACGGCGGCCGCGGCGGCGCTTAGCGACCGTCAGGAAATAACATTGCCGGAATTGCAGTGGTTGGGCCGGAGAGTGTAGTTCCACTCTCCGTGGAATTTGTGGCGGTGCAGGTTGAGTTCGGCCATTTGTTTGTCCGAGACTTTGACCCCGGCAGGGTACGTTCTGGTGTCCAACTGCGATTG
>JBEKPY010000106.1:0-17470 GCA_049520275.1 Bryobacteraceae bacterium
CAAATATGTTTGGCTAGTACTCAGACTCCGAGGACACGCGGCGGAAGCCGCGTTATTCGCCTGGCCCGCAAAAACGCGGCTGTCGCCGCGTGTCCCTACAGCGAATCCAGATCGTGATCGTCGGCAAAGTCCACTTTCATGTCGGGCACGCCCTGGAATGCGTTACCTGACAGAAGGGCGCCGCTCGGAGCTACGATGCAAGTGTGAAGCCGCGTTTTCTTCCGAACTTTCTTCTGGCCTCTCTTGGCTTGTTGCATGCCCAGGCCGTGAGCGTCTGGCTGACCACGGACGATCAGAAAACTCTGCTCCAGGCGCAGCCGGCGGTTTCCTTCGCCAACGGCGGGTCCGCGGCCATCCCCACGGTGTTTGTCGACGAGCTCAGCGGCTACCAGTCCATCGAAGGCTTCGGGGCATCGTTCACCGATTCCTCGGCGTGGCTGATGAACGAAAAGATCCCAGCGGCCTCGCTCCATGGCGTGATGCTTTCGCTTTTCGACCGGACCGCGGGCATTGGCATCAGCTTCGTGCGCAATCCCATGGGGGCTTCCGATCTGGCCCGCTCCGTGTATTCCTACGACGACCTGTCCGCCGGGGCCACCGATCCGAATCTCAACTCCTTCTCCATCGCTCACGACCAGGCCGATATCATCCCCCTGCTGCTCGACGCCAGACTCATCAATCCGCGCCTGAAGGTGATGGGAACGCCGTGGAGTCCTCCCGGCTGGATGAAAACGTCCGGCTCCATGATCGACTCCGCGGCCGGCGGCACTCTGCTCTCCGCCGATTACACGCCCTTCGCGAATTACTTCGTCCGCTACCTGCAGGCTTACGCAGCCGCCGGCGTGCCTGTTGATTACATCAGCGTGCAGAACGAACCGCTTTACGACCCTACCGGTTATCCGGGCATGTCCATGCCGGCTACCACCCAGCTCGCCGTTCTCAGGGACTATGTGCTGCCCGCTCTGGCCGCCAGTCAGCTCACCACGCAAGTGCTGATCTACGACCACAACTGGGACCAGCCCGTCGATCCCCAGACCGTTCTCGGCGACCCCACGCTGGCCGCGTCGGCGCAGATTGGCGGCATCGCCTGGCACTGGTACGCCGGCACTCCGGGCGCGATGAGCCTGTTGCACAATCAGTATCCGAACCGGAAAAGCTACGTAACCGAGGCCTCGGGTGGAACCTGGATCGCCGATGAGGTCAAAACGGATTTCGAGACCATCATTCAGTCCATGCGGAACTGGGCCAGTTCCTGGGTCAAATGGGGTCTGGCTCTGGATGAGAACAGAGGCCCGTACATTGCCGGGGGCTGTAACGATTGCACCCCATTGATTACAGTGAATTCAAGCTCCGGCGCGGTCAGCTATAACATCGATTACTACACTCTGGGCCACTTTAGTAAGTTTGTGTTTCCGGAGGCGGTTCGAGTCTGGTCGAGTAACGCGCCGGGTATCGTCAGCGCGGCGTTCCTGAACCCGAACGGTACGGAGGCTGTTGTCGCGTACAACGACTCTCCCTCCAGCCAGGCCTTCCAGCTAACTTCGCATGGCCGCTCCTTTGTCTATACGCTGCCCGCGCTGGCGGGCGCCTCGTTCCTGTGGACCGCTGAGCAGCGTGGACCTGCCGGCCGGTCCCCTGTGCAGCCGGCGACCCGCCGGGCTTCCCCGCCCCCTGTTTACACGGTGAGCGCGGTGTCGCAGCAGATCCAGGCATCGAGTTACAACGACATGTCCGGCCTCGAAACCGAAACCACCGCGGATACGGACGGCGGGTACGACGTGGGTTACTCCGCCGACGGAAGTTGGGCCGAGTATCAGAACATCGAGTTCGCTTCCGGAGTAAGCTCTGTAAGTGTGCGGGTGGCCAGCGCCGGCTCCGGAGGGACGCTGGAGTTTCACCTGGACGCGGTAAATGGGCCGCTCGCCGGCGTCGCGACTCTCCCGGTAACGGGCGGTTGGCAGACCTGGACCACGGTGACCGCGCCGATCTCCGGAGCCACCGGGGTCAGGAACCTGTTCGTGGTGTTCGGAAACGGCGCAGCGTCCGGCATTGCCAACCTGAACTGGTTCCAGTTCAGGTGATTCTGAAACGCCGGCAGGCCGCTATTTGAATCCCACCCCGGTCAATGACCAGGTCCCGGCCGTCATGATGCCCTTATCAAGACCGGGCGCGGTGAACGAAGCGGGTGATGCGTATTGAAAGAACCACAGTCCCCCGTTGGCGTAGCCGTTCGCTGTATAACTGCTTGGCGGCAGAAACGAGAGCACCTGTGCGGGTATGGCGAACTGACCCGGCGCAACGGGCACGGTGCAGTAGAACTGGGCGTAGGATTGTAGAACGCCCGTGGAATTGAGAATGGCGGAGTACCCCCCCAGTGTGGCAGTACCGTTCGGATCGCCAAACGCACTCGCATCCCAATTCAGAGTCAGGTTGCTGCTCCGCGGGACGCTCGAATTCTCCTCAAAATTGATGAACTTCGAAGCCAGAGGAGGAACCATCACCGAAGCTGAGAAGGGGCCAACCTGTGCTCCGCCCGTGGCGCCGTTGGAAGCGGTAAACGTCATCCCCGCCCAAAGAACCCTGGTTGTACCGGAGCCCAGCAGAGCGTAGTAATCGCCAGGGGGATAAGGTTGTTGTTGGACCGGGAATGTCCCGGTGGGGCCGGACACCCTCAGAGCCGCCCCTGCGTCAAGGTAGGGCAAGCTCAGATCGTTGGGAAAAGGTCCGTCCAGGGTGAATTCAGTGGCCATACAGTACCCGGAGGAAACGCCGTATGACGCGAGCGTTGCGGTGGCCGGAGTGTACTGGCTGAACGTGGCCGAAGCAAAGTCTCCGTTATAAGCCGTGTTCAATTGAATCCATCCGAAGTTGACCGTGTTGCCCGCCGCAAGACTGGCGATCACGTCCTGTCCCATGATCGAGTCCGCGCACGTGTTCCCACTGTTGGCGACGGCGATGGTGGTGAAGTTGCTCATTACCGCGCCGGCCTGGACGCTGACCGGAACGTAGCAGCCCTGCACTCCCGATGGCACCGTGAAAACGATTTCGTCCAGGCCCGAACAGCAACCCGAGCGCCCGTGGTAGCCGGTGACGGCAGGTGCGTTGCCTACGTACACCTGGGTCGTCACTGGCAGGCTGCTGCTGAAGTTACCGACGGTGGCCGGGTCCGCTGTTTCATCCCAGGTCACCCGGCCAAGGCCGGTCCCCCACAGGATGGCGGTATCTCCGGGGTGGAAGGTGTTAATGATGCTGTTCTTGTTGTATTTGGGATCGGTGGCGGCAGCTTCTCCCAGCCCTTGTGAGTTGGCCGCGTAAATACCCAACGAGTTAGGCACAACCACGATCGGCGCCGGTGCGCTCGTCTGACTGCCATACGATACCGCGATGGTCCCGGTGCCCACCGGCGTCGCGGAGGGCAGAATCGCGTTGATCTGCCCGCCGTAGAAGACGTTCAGCATAATGGCCTTCGTAGTCGTGCCCGCCACAGTGATCTGCACGGAGACGCCCCCCAGGGTCGTCGGCAATGGGAAGGTTGTAGCTTCCGAAGACGAATCGGGATCCCCGAAGCCGCTGCCGAACAGCGCGAAGATCGACCCCTGGGCGATTCCAGCTCCTGACCCAACCAGTTCGGGGCCGATGTAGCTGGCGGAATTGAGGACCGGCGTAGAAGAACGAATCACCGGCTGGGCCACCGCCGCACTCACGAGGCTGAGGCCGAATAGTATCAGTGCGAATTGTCTGTACACAGAATCCCCCTCCTGGCGTGACCCTGGGACGGACCACCTGCGCGCTAAAGGGCAAGGGGTGCCGCACCCCAAAAGTCACCTCATTTACGACCTGATTCTATCCTTTCCGACGCCGGATTGCTCAGTTTGGTTGCCAGCTTGTCGCACCGTCCGTCGCCGGTCGCTCCGGCGTCCCCGCCACTACCGTATATTGGTATTTCCTTATGCTTGTCGTCATGCAGGAAGGGGCCACCGAGTCCCAGATCGAGAAAGTGATCGGCCGGCTGGTGGCCATGGGCTTCACGGTGCACCGGTCCACGGGCGTCCGCCACACGGTTCTGGGCGGCGTGGGGCCCGTCGACGAGTTCGAGCCGGCCGACTTCGAGGTGCTGGAGGGGGTGAAGGAATGCCACCGCATCGTCTCCCCCTACAAGTTGGCGAGCCGGCATTTTCGCCCGGCTGGCAGCACGGTGCGCGTGGGCAACGTGGAGATCGGCGCCACAAAGATCGTGGTGATGGCCGGACCCTGCAGCGTCGAAAGCGAAGGGCAGATCAACCGGGTTGCCGAAGTGGTGGCGGCGGCCGGCGCAACCGTGCTCCGCGGTGGCGCTTTCAAACCGCGCACATCGCCGTACAGCTTTCAGGGGCTCGGCGAGCAGGGGTTGCGGCTGATGCGCGAGGCCGCCAACCGGCACGGCCTGCTGGTGGTGAGCGAGGTGATGGACCTGACGCAGATCCCGCTGGTGGCCGAGTACGCCGACATCCTGCAGGTGGGCGCGCGCAACATGCAGAATTTCAATCTGTTGCGCGAACTGGGCGACCGCCGGAAGCCGGTCCTGCTGAAGCGGGGCATTTCGGCCACCATCGAGGAACTGCTGCTTTCGGCGGAGTACATCCTCGCCGGCGGCAACTACGACGTCATCCTGTGCGAGCGGGGCATTCGCACGTTTGAAGGTTATACGCGCAACACCATGGACATCTCCGCCATCCCGGTGGTGAAGAAGTTGTCGCACCTGCCCATGATTGCCGATCCGTCCCACGGCACGGGCCGGCGCGACAAAGTGCTGCCGATGGCCCGGGCGGCGGTGGCGGCCGGAGCCGACGGCCTGATCATCGAAGTGCATGACAACCCGGACGAGGCCCTGAGCGACGGGGCACAGTCGCTGTTTCCACAGCAGTTCCAGGATCTCATGGAGCAGCTTCGGATCATCGCGCCGGCGGTTGGGCGAACTCTGTAACGTGCAGACGGTGGCTATTTTCGGCGTGGGCCTCATCGGAGGCTCCTTCGCGCTGGCCTTGCGCGAGGCCGGCTACGGCGGCCGGATCGTCGGCGTCAGTTCGCCGGCAACCATCACCCGGGCGGCCGCCCTGGGCGCGATCGACGAGGGACTGCCGCCCGCCGAAGCCGCTTCCTGCGCCGACCTGGTTTTTCTGGCCCAGCCGATCGGCGTCATTATTGAAACCATCGGCGCCATCGCCTCACACGTTCCGAAGCAGGCGCTGGTGACCGATGCGGGCAGCACGAAATCCGCCATCATGGCCGCGGCGGCCGGGCAAATGGCCGGCAGCCTGTTTGTGGGCGGGCACCCCATGGCCGGCAAGGAGGCGCGCGGGGTGGGGGCGGCCTGCGCGGGTCTTTTCCGGGGCCGTGTGTGGGGCCTGACGCCGGCGCACCCGGAGGACGTCCAGCAGCCGCAGTGCCGCGAGTTTGTCCAATGGCTGGAGCGAATTGGCGCGGTTCCGCTGGTTCTCAGCGCCGCCGAACATGACCGCGTCGTGGCCCTGACCTCGCATCTGCCGCAACTGGCGTCCACCGCGCTGGCAGCCATGCTGGCGGAACGGATGTCTGGTACTCCCCCGGTCCACGGTCCAGGGCTCGAAGATATGACCCGGCTGGCGCTCAGCTCCTTTGACATCTGGGAGGATATCCTCGCCAGCAACCGCGAGAACGTGGCCCGGGCGCTGGAAGCCTACATCGCCGCTCTGGAGACCGTTCACAAGGAAGTTGTCACCTCCGCGAATTCGGATATCCGGCAGCTTTTTGAACGAGGTAGCGCGTTTGCCAGGACTCTGCGGGACGCTGCAAACCGAGAGCCAGCGTAACATTTTTCTATAATTTACTTGACACTCGGCTTATAATAATTCGAGTCTTTCCATGCACACTGCTTCGACTACTGCGCTCGCTACTATCCTACGGAACGAAGTTGTGCATCTCGAGGGCGTTTCGAGATTTGCCCCCAGCCGTCGTTTCGCGTCTTTGTTCTCGGACTCCAGCCCGTCCGATTCGCTGTATTTTCTCGAATCCGGGCTCGTCAAGCTCTATAAGCGCGGTGAGGATGGAAAGGAGATTATCCTCCGCATCGTGGCCCCCGGCGAACTGTTCGGCGAACAGGCCCTGTCCGGGGACGAGGTTCGGGACGTGCGCAACGTCTCGGCGGAAGTGCTGCTGGAGGGCGTGATCCACGTCATTCCCCGGGCGGTGTTCCTGGCCTGGTGCGAATCCCGCCCGCAAGTCTGGCGCCTGCTGGCGGAGACCCTGACGGCGCGGCAGCGCGAACTCGAGAGGAAGGTGGAGTTGCTGTGCCTGCACGACGTGGAGTACCGGATCCTCTACTACCTCGGCGAGTTGGCGACGCTGTTGGGATCCCGGACCGACGGTCCCCAGGAGTATTCGATTCCGCTGTCGCAGAGCGAACTGGCCAGCCTGATCGGGGCCACGCGGGAGACCACCTCCACCACGCTGAACTCGCTGGCCCGGCGCGGTCTGGTCCGCCTGGGACGCCGCCTGCTGGTGATCTCGTCCATGGACCACGTGCGCAACGCGGCGCTGGAGCGCAGCATGCACGCCACCGGGAACTCGTAGAACCCGGTATTTGCAAAACGAAGCCAATTCCTCGTTTCACAGCGTGCCTCACCTTCACACCACACTCATCGTAAGTATAAGCAACTAAAAGGCTTGACTGCCGGTCAATGGCGTGCAACACTCAGAGAGGATATGAGGTACCTCCGCTTTCTGCTGCTGAGCGCGGCATGCGTATTGGCCATTCGGGCGGTGGCCGGGAATGCGCCCTACCCGGATGGGGGGAACGCGGTGGACGAGACGAACGTCAACTCTCGTTACACCGTGGAAAGCATCGACGTCGCCGGACAGCACGATTACACGCTCAGCCAGCCGGTTCTGCAGCAGATCCACGGGCTGGTGGGGACCAGGCTGGATTTCGAGGCCCTGAGCAGCCTCGCTCGTGCGATCAACCGGGAAGTGCACGCGCGGGGAGTATCGGTGCGGGTGCTTCGCGGTTCCGAGCCGGAATACGTACGGGTGATTCTGGACGTCAACGAAGACGACAGCCGCTACGACATCTCCGTTCCGAAGTTCCTGTGGAACTCGCGCGAAGGCTGGACGGCGGAGGGCCAGGCCACCGGCACTTTCGGAAACAACTCGGTTTCGTTCGGGCTGTTGAGCAATGGCGACGATCTGCTGGAGCGATACGCCGGCTACGACGCGTCTTTCCAGCGGCGCTCGCTCGGCTCCGACAAGGTGAATTTCGCTTTGACCTTCGAGGACTACCATCAGGAGTGGAATCGGGCCACCATCGCCGCGGCCACCGGTTCGGAGCCGCTGTTTCTCTATCGCAGCCGGCGGAACGTGGAGCCGGAGCTGACGTACCTGCTTTCCCGCAATCTGGAGTTCAGCGCGGGGGTCAGCATGGAAGCGATGCAGCCGGAAACCGCCGGGGCGCGGGAGAAATCGGCCAATTCGGTGACCGGCACGGTGCGTTATCACAAGACCGTCGAGAGCTCGTCCGTGAATCAGGCCGTGGCTGCCAGCTACAGCGTGCGTGCGGCCAACCGGGATCTCGGCTCCGATTTTGTGTACACCCGGCATCGGGTTAAAGCCAGCTACACGGCGGCGCACAACCGGCACCAGGTGGAGGTGGATCTCGAGGGCGGGGCCATCGTTGGGACGGCGCCCATGTTCGAGCGATTCGCGCTCGGCGATTCCAGCACGCTGCAGGGCTGGGACAAGTTCAATCTCGATCCATTGGGCGGAACCCGGGTGATGGACGGGTCTCTGGCATACAAATACCGCGCGCTGCGCGTTTTCTACGATACGGGAGCGGTTTGGGACCGCGGCGGCCGCGTGCAGCCGAAACAGTCTCTGGGGGCAGGCCTCGAAGGGAACCTGGGCATCCTGGGGCATAACGAGTTCCTGCTGGCGCTGGCGTTTCCGCTCGATCAGGGTCATCTGGAGCCGATGCTTGTCGCGGGTATGAACTTCTGATTCTTTTGGTACGGTCAGGTACAGCCCGGCTGGCTGGGCGCGCGCTGCTTTTTGCCGTCGCGTGCACGGCGGAGTTGTATCCGATGCGCGTGTCCAACGAAGACCTGTACGTAATGCGGGTAAACGACGAGTTGCGCGTGTCCGCGCCCCGCATCCACTTCCTATCCGGGCTTCCGCTCACCCGCCTGCACGACGGCATGAGCGTGCCTTTCGATTTTCAGTTGACCCTGTTCAACGGAACGCGGGACACGCCATTGCGCCGCACCGTGGAGCGTTTTGTGGTGAGCTACGCTCTGTGGGACGAAAACTTCAAGGTGGTGCACGTCCGCGGCGCCCGCCGGATGGGGCTCTCGGCCAGCGGCGTGGAGCAGTGGTGTCTGGAGAACCTGACGGTTTCGGCCGCGGGGATTCCGCCTGGCGACAGGCTGTGGGTACGGCTGGAGATCCGGGCGCAGGATTCGCCCGAGGGAGCGGCGGCGGATGAAGACCCCGGCCTCAGCCTGAAGAGCCTGATCGAGCTTTTCGGGCGGCCGGCCAGGAATCCGCAGCACTGGATGCTGGAATCCACCGCCTTTCGCCTCGAAGATCTGGATCGCTGACATGCGGCGGCTGCGCACCAGGCTTATCTTCGCGTTCGCGGCGTCGACGCTGGCGCCGGTGGCGATCACCTTCTGGGTGTCGCTCTCGCTGCTGGACCGCAGCCTCGAGTACAACGCCATCCGCGAGCTGGATGAGACCTCGCAGGCGCTGGCGCAAACCGGCCGCGAGTATTACCGGAACGCGCGCACGCTGCTGAAACAGCGGGTTGCGGAGGAAAAGGTGGAGCCGGCGCTGTACCCGGCGGCGCAGGAGTCCGAATGGCCCGCCGACATCCGCGACTTCCACGATGGCGGCGACGCGGAGAGCTTCACGCTGGCAGGCAACGAGGGCGACCGGCTCGATTATCTGGTCCGGCGCGGCGACGACGTGCTGCGTTATTCGATGCCCCTCAACGGCGTGGCCATGGGCCGGCTCTCCGCGGTGTACAGCCGCTCGCGGGCCGTTCTGGACCGGCTGGGCAATCCGCGCCGCGGCCTGTTCGGCGCGTTCCTTGCCGTCGCCATCGCGGTGTGGCTGGCGTCTCTGGCGGTGGTGGTCTACTGGGCGCACCGCATCAGCCAGCCCATTCGGGAGCTAACCAGCGGGCTTTCGGAGGTGGCCGGGGGCAATCTGGAATGCCGCGTCACGCCGTCCAGCGACGACGAGATTGGCGCGGCGGTGAGCGCGTTCAACCGCATGACGTCGGAATTGCAGCACGCGCACGACCGACTGGTGCAGGCCACGCGTCTGGAAAGCTGGCAGGCGGTGGCACGCAAGATGGCCCACGAGGTGAAGAACTCGCTGACACCGATCCGCCTCACCATGGAGGAAATCGCCGCTCGCGGGAGCGGCAACCAACCGGAGTTTTTACAGCAGGCCGCGCAGATCGTTGTGGATGAGGTGATGGCGCTGGAGCGGCGGGTGAGCGCATTCTCGCAATTCGCCAGCGAGCCGCCGGTGTCTCCGGGGCCCGTGGACGTCAACTCGCTGCTGGAAGACCGCATCGCGTTTCTGCGCAAGTCGCACCCGGAGGTCCGCTATCAGATTCGCCTTTGCGACGAGAGCCCACTGGCGTTCGCGGACGAGGATCTGGTGCGCGGCGTGGTGACCAATCTGCTGGAAAACGCCGCGCAGGCCGCTCGCCCCGGCGGCAGCGTGCTGAGCATGACGGCCACCGAGAACGGCCACGTGCGCATTGAAGTGCACGATTCCGGGCCCGGCTTGAGCGCGCTGGCGCGCAGCACTTTGTTCCAGCCCACCATTTCGTTCAAGCAGAACGGTATGGGTCTGGGACTTTCCATCGCCCACAAAGGCGCGGTGCTTTCGGGCGGCGATATTCAGCTTGTGCCCGGCGAGCTGGGCGGCGCGGCCTTTCGCGTGCTGCTGCCGCGGGCGAAACAGGAGACATGACTCCCCGGCGAATTCTCATCCTCGACGACGAGCAGAACATCTGCCGCACGCTGCGGCTGATTCTGGAGCACGAGGGGTATGCGGTGTCCACCGCCTCGTCGCTGGCGGAAGCGAAAGGCGAAGTTCCGCGCGCCGACGCCATGCTGATTGACGTGCGCCTGCCCGACGGCAGCGGCATCGACTTTTTGCGGCAGGTGCGGCAGGTGGACGGCGAAACGCCGGCCATCATGATTTCCGGGCACGGGACGATTGCCGATGCGGTGGACGCGACCCGTTCCGGGGCGTTCGATTTTCTGGAGAAGCCGCTCAGCCGCGATCGCGTGTTACTAGCCCTGCGTAACGCGCTGGAGAGCTCCAGGCTGCGCCGCGAGAACGAGCGGCTGCGCGATCTGACCGGCTCGGGGCCACGCATGATCGGGGCGTCGCCGGTGTTCCAGCGCGTGCTGGAACAGGCCACGATGGCGGCGCGATCCGACGCGCGCATTCTGCTGATGGGCGAATCCGGCACCGGCAAGGAGTTGCTGGCCGCGCACGTGCATCGCGAAAGCCCGTTCGCGGACGGACCGTTCGTAAAAGTGAACTGCGCGGCCATTCCCGGCGAGCTGCTGGAGAGCGAGCTGTTCGGCCACGAGAAGGGCTCTTTCACGGGCGCCGTCGCCGCGCGCAAGGGCAAGTTCGAGCTGGCCAACGGCGGCACCATCTTTTTGGACGAGGTGGGCGACCTGCACGCCTCCTCGCAGGCCAAGCTGTTGCGGGTGCTGCAGGAGGGCGAGTTCCACCGCGTGGGCGGCGAACAGGCCATCCGCGTTGTGGTGCGCGTGATTTCGGCGACGAACCGCAACCTCGCCGACCTGGTGGAGCAGCAGAAATTTCGCGAGGATTTGTATTACCGGCTGTGCGTGGTGCCCATTCGCGTGCCGTCTTTGCGGGAAAGGCCGGGCGATATCCGCCCAATGGCCGAGTATTTCCTCGAAGAATTCTGCTCGCGCAACAATTTTCGCCCGAAGCGGATCGATGGGGACGTGTATCCGCTGCTGGAATCGTGGCACTGGCCGGGCAACGCGCGCGAGCTGCGCAACGCGGTGGAGCGCATGGCCATTCTGACCGCGGGCAACGTGCTGACGGAGGAGTCCGTGCCGGTGGAGATTCGCATCGCGCTGGACGCGCCGCCGCCGTCGAATCTGAAGGAGACCCGCGCCTCCGCCGAACGCGAGCACATCGTGCGCGTGCTGGAGGAGACGAATTGGAACGTGTCGGGCGCGGCGCGCGTGCTGGGCATGGAGCGAACGAATCTGCACAAGCGGATCAGGGCGCTTGGGATTGTGCGCGGGAAAGTGCACGGGGTGGTGGAGTAGGCTGGAGAGTTCTGGTGCGGCGTTCAAGCCGCACGTCGTTCCAAAGTTCGCATCCCTCGGATACACGTTTCTGATCGGGCGCCAACGCCACCAGCCACCTTATTGCGCTGGCGTTGCGTCGTCCTCTGGACGATTCAATCTCAAGCACAAGCGCATTCGGGCGCTGGGGATCGTGACGGGGGGGCGATTGGTATACTCGGAGTGCGGAGGCGGCGGATGAAAGAGTCCAATGATCCCCGATTCAACTTTGATGCGGATCCGTCCCTCGACGAGATCATCGCCCAACAGGGGAAGGGTCCGATCGACGACCTCTCCGTGCTGCGCGGCGACTTCTGGCCGGAAGAGGAATCGATCGAGGACTTCCTGGCCGCCCTCCATGAATGGCGCGGCCACAAGCAGGCAGACCCCGCCGCATGAGCCGGCTGGTGGTTGACACAGACGTCGTTTCCTTCCTCTTCAAAGACCATCCGATTGGGGCCCTCTACGCAAGCGATCTTCGAGGACAGACGCTCCTGATTTCGTTTATGACCGTAGCGGAGTTGGAGCGGTGGGCGATTCAGTCGCAGTGGGGTGAGGCGCGGCGTCGCTGGCTGCAGTTGCATTTGGAGCGTTTCGTCGTGGCGCCCTTCAATCGCCGGCTTTGTACGCTGTGGGCTGAGGTCACCGTGACTGCGCAGTCGCGCGGGCGCCGAATCGAGTGCGCCGACGCCTGGATCGCCGCTACGGCGTTGCGGCATGACATACCGCTTGTCACGCACAATCGTGGCGACTATCTCGGCGTGCAAGGACTGAAGCTGATCTCTTACGGTCGTTAGCGGAGGATCTGAAGGAGACCCGCGCCTCGGCCGCGCGCGTGCTGGGCATGGAGCGAACGAATCTGCACAAGCGGATTCGCGCCCTGGGGATTGTACGGGGGAAGGTGCACGGGGTGGCGGAGTAGCTTCGCCGATCTTGAGTTGCCCTCGTTCCCGCGCGGCGTCCGGCCGGGCACTCGGTGGATTGCGTGGGCGGCGCAGCTCGCGCCGGCAAGCGATCAGGCGGCTCTGGAAACGCGGCCATTCCGGCCACCGTGGGAAACGGTCTCGCCGCCGTCCAGCATTTCCCGCAGGCGCAGGGCAATCGCGGCCATGGAATCCACTTGGGAGATCAGCGTCCGGCTGGCCGCCACCGCCTGCTCGGCGCTGGACGCAGCATTGGTGGACACCGCTTCCATCTGCGCGAAGACTCGGGCAACGGTCTCCATGCGGCGCGCCTGCTCCTCGGTAGCGCCGCTCACACGGCCGATCAGCGACACCACATTGCCGGCGCTCCGGGTGATCTCCTGCACCGAGCCGGCAACGCGGTCCAGCTTTGCCGCCCCTTCGCCGGACCGGCGGATGGATTCCTCGATCAGTTCGCTGGTATCTCTTGCGGCCTGTGCGCTGCGCTGCGCCAGACTTCGCACTTCATCGGCCACCACGGCGAACCCCAGGCCCGCTTCGCCCGCGCGAGCTGCCTCCACCGCCGCGTTCAGCGCAAGGATGTTGGTTTGAAACGCGATTTCGTCGATCACCCGATTGATTTTCGAGATCTGCGCACTGGAGCTTCCGATCTGCCGCATGGAGTCGAGCATCTGGCCGACGTGCTCATTGGCTTCGGTGACACCGTGGTCGACCTGAGTCATCGCCGCGGCGGCCTGGCGCGAATAGTCCGCGTTGTTGCGGGTCATGGCGTCGACCTCCAAAACCGACTTCGAGGTTTCCTGCAGCGAAGCGACATCGCTGGACGTCTTCGAGGCCAACTGCTGGCTGGAGGAGCGCACCTGCCCGGCCGCCTCCGCCACGTGTTCGGCCACCCGGCTGAGATCCACCACCGCGCGCTTCAGATTGGACGAGACGTAGCGGCCCACGCGAAGCGCCGTGATCGAGCCGCCGCCCAGTGCGATCAGAAGCGCCAGCCACACCGCGACGCTGCCCCATGCAGCCGCCCCCAGCGCCCGGGCGGCGCTCCGATCCGACCGGGATTTGTTGAGATCCACCAGGGTCTGCAGTTGTTTCCCTACGGCGTCGGCGGCCGGGACTCCGTCTTTGGTCCACATCTCGGTGGCGCCGAAGGTGTCGCCGACCTCGCTCGCCGAACGTACCTTCTCCCAGGCCGCCGCCAGCAGCGCGTACGCCGCCCGCGCCTGTTCCAAGATCGCGCGGTCCTCGGGGGTGTTGCTGACGTTCTCGTATTCCTTCAGGCCGGCCTGAATCTGCTGGTTCAGGTCCGCGATGGTGGCCGCGAGCTGTTTCTTGTCGTCGGGGTTGGACGCGGCGATGTGCGCGGCCATGCCGCTGCGCTGCTCCCTGGCCTGCGCGATGAGGCGGCCCGAGCAATAGACGGCCGGCAGAGACTGTCCGGCAACCTGTTTCACCGCGCTTGAGAGAATGGAGATGCAACTTGCGGTGATGATCCCGCTGACCGCAGCGAGTGTGAGGATTACGCCGAACGCGATCCCGATTCTTCTGCCGATAGTCATAAAGCGTCCTTCCCCGGACTCCACTTCTGTAACTCAAATGTAACGGTTTTGTAACTTTCGCTCGCCGAAATGTGAGCAATTCCTCCGTTTTATCGGCAGATCGCCTTAGAACTTTAGAGCTTTAGCGGGGAACTGCCTCACTCGCCCAATGCCGCGCCTGGGCACTCAGTGAGCTTCTCCCGGCCCGGAATGTGGTCGTCGATCGCGAACCGCCGTCGGAGCAACGATCCAGGACGACGCAACGGACGGCGCCCGGCCGCGGATAGTCGCTGTCGGCATCAAGGTCTTCAAGGCTGAGTATTGGGACTTTGTCACGGATTGTGCGCCGCTTGCTGCCAGGGATCGACGAGCCTCGCTATCTGAACGGCGAGACCCTCACACGCCCAATGCCGCGCCCGGGTACTCGGTGAGGTTCTCCCGGCCGAGAATGTGGTCGACGTGATGCTGCATGTGGGCGATGTAATCCTCAATCAGGAAGCCCAGCGTGACCGGCGCGCTGGCGGCCACCACACAGCGCGTGGCCAGCCGCTCCTCGGGAATACGCGCCACCAGTTCCACCAGCAGCCGGTTGTATCGTTCCCAGAAATCGACCAGCGTGGCCCACGGCAATTCTCGGTAGCCGTGCCGCGCCACCCAGCCGTCGCCATCGTAGGAGGGCCCGTGAAACTCGGGCTCGAGAGAGGCGCGCACGAAGCGGACATGGTTGTTGGTGGCGGAATCGATCAAATGGCCCAGCTCCTGTTTGCGCGACCAGGCGCCTTCGCGTACCGGCGTCGCGGCCACTTGATCCTCGATCGCGCGCAGCGCGGGAAGTTCTCGGGAGAGGCTGGCGGCCAGACTGCCGGCCAGACGTTGTGCGGGGTTTTGCGGCATTTTCACATTCTGCCACGTTCCCGCCGGGCTCGAAGCGCTATCATCGTTCAAAGAGGAGAACCATGCGCAAACTGATTCCGATTTTCACTTCACTGGCGGCGATGGCCGCGCTCTGCCAGGGCGCCAGTTCGGTGTACGAATTCACGCCAAAGTCGATTGATGGCCAGCCGGCGCCGCTCGCCGCATTCAAGGGAAAAGTGCTGCTGCTGGTGAACGTGGCCAGCAAGTGCGGGTTCACGCCGCAATACAAGGGTCTGGAAGCCGTGTACGAGGAGTACAAGGACAAGGGTCTGGTGATCGTGGGTTTTCCCGCCAACAACTTCATGTCGCAGGAACCGGGGACCAACGAGGAAATCAAGACCTTCTGCACGCGCACCTACAACGTCACCTTCCCCATGATGAGCAAGATCTCGGTAAAGGGCGACGACCAGGACGATCTGTACAAGTACCTCACCGACAAGACGGCGCATCCGGACACCGGCGGGGACATCCGCTGGAACTTCACCAAGTTCCTGGTGGACCGCAATGGGAATGTGGTTGCGCGCTTCGAGCCGAAAACAACGCCCGATTCGCCCGAGGTGAAGGCGGCCATCGAAAAGGCTCTGGCGCAGGAATAGCGGCGCCACGGCCTGCCGCCAGGCCGCTATGATTGAGATGTGAGAACGCAAGTGGATTCTGACATCGAAGCGAGCGCGCCTCCGCCGGGCATCGATCTCGATCCGGAACGGATTGAGTTCGGGCGCGTGTTCGTGCCTCTCTGGCTGACCAGCCGCTATTCCGGAGGCGGGTGGCAGGAGCCGCGCATCGAGCGCATAGGCAGCATCGATCTGCATCCGGCAGCCATCGTGTTCCACTACGGGCAGGCCATCTTCGAGGGTCTGAAGGCGTACAAGTGGGCCGACGGCTCGGTGCACCTGTTCCGGCCCGAGGAGAACGCGCGCCGCTTCAACCGCTCGGCGGAGCGGATGGCCATGCCCACACTCGACGAGGAGATCTTCGTCGAAGGGATCCGCACCCTGGTGAGCCGCCAGCGCGACTGGATTCCGGAGTTTCCCGGGTCGCTCTACATCCGCCCCACGATGATCGGAACCGAACCGTGCATCGGCGTGCGCCCCAGCAGCGAGTTCCTTTTCTTTGTGCTCACGCTGCCGTCGGGCGCGTATTTCCCGAAGTCGGCCGGCGCCACCGGAACCCAGACGGTTCGCGTCTACGTGACCACCGGCGTGGGGCGCGCGGCCCCCGGGGGCACCGGGAACGTGAAGGCGGCAGCGAACTACGCGGTCACGCTCAAGGTGATCGCCGAGGCCAAGAAGAAAGGGTGCGCGCAGGTTCTGTTTCTGGACGCGCGCGGCCGCGGCCACATTGAAGAGATGGGCGGCATGAACGTGTTCTTCGTCTCCGGGCGGAAGCTGGTGACCCCGCGCCTGCACGACACCATTCTGCCGGGCGTGACCAGGAACAGCATTCTTCGGCTGGCCCCCGAGCTGGGTTTCGAGGCGGCGGAGGGAGACGTCCCCCTCGATACCCTCATCGCTCAGATCCAGAGCGGCGAGGTCACCGAGGCGTTCGCCTGCGGGACGGCCGCCGTGATCGCCGGGATCGATTCGTTTGTTCTCGACGACGGCCGGGAAGTCTCGGTTGGATCGGGGAAATGCGGCCCGGTGACCGAGACCCTGTACCACCACCTCATCGACGTTCAATACGGGAACCGGGCGGACCCGTTCGGCTGGGTCATCGGGGTCTAAGGCCACGGGGTGGTGTGGGCGTTCAATCCGAACAGCACCACGAACATCAGTATCCAGATCGCCAGGGGCTGGTTCCCGGGTCTGCACATGCCAATGCCAGGTAACCCATGACTCGCACGATAGTATTGGTTTCGCTCGCATTCTCTGCCTGTGTGATACAAGGCGAGAACGCCCACACAGTGTCGCTCATGCCAATCGACTCGTTTGGCGCGCCGTTGCAGCGTTGCCAACTGACGAGTTTCATTGGTGATCGGGATGAGGGCCGACCGGAGCGTAAGGATCTTTTTGACGGGCTGGTCGCCCGGGATGTCCCCTACGGGGAGTACCTCGCGTTCATCAGATGTGGCGGCGACACGGGCGCGGTGGGTTTTGTGCAGGTCCACGACTCTGAGGTGTTTTGGGTACTCTCTTCGCCGCGTCATTTTGCCGATTACGTGCCGGGCAAGGCGCCGGTCTTCATCGTTGACGTCCAGACACCGAGGTCCACTGCCCCTGATTCAATGTGGGTGGAGCTGAGCGGGGTGTACATGAACGAGCGGCTGCGGGATAGAGTAGATCCCGGTACAAGAAGCGCCCACTTCACGAATCCGGGAATTGGCGCGTATTTCCTTACTGTTGCCAGTGGGGGGCGTATCCTCTGTCACGGCGAAGTGACCATCACTGATCCTAAGGGAGCGCTCACCGTTCGGACGGGTAGGACTTGTTCCGTAGAAAGCCGAGGCGCCAGCCTCATACCCGCGGCGCCGCGCCTCAAGTAAAGGCTCGTATCACGGCGCTCAGTTAACCGGAAGGGACCGGCCTTTACCAACCAGACACGTCGGCTGACGCGGACCCGGTCGGGGTCGCTCTCGACAGCACGTCACCTCGGCGCGCAAGATCAGCGGGGTGCAGTACGGGCTGTCCAACGAGCTGCTGCAGATCAACTACACGGGGACGCCGGGCGGCGCCCTGCTCGGCGAGACGCGGACCTACAACAGCCTGCTGCAGTTGACCAGCATCTA
>JBEKPY010000107.1:0-17238 GCA_049520275.1 Bryobacteraceae bacterium
TTTGTGTACGATGGGTTCGGGAACCTGTACCAGAAGAACGCCACCCCTCAGGGACCCGCGCCGACGATGAACCTCAACGTGGACCCGGCCACCAATCGGCTCTTGCACACGGGCTCGCCGCCCTTTGTTTACGACAACAACGGGAACGTGCTCAGCGGGCCGAACATCGGGCCGCTCGGCTGCGATTTTCTGAACCGGGTGGTGGTGAACGGCACGGTGAGCGGGCAGAATACGCAATACGCCTATGACGCCTCCAACCGGCGCGTCTGGAAAGGGGCGCGGAGCAACGGGACCCTGCAGACGGAGGCCTACTATCGGCACTCGGTTTCAAGGCGACCGACCGCTCTGGCAACGTGACTAAAAAGCTGGCTCAGGATTGTTTTGGGGTCACCAAATGAGCGCGTCGAACGGACCGTTTTGGCTGTTGACCGCCGCACTCGTGGCTTCAGCCGGCTGTCTCGGCACGGAGTGTGTCGAATTATCACGGCGAGAGGCTTTCCGCGCCGCTACCGTGGTCTTTCGAGGCGTAGTGGTCCGCGTTGAGGATCCAAATGAACCTGGCGAGGCTGTCGACCCCGCGACTCATGAGCTCCGGCTACAACCGGCGGACTCCGCGGGGCTTCGGGTCGTGACGTTTCGGGTCAGGACCGCTTGGAAGGGACCAGTTACGGAGACTATGAGGATACTGGCCTTTGGGCGTCCGTCGATTGGTCAGGGCTACGTATTCCGAGTGGGAGCGGAATACGTCGTTTATGGGGACCGTGCGGAGAGCCCGACCGCCATCACGAAGCTCAGTGTCGCGGTTGGAAAGCTCAGCGAAGGTACTCCCGTCTTCGGAATTGGCATGCCGTGCTCTTTCAGAATCCGGACTGACACCGAAGAGGAATCCCGCCGTCTTGGGAAAGGCCGCCTTCCATCACCGGACCATCCCCGGGCCACCCGGACGCGGTGAGTACAATATTCCTGGGCAGATCACGCTCTGGAGACAACCCGGCTCGCGATTCCTAGTCTAGGTTGACCGCAAGACTGTGGCACTGGCGCCACGCCGGGGAAGACTCAGCCGCCGCCGTCTATTCAAGGCGCGTTGGTACCATGGTAGCCGTCGAATTCCTGGCCCTTATCGCGCTCTGGTTGTTACTCCGGACGCGATGCCACGACACAGGCTTCGTTGTTGTGGCCATCCTCATGTTGTGGGGAAACATCGGCGAGAAGCGGAGAGCGATCATTTTCACGTCAACACATTTGATCTACAGGCCCCCCTTTGGCAAGCCCCTGCGGATATTGTTGCGCGACATCACCGGACTTAAGCGCGTCGGCACAGTGCGAAGTTTCGCTGGCAAACGGAGAGGTCCACGTCATTTCCACGGACTTTCCCGAATGGCGGGAGATTCACGAGCGAATGGCCACACCAGCGGGCATGGGCAGGCACAACAAACCGCCGACATTCACCGCAGCATATACAAACCCGCAGCGCGGGCGGGCATGCGAACTTCCACGCTGCCGTTGGAAACCTGCACGGGCGGCAGCGCCCCCAACGCATCCTCCAGGCGCGCGCCGTCCGCAAGGCCGGTGGCGGAGACCGGGATGCGCAGCGTTTCCCCCTCGGCGCCTTCGTGAAAAATCGCGATCGCGCAATCGTCGCCGGCGATGCGGGCGAAAGCGTAGGCGTGCTCATTCGAGAGCAGGTCGGCAAGCCTGCCCCTGCGCAGCGCTTCCGAGTGGCGCCGCAGCCCGGCCAGAAGGCGGATGCGATCGAAAAGCCGGTTCTCGTCCGCGCTGCGGCCCGCGGCCTCGAAGGCATTGCGCGCATCGCCCGGCCAGCCGCCGGGAAAGTCGCGGCGGTTATCCGGGTCGTTGCCGCCGGGCATGCCAATCTCGTCGCCGTAGTAAATCATCGGCGTGCCGCGAAACGCGAACAGGAACGTGAACGCGCGCGCAAGGTCGTCCATCGACGCGCCTTCTTCGTTCATGAAGCGGGCCACGTCGTGCAGCCCGAGGAATGTCACCAGGCGCGAAGCGTCCGGGTACAGCGCGTCGTGCGCCCCCACCCGCGCCAGCTCGGCCGGCGAAGCGTGATGCGCGAAGACATTGCGGACTGCATAATACAGCGGGAAGTCGAACACCGTGTCGATGCCCGTGTCCACGCCGTCGAAGCCCGCGCGCCCTCCCTGGAAAAACGACACCAGAGCCGGGTCGCCATCGAAAACCTCGCCCACCACCTTCACCGCCGGGAACTCCCGATGGATGGCCCCGGTCCACTGCCGCCAGAAGGTCCGCGGCACATACGGCACGGTGTCCTCGCGGATGCCGTCCAGGCCCGTGCGGCCGATCCACCACAGCGTGTTCTGGATCAGGTAGCGCGCCACCTCCGGGTTGTCCTGGTTGAGATCGGGGAGAATGTTGGCGAACCAGCCATCCAGCGTGCTGCGGCGCAACGCCGTCGTGGCGTGCGGATCGAGAATCGTCCAGGTCTGCCAGGTATTCGTCAGATGGTCGATGTCGAGGCCGTTGAACCAGTGCGGCGTGGGCGGATCGGACACCCACGGATGATACGGCCCGGTGTGATTGGCCACTTCATCCTGAATCACCTTGATTCCGAGGCGGTGGGCCTCCGCGATCAGTTGCCGGTACGACGCGAGCGTTCCCAGGTGCTCGTCCACTGCGTAGAAATCGACGGCGCCATAGCCGTGGTAGTCGGTGATGGCCTGGCCGTTGTACTTTTCGCGCTCGTTCAGGTGGTTCGCATTATCGTAGATCGGTGTGAGCCAGATGGCGGTGACGCCCAGGTTTCGTAAATAGGGAAGCCTCTGCCGGACGCCTTCCAGATCGCCGCCGTGATAATAGCGGGCCTTGCCGCGGTCGAACATTCCATGCGAGATTGCCGGGTCGTCGTTGGAGGGATCGCCGTCGTCAAAACGGTCCGGCATGATCAGGTAGATCACATCGTCCGGAGAGAAACCCTGGCGGCCGCCGGCGAGCCGTGGTGCGATGGCGAACGGCGCCAGGGTCTCGCCCTCCTCCGATGAAACCCGCAATGAGCAGCGCCCGGGGCGGGCGCCCGCTGGAACCCAGAGGTCCACGAAAAGATAGCTGCCGTTGTGGCTGGCGGTGGCCTTCCCGGCGTGCAGTGAATCGCAGGGCTTCACCTGCGCACCCGCCAGATTGCGGCCGCTGAGCAGGAGGCGGATGGTCGTATCGTGCCGCGGCGTGACCCAGTCCGGTGGCTCCACCCTGGAGACCACCGGAGGGGCCGCCCGACAAAGCGAGAGCGCGGCGATTGCCAGCAATGCGCGTTTCATGATGGAGACGGGCGCGCTCTAACCGGTCGCGACGCCCGTCTCTGCGAGTGTAACTAAAAGTACTGCTTCGCGCCCGTTGCCAGGTTCCCCGCGCCGGCGAGCCCCGCCTCTTCTTCGCCACTGCGTCCGTGCCGCTCAGCGAAGACTACGCGCGGTTCGTCTGCCAGAAGCCAGCGTGGCGCGGATGCGCAAAGGCCTCGGCCTTGCCCCCGGCCGGCCCTGCACTCCCTTCGCCGCTGTGCTGCGTGCGCGCGTGGCCGGCGGCGTGCGGGTGGAGACGGCCATCGCGGTGATCCACTCGCTGGCCAGGTAGCCGGGGGCTGCTTTGCCGCCAGTATGCGCGAAGCGGGGCGGTGGTTGTGGCATAATGCCCCTGAGGCTGGATCAAGAGTGGCCATCCACACCGTCGACGAGTCACAACGCCAGGCTGCAAGAGTGGCGGGACTTGCTTACCTGGCTACGTTCGCGACCGTAGTCTACGTCAATTTTGGTATCCACGACCGCCTGATTGTCGCGAACAACGCCGCGGAAACCGCTCGGAATATCCTGGCGCACGAACGGCTCTTCCGTATCGGCATCGCCGGCGATCTCATTTACTGCGCGGGCGTTGTCGTGCTTCTCACAGCGCTCTACGTGATTCTTAAGCCGGTCAATCGGGGCCTTGCCTTGCTTGCCGCGTTCTGGAGGCTCGTCTGGGTCCTGATGTGGCTTGCCATGACGCTCCAGCTCTTTGACGCTCTGCGGCTCCTCAGCGGCGCCGATTACTCGCGAGCATTTGAAGCGGAGCGATTACAGGCCCTGGCGAAGCTCTACCTCGGCACGCGTTTTGACTACTATTACGTGGGCTTGCTGTTTGGCGCATTGGCATCCACGGCCTGCGGCTACCTGTGGTTCAAATCCCGCTATATCCCTCGATCACTGGCTGCTTTCGGCGTGATCTCGTCTGCATTTTGCGTGGCCTGTACTTTCGTGTTCTACATTTTCCCCGACTTCGACAAAACTGTTAACCTGTGGTGGTTCGATACGCCGATGGGCATTTTCGATATAGCGCTGAGTGTTTGGCTTCTATTTAAGGGATTAAGGCCGTCTGGGATAGCCGAGCCCGATGAAGCGCGCGATCGATCGCGTGCCGATGCCGTCTGACCTTTCGTTTCCGTTCCGCGGCCCGGGCGGGGCTGAACCGGGCCTCTTACCGCAGATGACTTGTCGCAGCCGTGGATCGCAAGCCCGGCGGGTCCACCCCATCGCGCGATAATCAAAGTTCCCATGGACAATCCACGCACCCCCGGCTTCCGCACTCGGGCGATTCATGCCGGGCAACCGCCCGATGCGGCCTACGGCGCCGTCGTGCCGCCCATTTACCAGACCTCCACGTTCGCCTTTCGTGGCGTCGGCCAGCCCGGGCCGTTCGACTATTCGCGCAGCGGCAACCCCACCCGCAAAGCGCTGGAGGACTGTCTGGCGGCGCTCGAAGGCGGCCGCTTCGGTTTTGCATTCGGCACCGGCATGGCCGCCGAAGCCACCGTGCTGGCGCTGTTCGACGCGGGCTCCCGCCTCATCGTCCACAACGATCTGTACGGGGGCACCTACCGCCTTCTCACCACGGTGCTGGCCGCGAAGGGCATCGTCACCGAATTCGTCGACCTGCGCGATGACCGCGCGCTCTGCGAGGCCCTGCGAACGCCGGCGCGCGCGGTGTGGATCGAATCTCCCACCAACCCTTGCATGAACCTGGTGGACCTGGCGCACGTGGCCGAACGGGCGCACCAGCACGGCGCCATCGCCATCTGCGACAACACGTTTGCCTCGCCGTATTTCCAGCGCCCGCTCGAACACGCCGTGGACATCGTGGTGCACTCCACCACCAAGTACATCAACGGCCACTCCGACGTGGTGGGCGGCGCCGCCATCACCAGCGACGACGTTCTCGCCGAGCGTCTCGGCTATCTGCAGAACGCCCTGGGCAGTTGCGCCGCGCCCTTCGATTGCTTTCTGGTCCTGCGCGGAATCAAGACGCTGGCCGTGCGCATGGAGGAGCACAACCGCAACGCGCTGGCCATCGCGCGCCGGCTGGAAGCGCACCCGCGGATCGCCCGCGTGCATCATCCGGGCCTCGCCAGCCACCCCCAGCACGAGCTGGCGCTGCGGCAGATGAGCGGCTATGGCGGAACGTTCTCGTTCCGGGTGAACGGCGGCGGGGAGCAGGCGCTGCGGCTGCTGGGGGCGGTGCGAATCTTCACGCTCGCGGAATCGCTGGGCGGAGTGGAGTCGCTCATCGAGCATCCCTTCACCATGACCCACGCCTCCGTTCCCGAAAACAGCCGCACGGCCATGGGCATCACACCCGACGTGATCCGCATTTCAGTTGGCCTCGAGGACCTGGACGATCTGATCCAGGATCTGGAGCAGGCGCTGGCCGGCTGATTCGAATACACTCGTGGAGAGATATGAAAAACTTCTACTTTGCCGCGCTGGCCCTCGCCTGCCCGTTTTTCGCCGCCGATCTGGCGTCGACTCCGCCCATGGGCTGGAACAGTTGGAACAGGTTCGCCGAGAAGATCGACGACAAGACCGTTCGCGAAATCGCCGACGCCATGGTCTCCAGCGGCATGAAGGATGCCGGCTACGTGTACGTCAATATCGACGACACCTGGGAGGGCGAGCGCGACGCCCAGGGGAACATTCAGCCCAACGCCAAGTTCCCCAACATGAAGGCGCTCGCCGATTACGTCCACGGCAAGGGGCTGAAACTCGGCATCTACTCGTCGCCAGGACCAAAAACCTGCGCCGGTTTTGCCGGCAGCTATCAGCATGAGATGCAGGACGCGAAAACGTGGGCGGCGTGGGGCATCGATTACTTGAAGTACGACTGGTGCAGCGCCAGCGAAGTCTACCAGCCTTCCGAAATGCAGGCCGTCTACAGGAAGATGGGCGATGCGCTCAAAGCTACCGGACGGCCCATCGTTTTCAGCTTGTGCCAGTACGGCTGGCAGGACGTCTGGAAGTGGGGCGCGTCAGTGGGCGGAAATCTGTGGCGCACCACCGGCGACATCCAGGACAACTGGAAGAGCATGGCCACCATCGGCTTCGACAAGCAGATCGGCCACGAGCAGTACGCCGGCCCCGGACACTGGAACGACCCCGACATGCTGGAAATCGGAAACGGCGGCATGTCCCGGCCCGAGTACATGACTCACCTGAGCTTGTGGGCCATGCTGGCCGCGCCTCTGCTCGCCGGTAACGATCTGCGCGCCATGAACGATGAAACCCGCGACATCCTGACCAACAAGGAAGTGATTGCCGTGGATCAGGACCCGCTCGGCCAGCAGGGCCGCCGGGTCTCCAAAGAAGGCGCTGCCGAAATCTGGGTGAAGCAGCTTGAAAATGGCGACCTCGCGGTGGCGTTCTTCAATCGCGGCGACCTGATGACCGATGTCACCGCCTACTGGGCCGTTCTCGGGCTGGAGGGCAAACACAAGGTGCGCGATCTATGGCGCCACGTGAATGCCGGCTCGGTGAAGGATGGCTATACGGCGGATGTTCCGCAGCACGGCGTGGTGATGGTGCGCATCGCGCGGTAACGGCAAAATGAGGCAGCACCGTGGGCCGCGGCGGACTCTCCGTCCGCCTCCGCAGGACTTATGAGCATAATTCCGATACTATCCATCCTGTTATTCTGCGGCGTCGCCCTGCCGCAGCCTCCCGCCGCCAACTACGACGAATCGAAGGTTGGCAGCTACACGCTTCCCGACCCGCTGGTCTTCGACAACGGCCGGCCCGTCCGCACCGCCGCCGAGTGGACGAACCGCCGCCGCACCGAAATCGTCCGCCTTTTCGAGAGCAATGTGTATGGCCGCAGCCCGCGCGCGCCCGCCGGCCTCGGTTACGACGTCTTCGACCTCGACGAGCACGCCCTCGGCGGCAGGGCGATTCGCAAGCAGGTGACCATCTGGTTCTCTTCGCGCAAGGACGGACCGAAGGAGGACCTGCTCGTCTACCTTCCCGCCGGCGCCACGAAACCAGCGCCGCTCATCCTGTCGCTCAATTTCGGGGGCAACCAGACGGTGATCGCCGACCCCGGCATCAGGCTGGGCACCGTCTGGGACCCGCGAACGCACCAGCCGCGGCAGGCACTCGAAGCGTCTCGCGGGAGCTCCAGCGACTTCCAGGTGGAGGAAGTCCTGGCGCGGGGATATGGGTTCGCCACCATTTATTATCAGGACATCGAACCCGACTTCAAAGGCGGCGTTGTGCACGGCATCCGCCCGTTGTTTTTCAAGCCTGGACAAACCGAGCCGGCCGCCGATGACTGGGGCGCCATCGGCGCATGGGCGTACGGTTTCAGCCGCGCCATGGATTATCTCGAAAAGGACGCGAATATTGACGCCAAACGCGTCGCCATCATGGGCCATTCACGGCTGGGCAAGACGGCGCTCTGGGCCGGAGCCCTCGATGAGCGCTTCGCCATGGTGTTGAGCAGTTGTTCGGGCGAGGGCGGCGCGTCGCTCTCCCGCCGCAACTATGGCGAGACCATCCGCAATCTTGTCGACGTCTTCCCCTATTGGTTCTCGGCGAATTACCAGCAGTACGCGGACCGCGCCGGCCAGCTTCCGGTGGACACCCATGAGCTCATCGCCCTGATCGCGCCGCGCCCCGTCTACATAACCGGCGCGGAAGAGGACCGCTGGGCCGACCCCAAAGGCGAGTTCCTCGCGTGCGTGGCCGCGGGCCCGGTCTACCGCCTGCTGGGCGCGCGGGACCTGGGCACGGACCAGATGCCCCCGCTCAATCGTCCGATCCAGCACACCATCGCGTTTCACTACCGCACCGGCAAGCACGAGGTCACGCCGTTCGACTGGGACCAGTTCCTGAGCTTCGCTGACGCCCACCTGCGGTAACAACGGGACACCCTCGTCCGGCCTTGTGGGGCAGGCCGGACCAGGGGCGAAGCGGCAGTGGTCTTCTTATCCGCGGGCAAGGCCGGCGTTTGTCTTTCGCCCCTGGTCAAGCCTGCGCGGGGCTCTCAGCCCCGCCGGTCGTTTTCATCCAGTTCGGTGGCCGCCTCGGCCATGTCCAACACGCTGCGCCAGCCGCCTTACAACACTTTCCATCACGGGCTGGTAGACTGTAATCGTAAGCGCACGCGTGGGCGGCTAGCTCAGCTGGGAGAGCACGGCGTTCGCAACGCCGGGGTCGCGGGTTCGAATCCCGCGCCGTCCACCAGATCCCAGCTCCATCCCATTCGTCATGTTGCTCGCGGTAGCGATATAGTAGATCCATTCCGCAATGCCGGCCGACCCGCGGATGCCGCAAGCGGCGTTCCCATAAGGTGGTGACATGAACGTGAGCACTATTCCCGGCCAGCGCGCCGGTCACAGGCTGATCGCCCGCGAATACCTGGTTCCGTTCCTGCTGGTCACGGCGCTGTTCTTCTTGTGGGCGGTCCCCGCCAACCTCAACGACGTCCTCATCCGGCAGTTCATGAAGTCGTTCGAGATCACCCGCTTCAAGGCCGGTCTGGTGCAGTCCGCCTACTTCGGAGGCTACTTCCTGCTCTCTATGCCCGCGGCCCTGGTCATGCGCCGCTTCGGCTACAAAGCCGGACTAGTCACCGGCCTGTTTCTCTTCGCCGCTGGCACGTGGCTGTTCTGGCCGGCGGCCATCGTGGGACAGTACGGGTTCTTTCTGACGGCGCTGTTCGTCATTGCCAGCGGACTGGCTTTCCTCGAAACCGGGGCCAACTCCTTCATCGCTCAGTTGGGCGACCCGGAAAGCTCGGAACGCCGCCTGAACTTCTCCCAGGCGTTCAACCCGTTCGGCGCCATCAGCGGCGCCCTCATCGGCACCGTGTTCATCTTCTCCGGGATTGAGCTCAAGCCGGCGCAAGTCGCCGTCATGAAGACCAACGGAACGTGGCAGCCATACCTTCGCCATGAAACCATGCGCGTCATCACGCCCTACCTGGTGCTCGGCGCGGTCGTGCTCCTGTGGGCGCTGCT
The DNA here is from genome assembly GCA_049520275.1 of Bryobacteraceae bacterium. GTDB lineage: Bacteria > Acidobacteriota > Terriglobia > Bryobacterales > Bryobacteraceae > CAWACP01. The sequence goes on from JBEKPY010000107.1 coordinate 9,299, forward strand.
GATGATTCGCACCCGGTTCCCCAGGGTGGCCGGGGAAACCACCTCGCACGCCGCCGCGGAACATGGCCGGTTCCGCGACCTCTTCCGTTATCCGCATTTCATCCTGGCGGTGCTCGCGCAGTTCTTCTATGTCGGCGCCCAGGTGGGCACCTGGAGTTACTTCATCCAGTACGTGCAGGATTACACGCATCGGCCGGAGAAGGTGGCCGGCTACTTCCTCACCGGAACGCTGGTGGCTTTCGGGGTGGGCCGCTTCTCGGCCACGTGGATCATGCAGTTCATTCGTCCCAACGTGTTGATGGGCTCCTACAGCGCCATCAACGTGCTGCTGGTCGCCATTGGCGTGATGCGCCCCGGGTGGATCGGCCTCTGGGCCATCTTCCTGACCAGCTTCTTCATGTCCCTCATGTTCCCGACCATCTTCGCGCTGGGAATCAAAGGTCTGGGGCCGAACACCAAGATCGGCGGCTCGCTGCTGGTGATGGCCATCATCGGTGGCGCGGTGGCCCCGCCGGTGATGGGGCACGTTTCCGAGACCACTCATAGCATGGCCATGGCCATGCTGGTTCCGCTGTTCTGCTACGCGTTCATCGCCTTCTACGGCTTCGCCGGCTCGCGGCTCGGCCTGGCCACGCGAGCGCGATAGCGTAGCGTCCGCCCAGCCCCGCCGTGCGCCGGCTTGCGGCGGGCCTCCGGCGGCCAATGGAAATCAGCAACTCCGCCGCGTGGATTCGCGCGGCGCCAGCTTCGGCTCCAGCATGATGCACTTCGGGGGCGGAGGGGACTTCGCCTCAAGTAACGACAGCACCAGCTTTCCCGCGCGCTCCCCGATGTCCGCGCTCTGCTGGTCGATGCTGGAAAGAGGCACCCGCAGCGACTTGTCGAAGTGCAGGTTCCCACAGCCGATCACCGCGATGTCCTGGGGCACCCGCAATCCCGCCTCGAGAATCGCGTCGATCACGCCGATCGCAATGGGATCGTTGTAGCAGAACACACCATCGGGCGGGCGCTCCAGCGCCAGCAGCTTTTTCATCGCTTCGTTGCCGCTGATCCAACTGTCCACGTCGGGCGACCGCCCGGTCACCACATAGCCCTGCAGCGCCGTCAGTTCGTGCCGCGCCAGCGCCTGGCTGTAGCCTTCCATCCGTCCGATCGCCGTACTGGCGGCGGGTCCCCGGATGTGCGCGATCCTGCCGCACCCCACGGCGATCAGATGCTCCGTCGCCATCCGGCCGACGGCGATGTCGTCCACGCCGACAAAGTTGGCCGGCATCCCCAGGAAGGCCCGGTCGATCAGAACGTAGGGGACCTTTTGCTCCTCAATTCGCCGGAAGCTGTCCACCACCAGTTGCGTGGAGGCGATGATCAACGCGTCCAGGCGGCGGCTGAGCAGCCTCCTGATCTCCTGGCGCTCGATCTCCGGGTCGCCCTGGCATGACGAGATCAGCAGGCTGTAGCCCTTGCGGCGCAGCACGTTGGACAACCCCGTCGCCACCTCCGCGAAGAATGAGTGCACCAGATCCGGAACAATCAAGCCGGCCGCGTACGTCTTTCCCGTCACCAATGCCCGCGCCGCCAGATTCGGCTGATAATTCAACTCCCTGATCCGGTTGAGCACGCGTTGCCGTGTTTCTTCGCCGATATCCGCGTGATTCCGCACCACCTTGGAAACAGTGACCACCGACACGCCAAGCTCGCGCGCGATGTCTTTCATCGTTACCGGCATGCTTCTACTTTATATGGACACGCGGCGTCAGCCGCGTTACGCGCCTTTCTGATATGGCATTCGCCGTCGCCTTCGATATACTGAAGGCGTAGCGCCGCATGGCAATCGAGCGAATTATGGGCGATTTGGACCGGCTGCATGAGATCATCGACGCCTTGCCTCCGCGGCAGGTCCACGCGCTTCTGACCCTTCTGGCCCCCCATCCCATCGGCGACGAGGAGTTCGTCCGCCGCCTTGCGGAGGTTCCCGAGGAAGAGGTCGACAAAGAAACCGCCGCCCGCATCCTTGCCGCGGAAGCCGAACCGGGAGAGACCATCTCTCACGCAGAACTAAAGCAGCGGCTGGGTCTGTGAAGCGGACCCTGGTCTATAGACCTGCTGCCCAACGCGAACTCAACCGCATGGATCGCTCTGACGCGGAACGTATTGTCCGTGCCCTGGAAGGATTCGCTGCCGCCGGCCTGGGAGACGTCAAAGCGCTGAAGGGTGCGTTGAAGGGCCGGTATCGCCTGCGTGTGGGCAAGTGGCGCGTCTTTTTCAGTCTCGATCAGTCCGGCGGCGTCCTTGTGGCCGACGTCGACAACCGCGGCCAGGCCTACTGACTCTGCTGCTACGACCGCGCACATGGAGCAAAAGGCCACAGGTTCCCAATCCTGTTGGACGACCTACCGCCATCCCTTGCCGCCGAACTACCACGGATTATGCGCTGCACGGAACCAACTGGCTTAAATCCCGATGGCGCACCCGGACTGCTCGGAAGACCGACGGCCACATCTGCGACCCGCCGACGGTGCGGCCGATTTGGTGGCCTCGAGTCGGCTCCCCCAAACAACCGTGACTCTCGCCCCTCTTGGCGAGGCGGTAGGTGGTATTCTCATTCTTCTGAATATGCTGCAGACCAACCCTCCCAAAGAGGTCGTCGATCTCGTCGAGCGATTCGGGCGAAACCTGGACGGTTACCGATCCGACGCCTACAATGAAGCGCAAGTCCGCCGGGAGTTCATTGACCCGTTCTTCAGGGCGCTCGGATGGGATATGGACAACGAATCTGGCGCGGCGGAGGCATACAAGGATGTGATCCATGAGGATTCCATCAAGATCGGGGGAGCGACGAAAGCGCCCGACTACTGCTTCCGTATCGGAGGCACGCGCAAATTCTTCGTCGAAGCCAAGAAGCCGGCCGTGAATGTTAAGCAGGAATCCGCGTCTGCGTTTCAGCTCAGACGCTACGCCTGGTCGTCCAAACTACCTCTCAGCATCCTGACAAACTTCCGCGAGCTCGCGGCTTATGACTGCCGGATGAGGCCGGATCAACACGACGCCGCAGCGACTGCCAGAATTCTGTACCTGCCGTTCACGGAATACATCTCCAACTGGTCGGAACTCGCTGGGGTCTTCTCCAAGGCCGCCGTTTACAAAGGGTTCTTCGACAGACACATTGAGGCCACCCGTGGAAAGAGGGGGACCGCAGAGGTCGATAACGCCTTCCTGAGTGAAATCGAATCCTGGAGAGAGGTCCTTGCACGCAACGTCGCATTGCGCAACCCAGAACTTGCTTCACGAGATACCAACTTCGCGGTCCAACGCTTGATTGACCGGATCATCTTCCTGAGGATCTGCGAGGATCGCGGCATTGAGCGCTACGAGCGCCTAAAGGCATTGGCTTCGCAGGACGGGGTATACAGCAAGCTCTGCGTTGTCTTAAAGGAGGCCGACGAGCGGTACAACTCGGGCTTGTTCCACTTCTATGCGGATCCGGAGCGCTTGGAAAGGCCCGATACCGTGAGCCTGGGCCTCCATGTCGATGACAGGGTCCTTACTGGGATCATACGCGACCTGTATTACCCAGACAGTCCGTACGAATTCTCAGTTCTTCCCGCTGACATCCTGGGCCAGGTGTATGAGCAGTTTCTGGGGAAAGTGATCCGGCTGACTGCTGGCCATCAAGCCAGGATTGAAGACAAGCCGGAGGTCAAAAAGGCCGGCGGTGTCTACTACACGCCCACGTACGTTGTTGACTTCATAGTTGACCAAACCGTTGGCAAGTTACTGGAGGGCAGAACCGTGAAGGAAGCCTCCAGACTCAGGATTCTTGACCCGGCGTGCGGGTCCGGCTCCTTCCTCCTGGGGGCCTACCAGTACCTCCTCGATTGGTACCGGCAACAATACGAGAGTGACGGCCCGGAGAAGCACAGGAAGGTCCTGTATCAAGGGCCGAGCGGAGGTTGGCGTCTGACTGCCTCCGAACGGCGACGTGTTCTGCTCAACAACATCTTCGGTGTTGATATCGACAATCAAGCTGTAGAGGTGACGAAGCTGTCGCTGCTTTTGAAGGTACTCGAGGGGGAAACCGAGCAAAGTCTCACGACGCAGCTCCGCATGTTCCATGAACGGGCGTTGCCCGATCTCGGCAGCAACATCAAATGCGGCAACTCGCTCGTGGGCTCCGACTACCAGCTTGGCCGACAGATGGGTCTCCTGGATGAAGACGAGATATATCGGATTAACGCTTTCGACTGGGCTGGGCAGGACGGATTCCCTAACACCATGCGCGATGGCGGGTTCGACGCGGTTATCGGGAACCCTCCGTATGTCCGCCAGGAATCTCTTGCTGAGGTCAAAGATTACCTGCAATCCCATTACAAGTCCCACCAGAACACCGCGGACCTGTATGTCTACTTCATGGAGAAGGCATTGAGGCTTCTTCGTGCTGGCGGATCATTCAGCTTCATCGTTTCCAGCAGCTTTCTGAAAACCGCGTACGCAGATCAGTTGCGCGAGTTTATGACTCAGCACGCTGCCGTGATCAGGATCGTCGATTTCGGCGGCCTGTCGTTGTTCACTAATGCGAAGGACGTGTATGTCAGCATCCCTGTGTTGCGAAAGGCCGCGCAACCCGACAACGTGTCGGTGTGCAAGGTTGAGTCGGTATTCCACGTCGACTTGCGAACCTATGTACCCGAACACGAATACCATATCCCGGCCGCCAGATTAGTTCCGAATGCATGGTCCCTGGAGCCAGAGCAGACGCGAGCCGTCTTCAAAAAGATTACCGAGGCGGGCGTGCCGCTGGTCAGGTACGTCGGAGCGATCTATCGCGGTCTTCTGACCGGGCTGAATGAAGCGTTCGAGGTCGACGGTGACGAGAGGAACCGTATGATCGGCGAGGCTCGCGCGTGCGCGGATCTCATCAAGCCGTTCCTTGGCGGTCAGGATATCCGTCGCTACTCCATTCGCGACACGGGCCGGTTCCTGATCGTGATTCCCTCCGGTTGGACCCGACGCCAAATTGGCACTGCCGCGCCATCGGAGCGTCAGGCCTGGAATTGGCTCAGGAAGGAGTACGCGCCAGTCGCGCACCATCTGGAACCGTTTGCGGACGCGGCGAGGAAGAGACAGGACCAAGGTGAGTTCTGGTGGGAGTTGCGGTCCTGCGGCTATTACGATGTACTGAACGGCCCGAAGATCGTCTATCCGGACATCGCAAAGGGTCCGCGGTTCTTTTTTGACACCGCGGGGACTTACATTGCGAACACCGCATATTGCTTAGGTAGCGATGATCTCTATCTCCTGGGAATACTCAATAGCAAGCTCTTCTGGTTTGCGATCAGCAAGCTAAGCATACCCTTTGGTACAAGGGCCGGAGAATTCCGCTACAGGCTCATTTACCAATACATGGAAAATGTGCCCATTCGCCCGATTAACGCCGACAGTCCCGACGACCGCCGTCTTCGTGATCGTCTCGTGATGCTTGTCCAAAGAATGCTCACGCTGAGCCGAAAACTCGCAGAGGCCAAGAGCCCGCCGGCCCGGACTCCAATTGAACGCCAGATACAAGCCACCGACGCGGAGATCGATCAACTGGTGTTCGGACTATACGGGCTCGACGAAGAGGAATCGCAGATCGCCAGCAGAGAAGCCGCGCAACGAGCGTCCGTGTAAGCTGCTGGAATCAACCCCTCAATCGCCCCAAAGCGCGACCCCATCCGAGCAATCTCCGAGTGCCCGTGATCCGGCCAGCCGCAATCGAGTTCAGCCCAATGACTTGACCAACTGAACCAGTTTGCTCTTGTGTGGCTCCGGCGCGACACGCATCACCATCTCTATCCACGACTTCACCTGGCCGGGAATCAGGCTCGGATCGGACGAAGCCGGGACCGGGCTCACCGGCTGAGCCGTGCCTGTCCCCTGCAGCGTCTGAGCGACGTTCATGGCCGAGATCAATGCGGCTTCCTGGCTGTCGAACCAGTTGGTCCACCCGCCTGCAAACATCAGCCCATTGCTGTTCTGGTAGCCGTCCAGTTGGCTGCGAAGCTGAATGAATGTTGTGGTTGGCAGCAACACATTATGTGTATGAGTGAAGAACTCGGAGCTGCAGCCCTCCGATGGCAGGTTCGGTGAGCCCCACGACTTAAACACGGGGATCTGCTGGTTGTTCCCATACGGCGGCCGCAGGGGCCCAAACCACGCACTGAAAGCAACGCTTTGTTGACGAGTATTCACCAGAGTGCTGACCGCTTCCCAGTAACTTTGATCGCCCGGCATCCAGCAACTGCCGTTCTGCTGCATGACAACGGAAAGATCCAGATACTGGCTGCCCAGCCCTTGCAGGGTGGCGATCAAATTCTGGTCGGCAGTTCCACCGTTGGTCAAAAGTGTGGCCGACGCGCCCGGGTCGCATGCCATTACCACATATTGCGCATTGATCGTGTTGTTGCCGCTCACCGTGACCGCGACTCCATTTTCGCCCGGCGCAACGGCAGTCACCGGCGAACTGGTCTGCGCCGAAACTCCGGACGCTTCCAGCGCTTGTTCAAGGATGCCCAACAGGCCGATAAGACTCTGGTTGGTCTGGAACGTCGGAATGTTGAGGTCGAGCGTTGCCGTCGCCGGCCCGCCGAATACGTTCCGCACGAAGTACGTAGTTGCATACACGGCCGATGCGTCGCCGATGCTGGCATAAGGAAGCGATACGAACTGGTACAGGAAGTTCTTTATCACGTTCTGCTTAAAGCCATCGCTGAGAGGCACATTGGCCAACCAGTCGTCGACGGTCAGCGTCCAGTCGGGCTGACCCACACAGTTCAGCAGCGTTGCGGCAACCAGGAACCCACCAAACTCCACCAGACGGATCCAATCCTCCACGGTGTACTGGGCAAAACCGCTGACCAGAGCCGGGATCCATAGCAGCCGCCGATTCGTGGAGTTCTCCCATATCGTCACGCCTGCGGGATACAACGGCGTCTGATCGCTCAGGCCAAGTTCCTGAATCAGGTTCAAGTAGTTGGGTTGAGCCTTGCCATAAAAAAACTGCGCGCCTGCGTCGATGACGTACGTTAGCCCCCCATACTGGACAGTAAGGGACGATACATTGCCGCCAATCTCTTGCGAAGCCTCAAATAGTTGGATATTGAACTGCCCGGGACACTGCTTATTGATCTCATAAGCAGTAAAGACGCCAGCCGCTCCAGCGCCAACGATGACCACAGTGGGCATATTGTACGGCCCGTCGTTTATTGCCATGGCATTTTCCTCCTCTTGCCGCTTTCGTCAATCCAGTGACCAGACTAGTTTAGCCTGGAAGTCCGCCGTTTGATACGCAATCAGGGCCTACCCGCCGATTACTCCCATTACGTCCCGATCCCGGCAGTTTGGACAGTACATTCCCCCCGCGCCCCGGTGACAACAACCCGCCCCCGCCCAACCCACACATTCCCCAACACTTCCGCCCACCGCCACCTCAAAGCCCCGCCCGCCCCATGCTACCGTCGGGGCGTCATGACCACCGCATTCCAAATCCAGGCCAATCGCCGAAATGCGCTCAACAGCACCGGCCCCCGAACCCCCCAAGGCAAAGCCCGCTCCAGCGCCAACTCATTCAAACACGGCCTCTCCGCCCGCTTTCGCGTACTCACCAGCGAAAATCAGGACGATTTCGACGATTTGCTCGCCGGGCTCACCCGCACCTTCGCGCCCACCAACGTCTACGAGCACATCCTGGTCATGGAAATCGCCCAGTCCCACTGGCGTCTCGCCCGCGTCCGCCGCATCGAAGCCGACATGATCGACGATATGGCCGCCTGCCACTCCTCTACCGACCACGAAGGCACCCTCCGGAGCCTCCTGCTGAACGACATGGCCGGTGCCTTCCTTGTCCTCCAGCGCCACGCCGCGGCCGCCGAGCGAACCGGCTATCGGGCCGTGAAACAGCTCCA
>JBEKPY010000108.1:0-17136 GCA_049520275.1 Bryobacteraceae bacterium
GGATTGGCCGCCCCACAAAGGAATCCTCCATCATACGCACATTCTGTTTTTAGATTTGCAGGCCCGTTCCAAAAGTTAAGTGCCATTGGGCTCTCAGCCTGCGCGGGGCTCTCAGCCCCGCCACTCGTTTTCATCCACTTCCGTGGCCGCCCCGGCCATGTCCAACACGCGGCGTGAGCCGCGTTCCTACGGCGCCAGGCTGGTCCGGCGGCATCGCAGTTGTTACGAAACTCTGACAAGAGTATGGGCGGGCACATGACACAGTGGGGTTATGATGGCCCATCCGAGAATCATTCAGGGCGGCATGGGAGCCGGGGTCTCCAACTGGCGGCTGGCGCGCGCCGTCTCCGAGACCGGCCAACTGGGCGTAGTCTCGGGAACCGCGCTCGATCAGATCTTCGCCAGGCGCCTGCAGGACGGCGATCCGGGAGGCCATATGCGCCGCGGCCTCGCCAGCTTTCCCTTCCCGGCCATGGCCGCGCGTATCTGGCAGGCGTACTATATCGCGGGTGGCCGGCGGGATCGCGAGCCCTACTGCAAGCTGGCCGCGCACCAGAGGCAGGATCCGCGCGAGCTGCAGGAGCTGTGTATCGCCGCCAATTTCGTGGAGGTGTTTCTGGCCCGCGAAGGCCACGGCAACGCAGTGGGCATAAACTACCTGGAGAAGGTGCAAATCCCGCACCTCCCGTCGCTGTACGGCGCCATGCTTGCCGGCGTGGGCTACGTCCTGATGGGCGCGGGCATTCCGCTGAAGATCCCCGGAGTGCTGGATTCCCTGGCCCGGCACGAACCCGCCGCCTACAACCTGCCGGTGACCGGCGCGTTGCCCGGCGACGACAACCTCATGGAGTTCGTGCCGCGCGAGTTCATGGAGGTGGACCTGCCACCGCTGGCGCGGCCGAAGTTCCTCGCCATCATCGCTTCCAACACGCTGGCCGCAACCATCCTGAAGAAGGCCAACGGCCGGGTTGACGGCTTTGTCATTGAAGGGCATATCGCCGGAGGCCACAACGCGCCACCGCGCGGAAAGGGCCAGCTCAGCGACGCCGGTGAGCCGGTATACGGCGAACGCGACCGCGTGGATCTGGAAGCCATTCGGGATCTTGGTGTGCCGTTCTGGCTGGCGGGCGGCTACGGCTCGCCCGAGAAGCTGCGGGAAGCGCTGGACGCCGGCGCCGCGGGCGTTCAGGCGGGTACCGCTTTCGCTTACTGCGCCGAGTCCGGCTTGCGGGACGATTTCAAGGCGGCGATTCTCGAAAAGGTCGGCAGGGGCGAGGCGCGCGTGTTCACCGACCCGCTGGCTTCTCCTACGGGTTTTCCCTTTAAGGTGGTGCAGTTGGGAGGTTCCCTGTCGGAAGAGGACGAGTACGCTGCCCGGCCGCGCATTTGCGATCTGGGCTATCTGCGAGAGGCCTTTCGGACCGCCGAGGGTGGGATCGACTACCGCTGCGCCGCCGAGCCCGTGCCGCTGTATGTTGCCAAGGGCGGACGCGAGGAGAACACCACCGGGCGGAAGTGCCTCTGTAACTCCCTGATGGCGGACATCGGCCTCCCGCAATTCCGCAACGGCAAGCGGGTGGAAGGGGGCCTTGTCACCTCCGGCGACGATCTGCCGCATCTTGTCAGGTTTCTGCCGGAGAATGGAAGCGCGTACAGCGCCTGCGACGTGGTGGCCAGACTGATGGCCCCCGTCCCTGCCCTATCCTCCTGCCAAACATAGGAATATGCGGGATTTCCCCCACACGTTGCGATCTGACACACTCCATTTGCGTGGGGCACTACACCCACCACTACCCAGACTGTCGCGATTCTCTACATCTCCAACAAATTACGTGTCACGAAGGTTGGCCCGCAAAGTGCTCCTCTGTTGGCGTCTCGAAAAGGTATCCGGGCCCGAACGGCAGGGTTATAGAGAAAACGGGGCCGGGTTCGCACTTTTGAGGTGTGCGGGAGCCGAACGCGCGGGAGTAAGACGATGTCACGAGCACTAACACTCGACCCGACCAGAACAGGACGCGACGCGGACAGCCTCAAGAGCAGTCTGCAGAGCCTGGTGGTGGGACAGGATGAGGCGATTGAACAGATCGTCGGCGTCTATCAGACGCACCTGGCCGGCATGAACCCTCCCGGGCGTCCGGTGGGGAGCTTCCTGTTTCTGGGTCCTACCGGCTCCGGCAAGACGCGCATCGTGGAGGCAACGGCCGAAACTCTGGTGCGAAACCCGCGCGCGGTGATCAAGATCGATTGCGGGGAGTTTCAACACAGCCACGAGATCGCCAAGCTGATCGGTTCGCCCCCCGGCTACCTGGGGCACCGCGAGACCCACGCCCTGTTGAGCCAGGAAGCGCTGAACGAGCACCACACCGAACAGGTGAAGCTGAGTTTCGTGCTCTTCGACGAGGTGGAAAAGGCCAGCGACGCGCTGTGGAACCTGCTGCTGGGTATTCTGGACAAAGCGACCCTCACCCTGGGCGACAACCGCCGGGTGGATTTCTCGAGTTGCATGGTGTTCCTGACGGGCAATCTCGGCGCGCAGGAGATGGGCGCGCTGATGAATCCGAGGCTGGGATTCGGCGCTGTGGCCAACGCGAAGGCCATCGCCGATGGAACCTCCGACGACGGCAAGCTGGAGGGCAAGCTGAAGCGGACGGCGGTGGAAGCGGCCCGGCGCAAGTTCACGCCCGAGTTCATGAACCGCCTCGACAAGATTGTCACGTTCCGGCCCCTGGGAACGGGAGATCTCAAGAGGATCGTGGACATCGAGTTGAATATGGTGCAGCAGCGCGTGCTCCGCGGCAGCGCGGAAAAAGCGTTCATCTTCAAGGTGACCGAAAGCGGCAAGAACCACCTGTTGCACGAGGGAACGGATTTGAAGTACGGGGCGCGGCACCTTAAGCGGGCCATCGAACGGCTGCTGGTGCAACCCATTTCCAACCTGATCGCCACCGATCAGGTGCGCGGCGGCGATGCGCTGTCCATCGACTATGCGGACGGCGGCACGGTGATGACTTTCGTCCGCGAGGCCGAAGGACTATCGCACCGCTATATGGCCGAGATTACCGGGAACGTGTGGATTCCGCCGATCATGACGGCGGCCAGCGTCACCGCGTTCGGTCCACCGGAGCCGCGTCCGGCGCGTTCGTCCCGGAAAGCCTGAGCTGGATGCAGTTGCAGATGGGCCGGCAGGACCCCCGAATCATTCCCGGCCATACAGGGGCGGACGAATAATCTGCCCCTTTCGTTTTGTGCGCTATCGCGTCAGCAGCCCGTTGCGCTCCAGCAGCGCGTTGGGGTCGGGGTCGCGGCCCATGAAGGCGCGATACAACTCCGCGGGATCTTCGCTGTCGCCGCGCTGCAGAATGCGCGTGCGGAAAGCCATGCCGGTGTCGCGGTTGAAAATGCCCTCGCGGCGAAAACGGCTGAAGGCATCCGCGTCCAGCACCTCCGCCCACTTATACGAGTAGTATCCCGCGCCGTAGCCGACCGGGCTCGCAAATAAGTGCGTGAAGGAGGCGATCGTGGCATGGTCCGCGGGCAGCTTCGCCGCCGAGAACCGCTGCAAAATCTCGCGCGACCAGGCGATGGCGTCGCCGTCGCGCGCCGGATCGTAGCGGCGGTGCAGCGCCAGATCCACGAAGCCGAAGCTGAGCTGGCGCATTTGCGCGTTGGCCGCGCGGAAATTGCGGGCCCGCACCATCTTTTGGAACAAATCCTCGGGAATTCGCTCGCCCGTCTCATAATGCCGCGCGAATAAATCGAGAGCCTCGCGTTCCCAGCACCAGTTCTCCATGATTTGCGAAGGCAGCTCTACAAAATCCCAGGCGACGCTGGTGCCGGCCAGCGTGCGCACCTCCACCTGGCTCAGGCAATGGTGCAACAGGTGGCCGAACTCGTGGAAGATGGTCTCCACGTCGCGGTGGGTGAGCAGCGCGGGCTTGCCGTTTACCGGCGGAGTCAGATTGCCGCAGATGAGGCCGGCGTGCGGATCGAAGCCGTCCGCGCGCACCACGCCGGTGATGAGGCTGTCCATCCACGCGCCGCCGCGCTTGTTCTCGCGCGGAAACCAGTCGGCATAGAACGCGCCGTAGAGCGCGCCGCCGGGCTCGTCGCGGATCTCGTAATACTTCACCGCCGCGTCCCACGCGGGCACGCCGGTCTGCTCCACCACACGCACGCCGTACAGGCGGCGCACGATCTCGAACATGCCGCTCACCACGGATTCCAGCGGAAAGTAGGGGCGCAGTTCCTCTTCGTCGAAATCGTACAGCGCTTTGCGCCGCTTCTCGGCGTAGTAACCGACATCCCAAGGCTCGAGTTCGCGGCCGGCGAATGCTTCCAACTCGCGATTCTCCCGCTCGAAGGCCGCTTCGGTCTTTTCTTCCAGGCCGGCCAGAAACGCCTCGGCCTGCGCTCCGGTGTGCGCCATGCGGTCCACCAGGACGAAATCGGCGAAGTCGGCAAAGCCAAGCAGCGCCGCCTTGGCGCGCCGCAATTCGAGAATGCGGGCGAGGATGGGGCGGTTGTCATGCTCGCCCGCGGTGGCCCGCGTGGTCTGCGCATGGTAGCTCTCGCGGCGAATGCCGGCGTCGTCCAGATAGGTCATCAGCGCCACGTAACTGGGGCCTTGCAGGGTGAATCGCCAGCCCGAGTGTCCCTTCGATTCGGCGCTGGCGCGCGCGGCTTCGACGGCGCTCGGGGGGAGGCCGGCAAGCTGCTTTTCATCGCCGATGCCAAGTTCCCAGGCGTTGGTGGAATCGAGCACGTTCTCGCCGAACTTCGTGGTGAGAGTGGTCAGCTCGACGTCCATCTCCTCGAGCTTCTTCTTGCCCGCGGCATCGAGCTCGGCGCCGTGCCGGCGGAAGTTGTCCACGGTCCTGGTCAGGAAGCGCCGGCGCGTGCCCGTGAGCGTGCTGGCATCTTCCGTCCCCGCGTAGGTCTTCACGGCCCGCCAGAGCGCATCGTTCAGAGGGAGGCTGGAGAAGAACGCACTGACCTCGGGCTGAACCTTGTTGAACGCGGCGCGCAACTCCGGCGTGGTGGTCACCGATTCCAGGTGCCGCACCACGCCGAAAGTGTATTCGAGGAGATCCGCCAGGTGATCCAGGGCGGCCATGGTGTTCTCCCACGTGCGCGGTCCGGGCGCGGACGTCAGCGCGTCGAGCTGCCGCTTCGCGCGGGCGAGAAGTTCGGCGATGGCCGGCTCCACGTGTTCGGCGCGGATCTGGTCGAAAGGGATGCGAAAGCGCTCTTCGAGGAGAGGATTCAAGTCGGGCATGAGTGGCTAATTGCTCATGGTAGCGCAGCGCACTCATCCGGCCGCCGCATTTCCGCGTATACTCAGCGGAAGCAGAGATGCGCGTCTTCATCAGCGGGGGCACGGGATACATGGGACGGTCGGTGATTCCGCGACTGCTCGCGGCGGGCTCCGAAGTGGTGGCGCTGGCGCGGCCCGGTTCGGAATGGAAGCTGCCGGGCGGTTGCAGCACCCTGAGCGGGAATGCGCTCGATGAGACCACCTTCGCGGATCGGCTGGGCCATTTCGACGCCTATGTTCACCTGGTTGGAGTGGCTCATCCCGGTCCCGGGAAGGAGCGCCAGTTCCGCGAAATCGATCGGGCCTCGCTCGAAGCCTCGGTGCGGGCAGCCACGGGCCGCGTTCGTAATTTCGTCTACGTCAGTGTGGCCCAGCCTGCGCCGGCGATGCGCGCTTACCAGAACGTACGCGCCGCTTGTGAGCGCACCATCCGCGAGGCGGGTCTGGAGGCGAATATCCTGCGCCCGTGGTATGTGCTTGGCCCCGGCCACCGCTGGCCGTATGTCCTCATCCCGTTCTACCGGCTTTTCGAGTTGATTCCCGCCACGCGGGATGGCGCAACCCGGCTGGGCCTGGTGACATTGCCGCAGATGATCGCGGCGCTGGCATGGGCCGTCCAGAATCCCGCCGACGGCGTCCGGATCATTGATGTGCCGATGATTCGCAGAATCAGCCGCTGAATGACTGCTCGCGCGCGGCCGCCGTGGCCAGTTCGTCGCAGCGGTTGTTATCGGCGTGCGAAGCGTGGCCCTTCGTCCAGCTCCACTCGGTGCGATGACGCTCGTTCTGCTCGTCCAGCGCCATCCACAGATCCTGATTCACCACCGGCTTCCTCGATTTTGTCTGCCAGCCGTTGCGCTTCCAGTTGTGAATCCACTCGGTGATGCCGTTCTTCAGGTACTGGGAATCGGTCACCACCTCCACGGCGCAGTTCTCCTTCAGCGCGCGCAGACCCTCCACCGCGGCCTGCAGCTCCATGCGGTTGTTGGTGGTGTGCGGCTCGGAGCCCCACAGCTCCTTCCGGCGGTCGCCGTAGCGCAGGACGCACGCCCAGCCGCCGGGGCCGGGATTGCCGATGCATGCCCCATCCGTTATCAACGTTACTTTCTTCATTGGTTCGGCGTCAGGCGGGCACGGCTTCCAGCTCGCGCTCGAAGAACCGGTCGACCAGATCGAGAATTGCCGCGGCTTCATGCGTTCTGTAGATCTCCACACGCAGCCTGGAGCCGTTGCGGACGCCGTGGGTGAAGTAAGTGGCGAACTGTTTCATCTTACCCACGGCATCGGGCTCTTCCCGTTCCCTCAGCATCGCGTAGTAAGTGCGCATCAGCCGATAGCGCTCGCGTTCCGGCGGCTGGTAATAAGTCCCGGTCTCCAGATACTCGCGAATCTGCCGGAAGATCCATGGATTCGACGACGCCGTGCGGCCCACCATTACCGCGTCGCAACCGGTCTCGGCAACCATACGCAGCGCGTCCTCCGGAGTGGCGATGTCTCCGTTGCCGACGACGGGGATGCGCACCGCGGCCTTCACCTCGGCGATTCGCGCCCAATCCGCCGCCCCGCTGTAACCCTGCTCGCGCGTGCGCGGATGCAGCGCCACCCCGTTCAGGCCGCAATCGGCGGCCAGCCTGGCCATGCGCACGTGCACCAGTTCCTGGTCGTTCCAGCCGGCCCGGAACTTCATGGTCAGGGGGATGGAGATGGCCGCGCGCACCCGTTTCAGGATCTCCTCCACCAGAGGAAGATCGCGCAACAGCCCGGAGCCGCCGTTGCACTTCACCACTTTGTTGACCGGACAGCCGAAATTGATGTCGACGATGTCGAAGCCGAGGTCCTCGCATACGCGCGCGGCGTTGGCCATCACCTCGGGGTCCGACCCGAAAAGCTGCGCGGCCAGGGGGTGCTCCTCGGGCTCGAACAGAAGATAGCGAAACGCGCGGGTCCGCTTGCGCGCCCGCACCATGTTCACCACGCCGTGCGAGCTGGTGAATTCGGTCATGAGCAGGCCGCAGCCGCCCTGCGCGCGAATCAGCCTCCGAAACACGGTGTCGGTGACGCCCGCCATCGGCGCCAGCACCGTGGCCGGGGCAATGGGAACGGAACCGATCGCAAATCCGCTCGGAAACTGCATCTTTGTTGATTCTACCAGCCGAAACGTAAGCCGCCCGTCCTGCGTTTAATGAATTGGAGACATGATTATCAATTCGAAGATCGCGCTGGCGTTCGCGGCCGGAGCGTTGGTGGCCTCGGGTATCGTGTATGTGGCGTTGAAGCCGGCGGCTCCGCCACAGCACGTTGCCGTAGTGGCTCCCCCCGCACCGGCGCCGAAGCCTGTCCCACCGGTGGCGGAGGCTGAAAGCGCCCCCGCCCCCGCGCCTGCCGCCGAGCAGGAGGCCCCAAAGTCAGTCAACCCGAAGCCCGTGGCGCGTGCTCCGCGATACGCTGCGAAGACGCCAACCAAGGTGGCGCGCGCGGTCCCGCCTTCCGATGACGATGTGCCCGCCTCTGTGAGGACGGACCAGCCCGCGCCAGCGCCGGCTCCGGCTCCGCAAGTGGCCGAACCGGCAGTTCCCGCGCCGCTCGCGGAACCCGCGCCGCTCGCGGAACCCGCGCAGGTCCCCGAACCCGTGACGGAAGCGCCGCCACCGGCTCCGGCGCCGCCTCCCGAACCCAACCGCGTCACGCTCAAGGCGGGCGCGGTGATCGCCGTTCGCCTCGCCGAAGCTTTGTCCAGCGACAAGAACGAGAAAGGCGACACGTTCTTCGCCACGCTCGACCAGCCTCTGGCGGCCGGTGGGTTCGTCATTGCCGAGCGCGGCGCAAGGGTGGAGGGCAGGGTGGTGGAGGCCGTGCGCGGAAGGGGCGACACGGTGGGCGATCTGAGTCTCGCCCTGACCAAAGTCCACACGTCGGACGGGCAGCAGATCGGCATTGAGACCACGGCGTTCGACAAGAAAGGCCAGTCTTCGGGCGGCCAGAACGCGGCGAAAGTCGGCGGCGGCGCAGTGCTCGGCGCGATCATCGGCGCCGCGGTCGGCGGCGGCAAGGGTGCGGGCATCGGAGCGGCGGCGGGCGGCGTCGCGGGCGCGGGTGGGGCCATGATGACGCGCGGCCATAACATCGCGCTGCCCACGGAAACCCGCATCAGTTTCACTCTGCAACAGGCGGTCACCATCACGGAACGAGCGCATTAGCCAGAATCCGCTGACACCCAGTCTCCCGGCGGCGCAAATTGGGGGCAAAAGGGGGCTTGACAGCATTCCGGGGGCGCTTAGAATAGGGATATTCTTCTTCCCTATGTTCTGCGAGCACAGCCGTACCGAGATGCTGGCGAGACGCGACGGGGTCGATTACGTTCGCTGTCTCGACTGCGACCAGATTTTTGAAGCCGAGGATCTGGAGAAAGTTCCCGTGTACGACGACGAAGAGCAATCCGCCTGACCGCCTGCCTTGTGTCTGCATTCCCCTGCCGGCGTAAGCACGCGCGACAGGTGTGGGAAACACGCCCCACCTTGAATCGGTTGCCGCCGAATCTGCGATCCTGAAGTTTTGGGATGGAACCTCTGCGCATTGTTTGCATCGGTGGCGGCACCGGCCTGTCCGCGCTGTTGCACGGCCTGAAGGCGTACGCGGACGAGAGCCGGCAAGCGGAAATCACCGCGGTGGTCACCGTGTCCGACGACGGCGGCAGTTCCGGCCGCCTGCGCCGCGATTTCGACGTGCTCCCGCCGGGCGACATTCGCAATTGCATGGTGGCGTTGTCCGAAGACGAGGCCCTGCTCTCGCGCCTGTTCCAATACCGCTTCGGCGCGGGACGCGGCCTCAAGGGCCACAGCTTCGGGAACCTTTTCCTCATGGCCCTTACCCAGGTCATGGGAGACTTCAGCCTGGCCGTGCGGACTTCCTCGGAAATCCTGGCCAGCCGCGGCCGCATCTATCCGGCCACCGCGCGGAACGTCACGCTGGTGGCAGAACTGGAATCGGGCGCGCTGGTGCGCGGCGAAACCCGCATCAGCCGCAGCCGCTCGCGCATCCGGCGCATCCGCCTGAATCCGGAGCATTGCGAACCGCTGCCGGAGACTCTGGAGGCCATCGCCGGCGCCGATCTGATCACCCTGGGGCCGGGGTCGCTGTTCACCAGCATCGTGCCCAACCTGCTGGTGGATGGCATTGCCGAGGCCATCCGCCAATCGCCCGCCATCAAGGCGGCATATATTAATCTGATGTCGCAGCCCGGCGAAACCAGCGGTTTCAGCGCCGCCGATCACATCGCCGCCATTGACGACCACGCCGGCGCGCGTCTCACCGGCGTGGCCATTATCAACACCGGCGAAATCAGCGAAGCGATGCAGAAGAGGTACGCGGCGCAGCGCGCCCACCCGGTGGTGAACGATGCCGATTGCATACGCGAGCTCGGCGTCGAAGTGCTGGGAGCGAACCTGCTGTCGGAGGATCAGAAGATCCGTCATAACTCAACGGTGGCCGCGGCCATCGCCATCGACCTCGCGCGAAGAGGCCGCAACAGGAGGCAGGCTCAATGAATCCGCGCATCGGCGTGGTGATCCTCGCGGCGGGAGAAGGCACCCGCATGAAATCGAAACGGGCCAAAGTGCTGCACCGCGCCGGCGGCCTGCCGCTGGTGGAGCACGTGCTCGACACCGCCGCCAGGCTCACCGCGGAAGAAAACGTCGTGGTGCTGGTGGGCCATCAGGCCGAGGAGGTAAAGGCGGCGCTGGCGCATCGCCAGGTTCGCTTTGCCCTGCAGAAGGAGCAGCGCGGCACGGGCCACGCGGTGATGGCCTGCCGGGACGAACTGGATCACACCGGGCTGCTGGTGGTTCTCTACGGCGATTGCCCACTGCTCTCCGCCGGGACGCTGAGGCGGCTTATCGACACGCAGGCGCGGGGCGGCGCCGCAGCCACGCTCATCACCACGCGTTTGGCCGACCCCACCGGTTACGGCCGGATCCTGCTCGACGAGCGCGGTAACGTACGGGCGATTGTCGAACAGAAGGCCGCCTCGCCCGAGCAACTGGCCATCGATCTCATCAATCCCGGCATGTACTGCTTCCGGTCCGAGCTGCTCTGGAAGCACATCGGCGAGATCGGCACGAACAATCCCGCCGGCGAGTACTATCTCACCGACATGGTGGCGATCCTGACGCGCGCCGGGCACACCGTGGCCGCAATGGAGAGCGCCGACGCGAGCGAGCTGCTGGGCATCAACACGCGCATCGAGCTGGCCGAGGTGGACCGCATCTTCCGCGCGCGCAAGTGCCGGGAGCTGATGCTGGCCGGCGTCACCATCGAGAAGCCGGAGACCGTCACCATCGACATGCCGGCGGCGATCGGAGCGGACACCATCGTCGGTCCGTTCACGCATATCCTCGGCCGCACGGAGATTGGCGAGGATTGCCGCATCGGCGCCGGCTGCGTCATCGAGTCCTCGCGAATCGAGAGCGGGGTGGAGATCGCTCCATACACGCTGATCGCCACCTCGCACGTAGGCCGCGACGCGCGGCTCGGGCCGTTTTCCCGTCTGCGTCTGGAGAACGACGTGGGCGCCGGTGCGCATGTCGGCAACTTCGTGGAGCTGAAAAAGACGCGTCTGGGCGCCGGGGCGAAAGCGAATCACCTTGCCTATCTGGGCGACGCGGAAATCGGGGCGAAGACGAACATCGGCGCGGGAACCATCACCTGCAACTACGACGGCGCGAAAAAGCACCGCACCGAGATCGGCGACAACGCTTTCGTGGGAAGCAACGCCACGCTGGTGGCGCCCGTGCAGGTCGGCAACGACAGCTATATCGGCGCGGGATCGGTGATCACCGAGGCGGTGCCGGAAGGCGCGCTCGCCGTCGGGCGCGGCCGCCAGGCGAACAAGGAAGGGTGGGTGGCCAAGCGCCGGGCGAAGCAGGACTGACGCTCAGGTTTTCTTCGCCTGCGGCTGGCGGACCACGATGAGGTGCGCCACGTCGCCGTCGGCGGTGGCCACGAAGCCCACGGTCACCCTGGCCTTGACGTGCAGCTTGCCCTCCACCCGCGTCTCCGGCCGGATCAGGAAGGTGCGGCGCTCGGCTTTGGCTCCGGCGGTATTGCGAACCACCGTCAGTTTCTCGGCCGAGAGCTCGGCCACGGTCCCCGAGAACTTTTCCGTCTGCGGTTCGGGCGCTTGTTCACCCGGATTCTGGGCACGCGCCACCGGCAGGGACGCAGTCATGGCCATCGCCACCAGGAGGTTCCGCAATACTACCCGCACATCCGCATGATAAGCGAAGTCCATGAAGCGCGACTGAAGCGTCCATTAAAGTTCGTTCATTGCAGCGGTCGCTGCTTCGGCCGGCGCCGCGTCGGGTAGATGGCCCGCACCACGCTGGTCCCGGCTGCAGACGCCTTTCCCTCGGGGCGCCTGGCCCGGGCAATTGCCGCCCGCACGAAAGAACGCACCGCGGGATTCCGCAAATCCGCGGGGTCTGAAATCCGAATGTGCCGGACCTGCCGGCCGCTGCCCTGAAGCACGCCGTCGGGATCTTCCAGTTCCGCTCCCCGGTGAAACCCCAGATTGACCCAGTGGGCATAGGCGGCGATATGGATAAACGAATCGCTCGGCCGCCCGGTGAACGAGTAGCCGGCGCTGACCGCGTTGTAGGCGTCGTAGATGAGCTCAATCGCGCCGGGCGCTTCCCCAAGCACCAGCGCTCGCACGGCCAGAGCCAGCGCCGTAATTCCGGGCTCGTATGCCGACAGGAACTCCAGGTACTCGCGCCGCGGCGGAAGAACCGGTCGATTCATCGTTCCTCAGGATAGCGCGGTGATACTCTGTGCTGGGGGACCCCTTTGAAACATCTGCCGGCATTCGCGTGCGGCCTCGTGCTGCTTTCCGGCTGTTCGGGCTCCCGGCCCGTCGTGGTGGCCTCCAAGAATTTCACCGAACAACTGGTGCTCGGTGAAATCATCGCGCAGCAGGTGGAGAGCCGGCTGCACCAGCCAGTGGTCCGGCGATTCAATCTGGGCGGTTCCCTGCTGGCCCACCAGGCACTGCTGGGCAAGGACGTCGACCTCTACCCCGAATACACCGGGACCGCCTTCACCGCCATCCTGAAACACAAGCCGGTTCACGATGCGGCGCTGGTGCTCGATCGCGTGCGCGCGGAGTACGCCGCCAACTACGGATTGAAATGGTGCGATCCGCTGGGCTTCGACGATTCCTTCGCCATGGTCATTCGCGGCGCGGACGCGCGCAGCGGCCACTACGTCACGCTCAGCGACGCCGAGCGGCGGCGCGATCCCTGGACCCTCGGCGTCGGCTACGAATTCCTCACCCGGGCCGACGGCTACCAGACGCTGATGGAGTCGTACCCGCTGCTCCCGTGGACGGGCTTCCCGAAAACCATGGATCTGGGATTACTGTACCGCGCGCTCGATCAGGGCCAGGTGACCATGGCCGCCGCCAACACCACCGACGGACTTCTTGCCGTTCTCGACGTGAAAGTGCTCGAGGACGACCGCAAGGCCTTCCCGCCCTACCAGGCGAGCATCGTTGTCCGATACGATTCGCTGCGCCAGCACCCCGGGCTGGAAGCGGCCCTCGCCGAGCTCTCCGGCAGAATCAGCGCCTCCGAAATGCGCAAGCTCAACTACGAGGTGGACGGAGAACACCGGCCCGTGCATGACGTCGCAGCGGAATTCCTGGCGCCGCGTTAGCGAACGTGGGGCAGGCCCTCGGCCATGGCCCTCGGCCTGCGGCGGCCTCCATGGCGGGACTGAGTGTCGCCTACATCCAGATCAGCTTCACCACCAGCCAGGCCGCGCCCGCCAGCAAACCCAGCGACGCCTGGTATTCCTCGTTGCGCATGTAAAGGTCCATCCGGAATCGGGCCCGCTGCGGAGAGGCGGGCCAACGCGGCCACAGGGCCTGCACCCTCTCGGCATATTCGCCGAAATCTGGGAAAAGCTCGCGCAGGTATTCCTCCTCCAACTGAATCGCGGGCAGGTACACCAGCGCGAAGACCAGCGCGAACAGCACAGCAAGCAACGGTCGTCGCGCCGCGGTCACCAGCCCGCAGGCCGTCAGTAACGTGCCCAGGTAGAGCGGATTGCGCACCCAGGCGTAGGGACCGGTAGTGGCCAGGCGCGTGTTCTTCTCCAGATGGCCCGCGGCCCAGGCTCGCAGCAGCAGTCCGGCTACGGCCACCGGAAGGCCAATCTCCATCGACAGAGCGGACGGCCGCGCCAGCCATCCAAAGGCAATCGCCAGCAGGAATCCTCCGGGCACGCGCAGGCGCGCCGCCAGATGGGCGTAGCGCCTCGGGAAACGCAGGTGGGCGCTCATGCCGGACGGCCCACCGGGATCCCCGCTTTTGCCAGCGCCGCCCGCAGCGCTTCGTGGACGGCCTGCGGACTGATGTCGCGCATGGCCGCGCCGGGACGCGCGAGTTCCGGACCTCGATGGCGGCGCGGCTGGCGGCCTCTGCGCTTGTAACTGGTGACCGCTGCGGGGCTGCGCAGTACGGCGATGGCGCCGCCGCGGGGGCCGTTGCGGGCCGGGTCGGTGGGTCCGAAGATGGCCACGCCGGGTTTGCCGAGCGCCGCCGCCAGATGCAGCGGACCGCTGTCGACGCCGACAACGGCAACGGCGCGGCGGGTGGCGTCGATAAGTCCGGGAAGCCCGGAGACATGGGCGTGCGTATGAGGCGCGTCGATGCGCGTGCGCCCGTTCAGCACCAGGGTGCAGCCCCCGGCTTCGAGAAGCCTCCCCAGTTCGGAATAGAAGTCCATGGGCCACTCCTTGGCCGCCCATCCCGCCATGGGGCTGGCCAGCACGAAGGGGCTGGCGGGGAGCGAGCCCTCCGCATGTCCGGCGGGCAACGGGAAGGTTCGCAGCAGGCTGGAGGCGCCTGCCGCCGCAGCCAGGTCGAGATAGCGGTCCACCACGTGCTCGGCCTTGCTGCCCACGGCAACCGAGTAGAACCATGCGGCGGGCCGCTCGCGCACCAGCGCCCGGGTGAAGCCGAAGAGCCGTTCCGCGCGGGCCGCCGAGGCCACCAGCGCGGATTTCAGGAGACCCTGAAAGTCCACGGCAATGTCGTATCGCCGGGCGCGCAGGTCCCGCCAGGCAGCGCGAAGACCGGCCAGCGAACGGCGGTCCAGCAGGATCACCCGGTCCACGTAGGGATTCCCCTCCAGCAACGGCGCCCAGCGCGGCTCAATCACCCAGGTTACGTGCGACCTGGGGATGCCGTGCTTCAGGCTGGCAACCGCCGGAAGGCACTGGATGACATCGCCCATGGCGCCCAGCCGCACCGCCAGAATGCGCGGGCCGTCGCTCAGCATGCTTCCCCCCGGCAGCGTGCCGCCAGGGCGAGGGCGGCCACCAGCCGCGCATGCTCGGCGAGCCGGCCAGGGCCGGCAATTCTCTCTCGTGTGTCCAGAACTTCATTTCAACAGTTTGAGGGCGGTCTGCGCTACTTCGCCGGCAGTGACGCCGGTCATGCAGCGGTGGTCGATGGGGCATTCCCGCAACAGGCAGGGGCTGCACTCCACTGGATTCCGTACTACCCGGGCCAGCGCGCCGGTGGGTCCGGTAGCGCGGTCGTCGGTGGCGCCGAAGATGGCGACGGTCGGTGTTCCGAGGGCCGAGGCGATGTGCATGGCTCCGGAATCGTTGGTCAGGAAGACGTCGCACGCGGCGGCCATCGAGATGAACCGCGCCAGCGTGGTTTCCCCGGCGAAGTTGTGCGAGCGAATACCGCGCGCGGCCACCTGCGCGCGTACCTGTCCGCAGAGATCGCGCTCCGCCTGGGAACCGAAAATGGCCACCGCCCGCCCGCCGGCGCCAGCCACGGAGACGGCCGCTTCGGCGAAGCGTTCCGGGAGCCACCGTTTGGCCCCGCCGTAGGCCGCCCCCGGACTCACCCCGATCACCGGCCCGGGCAACCCGGCCTCCGCCAGCAGCAGGGAACCTTCCCGACGTGCCTCTTCGGCGCCCTCCAGTCGGATAGGCTCGGCATGCTCGTCAGGGGGCAGGACGGAGCCGGTGAGACCGGCCCGGCGAAGCAGTTCGAGATAGTAGTAGCGTTCGTGGCGCGGGACTTCCTGCGGCTGCGGGACCGGTATGGCGCGCGTCAGCAGGAGCGAACGGCCGTCCCTCGCGTAGCCGATGCGCTCCGGGATTCCTGCCGCGAAGGCCAGGGCGGCGGCTTCAAACGCGTTCTGGAACAGAATGGCGCAATCGAATCGCCGGGACCGCAAAGATCGGGCCAGCCTGAACTTCTCCCGGAGATTCCCACAGGTATAGGGCACTATCTGGTCGGCGAAGTGCTCGCGAGCGTAAAGATCGACCACCCAGGGGCGCGCCAGGACCGCAATGCTCGCCGCCGGGAAGCTCACTCGGACCGCGCGCAGGGCGGGCAGGCTCATCACCGCATCGCCGATCCAGTTTGTGGCCCGGATGAGGATGTTCACAGGTTCCCTGGACGCGCAAAGGGCCGGTGGGCGGGCCTCCACAGGGAGGAGGAGCACGGCATCACCCGCCGCCAGGGCTCCGTTTTGCGCGAGTTCGTCACAAAAGAGAGGCGGGCATCCCACCCCCGGCTTCATTGTAGCGGCCGGGGCCGGGGAGGTACCCGCAGGAGCATGTGGGCAGGCCTCCGCGAGCCGACTGACAACCTACAGCCTCGCGCAGAACAACGATCCCGAAGCTGAGCTTCCGCAACCGTCGTTCAGGAAGTTGTCGAGCGTATCGCCATCCTCGAGGTAATCGGGCAACGTCTGCACGGGAACGCGTGTGCCGGTGAAACAGGGCGTACCGTGCATGATCCTGGAATCAACCGGTGCGCACGCGCAAATCGAACGTGGCTCGCGCCGCGTTTCCCTTGCATCGCAAAAGCGCCCGTCTACGCCGTTTCTTTCAGATCTTCCGGGAAGACCGCGTAGCCGCCCGGCTGGGCGTACAGCGTCTGCAGCAGCTTCAGGCGCTTGCGCAGATACCGGCTGGGCAACTGGCGGGGGCCGGTGTCCACGTCGATGTCGCAGCAGATGCCGTGCAGGTAAAGCGTGAGCGTGTCGATGAAGGACTGCCGCGCATATTCGCGGAACGGCCGCGAATCCCGGCGCACATGTTTGTGCTTGCCCAGCAGCGCCTGCTTGGCGGTCCAGCTCTCTTCGTCCACTTCGCCGTGCACGGAGGCGCTCAGCTCCTCGCGCAGCAGCGTCGAATACTCCACCTGCGCTTCGTCGGACCAGCGGTCCGCGGTGAGCGCGGCGATCAGGCGATAGAAACGGTAGTGGTATTCGGCCACGTTCTGATCCTTGAGCGCGAAGATCAGCACTTCCTGGTTGTTCAGCCGCACCTGCGACGCCCAGGAGACCAGGTCGTCGGGAGGCTTCTCCATGGAAACCAGCTCCGCGCCCGTCTTGAGTGCGCCGTTGCGGGCCTCGGCGCGCTCCAGATAGGGAACCAGAATAATGGAGATGCGCGGCAGCGCCGAGGCGATGGCCGGAGGCAGGGCCGCGATCGGCTCCTCCAGGTACTCCTTCAACTCCTCCTCGGACATGGGAACCGAAGCGCAGAAATAGGAGAACGTGTTGCTCAGCGGGATCATCTCGTCGCGGAAGCGCTCCGCGAACTGCCCGACGCTCAACTTGGCCACAAAACCCTGAGTAGACATCCCGTGGAAGATTACCGACTTCAGTTTACCAGAGATCCCCGCTGTTTTACGGCGCTGAAACATGGGCTCGCTACGCTAAACTATGGTGAGCGCGAGACTTTTTCGAGAGGCGAGGGATGGCGAGAATTCTGGTTTCCGCCGGCGAGGCAT
>JBEKPY010000109.1:0-17359 GCA_049520275.1 Bryobacteraceae bacterium
TCTCCTTCGACCACTCGCGCGAGGTCAGTTTCGATATTGGCGTCACCAGCATCTCACGGGCGATTTCCAGCGATTCGGCATCGGCGCTCAGTTCGGGAAGCACTCCCGCCAGCCGGACCATCCACAAAGCAAAGTAGACGACGGCCGCCCATACGCTGCCGCCCGCCCGCAGGAACTCGAGCACCGCGAGCAACAGCCGGAACTGCCGCTCATTGACTTCGTTTGGGGGAAGCATCTGGTCGGAAACTTCCGCGAAGAAATCGAGAGCCACGCTCGTTTCGTAACTGGACGCCAGCATGAACCACGACTGCAGCAACTCGCAGGAGTTCAGGCTGACCAGTTCCCGCGTCTCCCTCTGATACCACGAGACGGAAACCCACGAGAGGCGCTCCAACCCCGCGCCGAAATTACTTTTTGGCCGGCGTGCCCGCCGCGCCACGCCGCGCAGTTTGCCCTGGTCGCGCGTGAAAAAGCTGACGATGAGGTCCGCTTCGCGGAACGGCCAGCAGCGCAAGATTATGGCTTCGCTGGTTCGCAGGGGCATTCATGACGGCTTAAGCTTCAGGGTAACACGCGGGGGGCGGCGGGACACGTGGCGTAGCCGCGTTTCTCCAATGGCCGGCGGGAACGCGGCTGCCGCCCAATGGCCGGCGGGAACGCGGCTGCCGCCGCATGTCCTTCTGAGCATCAAGCATCACGCTTATTGATGTTTGGTGCTAGAATGCGATTACGCGCACGACACTGGATCTCGATGAAAACCTCGTTCAGATCGCCAGGCATCTGGCGCAGCAGCGGCGTGTGTCCATCGGACGGGTGGTCTCGGAACTGGCGCTCGAGTCTCTCGAACCGAAGTCTTCGGCGAAGCTGCGCAACGGCGTCCCGCTCTTCGCGCCCCGCTCTGGAACGCGGAAGCCTCATCTGAAACTAGTGAATGAGCTACGGGACGAGTCGTGAGTGTCGCGCTCCTCGATGTCAACGTCCTTGTCGCGCTGTTCGACCCGGCGCATCCCAACCACGAAAACGCTCATCAGTGGTTCGGGCGCAACAGGAAACGCGGCTGGGCAACCTGTCCCCTGACTGCCAACGGCTTCATCCGTGTGCTGGGCAACCCCGCCTACCCCACGGTGACGGCGACGCCGGAAGAAGTCGCATCTCGTCTGCGGGTCCTCTGTTCGGCGCGGGACCATCATTGGTGGGAAGATTCGGCTTCCCTGCTGGACGAGGGGCTCTTCCGAACCCATCTGATCCCGGGACACCAGAAGATAACCGACGTATATCTGCTCGGTCTGGCGGTCCGGCGCCAGGGCAAGCTGGTTACGTTCGACCGATCAATCCCCGTGAAGGCCGTGATTGGCGCCGGGTCCGGTCATCTGGAATTGATCGGCGCCGTTTCGCCCGGTTCGGCTTGAGCAGCTACCCTTCGACCGCCGCAGGCGCGGGCAGGTGTAGGTCCGCAGCCGTGCTCCCGTCTTCGCGCACCGGCCCGGAGCGCGGAAGCCTCTCGGAAGCTGGTGAATGAGCTGCGCGGCGAATCGACTTTCGGGTGGGCAACCAGACACCATCGGCCCAACTATCTCCAATTGATCGGTGACGAGGAATCGGGGCGAGTCTCCAGCGAATGCCTGTCGTCGGGTACAATTGTGCTTCTGTCTGAAAACTGGAGGCACGCCTTGTACAGCATGAGTAACCTCGGAAAACTCAAGATTCTGGACGCGAACGCCCCGGCCGCGATGCAAGCTTTCTGGGCTTTCGACAAAGCCGCCATGGCCGACGGAGCGATCCCTGCCAGGTACAAAGAACTGATGGCGCTCGCCGTCGCGTTCACAACCCAATGCCCCTATTGCATCGAGATCCACTCGGGCAAGGCGCGGCAGGCCGGCGCAACCGATCCGGAGATTGCCGAAGTGGTGACGATCGCTGCAGCGCTTCGGGCGGGCGCCGCGATCACTCACGGCGCCCATGCGTTCCTGGGAGCGTAAGAGGACGTTACCAGCGGGACAGAAGATCTTACGATTGAACGGGCCAGACTGGCATCTGCTGCCGATGCGGCCGGCCAGCCTGAACTAAGTCTCCGCGAACGTCCAGCGTGTCCGGCCCGCCCTTGTTGCGGACTGCCGCGGAATCAGCCGCACCGGTGCGGTAGGCGCCCACACTCTTCGCCATGCTCTCCAGTTTGCCGGCGTTGGCGAACAGCGCGCAAGGATGGTCCTGCGTCTCGAGCAGATGCCCGTCGTTGCGGATCATGGTGAAAAGGGGACTGGCGAGGGCCTGGCGCAACGTCGAGGTGGTCACATTGTGCGTCGCCAGCGCCGATACCGGACAGGCGGTGACATCGCCAGCCGGATTAACGTGGGCGAAGCCTCGCCCGGCGGACACGCAACCTCCGAGGGCCTCTTCGTCGGCAGGCGAATGGATGACATAAGCGCCTCCAGTCTTCCGGTTCCGATACCCAATGGCGGTTTCGCGGAACCGTGACCGCTGCTCGGCGGTCAGCGCAACGCTAAACTCGCATTCGCCAGCCGGAATCTGCTCGATGAAAAACGCCAGCGGGCCACTGCGAGTCATCAGCGCGTCGATGTTCCGCGCCTGAGACCAGTAATCGATATTCGCGGATCCGATGGTGACGGCGAGGCCGGTCAGGACACCTGCGTCACGAAGCCGGTCGAGACAAACGAGCGCGCGCTCAAAAACGCCGGACCCCCTCCGTCCGTCGGTAAGGTCGCGATCTCCCTCCAGGCTCACCACAACCGCCGTGTTACGACAGCTTTTCAAAACCTCAAAATCGCCGTCGCGCAGAGCCGTCCCGTTGGTGAACACAACGAAGAGACGATCGGAAAAGCGCCGGAAGAGGCTCGCGATGCCCGGCAACAGGAATGGTTCGCCGCCGGCAATCACGAAACCTATCACCCCCAGCGCGGCCGATTCCTCCACAACTCCGTGCCAGTCGGCGAGACCGAGCGGCGGCCGCGCAGATGTCGGGCCCGCGGTGGTCCCTACCGCCCTGGCAAAGCAGCCGGAACAGCGCAGATTGCAGCGCGATGTAACGCTGAGCACGAGAAACGGCGGTACGCGCACTCCGTCTTCCAGCGCTCGGGCCCGCATGCGCTTCGAGTGCTCGTGCGTCCGCGCGAGGCGAATAAGCGCCGGGAGGTGCCGGGGATGCCGTATGGCCCAGGGAACGAATACACGCGCTAATCGCGAGTCAACGAGCAGACGCTTGAGGCCGAGAATGCGGTCCGAGAGCGTTTCGGTGCGTGAAACGGGCAATTGGGTCATGGCAGTAATGCAATGGCGTACGTAAGTAGGAACGAGCCGGCAGCGCGGATTGTTCCTGCCTTTTCAGAAAGCGGAGTTGTTGAGCGGCGCGATGCCGTCGTCGATCGGACTCAGGCTGTGGCACGCAAAGCCGGGTTCAACCGAGTTGTCAGGCGGTTATTACGACTTTTCCTCGAGCGTGTCCTTCTTCCAGATACCGGATAGCTTCGGGCACGTCACTCAACCCGTAGCGCCTGTCGATGACCGGTGTCACCTTGCCGGCCTTCATGAGATCGCAAATGATGCTCAGGTCCCGTTTGTTCGGCCTCGCCAGAAACATGACCAGGTTCTGGCTCACGAACCGTGACAGCACAAGCGCTTTGAGAGGGCGAGCCAGAGGACCGAGCCACTGGCCGTCCGGCCGTCCTCCGACCATGACGTATATCCCTTTGGGATTTAAGACGCGCCGGCATGCCAACAACGAATGATTCCCAACGCAGTCGAAAAACAGGTCGTAACGTTGCCCGCTTTTGGTGAAATCCGCCTCGGTGTAATCGATGACCCGATTTGCGCCGATTGATCGGACCATGTCCGCATTCCTGGTACTGCATACGCCAGTAACATCTGCGCCGAACCACCTGGCAATCTGCACTGCGAACGTACCCACGCCTCCCGCCGCACCGTTAATCAGGACCTTCTGCCCCGGCTGAATCCGTCCTTTGTCGCGAAGACCCTGCAATGCGGTGAAGGCCGCCACAGGCGCGGAAGCCGCTTGTTCAAACGTCACGTTATCGGGCTTCATGACCAGGGCCGATTCGGAAGTACACACATACTCGGCAAAGGCCCCACGGCACGAGCCGAACACCTCGTCGCCTGGTTTGAACAGAGTTACCTTCCCGCCAACCGCTTCAACCTGGCCGGCTACATCAACGCCCAGCCGTGTGATCTTTGGTTTGCGCAGGCCGGCCATTATGCGAACGAGGTACGGCGTGCCCCTCATGAAATGCCAGTCAAGTGGATTCACGGAAGCCGCGCGGACTCTTATCAAGAGTTCATCGTCACCAGCGGCCGGCTTTTCAATGTCCTCACACTGGAGAACATCGGGCGAACCGTAGTTGTAGTAAGTAACGGCTTTCATGCCGGCATCCTTTTGTCTGCAAGAAACCTTTTCATGACGACCCCATTATTGCAGAAGCACATTGGTGCGCCAACAGCGTTACCCCTCGATCGCCGCCGGCACGGGCAGGCGCTGCCAGAAATCGTCCAGCACCAGCAGAGTGCCGGTGATGTTCTCGAAATGGGGCAGGCTCCTGGAGTCCGGCACGCTGGTCACACGCCAGTGCCGGCGCTGGCGCACGAACTCCGGCAGCGCGTCGTAACTCATGTAGTCGTCCTCGTCCGCCAGCACCAGCACAGGCATGTTCAGCGCTCCGTAGAAATCGCGAATCCCGCCGGTGTTCAGGTGTCCGCTGAGAAGATGGAACGGGGCGAAGCGGGCGCCGGGCTGATGCGCGGTCAGGTACGCATAATGGATCAGACCTTCGTCCGGCCCGCGCATAAAGCTCCTGCGCAGAGAGTGCCGGATACTGGCCCGGGTGGTCAACAGATCGTAGAACGCCTGGCTCCAGACGGGCGCGGAGCTCAGCCGCAGAATCTGGTCGGACGCGGCGCGCTGGCCGGTTTCCGCGAAGCCGCTGGGAGCCAGGAAGGCGAGCGAATGGAACAGGTCCGGGCGCGCGGAAGCGGCGATGGCCGCGAACTCGCACGACAGCGAGAGAGAAATGAGGTCCACCCGCTGCGGCGCGGCGGGCAGGTACGACTCGATCCACTCCACCAGCGTATCCGCGTACAGCTCGGGATAGTACACGCGGTCGGTGCGCTCGGAAAAGCCAAAGCCTGGCAGATCGATGGCGTAGACAGGCCGGTTGCCGCGGAAATGTTCGAATAGCGGACGCACCTCGTAGGCCGACGCGCACGCGTTGACGCCATGCACCAGCACCACGGGCCGCCCCTGGCCGGTCTCATCGCCGTACCAGCTTATCCAGCCCCCGCTGGAGCTGGGGAACCTGTGCCGCCGCGCGCCAATCGCATCCGGCAGCGGCATGTTGTGGTTGACGAACAGCGCGCTGTATGCGAGCCATGCGCCTCCGAGGCCAACGCCGCCCGCCACTACAGCTCCCGCGCCCTTCGCGATCAACGTGATCACGTCGGGCACAATCTTCCTGTCCTCCGAATCGCTCATACTAATATGGTGACGCAGAATCGGCCGGGTTGTTCCAACGTTGTTGCGTATCCCCCCGCCCGAGCCCCAGGCCCACGCCCGGACTGCTAAGATGGAAGCGACGATCCTACTCAATCCAGGGTGCTACCCGCTCAGGCCGAATCAGGGGCCGCCGGTGGCATGTCAGCATGAAAGTCGGCTCTAATATTCCATCTTCCCTACCCGCCGACCGAGAGGCGTAAATGGTCATTACTTCGGAACTGCTTAATCTCAAGTACGGTCTTTCGTTTGAAGATCTGTACGATCGCGAGGGTCTCCTCCGCCTGGACCAGGCCTTCGTCGAATACCTCAAGGCCAGCGACGTGGAGTTCTTCAACCGGCTCATGGCCGCGCGCGCGGGCGCTGCGCTGGCGCCGAAGGAGGTCTCGGAGCTGATCATTGCGATCGCGCCGCCTCTGGAGGACTTCATCGGCGACCTGTTCGGCATCACCGCCGAGGTTCGCGATTTCCAGGAGAAGCACTCGGCGCTGGCCGCCAAGTATGTCGTAAAGCGCAAGTTCATCCACAAGAAGGCGCTCACCGGCATGACCGTGGAGAAGGCCTGTCTGCTGGACGGCGCCTCGCTCGCAGCCGAGATCGAAGCGTTGTTCGGCGAGCCGCTCACCGACGACAGCTTCGCGCAGAACGTCTACTTCTGGATGCAGGCCGAAGCGGAGCATGCGGCCGGCATTGCCAAATGCGCGCAGTATGCCGCCTGGGCTACGCTCGCGCCCGAGGGAAAGGCAAAGCACCGCGGCACCACCATTTTCAAAGCGCCGCAGAAGATTGACCCGTACCATCTGGTGCCGGTGGAAACCGTCGTCGAGGACGGGGTGACCAAGATGCTGCTGGGCCCCGAGCACGCCCGCTATCGCGAAGCCTTCCACCTCACCGACAACGGCATGGATCTGCTGGGCGCGCTGGACCACGCCAACTACTGCATCCACTGCCACAACCAGGCGAAGGATTCCTGCCGCACCGGCCTCAAAGAGAAGACCGGCGAGTTCAAAAAGAGCGTGTTCGGGGTGACGCTGGCGGGCTGCCCGCTGGACGAAAAGATCTCCGAAATGAACACGGTGAAGCTGCAGGGCAACACCATCGGCGCGCTGGCCATTGTGGCTATCGACAATCCGCTCACGGCGGGCACCGGCCACCGCATCTGCAACGACTGCATGAAGGCCTGCGTGTTCCAGAAGCAGGATCCCGTGGACATCCCGCAGGTGGAAACCCGCACGCTCAAGGACGTCCTGTCGCTGCCGTGGGGCTTCGAGATCTACAGCCTGCTCACGCGCTGGAACCCGCTGAACTTCGAGCGTCCGCTGCCCAAAGAGGAGTCCGGATACAAAGTGCTGGTGGTTGGTCTGGGACCGGCCGGCTACACCCTGGCGCACCATCTGATGAACGACGGGCATGCCGTGGTGGCCGTGGACGGCCTGAAGCTGGAACCGCTGCCGGCGGATCTGGGCGGCGTGACGCCCACGGGCGAGCGCGTTCCCTTCCGGCCCATTCGGGACGTGAGTGAGATTTACGAATCGCTGAACAGCCGCGTGATGGCCGGTTTCGGGGGCGTGGCCGAATACGGCATCACCGTCCGCTGGGACAAGAACTTCCTCAAGGTGATCCGGCTCATGCTGGAGCGGCGCCGGCAACTGCGCATGTTCGGCGGGGTGCGCTTTGGCGGCACGCTGACCATCGACAGCGCCTTCGCGCTGGGCTTCGATCACATCGCCCTGTGCGCGGGCGCGGGCAAGCCCACGGTGATCCCGATGAAGAACGGGCTGGCGCGCGGCGTCCGGCAGGCCTCCGATTTCCTGATGGCGCTGCAACTCACTGGGGCCGCCAAAGAGGCCTCCATCGCCAACCTGCAGATCCGCATGCCCGTGGTGGTGATCGGCGGCGGCCTGACGGCCATCGACACCGCCACCGAATCGCTGGCCTACTACGTGGTGCAGGTGGAGAAGTTCCTGAAGCGCTACGAAACGCTGGCGGCGGAACGCGGCGAAGCCTCGGTGCGCGCCCGCTGGACCAAAGAGGAGAAGGAGCTCGGCGAAGAGTTTCTGGCGCACGGGCGGGCCATCCGCGCCGAGCGGGAAGCCGCCGCGCGGGAGAATCGCCATCCCAACCTGATCGGACTGCTGAACTCCTGGGGCGGTTCCACGGTGGCCTATCGCCGCCGCCTGATCGACGCGCCGAGCTACACGCTCAATCACGAAGAAATCACCAAGGCCATGGAGGAGGGCGTGAAGTTCGCCGAATGCCTCACGCCGGAAGCCGTGGAAGTGGACGAATACGGCGCGGCGAAAGGGCTCACCGTGGGAAAGACGCGCTTCGACCAGGCCACCGGCAAGCTGGTACCCACCGGCGAGCACGTCACTCTGCCCGCGCACAGCATCATCGTCGCCGCCGGCACGCACCCGAACACGGTGCTGGCGCGCGAGGATCCGTTCCACGTCGTGATCGACGGCAAGCACTTCCGCGCCGTGGACGAGAGCGGCCATCCGGTGCACCCGGAGCGCCTGGTGAAGCCTTCCGTGGTGCAGGTGCTCATGGACCTGCGCCCCGACGGCCGCGCCATGAGCTTCTTCGGCGACCTGCACCCCTCCTTCCTCGGCAACGTGGTGAAGGCCATGGCCAGCGCCAAAGTGGGCTACCCGGTGATCTCGCGCACGCTGGCGAAGCGCGCTCCCGAGGCGCCCGCCCCGGCCGACCTGCTGGAGAGCCTGAACCGCGAGCTGCGCGCGGTGGTGCACGACGTGGTCCGGCTGACGCCGAACATCATCGAAGTGATCGTGCACGCGCCTATCGCCGCCCGCGCGTTTCATCCCGGCCAGTTTTACCGGCTGCAGAACTACGAATCGCTGGCGCCGCACGCCAATGGCACGGTCCTCGGCATGGAGGGCATCGCGCTCACCGGAGCCTCGGTGGACCGCGAAAAGGGACTGCTTTCGGTGATCGTGCTGGAGATGGGCGGCTCCTCGGACCTGTGCGCCATCCTGAAGAAGGGCGAACCGGTGATCCTGATGGGTCCCACCGGCTCTCCCACGGAGACGCCATCGGATGAGGCCGTGCTGCTGGCCGGGGGCGGCCTGGGCAATGCGGTGCTGTTCTCCATCGGGCAGACTCTGCGCGCCAGCGGGTCGAAGGTGGTCTACTTCGCCGGCTACAAGAAGGTGGCGGACCGCTACAAGATCGACGAGATCAGGCGCGCCGCCGACGTGGTGGTGTGGTGCTGCGACGAGGCGCCCGGCTTCGAGCCCGACCGGCCGCAGGACCGGACTTACGTCGGCAACATCGTGGACGCCATGTTGAACTATGCCACCGGCAAGCTGGGCAAACCGGAGATTCCACTGGAAACCGTGGACCGGGTGATCGCCATCGGCTCGGACGGCATGATGTCCGCGGTGGCGCGCGCGCGTCACGGCGTGCTCGCTCCCTACCTGAAGCCCTGCCATCGCGCCATCGGCAGCATCAACTCGCCGATGCAGTGCATGATGAAGGAGATTTGCGCGCAGTGCCTGCAGCTCCACCGGGACCCCACCACGGGCGAGGAGACGGTGGTGTTCACCTGCTTCAACCAGGACCAGAGCCTGGACATGGTGGACTGGGCCACGCTGCGTTCCCGACTCTCCCAGCAGGGGATTTCGGAGAAGCTGACGGCGCAGTGGATCGACCGCTGCCTGCGGCAGATTGGCGCGCGGCCGGCGTTGAATTAGGAGGACACGGCGCGCCGGTCGGGTGTCTCCCCTAACGACCGGTCCTGTCTTACTTGTGGCCGCCGCTCCTGCGAAGAACCTCGGCCACGTCTTTGCGGTTCCCGAGCAAGGCTCACCCGACTTTCGCAGTTCGACTGAGAAAGTCGGTCGCCTGGGCATCCAGACGGTCTGGCATTCTGCTGTCGAGCATGTTTCTGCGCTGCCAGAAGCGGTTCAAGGATGGAAAAGAGCACCGTTACTACAGCGCCGAGGAGAGCCGCCGTCTGCAGTCCGGCAGGGTGGTCCAGCGGCGGGTGCTGTATCTGGTGGAGATCGACGTCGGAGTACTGGCCGTATCTGCATTCTATGATCTATGAACGCAATCCGAAAGCCCGGAAGGTCCTCGCTCGCTACGCGCCGGGAGTGGTCTGAACTGCCTGTATTGGCTCAGCGAGATTCTGACGGTGTCTGCCGGCTCCTCGAGTTGTGCTCGGCCTCCATGCTGTAAGAGCCATCCGAAATCCCCACGACATCAATCTGACATCATTCCTGTCCTAAGATGTCGATACCTATGGACAACGCCGAACTGGATCGTCACAGGCAAGCTTACAAGGACGCCGTGGACAAATGGGTCGCGGCCATTCGCGCGGAAGAGGCGCTCGCCACGCCGGATCACTCGGTCCATGCGTGGGATCTCTGGGAGCAGGCTGGTTTCGCGGAAGAGGAGGCCAGGGACAAAGCCCAGGACGCCAAGGAGAAGTACGAGGACGCCCTCCGAGAGGCCGATTACGGTATCCCGGAAGACAGTAAGTGAGGGCCTGAGCCCGAAGTTCCACCCCGCCACCCCCATGCTATAATCGACTGTGCCGACCAGAATCCTGGGCATTATTCCTGCCAGGTTCGCCTCCTCTCGTTTCCCAGGTAAAGCACTCGCCTCTCTCGCCGGAAAGCCCATGCTGCAGCACGTCTACGAGCGTGCGTTGCAGGCCCGCTACCTCACGAAGATTCTGATCGCCACCGACGACCAGCGCATCGAGGACGCTGCTCGCGCGTTCGGAGCGCCGGTGCGTATGACCCGGGCCGATCACGCCTCCGGCACCGACCGTATCGCCGAGGTGGCGTCGGCGGAGGCGTCCGAGATCGTCGTCAACATCCAGGGCGACGAGCCGCTCATCGACCCCGCGGCCATCGACGCCGCGGTGCTGGCCCTCTGCGACGACGACGAAGCGCCCATGGGCACGCTGAAGCGGCGCATAGAGAACCCCGACGAGATCGCCAATCCCAACGTGGTGAAAGTGGTGACGGACCTCGCCGGGAACGCCATCTACTTTTCGCGGCACCCCATACCGTACCGGCGCGAGGCCGGCGGTACCGTTCACTTCAAACATATTGGCCTCTACGTGTACCGGCGGGATTTCCTGCTGCACTACTCGGATCTGCCGACAGGGCCGCTGGAGCAAGCCGAGAAGCTGGAACAGTTGCGCGCCCTGGAGAACGGCTACCGGATCCGCGTAGCGGAGACCGAGTACGACTCGCTGGGCGTCGACACGCCCGAGGATCTGGAACGCGCTTCGGCCTTGTTCGAAGCGACTGCATTGCGCGTGGAAGGAGTTCATTGACGTGGCGAAATACATCTTTGTAACTGGCGGCGTGGTCTCCTCGCTGGGCAAGGGAATCGCGGCCTCCTCCATCGGGTGCCTGCTGGAGAGCCGCGGCCTGCGCGTCACCCTGCAGAAGTTCGACCCGTACCTCAACGTCGACCCGGGCACCATGAGCCCCTTCCAGCACGGCGAAGTGTTCGTCACCGACGATGGCGCCGAAACCGACCTCGATCTGGGCCACTACGAGCGCTTCACCCACGCGCCGCTCACCCAGGCCAACAACCTGACCTCGGGTAGAATCTACGAGCGCATCATCTCGCGCGAGCGCCGCGGCGATTACCTGGGCAAAACCGTCCAGGTGATCCCCCACGTCACCAACGAAATCAAGGCCGCCGCGCGCAAAGTGGCCGACGGCGTGGACGTGGTGATCGTGGAGATCGGCGGCACCGTGGGCGACATCGAGTCGCTGCCGTTTCTCGAAGCTATCCGCCAGTTGCGGCACGAGCTGGGCCGCGAGAACACCGCCTTCGTGCACGTCACCCTGGTCCCCTGGATCGCCGCCGCGCAGGAGCTCAAGACCAAGCCCACGCAGCACAGCGTAAAGGAGCTGCGGGCCATCGGCATTCAGCCCGACGTGCTGATGTGCCGCAGCGACCATCCGCTCTCGCAGGATCTCAAGGAAAAGATCGCGTTGTTTTGCGACGTCGACGTGGATGCGGTGATCACCGCCAGCGACGTCGAGTCGGTCTACGAGATCCCGCTGGTGTTCGCCGAGCAGGGCGTCGACGAGATCCTGATCGAGCTGCTGAAGATCGACGCGCCCGAACGCAATCTCAGCCGCTGGACCGGCATGATCGAACGCATGCAGAACCCCTCCGATCAGGTGACCATCGGTCTGGTGGGCAAGTACGTCGAATACGAGGATTCCTACAAGAGCCTGAAGGAGGCGCTGCTGCACGGCGGGCTGGCGCACCGGGCGCGCGTGGACATCAAGTGGATCGAGGCCGAACACCTCGACTGGCCGGGCTGCATCGAATCTCTGCGCGAGTACGACGGCATTCTGGTGCCCGGCGGATTCGGCAAGCGCGGAGTGGAGGGAATGATAAACGCCATCCGCTTCGCGCGCGAGCACAAGGTGCCCTACTTCGGCATTTGTCTGGGCATGCAGACCATGGTGATCGAATACGCGCGCAACGTGTGCGGGTTGAAAGGGGCCAACTCCACCGAGTTCGACCCGGGAGCGCCGTATCGCGTCATCTACAAGCTGCGTGAGTTGAAGGGCGTGGACGAACTGGGCGGCACCATGCGCCTGGGCGCCTATCCGTGCCGTCTGGCCGAAGGCAGCTTCGCGCGCGCGGCCTATGGGGCCGGGGAGATCAGCGAGCGCCACCGCCATCGCTACGAATTCAACCGCGATTTCGAGAAGGTGCTGACCGAACACGGCCTGTGCCTCGCTGGGCAGACCCCCGACGGCACCTACGTGGAGATCTGCGAGATCCGCGATCATCCGTGGTATCTGGGATGCCAGTTCCATCCCGAATTCAAATCGAAGCCAATGGAGCCGCACCCGCTCTTCCGGGCGTTCGTGGGCGCCGCTTTGCGCTATCGGCGGCAGCGGCCGCACGGCGGCGAACACATCCACCAGCAACAGCTCACGCACGCGGAACATGGTTGAGCTCGCCACCTCCGGCGGCGTGCCGATGGCATTCGGCCGCGGCTGCCCGCTCGTGCCCATCGCCGGTCCTTGCGTAATCGAGAGCGAGGAGCACGTCCACTTCCTCGCCGGGGAGTTGAAGAGGATCCTCCGAACCTTCGTCTTCAAGGCCTCCTTCGACAAGGCCAACCGCAGCAGTGGAAGTTCCTACCGCGGACCCGGGCCCGCGGAGGGCCTGCGGATTCTGGCCGGCCTGCGCGCCGAGGGCTATGCGGTGCTCACCGACGTTCACGACGTGGCCCAGGTGGGCCCGGCGGCGGAAGCGGTGGACATCCTGCAGATTCCCGCCTTCCTGTGCCGCCAGACGGATCTGCTGCTGGAAGCAGGCCGCAGCGGACGCGTGGTGAACATCAAGAAAGGCCAGTTCGTGGCTCCGCACGACATCCACCTGGCAGCGGAAAAAGTGGCCTCCACGGGCAACTCGCGGGTGCTGCTCACCGAGCGCGGTTCCTCGTTCGGCTACAACAATCTGGTGGTGGACATGCGCGGGCTGGCCATCATGCGCGATTCGGGCTGGCCGGTTATCTTCGACGCCACCCACAGCGTCCAGACTCCCGGGGCCGCGGGAACGGCCTCCGGCGGGCAGCCGCAGTTCATCGCGCCGCTGTCACGCGCCGCCGTCGCCGCCGGGGTGGACGGCGTGTTCTTTGAGGTGCATGAGGCGCCCGAACGCGCCCTCTCCGACGGCCCCAACGCGCTCCGGCTGGATCTGGTTGCCCCGCTGTGGGAGTCTCTTCTGCGGATTCGCGCCGCTACTGAACCCGCACCCTGACCTTCTCGTAGAGCACCAGCTCGTCGAAGATGGCCAGAACCTGCTTGCGGTAGGAGTAAATACGCTGGATCGAGTCGCGGAAACTCGGTTCGTAGCGTCGTTTCCGCCACTTGTCCAGCACGGGCTTGGGTACGTCGATGTCGCGGCGCAGAACTTCCGCGGAGTGGCCGCGCAGAAAGAGGCCGTAGAACATCGCCGCCTCCCGTTGGGGACCCAGTGGATCGAAATCTTCCCGAGCGATCATGCCAGACTGCACCGCAGCAAGAAAAGCCAGTATAGACACCGCCCGCGCGCGAAATCAAGTGCTGGCGGAGTTTAGACTGTAATTTCTGTTACGATTTAGTTTAGCAGAGCACAACAAACGCATCGGGCCGCTGGTCTCGCAGGTTGTAAAGGGCGACCAGCGTCCGATGCGCTCTGCCCTGAGGGGCTGGATCCGGCTACGGCAGCGCTATTTCCGGGACAGGCCCGCGTCCTTCAATTCCTGTACCATGAACGCCAGCAACCGCCGGTTCCCGGGATCCGTGGGAAGCTCGGGGTACGACTAATGATGAGTCCGGAGACCTAAAAAAAGCCCCTCTGATGCAACCAGCAAGATTCCGAAGGAGCAAGTCAAAGATTGAACACCGGCTCCCGCAAGCACGCCGTTTTTCGCTCCTGCTCGCTTCGTTGTCCTACTCGTTGCAATCAGAGGGCAGGTCTAGAGAGTTACCTCAATCAATTCACTTTGATCTGAGCAATCCTGGAGCCATGGTCCTGGTACCGTTTATCAACAACTTGCGGGTGCCCGGCCTCCCCGAAACCGAGGCGGGCTGTGGCGGGGTGTGTCGCTCGGACACATTGGGCCCGTTTCGCCCCTGCTGGAGCGTAGCAGTCCGATAGCCATGAACCGTACCATCCGTAACGTACTGTACAGCTAATAGATAAAGTTCTTGACGTCACACTATATATTGGGTCATGATTGCCAGTGCGTCCCTGGCTTAATGGTTATTCACCTAGACGAGCGGACTGCCACGGGAATCTGCGAAAATCGTCAGGTCCCCCAGGAATCTGACAGAGCACCAGGAGTAAAAGAAGATGGGACAGCTCAGCGTTGACCTCAGCACCCGGGTGGGCGAGCTCAGGCACGGGAAACGGTCGCTTCCGACCTCGCAACGCATCGGCGTTACCTTCCCGAGATACTTCACGCAAAAACTCGAGGCCGGCCGGACGCCGTACGACGAGTTGAAATGGGAACTGCGCACCGCGGCCATCGCCAACGACAAGGGTCAGATCATATTTGAACAGACCGACGTCGAGGTGCCGATGGACTGGTCGCAGACGGCCACGAACATCGTGGTGAGCAAGTACTTCCATGGGAAGGCCGGCTCGCCGGACCGCGAGCGCAGCGTCGCCCAACTGGTTCATCGGGTGGTGGACACCATCGCGGATTGGGGAAAGGCCGGGAGCTACTTCCGCACGCCGGCCGATGCCGAGAACTTCCGCAATGAGCTGGCGCACCTGATGCTGACCCAGAAGGCGTGTTTCAACTCGCCGGTCTGGTTCAACGTGGGGGTGAAGGAGGCGCGAGGTTACGGCTGGTACTGGGACGAGGCCTCCGATGCGATCATGCCGCTGAAGAAGGGCGAGAGCCGGCCGCAGTGTTCGGCCTGCTTCATCAATTCGGTGGGCGACACGCTGGAATCGATTCTGGATCTGGCCAAGACCGAAGGCATGTTGTTCAAGTGGGGTTCGGGGACGGGCACCAATCTTTCCACCCTGCGCGAAGAGAATGGGTTGCTCTCGGGCGGAGGGAAAGCCTCGGGACCGCTGAGCTTCATGAAGGGCTTCGACGCGTTCGCGGGCGTCATCAAGAGCGGCGGCAAGACGCGGCGCGCGGCCAAGATGGTGATCCTCAATGCGGACCACCCGGACATCGAGAAATTCATTTTCTGTAAGGCGAAGGAAGAGAAGAAGGCGCACACCCTGATCGACGCGGGCTACGACGCCTCGCTCGACGGCGACGCTTACAGCTCCGTCTTCTTCCAGAACGCCAACAACTCCGTGCGCGTGACCGACGAGTTCATGGAAGCCGCGGTAGAAGATCGCGACTGGTGGACCCGCTCGGTGGCCAGCGGCCAGCCGGTGAAGCGCTGCAAGGCGCGCGATCTGCTGCGCGGCATCGCCGAGGCGACGTGGCAGTGCGGCGATCCGGGCATGCAGTTCGACACCACGGTGAACCGCTGGCACACGTCGAAGGTGACCGCGCGCATCAACGCTTCCAACCCCTGCTCGGAATACATGTTCCTGGACGATTCGGCCTGCAATCTGGCCTCGTTGAATCTGATGAAGTTCGTGGGGCCCGGCGGCGAGTTCGACGTGGAGGCCTTCCGGCACGCCTGCGACACGGTGACGCTCGCGCAGGAGATCATCGTGGACGCCGCCAGCTATCCCACCGAGAGGATCGCCAGGAACTCGCACGACTTCCGGCCGCTGGGACTGGGGTTTGCCAACCTGGGCGCGCTGCTGATGTTCATGGGCATTCCCTACGATTCCCCGCAGGGCCGCGACTGGGCGGGCGCTCTCACTGCCGTCATGTGCGGCCAGGCCTATCTGACCAGCGCGCGCATCGCCGAGGCCGTCGGTCCCTGTCCCGGCTACGCGGTGAACGAGCAACCGTTCCTGGACGTCATTCTGAATCACGGCCGGGCTGTCCGCGCGCTCGACAACAAGCGCGTACCGCGGGATTTGTACGAGGCCGCCGAGAAGGTGTGGAGCGATGCCTACGCGCTGGGCGAACAGGCCGGGTACCGCAACGCGCAGACCACGGTGATTGCGCCCACCGGCACCATCGGCTTCATGATGGATTGCGACACCACCGGCATCGAACCGGATCTGGCGCTGGTGAAGTTCAAGAAGCTGGTGGGCGGCGGCCTGATTCGCATCGTGAACAACACCGTTCCGCAGGCGCTCATCAAGCTGGGGTATTCGCCGGAGCAGGCGGAGACGATTGTGACCTACATCGACTCGACGGGCACCATCGAAGGCGCGCCGGGGCTGAAGGACGAGCACCTGGCGGTGTTCGATTGCAGTTTCCGTCCGCAGAACGGCAAGCGCTCCATACAGCACATGGGCCACGTGCGCATGATGGCGGCGGTGCAGCCGTTTACCTCCGGCGCCATTTCGAAGACCATCAACATGCCGGAAGAGTCTACAGTAGAAGAGATCATGGACGCCTACGTGGAGAGCTGGCGTCTGGGGTTGAAGGCCGTGGCCATCTACCGCGACAATTCCAAGCGCACGCAACCGCTCAACACCGCGGGCAACAAGGATGGGAAGAAGACCGCGGCTCCGGCGCAACCGGCTGCGCCTGAGAAGGTGGTCTACAAGGCGGTGCGCCACAAGCTGCCCGACGAGCGGCAGTCGGTGACGCACAAGTTCTCCATCGCGGGGCACGAAGGCTACATCACGGTGGGCCTGTACGAAGACGGCACGCCCGGCGAGGTGTTCATCATGATGGCCAAGGAGGGCTCCACCATTTCCGGGCTGATGGACAGCTTCGCCACCTCCATCAGCTACGCGCTGCAGTACGGGGTGCCGCTGAAGTTCTTCGTGGACAAGTTCAGCCACGTGCGGTTCGAGCCGAGCGGCTGGACGGGCAATCCGAAGATCCCCTACGCCAAGTCGATCATGGATTACATTTTCCGCTGGCTGGGCGCGCGGTTTCTGGGGCCGGAGTATGCGCTGGTGACGGAGGCGGGCGACGCGCCGGTGCTGCGTCCCACCGAGCCGGAGCCGCAGCAGGCGCTGCAGTTCGACGCGACAGTGAGCGACGCGCCGG
Organism: Bryobacteraceae bacterium; assembly: GCA_049520275.1. Lineage (GTDB taxonomy): Bacteria > Acidobacteriota > Terriglobia > Bryobacterales > Bryobacteraceae > CAWACP01. The sequence goes on from JBEKPY010000109.1 coordinate 17,115, forward strand.
TGTGTTCGGAATGCGGCGGGCTGATGACGCGCAACGGCAGTTGCTACAAGTGCGAGAACTGCGGCGGGACGAGCGGGTGTAGCTAAGTTGGGCCAAGCGGCCTGAGAGGCCGCCGCAGGCTACGAGCCCAATGGCACTTAACTTTTGGAACGGGCCTGCAAATCCAAGAACAGAATGTGCGTATGATGGAGGATTCCTTTGTGGGGCGGCCAATCCTGGCCGCCGCCGCGTTTCCACGCGGCGCC
>JBEKPY010000110.1:0-16790 GCA_049520275.1 Bryobacteraceae bacterium
CGGAGGGTGCCTTCGTGGTCGGTAGAGGAGTGGCAGGCGGCCATATCGTCGATCATGTCGGCTTCGATGCGGCGGACGCGGGCGAGGCGCCAGTGGGACTGGGCGATTTCCATGACCAGGATGTGTTCGTAGACGTTGGTGGGCGCGAAGGTGCGGGTGAGCTCGGCGAGTAAATCGTCGAAATCGTCCTGATTTTCGCTGGTGAGGACGCGAAAGCGGGCGGAAAGGCCGTGTTTGAATGAGTTGGCGCTGGAGCGGGCTTTGCCTTCGGGGGTGCGGGGGCCGGTGCTGCTGAGCGCATTTCGGCGATTGGCCTGGATTTGGGATGCAGTGGTCATTGCGCCCCGACGGTAGCATGGGGCGGGCGGGTTTCTCGGGGGCGATGCGGGGAAGTGGTTTGTTATGTAGTGGCTGAGCGGGGGCGGGTTGTTGTCAATGCCTCATAGCGGCTGCGCCACAACGGGGAATGAAAAAGGTCCCACGCCAGGCGGATACTGGTGAAGCCGACTGGATACCGAGACCGAGCCCGAGTTGGAGAGCACGAACCCGAGTACTGCCGGAAGCTGATGGCGAACCGCATCAGTGAGATCTTCGGCGTCCGGCTGAACAAGAGACTGAACGGGAAGCTCGCCACGGTGATCGATCAGATCGAGCATGGGCATCACGTTTTTCGGGTGTACTGGAAACACGCCTTCCTGAAACAGTACGAGAGTTCTCCCGTTTCCTGCGCAATGAACTCTGCTCCAACAACCTGCGCGACTTCGGCCTGAAGAAGGGGTTCAATCATCTCGATGCCATCCCCCAGAGGTTCCGGATCATCACCGACCACTTCGCCGGTTTCCAGGCGCAGTGCCTCAACGTCCATGGGGATTTTTCCCTGCTCCAGCGGATCGCCCTGCCCGTCACCATCGGGTCGGTCCGCTATCCCGGCATCAAAATCCACGACACCCGAATCATCCGATTACTGGAAGTTCTCCTGCACGGTGGCAATACCGTCGGCGGCTGGACCGCCAAACAGATTCACGAGGCCGTGGTCACCACATTCCAGCTCTCTCCAAAAACCTACGGGCTGAACCAGCTCCGCTACGATCTGCGCAAGCGCAAAGGCCACGGATTCCTGCAACGCGATGGCCGTCGTTATGCCTACCGCCTGACCACCAAAGGCATTGAGGTCGCTCTCCTGTTTCTGTTCTTCCACAAGCGGCTCTGCGGTCCGCTCGCAAACAGCCGCTTCCACCATCAGCCGCCTATCACCAAGCCAACAAGGCCATTGAGAACATCGTTGCCCTGTTACAGGCAGCTTGATGTTACATGGCGATTGTTGCAGTTGTTCTGTTTACGAATGAAGACTTAAGAATCTAAATCGGCTTGATCTCCCGCTTGCCGGCCGCTTTGTATTTCAGATCGCCCAACAAGCAGAAAGGTGTTGCAACAGCTCCCCACACCAGCGTTCCCGGCACGACCACCAACCCGACCGGAGCTAACGGCGAAAGCAGAGAGCCAAAGCCGAACTTGAGACCTTCATGCATTTCCTTGCGAAGTGAGCTGAGCTGGCGCCCTTTCGAACGGCGCATTTCGAGTCGGGCGAGCGCCGTCCGCGCGATTCGGGTGACCTGGCCATCCTTTGTCTTAACGCGAATTCCATTGACATCAATCGAGATGCAATAGCCTTCTACCGTGTCACCGTTCGCGGTTGTGACGACAAGTTCCCGGCCATTGGCGACCCGGCATACCTGATTCCAATGGGTTTCGATCGGGTCGGCCGCGTGCAACGGAGGAGACGGAACCATCACGGCCGCGAGCGTCACAACGAGAATAGTTTTCAGTTCAATGTGTTTCATGGCGAGTCCAGAATAGGGCCCGTGGTGGCCGCCTGGCGTGGCGACTGTGACACTTTCCGAGGTGTCACAATGGCTGGTGTCCACAGAGCCGAGTGTCCGCAACGCGCCAGCTATTACCAAGCCCGCGCCCGCGCACCCCGGCGCTTCGATACAATCGCGGATACTCCGATGATCCGGTTGTGGCTCTCGCGACGAACGCCGATTCCGATCCGCGAGCAGTTGAGCGCGCAACTGATTCTGGGGATACTGAGCCGGAGGCTCGCGCCGGGCGAGCGGCTGCCCAGCGTGCGGGAACTCGCCCGCAGACTAAACCTGCATCCGAATACCGTCAGTGCAACCTATCAGGATCTCGCGCGACGAGGCTGGGTAACCAGGCGACGCGGAAGCGGAGTTTTTGTGCGCGACCTCCAAATGCCCGAAGGCGATGGCACTCTGGAGATGTTCGTGCGCGGATGTGTCGAGGAGGGTCTGGCGCGCGGATTCTCGCTCGGTGAGCTGCAATCGGCCTTCGGAGTTACCGCGCGGGAGCCTCGAAGGCAGAGGTTTTTCGTCGTGGATCCCGACCCGCACCTGGCGCGCATTCTGGCCGCTGAGATCGGCGAGGCAACCGAAAGTATCGTGTCTTTTGCCGGCTGTGACGAGGCTATGCCAATGCTGACGGCGGATACCTGCGTGCTTGTGAACGCGCCCCATGCACCACGGATCCGTCAACTTCTCGGCCATGTAAGTCTTCGGACGATCCCCCTGAAATCGATGCAGGACGTGCTGGCTGGGCATGAGCGGCCTGCAACGGCAGTCCTGATTGCAGTGGTCTCAGGCTCGGAGTCGATCCTGCACTGGGCATCCATGCTGCTTTCGGCTCTGGGCTTCCCTCCCGACTCAGTGCTGCAGCGGAATCCGCGGCAGGCACATTGGCAGGATGGCCTGGCAGCGTGCGATCTGGTGACCACCGATGTGGTGACCGCGGCTGAACTGCCCAAGGGGATAAAGCCGATCATTTTCAAGGTAGTATCGGATGAATTCCTTTCCGAAATGCGCGAGCTTGTGACAGTGCGGAAACCGTCATAGTGCGCCACGACTCCGACATCCCTCAGACCATGGACTGTTATCGCAAACGCGCATTCCGAAGCTGATCCAGGAGGCTCCGCGCTCTCAGAACAGCCCCATCAGATCCGCGAACCGTTCCACGGTGATCAGACGGCGGCCCGGCACGGGCGCGGCCACTTCTTCGTGCTCCAGCCGCCAGGTGTGCGGGTGCGGCACCAGCACCGCGTTCAGGCCGGTTTCGAGCGCCGGGTTGATGTCCGATTTCGGCGAGTTGCCGATCATCCACGTGCGCGCGGGGTCCAGCCCGCGCTCCTCCACCAGCCGCCGGTAAGAGCGCGTGTCCTTCTCCTTCACGATGGCCGTGTGAGAGAACCAGCGCCCCAGGCCGGAGCGGTCGATCTTCAGCTTCTGTTCCTCGGGGTGGCCCTTGGTGAACAGGGTGAGATCGTGGCGCGCGGCCAGGTATTCGAGCGTCTCCTCCACCCCGCCGATCACCTCCATGGGCGCTTCCAGAATGCGCTCGGCGAAGCGGGTAACCGCGTTCAGATCCTCCTCGCGCACGTCGCGCTCGGCCAGGTGCTCATAGCATTGCCGCAGGTTGCGGCCGAAATTGAGGGAACCATATCCGTGCACGCGCGCGTTGGCCAGCTCGATCTCATCCAGAATGGCACGCACCTGGGCCGCGCTCATGGTGGAATGGTCGAGAAAATCGCAGAAATCCGCGAACGCCCGCTCGAAATAGATGTTATTCTCCCAGAGAGTGTCGTCGGCGTCGATTAGCAGGCAAAGAGGATTCACAGCGCGTCGGCCGGCCGGCCGTGTCCGTTCAGCGGGGCGACGTTGCGCGCGTGGAGCGCCAGGCGATGCCGCGGCACCCACTCGCCGAGAAACTTCGCCATGCTCTCCATGCGGGCGGCTTCGGACCGGGTGGCCAGAAGCGTCTGGCGGAAGTCGAGATCGGGGACGATCTGGGCGAGCTGAAAGCTGAGCTGGGGGTCGGTGAACTCGGGGCTCTGGAACGAGGGCGGTTCGGAAAGCTCGCACAGTTCGCGATAACGGTCCAGCACCTGCTGGCGGACGCCCATCTCCACGGGCTCGAACTCGTCGTCGTCAAAGTACTCCACGGTTGCTCGGAGGAAGGGGCCCGCGTCGTCGAGCGAGAGGATCTCAAACCTGCGCCGGCCCACGGTGAAGAGGTCGAGCCGGCCGTCCGGGTAGCGGTTCAGCACGTTCTCCACGGCCGCGGTGCAGCCCATGTTGACGATGCCCTTCTCACCGGCCTGCACCACGCCGAACTCCATCTGATTGTCCAGCACCTCGCGCATCATGTCCTTGTAGCGCTCCTCGAAGATGTGGAGCGGCAGCGCGGTTCGCGGGAACAGGACGGTCTGCAACGGGAACAGCGGCAACAGATCCTGTTGCATGTGTACTATTATGGCTTCTTACCGTTCACCACGGCAATAAACCGCCCGGCCGCGCCGGTGGGTCCGCATGCAGATTCGCGACAAGGTTGTGCTGGTCACCGGCGCCTCCCAGGGGATTGGCGCGGCCACCGCCATTGCTTTTTCGAGGCGCGGCGCCAGGCTCGCGGTGACCGCGCGATCCGAGGAGCGGCTGCGATCGCTCGACGCGCCGGGCGCCCTGGTGGTCCCAGGCGATCTGCTGGAAACGTCCGACCGGCGCCGCGTGGTCGAGAACACGCTGGCGCACTATGGGCGTATCGACATTCTGATCAACAACGCGGGCATTGGACTCTACGCTCCTTCGTATGAAGCGCCCATGGAGCAGGTGCGGCGCATGTTCGAGCTGAACTTCTTCGCCGCGCTGGAAATGTCGCAACTGGCCGGTGCGGCCATGCGCGAGCGGCGCAGCGGCGCCATTGTCAACGTCAGCTCCATCGCCGGCAAGGTGACGCTGCCGTGGCTCGCTCTTTACTCGGCTTCGAAGTACGCGGTATGCTCACTCACGGACGGTCTGCGAACCGAGTTGCGGCCGTTCGGGATTCACGCCATGGCGGTTTGTCCCGGTTATGTCCGGACCGAATTTCAGGCGCACGTGCTGGCCGGCCGCGCGCCGGACGCTCTGACGGGCGCACGCGAGCGCTTTGCCATCACGCCGGCGCAGTGCGCCGAGGAGATCGCCCGCGGGGTGGAGAGGAATGCCCGCACCGTGCTGACGCCGCGCGTGGGCTGGCTGCTGGTGGCGGGCGCGCGACTGCTGCCGCGCCTTGTTGACGCGCAACTGGAACGCACTTATCGGCGGAATTCCGGATCCGCAAACAAATGATCCACAAACTCAAACTCACGCCTGGCATTTACCTGGTCGGCTTCATGGCCAGCGGGAAGACCACCATCGGGCGCCAGCTCGCCTATGAGCTTGGCTGGGCGTTCGCGGACACCGATGAGGACGTGGAAGCGGAGCAGAAACAGACCATCGCGAAGATCTTCGAGACGCGCGGCGAGGAGGAGTTCCGCAGGATGGAGGCGCGGGCCATCCAGAAGCGGGTGAAGACAGTGCGCACCGGCCGCCCGATGGTGGTGACGCTGGGCGGCGGGGCGTTTTCGCAGCAGGACAACTTCGAGCTGCTGGAGAACAACGGGGTCAGCATCTGGCTGGATTGCCCGCTGGCGCTGGTTCGGGCGCGGCTGGTGGCGCAGGGGGGCATGGACCGCCCGCTCGCGCGCGACCCGGAGAGGCTCGAACACTTGTTCTTCGCCCGCCGCGTGGCCTACCAGCGCGCCGACTACCGCATTGAGGTGACCGGCGACGACGCCAATGAGACGGTGAAGAAGATTCTGGCGCTGCCGATTTTCTAGTGGGCTGCGAAGTCCAGTTGCGCCGCCACGCACTGCGGATCTTCCGCGCGGCTCTGGACGCCGCCGACCCTGGCGAGGCGATTCTCGGACGCATGCGGCGATACAACCTTCGCCGGTTTCACACCGTGTACGTGGTTGGGGCGGGGAAGGCGGGCGCCAGCATGGCCGCGGCGCTGGAGCGCGTGCCCGGCCTGCGCATCACCAGCGGGCTGGTGAACGTGAAGTACGGCCACACCGCCCCGCTCCGGCGCGTGGAACTCCGCGAGTGCGGCCATCCCGTGCCCGACGAAAACGGGCTGGCCGGAGCGAAGCGGATCGCGCAGATCGCCCGCCAGGCGGGATCGCGGGACCTTCTGCTCGCGGTGATCTCGGGAGGCGCGTCCGCGCTCCTGCCGCTGCCCGCCGCGGGGATCTCGCTCGCCGACAAGCAGGCCACCACCGAAGCGCTGCTCGCCTGCGGCGCGGACATTCACGAGCTGAACACCATCCGCAAGCACCTGTCGGCCATCAAGGGCGGCCAGCTTGCGCGCCTGGCGTGGCCGGCGACGGTGATCGCGCTGGTGCTGTCGGACGTGATTGGCGACGACCTCGACGTGATCGGGTCGGGGCCGACCGTGCCGGACCGCTCCACGTTCTCTCAGGCGCTCGGGATTGTGCGGCGGTACGGCCTTGTCGAGCGCGTGCCGGGACCGGTGCGCGAGCGGCTGGAGCGGGGGGCGATGGGTGAGATTGAGGAGACGCCCAGGCCCGGCGACGCGGCGTTCGCTCGCGTGCGGAATATCGTCGTGGGGAGCAATCGCATCGCCGTGGCCGCCGCGGCCCGGGCGGCGCGAGCGCTGGGGTATCGGACGCTGGTGCTCTCCACCATGGTGCAGGGCGAGACGCGGGACGTGGCGCGCTTGCACGCGGCCATCGCGCGGGAGATCCGCGCCAGCGGCCAGCCGGTGAAGCCGCCCGCGTGCATCATCTCCGGCGGCGAGACCACGGTGGCGCTTCGCGGCGGTCACGGGCTGGGCGGACGCAATCAGGAATTCGTGCTGGCCGCCGCCGGCGACATCGCCGGGATGGAGAACGTGGCGGTGCTCAGCGCGGGCACCGACGGCACCGACGGGCCCACCGACGCGGCCGGCGCGATTGCCGATGGCCGCACCGTCGCGCGGGCGAGCGAGAAGGGCCTGAGCGCCGCCGAGACCCTCGCACGCAACGACTCCTGGCATTTCTTCGAGCCACTCGGCGACCTCATTCGCACCGGCCCCACCGGCACCAACGTCATGGACGTTCATGTGGTGATGGTGGGGTGACGCCGGTGATAAGATAGCCGTCGGCGGAACAGGCACGTGGCGGCAGGTCCAGTATTCGATCAACCACCAAAGAACTGGTTCCGGCGACACCTCGGATGGACGATCGCGGGAGGATGCACTATCGCGCTCGCCAGCGTGGTTCTGTTCGCGCTCCTGGTCGCAGCGTTCGTGTTTGGTCTACTCAGAAACTCGGACGTGACCAAACTGGCGTTGGAGCGGGCGCAGTCGAACGCCGCCGTGGTCCAGCGCCTCGGCCAGCCTCTGAAGCCCGGCTGGATCATATCGGGAAACGTCAACATGAGCGGGTCCTACGGCCATGCGGAGTTGGAGATCCCGGTCCATGGGAACAAAGGCAAAGGAACCATCTACGTGGTGGCGACCAGGCTGGCGGGGCGGTGGCTCTTCAGCACTCTCGAAGTGGCCTTTGCGGATGGCACGTCGCGCGTCGATCTTCTGGGGCCGCACCCGCCGCCCGAGCCGACGCAATAACGTCACGCCGGCCTGAACGGCCTGAACCCGCCGCGGGCGTCCTTCACGGGCGTTCTGTTATGCTGATCTCGAAGGTATGGATCCTGCCGGCGCTCTCGAGTTCTCAAACGCCATGGCTGCGCTGAGCTGCCCCGGTATCGCGCGACTGGAAGAGGCGAGAGCGTTGCTGCGCCAGGCCGAACGGCGCTCCCACCGCGACTTCGAGCGCGAATGATCCCTCTCCGCTCCTCCGAACGAACCTACTCGACGGCGGTGGTCACGCTGGTGCTGATCGCGCTCAACGTGCTGGTGTTCTTTCACGAGATCGCGCTCCCTCCATTCGAGCTCAACCGCTTCATCCTGCACTACGGCCTGGTGCCGGACCGCCTGCACGCCTACCAACTGTTCACCTCCATGTTCATCCACGGCGGCTGGCTGCACATCCTGGGGAACATGTGGTTCCTGTGGGTTTTCGGGCGGGGCGTGGAGGACGCCATCGGCCACACGCGCTACCTGATCTTCTACCTCGTGTGCGGGGTCGCGTCCGCCCTCGCCAACGTGCTGGCCACGCCCTTCTCGCCGGTGCCGACCGTGGGGGCGAGCGGGGCGATCGCCGGCGTCATGGGCGCGTATCTGATCAAGTTTCCGCGCGCGCGCATCGTCACCCTGGTGCCCATCATCGTCTTCCTCACCACGCTCGACATTCCCGCCGCGTTTCTGCTGCTGTACTGGTTTGCCATCCAGTTCTTTAACGGATTCGGTTCCATCGGCGGCGGATCGCAGGTGGCCCGCGGCGACGTGGCCTGGTTCGCGCACATCGGGGGCTTCATCGCGGGAATGCTGCTGATCCTGGCGATGCCGTCGAAGCCGCGTTATCGCGAGTGGCCCTGAAATGTGGCAGCCCGACTTCACCGCGGCCGGCATCGATCGTCCGCTGGACGTGCTGGCCATCGCCGCGCACCCGGACGACGTGGAGCAGACCTGCGGCGGGACCCTGATTCGCATGGCCGAGGCCGGCTACCGTACAGGCGTGCTGGATCTTACCGCCGGCGACATGGGCACGCGCGGCACGCCGGAGTTGCGCATCGAAGAATCGGAGCGGGCGGGGCGCGAGATGCTGCTGGGGTGGCGCGGCAACATGCGCTGGCCCGATGCGCGGCTGGAAAACACGCTGACTGCGCGGATGACGCTGGCGGGTGAGCTGCGCATTCTGCGGCCCCGCACGGTGATCCTCCCGTATTGGGCGGGGCGGCACCCCGATCACTACCGCACCAGCGAAATCGGCTACGAGGCCTGCTTCCTGGCCGGTCTGGCGAAGCTGGACGACCGCACCGAGCCGCATCGCCCCTTCAAGATTGTCTACTCGTCGCTCTACGCCAACGTGACGCCGTCCTTCGTGGTGGACATTTCGTCGCAGCTCGAACGCCGCATGGCCGCGCTGCTGACTTATGAATCGCAGTACGGCGAATCGGCGGAGGGTTCCGGCTTATTCCCGCAACAGGCCGAAATCCGCGACCGCCTGGCCGCCGTCGCCCGCTTCTACGGCAATCTGATCGGCGTGAAATACGGCGAGCCATTCGTGGTGAAGGAAGCGATGCGAGTGGACGACATTGTGGCCATGCCGGTGCGGTCCATTTGAGCGCGTGTGCCGTTTTGGCGATGCCCCCTGCCGGGAGCCCTTCCACGATAGAATCGGGGCAGCATGAACAGGCTTCTCGTGTGTTTCAGCGCCGTCGCCGCGCTCGCTATTGCGTCGCCGGTGGTGTGGGGCGCGGATAAGTCGCCCAACCTGAGCGGAAAGTGGACTCTTAACAGGGACCAGAGCGAGTTTTCGCGCGGCGCGCCGGACTCGTTGATGGCGGTCATCACCGACGACGGAAAGAAGATCCGCATGGTGCAAACGGTGGGCGGCCCGGAGGGAGATCGCACCAGCGAGCTCAACCTCGAGCGCGATGCCGAGTCGCTGAACCGCATGGGCGATATGGAGATGCGCACAAAGCTGCGGCAGGACGGGGCGAAACTGCTGGAGGAGACCACGTTCAGCGGACCGCAGGGAAACCTGACGCGAAAGGGCGTCATCACGCTATCGGCGGATGGGAAAACGCTGACGCTGGACGCCGTCTACGAGTCGGCGGGCGGCGGGTTCCACGAGAAGATCGTGCTGGACAAGGTGGACTGAGGGGGCCGGCACAGGAACTCGCCGGCGGGATCGTGCTCGCGGTAGCGGCGGCGGGCCAGCGCCCGGGCGCGTACGGCGTAGCAATAGACGCAGCCGTGCGGGCAGGTATCGTACTCACCGATATCGCGGGATTCGTGGCAGGCGCACTCGGGCCGGTTGCCTTTCGCACGCGCGCGGAGGGGCCGGCCGGCCAGATCGGCCATGCGGGCGGCGTCGATGCAGCGGGCCGCTTCGATTCCGGGCTCGAGGTATCGCGCCTGCGAACAAACCGTGAGTTGCATTCCGTGAGCCCGCGCGCAGGCGGCCAGTTCGCGCGCCAGAGACATCTTCTCTTCTTCGCCGGGATCTTCCCAGGAAAAGCCGAATAACACCGCCGCCGCGTCCATGTTCGTTCGCGTCTTGCGATAGATCTGGGCGAACGAGACGACCACTTCGTCGGTGACGCCGGCCAGCGCAGCGGCCAGCCGCTCGAAGTTGCGAAGGTGGAAATCGCGGGGCGTCGCGGATGAAAACACCACGGTGTCGTAGCGCCAGACCACCACGCGCGGACCATATTCGCCGGCAACGCGGCGGGCGTGCTCAACCGATTTGTCGGCATCCACCACGGCGTATTCCAGAGCGCGCGGATAGCCGTTGATGGTGTATTGAGCCACGAAGGGGAACCCGCGCTCGCGCACCTCCGCCAGACACGGCAGGAACGGGCCGAGGTTTTTCGTCCAGAACACGAAGCCATCCACATGTTCCGGCCGCAGGGAGACGCGCGAAGGGCGTCCGCCATAGGGGTTCACCACGCGGCAGAACCCGGCGCGCAGGCGATTGCGGAACCACTCGCCGTAGAAGGCGGGGATGTCGGTGCGGTAGCTGGCCGAGATCAGCACGCATACACAGGATACGGCGCTCTGGATGCAACTGGAACCGGCGCGCGCAAGTTTAGACCGTTAGTTACTTTCTGGCGCAAAAGTCATTTTTGCGAAAAACGTGCCCAGAGCGGGCTGATGGCGCTGGTCAGACGAACGCGAAAAGGCCCCCAGGGATAACCGGTGGGCGGTGACGAAGTAGGCGGTGCTCAGTGGTCAGGCAACAGCAGGAGTAATAGCGTTCGCCTTGCGGGTGAGTGCGCGCCCGATGTTGATGAGGTTATCGCCGATCACGCCGAGTCCGACCCAGCGCTGCATGCCGCGATCACCCTTGTCCCGGCAGCGGTTGAGCCCATGGCGGCGCTTCACTACGCTGATGCGCCCTTCACAGCCGGTCCTCCATTTCCGTCCGTCGCGGAACCAGCGCTTCTTTTGTTCCCGCTTCCGTTCGGCGCTCTTCGTGCTGCGATTGGGAACGCAGACGCGCCTGACTCCCTTTTCGTGCGCCGCCTTTTCATTGCTGGCCGAGTAAAAGGCCGCGTCAGCCGCGACCAGGCGCGGTACGCGTCCCAGTTGCTCCTCGTGCGACTCGATAGCCGGAATCAACAGGGCCGAGTCGCTGGGCCGCTTCTCATACACTGCATACGAGGTGATGATCTGATTCTCCGTTTCCTGGATCTTCACCATCTTGCCGAACTCGGTGGGCTTGCTCGCCTTGCCCTTACGGATGACTTCGCTGCTCGGCTCGAAGATGCTGACCAGTTTCTCGGGCACGTGCGTATCGCCCCCGAAGATTCGCGCACGGGCCTGCTGCATTACCTGTCTGACTCGCGGCGCCATCGTGTCCAACTCTTTGCGCAGGCCCTTAAGAACGGCTTGTTTAAAGACGTCGCCAGATGTTCTCACTCCCGTCTCGATCTCCCGCGAGAAACGCTTCGCCTGTCCTACCACTCGCGAGACCGCCGCCAGCAGCTTTCGGTATCCCTGCTGTAGCTTCTCTTTGCCGGCGCCACCCTTGCTGCGAGCGGCCCGCCCGATCTCCAGAATCCGACACTTCACGCTCCGGCTGCGGTCCCGCAGCCGGGCCCCGGCCTCGCCAGCGATGGCGGCGATCCGCTTCATCGCTCGCGTCAGCACTGACCCTGAGCGAAGACGAACAGGCGACCTTGTCAGAGGATAAGTAGAGGCATACTGGTTCCCCCGAGGCCAACGCCATCGCCCAGAACTGATCGACTACCATTGACGGAAGAGACAAACACCATACCCATGATGGGGCGGAATTGCGCGCGCAGGCCGTGTTGTATGGACTATACTGTAAATACAGATGCGGATCGAATGGGATCGCGCGAAGAACGAGATCAATCGAACGAAGCACGGCGTCGACTTTGAAACCGCACAACTCGTTTTCGACGATCCCTGCTGCGTGACGTTTGTCGAACGGGGTCACCGATGGTGAAGTACGTTGGCACGCGATCGGCTCGATTGAAAGCGTGATCGTTCTCGTCGTCGTTCATATTATCGGGAAGAAGGTTCAGATGAAGTGATCCGCATCATTTCAGCCCGTCCTGCAACCCGGCGAGAAAGGAAACTATATGCCCAGGCTATCGTCCGAGAAGCGCAAGGCGCTGCAGAAGCTCGCCGCCCGGCCGGATCGTGAAATCGATCTGACGGACATTCCTGAAATTCGCGAGATCCCTTCCGATGCCGTGATCGGAAAGTTCTATCGGCCGAAGAAAACCACTGTGACCATTCGCCTCGATGCGGATGTAGTGGCGTGGATGAAGGCGTCGGGCGAAGGATATCAGACTCGAATCAACGCCTACCTCAGACAACTGATGCAACAGCGCCGCTAGTGATGGCATCAGGCGTCACCAGACCGTGGCAAAAGCTACGATAAAGGGAGGGGAAGAACATGGCGAATCTCGACTGGTCACAATGCCCCGCCGTGGAGAGCATCCCCGGCAAAGTCAGGCGCGTGGGTGCTGAAGGGAACCCGAACGCCGGTGAAAGTTCTGTTTGAAAACCTCGAAGCCGGCATGAGCATCGAGGAAGTGATCGAACAGTTTCCGGTGACCCGTGAGCAACTGGACAGCCTGATGGCGTTTGTGGCGCGTTCTCTCGAAAAGGCCCCGAGCTACGGGTAGATCGCTGCCGGGATGCCGATTCTTTTCGATGACGGCGCGCCGCGAGGTCTTGCCCGTTTCCTCGCCGGACATTCCGTGGAGGAAGCGCGGACGCGAGGGTGGGAGGAACTCGCAAACGGCGAACCGATCGTTGAAGTCCTGGTGACCACGGAAAAGAACATCCGGTATCAGCAGAACCTGAAGGGGCGTACGATCGGGCTCGTCGTGCTTACGCATTCGCAATGGCCATGGTGAAGATGGTCGCGGAGAGCATCGCTGCAGCCGTCAATACGGTGGAACCCGGCGTCCCCATCAAGCAACGAGAGAGACAAAACACCGTGGCCATGAAAAACCCGCCCCATCCCGGCCGCATTGTCCGGCATGATTGTTTGGAGCCTTTGGGCCTCTCGGTGCCCGCGAGGCGAAGGTTCTGTAAATCCGGCATCAGTCCGGAAATGGCGATCGGCTCACCGAAGCCTTCGGCAGCACGGAGGCGACGTCGTTGCGGATCGCCCGCGGCACGATCCCCACTCCCTCTTTCACCGCGATGATCGGATCGCCCGCGACCCCCGTCAGCCGCGTCACCATCCCGCTCGGCCAGCGCACCTCCAGGACATCCACCATCCCCCGCCCCCCCAGCCCGAAATGCAGCCGCGGGTCCTGCGCGGACTGGTAGCTCATGCCGCCTTTCCGCTGATCCCAGAGCGTCAGATCGCCCGCGGTGAGTTTCACGCGCGCGCCCCGTCGCGATTCGAACGCGTGCCCATCAGCAGCGCCTCCAGCCAGCGATTGGCATTGCCGCCGTTGTTGCTCACCAGAATGTCCAGGGCGCCGTCATTGTCGAAATCGCCCACTGCCGCGCCTCGGCCATCACCGCCCAAACGCCGGTAAACAGGTAGACCGGGTTCAGCCGGATTGTGCGATCGGCAAGCGGCATGGCCGCCTTCATCACAGGCAGCAGGATCTTTCCGGCCTGGATATGCTGGATGTGGCCGTTGGAGGTGACTCATGATTGGAGCGCTGTGGGCCTTAATCGTTTTTTGTCTGGTTGTTGCCGTATTCGCGTTCTGGATCTGGATGATCGTAGACTGCGCGACGAAGGAACCCAACGAAGGCAATGAAAAGCTGGTCTGGATTGTCATTATCGTCTTCGCCCAGATCGTTGGCGCGTTGATCTACTACTTCGTGCGCCGGCCGAAGAGGTTGGCGGAGCTCGGCCGCTAGCTCGCCTGCGACAATAGAAACTTGTCGGAGACCACCGCGGCGCGGCAACGGGGCACGCTGGCGCCGCTCAGAAACGCGACGTTTCGCTGGCTGTGGATTGCCTCCGTGGTGTCGAACGTCGGCACGTGGATGCAGAACGTGGGCGCCGCCTGGCTGATGGCTCTGCTGACGCCTTCGCCGCTCTACGTGGCCCTGGTCCAGAGCTCCACCAGCCTCCCCGTTTTCCTGCTGGGCATTCCCGCCGGAGCGCTCGCCGACATCGTGGACCGGCGCAAGCTGCTGCTGTGGACGCAGGGCGGCATGCTGGCGGCCGCGGGCATCCTGGGCGTGATGACGCTGGCCGGCTACACCGGCCCGTGGTCGCTGCTGCTGCTCACCTTCGCGCTGGGCGTGGGCTCTACCATGAACGGACCGGCATGGAACGCCATCATGCCCGAGCTGGTGCCGCGCGAGGAACTGCCGGCGGCCATCGCGCTCAACTCGGCCGGGTTCAATCTGGCGCGGGCCGTGGGACCGGCGTTGGGGGGAGCCGTGCTCGCGGCCGCCAGCGCGGGACCCGCGTTCCTGCTGAATGCCGTCTCGTTCGTGGGCGTGATGGTGGTGCTGTGGATGTGGCGCCGGCGCCCGCGCGACCACGCGCACGCGGAAGAGCGCATCTCCTCGGCCATGCTGGCGGGCATTCGCTACGTGCGCTTCGCCCCTCCCATGCACGCCGTGCTGCTCCGCTCGGCCGCCTTCGTGACGCCGGCCAGCGCTCTCTGGGCCATCCTGCCGCTTCTGGCGAAGACCGAGCTGCGCCTGGGAAGCACCGGCTACGGCGTGCTGCTGGGTTGTCTCGGCGCCGGGTCGGTTCTGGGCGCCACCGTCCTCTCGCGGTTGCGCGAACGCTTCAGCCCGAACCTGCTGGTTTCGGCGGCCACCACCTCGTTCGGCTGCGTGGCGGCATCGCTCTACTGGCTGCACCACTTCGGATTTGTCTGCCTGGTGCTGGTGGCCGGCGGCATGTCGTGGATGACGGTGAACTCCAACCTCAATATCGCCACGCAGACCACCGCGCCCTCCTGGGTGCGTGCCCGCGCGCTGGGGATGTACCTGCTGGTGTTCCAATCGGCGATGGCCGTGGGCAGCGCGCTGGCCGGCGCGATTGCGGAGCGCTTCGGCGTCCGCACCACACTGTTCGCGGCCGGCCTGACGCTGTTCGTCTCGGCCACCGTGACGTTCCGGCTGAAGCTGGGCTCGTCCGAGCCGTCCGAGACGCTCGCCAAGCCGCACTGGCCCGAGCCGACCATGGCCCTCGACATCCACCCGGACAGCGGCCCGGTGCTGGTTGCGGTAGAGTATCAGATCGACCTCGCGCGGCGGGCCGAGTTCATCCGCGTGATGCAGGGGATGAGAACGATCCGCCGGCGCGATGGCGCCATGCGCTGGAGCCTGTTCGAAGATGCCGCGGCGCCCGGGCGCATGCGCGAATCGTTTCTGGTGGAGAGCTGGGCGGAGCACCTGCGCCAGCACGAGCGCATGACCGCGGCCGACCGCGACGTGCAGGCGAGCGCGCATGCGTTTCATCTGGGCGACGGCGCCCCGCCGGTGACCCACTGGGTGGCGGCGGAACCGTCCGAGGAGGAGGCCGATGAGTGAACCGGCGGCGGCGACCGGTCTCCGGCGCGAGCTGGGGCTGTGGGACCTGGTGCTGTTCAACATCGCCGCGGTGGCGGGCGTGCGCTGGCTGTCGGCCGCCGCGCATGCGGGCCCCGGGTCCATCACGCTCTGGGTGCTGGCGGTGCTGTTCTTCTTTGTGCCGTCGGCGCTGGTGGTGTCGTCGCTCTCACGCCGATTCCCGCAGGAAGGGGGGTTGTACGTCTGGTCGCGCGAAGCCTTCGGCGACTGGCA
The DNA here is from genome assembly GCA_049520275.1 of Bryobacteraceae bacterium. Classification (GTDB taxonomy): domain Bacteria; phylum Acidobacteriota; class Terriglobia; order Bryobacterales; family Bryobacteraceae; genus CAWACP01. Next base: position 15,747 of record JBEKPY010000110.1, read on the forward strand.
CGGTTTCCTTTGCGCCTGGTATTATCTGATTTCCAACATTATCTACTTCCCCACGCTGATTCTGGTGGGCGTTTCCATGGCCGCGTATATGTTCGGAGCGGGCGAGATCGCCGAGACGCGGCACTACGCTCTCCCGGTGACGTTCGCCGTGCTCTGGGCCGTGTTCCTGGCGAACCTCTTCGGACTGAAGATCGTCAAATGGGCCGGCAATCTGGGGGGCGGCTCGACGTGGGTGATCGCGGTGCTGCTGGTGGGTTTCTCCATCCCGGTTCTGCTGAAGTTCGGCTCGGCCACGCGATTCCACATTGTGCCCTCGGTGACGTGGGACAGCGTGAACTTCTGGTCGCAGATTGCGTTCGCGTTCGTGGGGCTGGAGGTGGGCGCGATTCTGGGCGGCGAGATTCACAACCCCGACCGCAACGTCCCGCGGGCCGCCGCGATCAGCGGGGCCATCTGCACCGCGTTCTACATCGCCGGCACTTCCGCGTTGCTGGTGCTGATGCGGCCCGAACACGTCAGCGTGATGACCGGGCTCACCCAGGCGGGCCAGATTACCGGCCAGCGCCTGGGCGTGTGGTGGCTGGGACCGGTGTTCGCGACGCTGGTGACGGTGGGCACCATCGGCCAGCTCGGCTCCTACGTGGCCGGCAATACGCGCCTGCCCTTCGCCGTGGGTCTGGATCGCTACATGCCGCCGGTGTTCGCGCGCCTGCACCCGCGCTGGGGCACGCCGCACGTGTCCATTCTCACGCAGGCGGCGCTGTGCAGCCTGTTGCTGTTCGCCATGGAGTACGGCGAGACGCTGCGCGGCGCCTATCAGACGCTGGTGGACATGTGTGTGATCACTACTTTCGTGCCGTTCCTGTATTTGTTCGCCGCGGGGGTGCGCTTCGGCCGGGGCGTCGCGGGAGTGCTGGGCTTCGGCGTGTCGGCGCTGGCGATAGCGGTGTCGCTGGTGCCGCCGCCGGACGTGCCCGCGGTGTGGAGGTTCGAGGGGAAGGTGGTGGCGGGGCTGGTGTTGACGGGGTTGCTGGGGAGGGTGAT